>JAFWOU010000029.1 GCA_017509715.1 Paludibacteraceae bacterium | reverse complement strand
GCATTGAAACAATACATCCGGTACTATAATACCGAACGTATCAAACTAAAATTGAAAATGAGCCCGGTACAATACCGAACTCACTTTCAAAATCAAGTCAAATAGATTTAATAATCTGTCCAACTTTTGGGGGTCACCTCAAACGGGCGCCTTCTTTACTTTCTTAGCCGCAGGGGCACGATTATGCTCCGCATTTTCACACTTTCACACTTTCACGCAATTATGTGGGAAAATACGGCATACGATGCCGTGCTAATTGACAAAGAGAGAATTACCACCGGAGGTAACAGCAAATCGCTACATCCGCATTGAGCGCGTACGGGCGGGCGTGTATTTTAAGGATAAAAATAGAGACGGACGCAGCGAATTGAATTGGCACGAACGTGGAGAGAGTACCGCGACGGGCTAAACCGCCATATGACCGGAGTTCCACACTACAGGCAGCGAAGAAAAAATAAGAAGACGGCATACTACGAAAAATGGTAACGTCCGACCGATGGTGATTTTAAATAAGCGAAGCGCTTGCTTTTCCCCCTTTAATTTTCACGAAGTGAAGAAAAAAAGAAGGAAGGCATGGGATGCTCATTTTCAAGACAAAGGATACACAAACGAAAGGCAGACATCCAAGAAGATGCCTGCCTTTGCTGAAAGAGCCAAGGGCCTAGCGATGATTATTCCTGCATCAGCAGTTGCATCACCACTTTAGCAGAGTACGCCACCGGAGTGCCGGGACCGAAGATGGCGGCAACACCGGCTTTGTAGAGGAAGTCGTAGTCCTGCGCGGGGATGACACCACCGGCGGTGACCATGATATCCGGACGACCGAGTTTCTTGAGCTCCTCGATGACCTGCGGGATGAGAGTCTTGTGACCTGCCGCGAGGCTGGAGACACCCAGTACATGGACATCGTTCTCCACCGCCTGTTTAGCTGCCTCTGCCGGAGTCTGGAACAAGGGTCCCATATCGACATCAAAGCCGCAATCGGCATAACCGGTGGCTACCACTTTGGCGCCACGATCATGGCCGTCCTGACCCATCTTAGCAATCATGATACGGGGTTGACGACCTTCTTTCTTGGCAAACTCTGCCGTGAGACGACAAGCTTCCTGGAAGTTATCGTCGTTCTTAGTACCTGAAGCGTACACGCCTGAAATAGTTCTGATGGTTGCTTTATAACGTCCTACGACTTTCTCGCAGGCATCGGAGATCTCGCCGAGCGAAGCGCGGAGACCGGCTGCTTTGACAGCAAGTGCAAGGAGGTTCTCACCCTTACCGCCGTCAGCCCATTTCTGTACGGACTCGGTGATTTCAGCAAGAGCAGCCTGTACGGCTTTCTCGTCGCGGTTAGCACGGAGTTCGTTGAGGCGGGCTACCTGCTGCTCACGTACGGCGGTGTTGTCGATCTCAAGGATGTCGATCGGGTCTTCGTGCTCCAGACGATACTCGTTGATACCGATGATCTTCTGTTTGCCGGAGTCGATACGCGCCTGTGTACGCGCCGCGGCTTCCTCGATACGCATCTTGGGGATACCGGTCTCGATAGCTGCTGCCATACCGCCGAGTTTCTCGATCTCCTGGATATGAGCCCACGCTTTCTCCATGAGTTCCTGCGTGAGGGTCTCTACGTAGTAGGAACCGCCCCACGGGTCGATCTCCTTGCAGACCTTGGTCTCCTCCTGGATGTAGATCTGGGTGTTACGTGCGATACGAGCGGAGAAGTCCGTCGGCAGCGCGATGGCCTCGTCGAGTGCGTTGGTGTGGAGCGACTGGGTGTGACCGAGTGCAGCTCCCATCGCTTCGATACAGGTACGACCGACGTTGTTGAACGGGTCCTGCTCGGTGAGCGACCAACCGGAGGTCTGGCTGTGCGTACGGAGCGCCATCGATTTCGGGTTCTTGGCGCCGAACGACTTGACGATCTTCGCCCAGAGCATACGTCCTGCACGCATCTTGGCAATCTCCATGAAATGGTTCATACCGATCGCCCAGAAGAAGCTGAGACGCGGCGCGAACGTATCCACATCCATGCCGGCATTGACACCTGCGCGGAGGTACTCCATACCGTCGGCAAGCGTGTAAGCCAACTCGATATCCGCGGTAGCACCGGCCTCCTGCATGTGGTAACCGGAGATGGAGATGGAGTTGAATTTCGGCATGTTCTGCGAGGTATATTCGAAGATATCGGCGATGATCTTCATGGAGAACTTAGGCGGATAGATATAGGTGTTACGCACCATGAACTCCTTGAGGATATCGTTCTGGATGGTACCTGCCATCTCCTCCAGTTTGGCACCCTGCTCGAGTCCGGCGTTGATATAGAACGCGAGGATCGGCAGCACGGCGCCGTTCATGGTCATGGAGACGGACATCTTGTTCAGAGGAATACCGGCGAAGAGGACTTTCATATCCTCCAGCGAGCAGATAGACACACCGGCTTTGCCGACGTCACCTACGACGCGCATGTTATCGGCGTTGTAGCCACGGTGGGTCGGAAGGTCAAAAGCGACGGACAGACCTTTCTGACCGGACGCGAGGTTACGGCGGTAGAAAGCGTTGGACTCCTCTGCGGTGGAGAATCCGGCGTACTGACGGATGGTCCAGGGACGCAGCGGATACATGGCGCTATACGGGCCACGGAGGAACGGAGGAATACCGGACACGTAGTCGAGGTGCTCCATGCCTTTGAGGTCCTCTTTGGTATAAATAGGCTTGACGTCGATGAGTTCGGGCGTCTGCCAGTCGGCAACATTGGGTCCCAGCACCTTAGAGGCTGAAACCTGCTTGATATCTATTTTCTTAAAATCTGGTTTCATAGGGCTTATTTTTTAAGGAGTTGGGCGTTAAACGATTTCAATGTCTCAAGCACGTTGCTTCTTACGTGGATGAAATTCTGGATACCGAGCTTCTGGAGGTCCTCCATGCATGCCGGCGCACCGGCTACGATGAAGATCTCAGGAGCACCTTCCAGTTGCATCCATGCCTGCGGTGCGTAGATAGCATACTCATCATCCGACGAGCAGAGCACGATAATATCGGCTTTGGCCTTGCGAGCGGCCTTAATACCGTCCTTCACAGACTTGAAGCCGTTGTTGTCGATTACCTTATATCCTGCGCACGCGAGGAAGTTACAACTGAATTGCGCACGCGCGATACGCATAGCGAGGTTACCGATCGTGAGCATGAAGGCCACAGGTTGCTTCTTAGCCGCCTCGGTCTCCAGACGCAGCGTCTCAAACTCTTCGGCTGCACGAGCGATCGGCAGCGTCGGGATCTGCGGCTCACAAGCACCCTTGCAGCAGCAGGTCTTCTCGTTGACCTTGATCTTCTTGCCTGCTTTCTCGGTGAAGTTCGGGAACTGGTTGCTACCCAAGATCACCTCCTTACGACGGGCAACGTCCTGCAGACGGGTCTTGAGGTTAGCGGCCACAGCCTCCTGGATCTTACCGGCCTTCACCATCTCGAAGAATCCACCCTGCTCCTGGATCTCCAGGAACTGACGCCAAGCCTCTTGAGCCATGCTGGCGGTCAGGTTCTCCAGATAGAACGAACCCGCTGCCGGATCCACTACCTTATCAAAATGCGCCTCCTCCTTCAGCAGCAACTGCTGGTTGCGAGCGATACGCTCTGCAAACTCCGTAGGCTCTTCGTAGGTCACATCAAACGGCGTCACCGTGATCTCGTCCACACCGGCCAAAGCAGCCGACATGGTCTCGGTCTGGCTGCGCAGCAAATTCACATACGCATCAAAGACCGTCATGTTGAAGCGGCTCGTCGTAGCGCTCACATTCATCTTAGCGGCGTTACGCAGCGCGGTGGTGAAGATCGGCGCTTTATACTGCTCTACAATCTTCGCCCACAACAGACGTCCGGCACGGAATTTAGCAATCTCCATGAAGTAGTTGCCTCCGATACCCATGTTGAAGCGGATATCACGTGCGGCACGGTAGTTAGGTACACCCGCCTCGGTCATCATGGTCATGTACTCAGCTCCCCAAGCCAGGGCATACGCCAGTTCCTGCGCAGCATACGCACCCGAATTGTTGATAATAGCCGAGTTGACACCCACTACGCGGTAGTTGACGAGCGTCTTAGCGGCATTCACGGTAGCCACCAGGCGCTCGGTCACCTCCTCACGAGAGAGGTTCTTGCCCTTCAGTAGCATGCCCTTGATCGGGTCCACGTTGATCGAACCGCGTACGGCCTTGAAGTCGTAGTCCATACGGCCAAAATAGCGAACCAAGATGTCGGCCAACTTAGGCGCTGCACACGGACAGATCGTGAAGTTGAGCACAACTGCCGGAGCATAAATTCCGTTCAGCAGCGTCTTGATGAAGTGGTAAGTCAGTTTGTCTTTGTCCAAGCAGAAGCCCAGCGAGGTAATACCCTTGTTGAGTACCTCCAGCGCTTTCTGGTTGGCCTTGCGTGCATTCTTGCAAGCACAGATGTTCTGACGGATGTCCCACTCGTTGTTGGCACGTGTGCCGCGAACGTACGGAAATTGACCGGGCGCTGAGAGTGTGGTCTTCAGTCCCTTGAGGTCCTCACGGCGATAGAAGGGCTGTACGTTGAAGCCCTCCGGAGTACGCCACACCAACTTCTTGTTGAAGTCGGCCCCTTTGAGGTCGGCGATGATTTTGTCCTTCCAAGTCTGGGTAGAGATGGCCGGAAAATCTGCCAGGAAATTAAGTTTGTCTGCCATAATTACTTAAATTTTAATCCTGTAATTGTATATAGTTGATTATCTATCATGATGTATAGGTGGCCGTCGATCAGCAGTTTGCGATTTTCGATTCTCGATTCTCGATTTTCGAGGCCGGTGGTGCCGCAGTCGGTCAGGAAGGCCGAATAGCTTACGCCCGAACCGGTGGCGTTGATCGTGACGCGGGTGAAACCGATACCTTGCAGGCTGTTGTAGTTCGTAGAGAACGTCAGCGGCGAGAGGCCGGACAGCGGTTGGGTGTTGGTCCAGGTATAGTCCGTCAGCGTCTTGCCATTCGTAGCTACGATGGTGGCTATCTGCGTATCGCCGGCCTTGACGTCCAGGTTGCAGTACTGCGTACCGCCATACGTGCGGATATTGACCTCTATAGACGATAGTCCGGCCAGGTTGATCTCGGGTGAGGTCAGCACCTTGTCCTTATCCAGCAACCAGTAAGATCCGTTCTTGTTCTCCGCCGTATTGGTCCATCCCTCCTGGTTATTCTCGTCGTAGGTATAGACCATGGGTTCTACGGCTGCCCCCTGTTCGCCATGCGCAAACACAGCATACAGCGTCATGTCGGCCGTCACGGTCGGGAAATCACCCACTTGCTTATAGAGCTGTGGCGCTTGGTCCGTTGTGCCTTCTATCGGTGCCACGGTCCATCCCATGAACACATCGCTCGTCGCAGAACACGACACCGGCGTCTCCGGCATAGCCGTGATAGCCCGTCCGGCAATAATGGAATCGGTCGTGACCGCCGTACCGCAAACCGACCAGGTGACAGCGTACTTGGTCACTTGCGTCGGGTCGTATCCGCCACCCTCGCAGGTAGGCGTCATGCTCGTCAGGTCCACTGTCTGCCCCACCCGGTTGCCCCAGATATATTCCACCAGCTCCGGATAGTCAATAAACGGATTGCGGTTATGCTGGATGCCATAGACGGCCTGGTTGCGGTCGATCTCCTTCTGCGATACAGGATCCTGACGATGCCAGTCCAAGAGGAACGAGAGGCTGTAGGCCGTCAGGTTCGTCGGGTTGGACGTGAACATCTTGGCGCCGTTGCCGGAGTTCAGCACGTTGTTGCGATAGCGCGCCACCATATAGAAGAACGAACGGGCGAAATCACCCTTATACTGATCGTCGGGTTCGTAACACGTACCAATACCACTCGTAGTAGAACTGCCCAGTTTACCGAGTCCGTGGTGTTGCGGGTCCTTCGAGAAACCGCTGAATCCGCTGCCTACCACGCCATACGGATAGTTCGATCGCAGGTTATTGATACGCGCATCCGTAGGATAGACGTTAAACAGGTCAGACACCATCGGTCCGCTACCCAACCACGACTGGCAAACCAGGTGCTCCTTGTTCCATCCGTCGCAAACGGCCGACTGCGGCACGTTGGCATGCGACATATAGAACGTACAGGTCGAGTACATATCCCATAACGTATCGTTGTAGAAATCGGTCTGCTCGTAGTAAGGCTCCAGGCCGGAATAGGCAATGACGGTATGGTCGTCGATAATGTCGCATAGCGCATTCAGGATGGCGTCCGCATTCTTCTTGCCATTCACGTCATAGTAGTAGTTCTCCGGAATGGCAGCTACGCCAACGACGACATTCGCGAATGTACAAAGTGACAATGTACAAAGTACAAGTAATGTACAAAGTGACAATGTACAATGTACAAAGGAAGTATTCTCTATTTTCATTTTACGCGTTGACCTTGCAGGTTATACAATTCGTTGCCAATGAGGATATAGATGCGTCCGCCAATGAGCATCTTGCGTACCACGGCAACCTCTGCAGGCGTCAGTTCCACTTCGTCGCCACTCTGGCAGGAAGTGATATAACGGTTGTAGGACGATCCTGAACCGGTAGCATTGATGACCACAGACTGGATACCGATACCCTTATTAGCCGCGCCATTGGAACAAGCGAAAGTAAGCGTAGAGGTTCCGGCGATATAGAGATTGTTATTCCAGGTATATTCGGTGATGGTAGAACCGCCGGTAGCCTGGATGGAAGTGAGTACACCTGATTCCTCCGAGATCTGAAGCATATCGTACTGCGTACCGCCATAAGTACGCATCTTCACTACGATAGACTCGAGCCCCATGAGATCGATAGCTGGGGAGACAAGGGTCTTATCTTGGTCTAAGAGCCAGTACGAACCCTTATTCGCACCCGTATTGGCCCAACCTTCCTGATGGTCGGCATCATAGATATAGGTAGCCGGAGCCGCACCTTGTGTAATGGTTTCTTTGGCAAAGACGGCATAGTAAGTAACGTCAGCTGTGACAGCGGGGAAGTCTGCCGGCTTGGTATAGAGCACAGCCGGTGCGTCCTCGCTCGTGCCTGCAATAGCGGCAGTGGTCCATCCTACGAACACATTCGACTCTGTGGAACATGAAACAGGCATGGACGGAAGAGCCATTATCGGACATTCTTCGCAGATTGAATCCACCAACAATTCCTCGCCGTTCACCGACCAAGTCACGCCGTACATAGCACCCGGAATAGGCGGCACTTCATGCTCACGCAAGCCGTTGCTCACACCGGGAATAAAGTCCGGATCGGTAGAAGGCATCAGTAGCGACATATCCACGGTCTCACCGGCATGTTCACCCCATATATACTCCGCCAGATAGGGATAATCGATAAAGGGATTGCGGTTTCCTTGCGTAGCCTGAATACCGTTGTTACGGTCGATCTCTTTCTGCGAAACGGGATCCTCACGATGCCATTTCATCATAAGGACAACGGCTTTCTTGGTAAAACCGAAATAGCCGGAAGGAGTATATTCACCGGAAAAGAAATTATTCGCCGTTGTCATGTTGGCCAGTTGCCATTTAATAATTGTTCCCATGTATCCACGCGCAAAATCGCCTTTGTATTGGTCTTTGGGCTCGAACACATTGCCCGATCCCTGAATCACTTCACCGGCTGCAGAGGCAATGGTCGGACGATCCGTGGACCATGTACCGGCAGTACCTGTACCGTTTCCGTAGTAGTTCTTCGCTCCGGCCACCTCACCAAACTCATCGTTGGAACGGGTACTGTTGATCTTTCCGTCCGTAGGCACCAGATGGAAGATATCACAACCTATACCGCTGGTAGAACCGCCAAACCAGGACTTCGGAATAGAGTGCTCACGATTATAACAATCGCATACACCATTGTACGAACCACATTGATCGGAACCGTAGGTGAAGGTACACTCGCCGTACATATCCCAAATCTTTCCGGCCTTACCTACCGAATCTGCAGGATAGACATCGGTCTTTTTATATGCAGTCCATAGACCGCTATAGCCGAGTGAACTAAATCCTCTGTTCGTGATAGAACTGATAGCCGTCCAAAGCGGCTTGCCTGCCAAACCGTCCGCATCAGCATAATACGCTGGAATCTGCGAAGCCGGAGTAACCGTGCCTGCCCAACTGATTTGCGCTACAAAAACGAGCGCCAGAATTGCTAAAAAGTGCTTTTTCATGTATCTGATATTTTCAAAAAATGCATATTTGGTGCAAAGGTACACTTTTTTTCGGACATACACAAAAAAAACTGCACAACCTTAACAAAATTGCATAAAATCTTAAAAAAGTTGCATACACTATTGTGTATGTCATTTTTTTTTCGTACCTTTGCAGCGTCCATTGTGTATGGGCATGCATGCAGGAAACATTATGTTTTTATAACTATTTAATAATCAACCTAATTTTTTATGGAAAACAAAAAACGTGTTTACACTTTTGGTAACGGCCAGGCTGAGGGTAACGCGCAAATGCGTGAGTTGCTCGGCGGTAAGGGTGCCAACTGTGCAGAGATGAACCTGGTAGGCGTACCTGTTCCTCCCGGATTCACTATTACGACCGAGGTCTGCAACGAGTATTATCAGGTAGGCCAAGAGAAAATCGTAGAGATGCTCCAAGACGAGGTGAATGCTGCCGTAAAGCACACCGAGGAGTTGATGAACTGCAAGTTTGGTGACCCGCAGAACCCGCTGCTGGTCAGCGTTCGTTCGGGTGCACGTGCTTCTATGCCGGGTATGATGGATACGATCCTCAACCTGGGATTGAACGACACCGTAGCTGAAGGTATGTGCAAGAAAACGCAGAACCCCCACTTTGTGTACGACTCCTACCGCCGCTTCGTACAGATGTACGGCGACGTAGTACTGGGTATGAAGCCGGTCAACAAGACCGACATCGATCCGTTTGAGAAGATCATCGAGGAGGTGAAGGCTATCCGTGGCATCAAGCTGGACAAGGACCTGAACGTAGAGGAGCTTCAGGACCTGGTAGCTCGCTTCAAGAAGGCTATCAAGGAACAGACAGGCAAGGACTTCCCCGACGATCCTATGGAGCAGCTCTGGGGCGCTATCTGCGCTGTATTCCGTAGCTGGATGAACGAGCGTGCTATCCTCTACCGCAAGATGGAAGGAATTCCTGATGAGTGGGGAACAGCCGTGAGTGTTATGGCTATGGTATTCGGTAACATGGGCGACACTTCCGCAACGGGTGTATGCTTCAGCCGCGACGCCGGTAACGGCGAGAACCTGTTCAACGGCGAGTACCTCGTCAACGCACAGGGTGAGGACGTGGTGGCCGGTATCCGTACCCCGCAACAGATTACCAAGATCGGTTCGCAACGCTGGGCTGAGCGTGCCGGTATCTCGGAGGAAGAGCGCGTAGCTAAGTATCCGTCGATGGAGGAGGCTATGCCGGAGATGTATGCCGAGCTGAATGCTATCCAGCAGAAACTGGAGAACCACTACCGCGACATGCAGGACATGGAGTTCACCGTTCAGGAAGGCAAACTCTGGTTCCTCCAGACCCGTAACGGTAAGCGTACCGGTACGGCAATGGTGAAGATCGCTATGGATATGGTGCACGAAGGACTTATCTCCGAGAAAGAGGCTATCCTTCGCTGCGAGCCGCAGAAATTGGACGAACTGCTCCACCCCGTTTTCGACAAAGAGGCACTCAAGCGTGCTAAAGTTATCACGCAGGGTCTGCCCGCAAGTCCGGGTGCTGCATGCGGACAAATCGTATTCCACGCTGACGACGCTCAGGAGTGGCACGCTAACGGCCACAAGGTAGTGATGGTTCGTATCGAGACGAGTCCGGAAGACCTCGCAGGTATGAGCGCAGCCGAAGGTATCCTCACCGCACGCGGCGGTATGACCAGCCACGCAGCCGTAGTAGCTCGCGGTATGGGTAAGTGCTGCGTATCGGGTGCAGGTGCTATCCAAGTAGATTATAAGGCTAAGACTGTCAAGATTGAGGACGTTACTTATAAGGAAGGCGACTATATCTCGCTCAACGGTTCTACCGGTCAGGTTTATGCCGGTGAGATTCCGACCAAGGCTGCCGAACTCTCTGGCGACTTCAAGGAGCTCATGGACCTCTGCGACAAATATACCCGTCTGCAGGTTCGTACCAACGCCGACACGCCGCACGACGCTCGCGTAGCTCGTCAGTTTGGCGCTAAGGGTATCGGTCTGACCCGTACCGAGCACATGTTCTTCGACGACCAGAAGATCATCGCTATGCGTGAGATGATTCTCGCCAAGGACAGCGAGGGCCGCGAGAAAGCACTGGCTAAACTGCTGCCGTACCAAAAGGCTGACTTCAAAGGTATCTTGGACGCTATGGACGGCCTGCCTGTGAACATCCGTCTGCTCGACCCGCCTTTGCACGAGTTCGTACCGCATGATCTGAAGGGACAAGAGCAGATGGCGAAAGAGATGGGCGTTTCCGTTGAGGAGATCCAGACTCGTGTAGCTCAGTTGGCAGAGAACAACCCGATGCTTGGTCACCGTGGTTGCCGTCTGGGTATCACCTTCCCGGAGATCACCGCTATGCAGACCCGCGCCATCCTCTCGGCCGCTTGCGAGCTGAAGAAAGAGGGCAAGAACCCGATGCCTGAGATCATGGTGCCGCTGATCGGTATCCTCTACGAGCTCAAGCAGCAGAAAGAGATCATCCAGCGCGTGGCAAAAGAAGTCTTCGCTGAGTATGGCGTAGAGGTAGAGTTCGAGATCGGTACGATGATCGAGATTCCGCGTGCTGCTCTGACGGCAGACCGCATCGCAACGGAGGCTCAGTACTTCTCGTTCGGTACCAACGACCTTACCCAGATGACCTTCGGTTACAGCCGCGACGATATCGCTTCGTTCTTGCCGGCTTATCTGGAGAAGAAAATTCTGAAGGTAGATCCGTTCCAGGTACTGGATCAGAACGGTGTTGGTCAGTTGATCAAGATGGCCGTTGAGAAGGGTCGTGCCGTTCGTCCGGGATTGCGTACCGGTATCTGCGGTGAGCATGGTGGAGAGCCCAGCTCTGTTAAGTTCTGCGCTCGCGTAGGCATGAACTACGCAAGCTGCTCGCCCTTCCGCGTACCTATCGCCCGCCTCGCCGCTGCCCAAGCAGCCGTTGAGGATGAGAAGTAATCGTGCCCATCTATTCTATCTGCCGATAGCCATCGTATGGCTGGTAGCCGGTTGCAACAGACCGGCTACCACGGCGGTGGAATGGACCGGCCGGGAAGAGTTTCGCGACGGCGATCTGGTGCTCAGATGCGGACATGGGCTGGAGAGTCAGGCCGTGACCTACCAGAGCGGATCCACCTACTCGCATGTCGGTATACTGCAATACGACAGCCTGCAAGGCGAATGGCTCGTGCTGCATGCCGTACCGGGCGAAGCCAAACGGGGTGAACCCGAGTACCTGAAGCGCGAACCGCTATCCGAGTTCTTCGCCCCAACACGCGCTAACGTCGGCGCCTGGATGCGCGTCAACTGCCCGGATAGCATTGCCCGCAACGCAGCCCGTTATGCCGAGCAGAAAGTGCGGGACAGCGTGGTATTCGATAACGACTACCTACTGCTGGACACTACCCAACTCTACTGCACCGAACTGGTCTGGCGGGCATACCTCCAGCAAGGCATTGACCTGAGCGACGGCGTACGATCCGACGCACCACGCACCTTTTGCCGGGAACAGGAATGCATCTTCCCGAGCGATATTATAAAGAGTAAAACAACCCTATTTATTAACCCTTTTAAATCAAAAACATTATGAAAAAAGTACTTGGAATTCTGAGTTTTGCACTCGTCCTGTTTGGATTTACGGCTTGTAACTCCGCACAGAAAAGCCCTGAGGCAGTAGTAAGCGCTTATCTGGAAGCCCTGCAGAACAACGACGTAGAGAAAGCTATCACCTACATGCACTTCAATGGCGAGATGACCCAAGAGGAGCACGACCAGGTAGTAGCTACCTTCAACGACAAGCTGGGTATGGTCAACAACCACTACCAGGGTATCGCATCCTTCGAGATCGGTGAGGTAGAGATGGCTGAGGACGGCGAGCACGCAGTAGTTAACTATGTGCTGCACTATGGCAACGGCTCTGAGAAGCAACAGAGCGACAAGACCATCAAGGAGAATGGCAAATGGTATGTAGACGGCACCAAATAAGCCATCACATACTTACATAAAAAATAGCATCCTCAATTTTCCGAGGATGCTATTTTTTTCTGGGCATTCAGCCTTCAGTATTCAGCATTCTGATGGCCGACGGCTGATGGCTGATAGCCTATTTCAACCGCAGGTATCCGATACCGAATCGTTCTACTGCCGCACGTTCCAGTTCTTCTCTCACAGAAGGATCGGCGATACTGATAAGTGCTTTCGCACGATCGGCCAGTGGCAGGTTGCGCAAATAGACGATACCATGCTCCGTTGCGATATACTGGGTCTGGAAACGCGTAGTGACTACGCCGGCACCCGGTGCCAGACGGGCTACGATCTTCGACTTACCCTTGTTGGTCATACTCGGCAGCGCAATAAAGCACTTACCGCCTTCCGACAAGGCTGCGCCGTACATAAAGTCGTGCTGACCGCCTACACCCGAGATGATCGTCTCGCCGATAGAATCTGCACATATCTGACCCGTCAAGTCCACCTCTACAGCCGAATTGATAGCCATCGCACGGGGGTTCTGACGGATGATCTGCGGGTCGTTGGTCCATGCTACGTCGCGAATAACAAAGTCCGGATTACGATCCACATATTCGTACAGATGTTTCGAACCCAGCACCAGACTACCTACCGACTTACCGGGCAGCACTTTCTTCAGACTATTGTCAATCACCCCACTCTCTATCAGGGGCAGTACGCCATCCGTAATAGCCTCCGTATGCAAACCCAGATGCTTATGATTCCTTAACGCGTTGATGACAGCATTCGGTATACCGCCCACACCAATCTGCAAGGTAGCACCGTCCGGTATCTGCGAAGCCACGTTATTACCAATACGCGTCTCTATATCGTTCGGCACAGGCGTCGGCACCTCCACCAGGGGCACATCGCCGCGACACATGGCCGTCAGTTTGCTCACGTGGATGACCGGATCACCATACAGGTGCGGCATGTACTTATTTACCTGGGCGATGATCACCTTGGAGCACTCGGCGCCCGAGAACGCGATATCCGCCGATATACCATACGAGCAGTAACCCTCTTCATCGGGTTCGCTTACGTTCAGGAATGTCACATCCACCGGTATCTGTCCGCTACGGAACAGGAACGGCACCTCGCCCAGGAAGGCCGGAATAGTATCTGCTACGCCCTCGCGCATCGCATGACGCAGCGTGTTCGGCA
This sequence comes from Paludibacteraceae bacterium, assembly GCA_017509715.1. Taxonomy (GTDB): domain Bacteria; phylum Bacteroidota; class Bacteroidia; order Bacteroidales; family Paludibacteraceae; genus Colicola. Next base: position 290,160 of record JAFWOU010000029.1, on the reverse strand, counting down.
CAAAGATAGAAAGCGCACGGAACGAATCGATCAATTCGCGTTTGGCATAAGGCGCGTCCTCGGGATGAATACCAAAACCGGAGATCAACTTCACGTCGCGTAGCTCCGATGCACGTTCGGTCAATGCATTCAATAGGACGGTCGGGATACTCGTACTACCTTGCACCACGATCGTATCGCCCGACATAACGTGCTTCACCGCCTCGGCGGGACTAACATACTTCACTTGGGTCATACCTACTAAAATCTTCGTTAAACTTACGCAGACGCTCATCCAGTTGCTCATACTGGTCCTCACGGATAGTGGATGCACAGCCGCGCATACCTTCACGACGCGCACCCGTACTCTCCAGCGCAATGGCCGAAACGCCATAGTAGATCAGTTTGTTCACCAGTTTCTGACCACTCCAGTCGCGATAGCCGAACGTGAAGAAGAAGCCGTCGCCTACCTCCTGACCATTTGCATCACGGTCATAGACGATATGGAAACCGTTGCGCTGCATTATCTCCTTAATTTTACGCGCACGACGCGCGTACTCGCGCGTGTTGTCCACAAAGCGCAGTTTGCCTTCGCACGCTGCCTGCAGCATAGCTGCCATCGCATATTGTACCGAGTGGCATACACCGCTCGAAAGCGCATACAGGAATACATACGCAAAACTCTGGAGCAACTCACCGCTGTTATGCAGACGTTCGCCCAGCGCAGGATATACACGCTTTGCCAGTACAGGATCTATTGCCACAAAGGCGGCACGCTGCCCCGCATAGCTGAACATCTTGGAGCAGGAAATCAACTGGATGCTATTGTGCGTATAATGACCCACCGAAGGCTGGTACGGTGCTGCATACGGATGACCACGATCCGGATCGCGGAAGTCCATATTGAAGTAAGCCAAATCCTCCAGCACGATAGCATCATACTGCGTAGCCAGTTCGCCTATCGTACGCAACTCATCGTCCGTGAGACACATCCAGCTGGGATTGTTCGGACTGCTGTACAATATACCGGCTATGCGACCCGTCTTCAGGTGCTTCTCCAGTTCGTCACGCAACTTGGGTCCACGGAAATCGGCGATATCAAAGGCATCGATCTTGCTGCCGATCACGTTACATTGCATCTTCTGCACCGGGAAACACGGATCCAGGAAGAGAATCGTATCTTTCTCCGGTTGCAACTGGATAAGCATCATATTCAGCGCAAACGCCGCTTGCATCGAACCTACCGTAGGCAAGATGCACTCCGGCGGACGCTGGATATTGATAAAGGCACGCACGAACTCACTACCCCACTTCTTCACCTCCGGGATACCGATGATGTTCGGATAATGCGACGCGCAACCGTTCAGCAGGGCTTGGTGCTCGGCTTCGATACCGATCTTTTCGGCAGGAAGTCCGGGTTCGCCTATAGCCATATTGACATATTCTACGCCCGTAGCCTGCTCAATATTCTTCACCACGCCCACCAATTGGCGAATACTGGCATTACCCAGTTCGTGGAAGTTGCGCAGACCAAACTGACGGCAGATAGAATCGACGATATGTTTATCTAACGGAAATTGCATAGTTGTAACCCGCCTCTACGGCTGCTAAATTACTATTCACTACTTGTTCACCTTTGCGCGCAAAGATTCGTGCTACGCCGGCCAGCATCTTGTCATGGTCGATACCCAGCATGGGGATAGCAGCACCCAGCAGCACCATATTCGCTGCCTGAGCGGGAGCACCGGCTTCCTTAGCCAGGGCTTCCACATCCAGCAGCACATGGTTCTTATGCTCCTTAACGCGTGCCAGCACCTCCTCCAGTTCCGGATAATTCGGGATATTGAGGAACGGCACACAACTGGTTACGATCCAACCGTCCGGCTTCAAATACTGCACATAGCGCAAAGCTTCCATGGGTTCGAGCGAAATGATCAGATCGGCACCGCCCATCGGAATCAAGTCGCTCATAATAGGCTCCGACGACAAACGCAGGTTAGACTGCACATCGCCGCCACGCTGCGACATACCGTGTACTTCTGCTTGCTTGAGATACAAACCCTCTTGCAGGGCAGCTTCACCAATAACGGTGGCGATGGAGAGGATACCTTGTCCTCCTACACCCGCCAAAATGATATCTTTTTTCATTGCCTTTCAGTTTTTCGGGTTTTACTTTGCTGCTTTCTTAGCGGCTTTCAGATGACGTTTCAAGGTCTGGATACACTCGCGACGAGCAATCACAACCGACGTACCCGGATAATCGATCTCCTCGCGCAGCACGTTCTTGATTTCCTCCATATTCTTAGGCAGCGGTACTACCACGCGTACGTGCTCTGCCGCTACGCCCAGCCCAGTACATATCTGCTCCAGTCGTCCCGTACCGGCCGAGTCCTGACCGCCGGTCATACCGGTCGTCAAATTGTCAGAAATCAACACCACCACATTGGCATTGGCATTGACGCAGTCCAGCAGACCGGTCATGCCTGAGTGGGTAAACGTACTATCACCAATAACAGCTATCGCAGGATGCTGTCCTGCATCAGCGGCTCCCTTGGCCATCGTAACCGAAGCACCCATCTCTACGCAGGCATGTATCGCATGGAAGGGCGAGAGGGCACCCAGGGTATAACAACCTATATCGCCAAATATACGGGGCGACGGATACTCGCGTGCCACCTCGTTGAGGGCGGCATACATATCGCGGTGACCGCATCCCTGGCAGAGTGCCGGCGGACGGCCTACCACGAGTTTCTCCGAGTCGTGCTTGGGCAGCGGCTTCAGACCGATAGCTACGCGTACGCAATCGGGTGACAACTCACCCATACGCGGCAGATCGCCCGTCAGTCGACCCTTGATCTGTATGTCAGACGGCACCATGCCGCGAATAAGTTCTTCTACTACGGGCTGTCCCTCTTCGACTACCAGTATCTCACGCGCTCCATCCTTCACCATCTGATCAATCAGAGCCACCGGCAACGGATACTGAGTGATACGAAGTATCGAGCATCCCATCTCCTCCTGATAGTTCTCCATCAGGTAGTTGTACCCAATACCCGTGGTGAGGATAGCACGCTCAGGGTGCGCACCACGCGTATAGGTATTATGACCAGCCGTCTCGCTCTCCTTAACAAATGCAGGTTGAGCGGCTACCAATTCCGCATAGTTGCGCTTAGCAAATGCAGGCAGCAGAATGAAATGATTCACATTCTCGGGCATAGACATCGCGTTCTGCGGCATAGGTTCAGACATAGTCTCTACCACAGCACGGCTATGCGCCATACGCGTCGTCACACGCATCAGCACAGGCGTCTTGAGTCGTTCGCTCAACTCAAAACCATAACGTACCATGTCGTAAGCCTCCTGTTGATTGCTCGGCTCCAGGCATGGGATCATAGCAAACTTGGCATAGAAACGCGAGTCTTGTTCGTTCTGGCTGGAGTGCATCGACGGATCGTCGGCGGCCAGCACAATCAGACCACCGTTTACGCCCGTAATAGCGGCATTCATAAACGCATCAGCACATACATTCATGCCGACGTGCTTCATACATACCAGCGCCCGTTTGCCCATATACGACATACCCAGCGCGGCTTCCATAGCCGTCTTCTCGTTGGCGGCCCAACGACAATGAATAGGCAGACTGCCATCCGCATGACGACTGACAGCAAGTTGAATGTACTCGGTGATTTCCGTAGAAGGCGTACCGGGATAAGCATACACTCCGCTCAGTCCGGCGTCAATAGCTCCTTGAGCTATCGCCTCATCGCCTAAAAGTAAGTGTTTCATGATATTGTGTTTTTGTAATGATTTGTTATTTTTGATTTGTCTTTTTCGAGACCGAAGCCATTCCGGTTAGAATCCAAAGCTCAATCCGCAACAAACTGTCAGGTTCTTACCCTGGAAGTAGCGCGGCGAGAATTTATCCAAGTAATAGTCGCTCAGCGCCGTACCGCTCAGTTCCTGGCTGGTACCGTCGGCATTCCATCCTCGGTCTTCCCCCTCTACGCGTGTGGACGTAGGAGCAAAGGCGCGAGCATGATTATACGTCAGGTCCACATGGGCATAGCAGTTTTGGAAGATCTCATACACCGCCTTGAAGCGCACCTCATCATTCTGCCATGTGCGTTCCGCGAAAGGTTTCTGGGATATGATCTTACCGATATTATGCCGTACGTAGTCGTAGGTATTGTACTTGGTGTTGCACAGATAGTCGAGCGAGAGCCGCAAACCACGCACCGGTCGATAACTCAACCCTACGTAGATCGACTGGCTGTTGTCACCCATATAGTGGCCCATATTATAACTGTTGGATGTATATTGCAATACGTTGATAGAATGAGTGTAGCAGGCGATATACGAGCGCATGAACTCGCCTCGTAGACTCAGTCCGCGTATCGGCCATCCGCTCCAGTTGAAGCCCACCAGGTAGGAAACGGGGTTGTTCTGCGGTTCGGATTTCTTCAGGCGCGCCAACTTAAACTCATCCAGGAAGAACGAACCATACAGCCGCAGATGGTCGGTAGGCCGCACGGTAATCGAGGCAAAGGCCTGGGAGTTCTGATTCTCCGAGTTCACACCCTTGGTCAGCAGGTGGTCGAGCGACTTAAAGAACGCAATCGGAATGAAATAAGCTGCCTGAATGTTGCGCTCGCCATAAACAATGGAGTTACCGAACGAGAACTGCACGTACTTGCAGGGCATGAACGTAAACATATTCGCCGCCATGAACTTATTAGCCGGGCGATAGTTGAGTTTGGTTTTACCCTCCTCGTACGTTTCTGTATAATAACTGGTAGAATCCAGTACATTGCTTACCAGCCAAGCGTGGAAATAGTCGAACTGGAACCATTTACAAGGCGTCAGTTGCAAGGTCAGCATCGGTACGGCCGGGTTATGACCGCTCAGGATATTGGAACAATGTTGCGCGTCGCCCCACTGGATACGATCACGTTGCACACCGATCGATCCCCACCATGCGTACAGACTCACGCCACCACGCGAATCGGAGAAATCGCCACCGTAGTTAGACTCTTTATACTGCACACCCGGCAGGTCGTTTAGGTAGCCGGGTTTGGTCAGACGAGCACCATCTATCTGGTCATACACCGTAGGAAAATACTGGGTCTTTAGGTAGCCACCGGTTCCTTTCCATGAGTTGTCACGTATTGAGCCCCAAATACTGAGGTGATGCGCGATGTCCATCTGTATCTCAGCGCCGTACCAGCGCTTGGTGATCATACCTTTCTTCTGCGCATACAGGTCCATTCCCAGAATAGGACGCACACGCATCTTGAATAGATTATCCTTGGTCTTGAGATGCAACGACGGATCCACCAGCGACAGGTTGAAATCGCACTTATACGATGCCCGCTTCAAGGAATCAGTACGCGGATTATTGGAGCGCCATTGGCACACATTCTCATGGCCGTACAACTTGTAGTCCGGCAGGGTGTCCAGTTCCAGTGCATAGTCCTGCAGATAGAAGTCCAAGTCCTCACGTTGACGACGCGTGAGCAAAGAGTCACGTAGCTGCGCCTCATGCAGCCGAACCGCGATATACGAACGGGTATAAGGCTTGATGGCCGCATTGGTCTGAATGACGCCATCGGTGGTCAGTTCCTCCAGAAAGTCGTATATCTCGGTGTATTCCAGCGAGACGGGTATGTTCTGCGCCCTCATCGGACACAGAACAGAGGTGAACAAACAAAGGATTACTATGACGCTCTTACTTCTTGCCATACTGTGCATTCAGTCCGCGAACCACTTCATCGGTAATGTCATAAGCAGGGGTAGCGGCATAGAGGATATTATCCTTGATCTCACCCAAGTTGCAGAATATCATCTCATAGCGGCCGTCGGCGTTATACACCTTCAGGAAGTCGTTGACACGTTTGTTGAGGATCTTCGACTGTTTCTTCAGCTCCGCCTCATTCTCGCGAGCCAGTTTCTCCTCCATGGTAGCCAGTTCCTGCTGGGCCTTCTGGAGCTTCTTTTCCAATTCAGCACGCTGACGGTTAAACTCAGCCTCCGACTCGATCTGTCCGGATTGCGCACGCTTGATTAGGTCTTGCTCTTGTGCCTGCAATTGCGAAGCCAGGCTGTTGTAGCGATCCACCAGTTGCTTGCGCGACTTCTCAGCCATCGCATTCAGTCGTGAATTGGCATCCAGTACAAAGCGGTACTCCGTATTCAGGCGGTCCATATTGACATAGGCTATCGGCAACTTAGGCTTGCGCACCTTGTCCGGCTCGGGTTCCTCGGCATCCAAGAGCGAATCGTTGTCGTAGATCGTAGTATCCAGCACAGCAAGCGTCGTGGTGTCGAAAGGAGTATACTCGTAGTCATACTCATATGCCTCGGCAGTACCTCCCTGTCCTACTTTGCTAAACAGCACAACGACCAGCACGGTCAGCGTCATGACGGCAACGCCCAAAACGGCGTTGATGATAGTTTGAATCTTGTTCATATCGTTTTCTAATTATCTATTTTCATTTTTCTTCTTCGTCTGGCCTCGCGGTCCTGCGAGGTAGCACAATGGATACCCGCCTGCCGCATACGACGATTCTCCGAGATATGCTCCGAACGGAAACGATGATCCTTGCGCAAGATCACTCCCACGCTCAGCAGCAACACCGCCGCCATCACCATTCCGATAACTATCAGTATCTCTTTCATTCCGTTCAATTCGGGGCACAATGCCCATTTCGGCTGCAAAGATACAATTTTTTTTTCATATACGCAAGCGCGCGCGTACATTTTTATAAAAAAAAATAGCAAGGGATGCTAAAAATGACAAAATTTTACATTTTCAATTTTCCATTTCAAATATTATGACTACCTTTGCACCCGATTTTGTATTTTTAAATATATTGTACAATGAAAAAGTTTTTATCGATTGCTCTCGTAGCAATGACAGTTGTGTTCATGACCGGTTGCGGTATTGGTTCTTCGAGTGAGTACAAGCAGGGCGATGCCATGCCTAAGATCGACAATTCGAAATCTACTGTCAATGGTCGTCACTATGACAACGACACGGAGAAGTGTTGGAAAGTAAGTGCTACCTACACGATCAAGACCTCTGATTCAAAAACCACCAAAAAGGAAACCAGGTATGTATGGGGTACCGAGTTCTATCTGGTATCCTTGATGGAGATGGAGATGTGGGGCATGGCCCAAACAGGTGAGTACGGCTCGGCAGCCTACGGTTATGTTGTCACCACTGACAAGGACTCCGAGTCTTGCGAGCAGCGCAACGAAGACTAAGATTCTACGAGATCTGGTATTCAAAAAAAAGAGGAGGGCACCGTAGTGTCCTCCTCTCTTGTAGTGCTACGGGGAATCGAACCCCGGTTTAAAGATTGAGAATCTTTTGTCCTAACCGCTAGACGATAGCACCGTTAGTTACGCGCTCTTTTTCAAAAGCGGGTGCAAAAGTACTGCTTTTTTTTGACATACGCAAATATTTTTGCAAAAAAATGCATTTTACCCCTCATTTTTTGTAAAATACACCATTTTATCGGCCTAATTGGTCCTATAGACCACCTCTACCGCCTACTCTACAACCTCCAAAATCGGTTGCTGATTTGCCTCTCGACGAACTCGAGTGAGTATGGTATCGCAGGCCGTGAGTGTCGTACCTGTCGTGTCTTTTCGGAAATGCAAACCCAGCAATAGGCTCTCCGAACGCTCGCGCTGCTGTTGCGAGGAGATCAGGTTGCCCAGACTATATGCCACGATATGCTTTCCTCCCAATGAATCGTCTACCGTCTCTACGGGTTCTATCACGTGCGGATGCGAGCCCACAATATGATCTACGCCATGACCGAGCAACCATCGTGCCATCTGGCGTTGCTCGGGCATCGGTTGCCGATGGTACTCCTCGCCCCAATGTGGCATCATAATAATCACATCCGCCTGCAACGCTTTCGCCCTCGCTATATCCGCACAAATAGCCACAGTATCCAGCAGGTTGACGCACATTCCGGCCGGTACAGGCAAGCCATTCGTGCCATACGTCGCATTGAGTAAAGCCACGCGCAGCCCCTGATGATCCATCATATAGGGATACAAACTATCCCGCTCTTGCACATCACGATAGACGCCCACATGCTGTATACCCAGCGAGTCCAATACAGACAACGTGCGCAGCATACCACGCCGATCCTTGTCGCAACAATGGTTGTTGGCCATCAGAAAAACACCAAATCCGGCACGATGCAATGCTTCGGCAAACGCGTCCGGAGCACCAAAACGCGGAAAACCCGAATACCCGCCACCCGGCAACGTCGTCTCCAGATTCACCACAGCCGCGTCATAGCGTGCCAAAACAGGCGCAATAGCATGATAGCAGGTATCGAACGAACAGGTTCCGTCCGGCAACATAGCCGGATAGAGTTGCGGCATATGCATCATCGCATCGCCCGCCACCACAATGGAAAACTCCACCGCCTTAGGCTCCGGCACGACAACCAACGTATCCGTCACCACCGTTTCCGTCGGCACGACAGATGCCGACTCCTCCAGACTGCAATTATAGCGATAGGCCAGCACCAAACAGGTCACGCCGGCTAACTCAATTATCACCAATAGAACGACAAGCGTCCATCCAAAAAATTGCCTCCAATTCATATTACTACGAAATCGGAGGCAAAGTTACACAAAATTGTTGGAATACGCAAATATTTTTTATCAATTGTCAGAAAGATGAAAGTAAAGGCTTCCAATTTTGCAAAATTTGTGTAGCTATCATATCATGTCCCAACGACGAAGGGTGAATTCCGTCCTCGCAAAGACATTGCGTATAATCTGTATTCACCAGGAACGGCGACGTGATATCCACGATGGGCACGCGCTCCTGAGCCGCCAGACGGAAGAGTTGCAGGTTGTACATGTCGTGGTAGTTGCGGATACGCTCTATTTGGCCTCCCAACCATCCCATAATACTATTCGTCGAAGCTTCATCCATGTCACGCGTTACAAAACGGAAGAAACGCTCATGATCCATCAGCGGCAAGGAGAGCAACACCGGCTGACTTCCCCATTCACGTACACGTTGTATCATCTCCTGATACTTACGCGTGAAGAGCGGTAACTCAGTATGGGGGTAGTGTTGCAACTGAGGCGCGTCGGCAATCTCCTGCCACGTGAAGTCCGAATCGTTGCCTCCATACTCCAAAAACGTAATATCCGACTCGCGAATAGAAGCTTCGTGCTTGTCCAATATCTCCAGTCCACGTTCTATGGTGCACCCCATACGCGCGTAATTATCTATAGGAAGAGAGAGCTCCTCTTGGCATTGGTCTACAAACGAATTACTCAGTATTTTATACCGGCTTCCGTCCAACACAATACCCTTGGTAATCGAATCACCCAATGCTACAACCTTATTTACTATTTTCTCATTCATATGTCCAGTCTTTTTAAAATGTTTCACAATCTGTTTCGCGGATTTCGGAGCAGTTCTTTTCGAAATCCGGTGCAAAATTACTGCCAATTTGTCACATCTGGAAATAATAGTGATAGTTTGGCATAGATTTTGATAAAACATATATAAAAGCAGACTAAACAGCAATATATGTGACAAAATTTCAGTAGTTAGTATTTCGTCACAACTGAAAAATAGACTAAAATTTGAGAGATTTTATGGAGACTCCAAGAAAAATCACGTCCGTTTCTTCCCTACTGGCACATGCGCTAATTGTGCCGATCTGGTTGCTGGTATTCTACCTATTGTACGAACCCGCATGGGCAATGAATTGGCTCGATATGGGCGAAGGCAAGAGTACGTTCAACCTGCTCATCATTATGTGCATCGTATTCGGTGTGCTCAGCCTGAGTCGCATCATCATGCGAGCCTACCGCAAGTGGATCCCGCTGACATGGTTGCGATATATCGTTTGGTACGCATGCGAGTGGCTTAGCATGAGCCTGTTCGTAGGTATGTATATGGCACTCATGTATCGGGGAGAATATCCCTATTTCGAAGCAGTAGGTCATTCGGCTGTACTGATCTTTGCTAGCACGATATATCCCTACCTCGTCATCAACCTACTCTACACCGCTATCGGTATATCCGAAGAACCCAAGGATGCGGACGATGACTTGATTCGCTTCTACGACAACACGCAACGACTTAAACTCGTCATTGCCGCCAATGCCATCCAGTATATTCAGGCCGACGAGAACTACGTCATCATACGCTATATAGAAGCAGAGCGTGTAAAAGAATACACGCTCCGCAACTCGATGAAATCGCTGGAAGAATTGATGCAACAGCACGGAATTGTGCGTTGCCAGCGTTCCTACTATGTCAATCCGCAACACGTCAAAGTACTGCGTCGCGATAAGGAAGGCATGATCGTGGCCGAACTGGACCATCCGGATCTCAAGCCCATACGCGTTTCGCCTAAGTACTACGAACTACTCTCGGCCAGACTGTAGGAATTCTCCCGTCAGACCAGACAATAGTCCAAGGCATCTGTTATCGCCTTGCGGTCCATATTCTGACCGATAAAGACGAGTTTTTGCATACGGTCGCCATACTGAGGGTCCCAATCGGCCCGAAGTGTGGCGTCCGATTGCTTCATAGCCTCCAGTTCATCCTCAGGCATGGTAGCATACCACTGTCCGGCCTGACGCAGGTTGAACTGACGTCCCGACTGTTCGAACAGATAGCACATGTCGTACTCTTCCTCAAAGTAGCACATGCCCTTGCAGCGAATGACCGATTTGGGCCAATGAGCCGCCACGAACTCATCAAACAGTCCTAGATCAAACGGACGACGAGCATAGTACACAAAAGTGGAAATTCCAAACTCCTCCATATGCGAGTGTCCATGCTCATGGTCATGGTGATGATGTTCGTGCACGCAATGGCCATGCTCATGATCGCAATGCGAATGATCCTCATGATCATGATGATGGTGCTCATGCTCCTCCTCATCATCGTCATCATCATGATGAGGCGATTCTACCTCATGGATCCAAGTAGCGGAAGTAGCTACGGCCTCGAAGTTGAAACTATGAGTATGAAGCAACCGCTCCAGCGGTACATCGCAGTAGTTGCACTCGATAATCTCCGCTTTCGGCTGGATAGCACGTATGATAGCACGTATATGCTCCAGGTCCTCCGTATTCACTTCGTCCACCTTATTGAGCAGGATGACGTTGCAGAACTCGATCTGCTCCGTTACCAGCGAAGCCAAGTCGTCTTCCTTCGCCTTCAGTCGCTTATCATCCGTTGTCAGCATGTCCATGAACTCATCCCGCACTCGCATCGCATCTACCACCGAGCAGATGCAATCCAGCGCCGGAATGCCGTCCTTGGCAAACTGCGGCACCATCTGCGGATACGACAATATCGTCTGCGCAATAGGCGCCGGCTCGCATATTCCGCTGGCCTCAATGACAATATAGTCAAAGGCCGGCTGCTGACTGATCAGGTCGTGCAGTTGCTGGATGAGGTCCATCTTCAACGAGCAGCATATACAGCCGTTCTGCAGAGCAATTAGGCTGTCGTCCTGCTGACTAACTACACCACCCTTTTGGATCAGTTCGGCATCGATATTCACCTCGCCGATATCGTTTACAATAACGGCAAATCGAATCCCCTTTTCATTCAAGAGGATTCGATTCAAAAGAGTTGTCTTGCCACTCCCCAGATAGCCGGTGAGCAGCAAGACAGGTATTTGATTTACAGAAATCATGGTTCTATCTCAATATATTTAGCATATTTGTCAAGCAATTCGGTTTCCTCGGCGCGATTCCACTCCTGAAGAATCACCTGCAGGATATACTGTTGCGTACGCAGCGTCTGCTCTACCGAAGCACGTTGACGACGGTTGAGCGAGCGTCCCCATGTGATATACTCCACAGCAGTATCGGCCATCTTCACGAACATCTCATTGGCTTTTTCTTTCTCGCCGATGAGCGCATAGATCGAAGCCATATATGCCGATGAGTGATCGTACGGAATATTATACTCAGGCAGTACCTTCTCGCAGTAGTCCAGTACCTGCTTAGCCGAGTCGTCCTTGTGCTGCTGCACCAGTTCCTCTGCCAACTGGCAGAACATCGAACGATGGGTCTTGCACATACGCATCAGGTTCTCATCGATATAGATACCCGGCTGATCCATATTGCCGTATTCGAACTTATGCATCATGTTGTCGTACATCAGGTCCACATTCACGCGCGGACGACCAGTCTCCGATCGTTGCGGCGTGATACGATACGTAAGTCCTACCAATTCCATGTACGGCTCCAGTCCCAGATAATAGTCGCCACCTACCGTCACGCAGAAGTACATCGGGCGCTTCCATTGGTTGGTGGAAAGCATCTCCATGATCATCATCTCCGAGCGCGTATAACGCGACGCCTTGCGGAAGAAGATCGAGTCGCCATCTGCACCCGGGATATAGAGCTGCGAAGCCGGGATGTAGTTTTCGCCTTCCGGAGTCTTGGTATCCTTGTCATCAGAGAGCATGAACTTAAACGCAGTCGCCACATCCAGCGGACGTCCGAGTTTATCATCCACGCGCACCCACTCATTCTTACCGGGCATGAAGTCTTTGTATTCCCACGAGATAGGCAGCGCGGCCGACTCATAGTACGGACGTTTCATCTGGCTGATATACCAATCCGTTTGCAGGTACGACAGGTTGCAGACACGCAGATTAGTGCCTACTTCCTCTACTTCCTGGTTGTACCACAGCGGGAAGGTGTCGTTATCACCATTCGAGAACAATATGGCTTGGTCCTCACACGATTTCAGGTAGTTAGCACCAAAGTCGCGACATGAGAATCGACCCGAACGATCGTGGTCATCCCAGTTCTGCGATGCCATCTGGGCCGGAACAAGTAGCGCAACCAACGTGATCAACAACGCAGCCACACCCTGTACGTACTTGTTCTTCAACGCATGCTCCGACCAGTCGTAGATAGCCATCACTGCCATACCGATCCAGATACAGAACGCATAGAACGAACCCACGTATGCATAGTCACGTTCACGAGGCTGATAAGGCGTCTGGTTCAGATAAACCACGATAGCCAAACCGGTCAACAGGAACAGCAGCATGGTGATCGAGAACGATTGCCATCCCTCCTTTTTCTCCTTGCCGTCCTTTACGACGCGTTTGCCGCATTGCCATACCAATCCGATGATACCCAACAGGAGTGGCAACATGTAATATACATTATGTCCCTTGTTGTTGCGCAGTTCGGCAGGCAACTTCGACTGGTCACCCAGCATGGCATTGTCGATAGCCGGAATACCGCTGATCCAGTTACCCTTCGATACATCACCATACGACTGCAAGTCGTTCTGACGTCCGGCAAAGTTCCACATAAAGTAGCGCCAGTACATGAAGTTCACCTGATAACGGAAGAAGAAGCGCATATTCTCACCAAACGTCGGGCAATAACGCGTCTCATGACGTCCGCAGTACTCATAGCGCACACGATGACCATGGATATTAGCCCACTCTTTGTAGGCCTCTACATGGTTCGAGTTCGGCGACCACATACGCGGGAAAGGCATCTTAAACTCCTTCATATACTGGTATGTCTCCTTGTAACCGGTACGCTCATAGCGGTCGGGCTCGCCATCCACGTGAGGAGCAGGAGCATACTGCGCATCACCGCGTTTCACCACGGGTTCGCAGATATTACCCTTCACCTCCAGCTCAACCGGCGCATTGTATGTCTGTCCGTACAGCAGCGGCGTGTCGCCATACTGCTCACGATTCAGGTAGTACTTCAGCGAGAAGACATTATCCGGCGAGTTCTGATCCATCGGCGTATCCGCATTCGAACGAATGACAAGTACCGCATAACTCGAGTATCCCACCAGCACCATCGCGATCATCAGCGTGAGCGTATTCAGCCAACGAGCATCAATCCAGTCTTTGCGCGACAGCAGCACAGCAATCACGATAGCCGTCACACCTATTCCGATCCACCACTTGCCAAACAGGAATGCAGCACCCGACAAGGCAAATGCCAGCGCAAACGAGATCACCTCGCGCACTTTCGAGCGATCTGTGTACGACTCATACACTGCCCAGCAGATAGCCAGAATAGTCAGTACAATATATACCGCCAGACCCGTATTGAACGGCATTTTCAAACCATTTGTGAATAACAACTCAAACCATCCTGCGATAGTCGGGAAGCCGGGGATAATACCGTACAGCACAGCAGCCAATAGCGCTACTGATGCCACGAATGCCTGGCATACACCTGTCCACGTAAACTCGTAACGACGGAAATAATATACCAGCACCAGTGCCGGAATAGTCAGCAAGTTCAGCAAGTGGACACCAATACTCAGTCCCATCAGGTACGCAATGAGTATCAGCCACTTATCCGACCCCTCTTCGTCGGCTTTCTCGTCCCACTTCAGGATCAGCCATACTACCACCGCCGTAAACAGCGACGACGAGGCATATACCTCACCTTCCACGGCCGAGAACCAGAATGTGTCGGAGAACGTGTAAGCCAAAGCACCTACCGCACCGGCACCCAACAACGCAATTCCGCGTCCGATCGTGTCGGGTGAAATCAACTTACGTCCCAGGGCGGTAATCGTCCAGAATAGGAACAAAATAGTAAACGCACTTGCCAAGGCCGAAAGGGCATTTACGCACATCGCTACATGGCTTGCATCGCTCGCAAAGAGCGAGAAGAAATGCCCCATTAGCATAAAGAACGGAGCTCCGGGCGGGTGACCTACATCCAGTTTGTGGGCACTCGCAATGAACTCACCGCAGTCCCAGAAAGACGCAGTAGGTTCGATCGTGAGGAGATACGTTGCTGCCGCGATCGCAAACACGATCCAGCCGCAAAGCGTATTCCATAACTTGAAATGTTTCATTGCTTGTTTTGTTTGTATTATTAGTTAGTATTTTTTTCTCAAAAAGCGTACACTACGCCAAATTCGGTGCAAAATTACAAAAAAATGTCGAAAGCCGAAAGCGAAACGGAAAAAGAATCGTATTTTAGGCGCTTTTTCTTGATTTTTCTAAAATAATGTACGCGCGCACTTGCGTATATGAAAAAAATGTTGTATCTTTGCAGGCTTTTTGTAAAAAAATAAATATAAAACAAAAATAGAATTATGATTAAAGTTGGAATTATCGGATGTGGCTTCGTGGGAGGAGCCTTGAAAAATTGGTTAGAGAACAACAACCCGGAGTGTAAACTCTTCATCAGCGACCCGTACAAGGGGTATAATGATGACCTGAGCGACATTGACGTCGCATTCTTGCAGATTCACGTACCCACCGAGGAAGATGGCACGCAAGATCTGCGCCTGATGACCGAGTTGATTAAGAACCTGCCGGACGTACCGGTATTTGTGCGCACCACCATTCTGCCCGGCACGAGCGCTCGCCTGTCGGAAGAGACCGGCCACAACGTCTATTACATGCCTGAGTTCCTCACCGAGCGTACGTTCATCGAGGACTTCAACAAGCAGACCATGGTCTTCACCGGCGCTCAAGAGCTGCTCACCAAGATCTTTGTCGGCAAGAAATTCACCGTTATGTCGCCGCTTGAGGCCGAGCTTACCAAGTACATGCATAATGTATTCGGCGCCTACAAAGTGACCTACTTCAACGCCTGCAAGGAGTATTGCGAGAAGATGGGTGCCGACTGGCGTAAGGTACATACAGGCGTACTGCTCTCCGGCTATATCAACGACACACACACTTACGTTCCCGGTCCGGACGGCAAGTACGGCTACGGCGGTAAATGTTTCCCGAAGGATGTCAACGCCTTCGCAGAGATGACCAAAGGCACCTCTTTAGGCACGCTCTTGGAGCACCTCCACGAACTCAATGTCCACTTCCGTGGCGTAGAGGAACACATCTAAGAGCCTCCAAAAGCGGACCAATACCGACAGTCAACCGACGGTCAACCGACAGTCAACGCTTAGATCGGTACAACATCAGTACATCATTGTTTAATTTATTTTAGACAGATTTATGAAAATTGCAGTAGCAGGAACAGGTTATGTAGGTCTCAGCATCGCTACCCTACTCGCCCAACACAACGAGGTGACAGCCGTAGATATCGTCCCCGAAAAGGTCGATATGATCAATCGTCGCGTCTCTCCCATTCAGGACGAGTACATCGAGAAGTACCTCGCCGAGAAGGACTTGCACCTCACGGCCACGCTCGATGCCGAGGCGGCTTATCGGGATGCCGAGTACGTGGTGATTGCCGCGCCGACCAACTACGACAGCCGGCTCAACTACTTCGACACCTCGGCAGTAGAGAACGTCATCGAGACCGTACTACGCGTCAACCCGAATGCCATCATGGTCATCAAGTCCACCATCCCGGTGGGCTACACCAAGTCCATTCGCGAGAAGTACCATTCCGACCGTATTCTCTTCTCTCCGGAGTTCCTGCGTGAGAGCAAGGCCCTTTATGACAACCTATACCCAAGTCGTATCATAGTCGGGACAATCCTAGACCATACAGCTACTCTTGAGGCAGCTAAGACCTTTGCTGAGCTGCTCAAACAGGGTGCCATCAAGCAGGATGTCGAGGTGCGTATCATGGGCCTTACCGAGGCCGAAGCGGTCAAACTCTTCGCCAACACATATCTGGCCCTGCGTGTCAGCTACTTCAACGAACTCGACACCTATGCCGAGATGAAAGGACTCAACACCCAGGATATCATCGATGGCGTCTGTCTCGATCCACGTATCGGCACCCACTACAACAACCCGTCCTTCGGCTACGGAGGTTATTGTCTGCCTAAGGACACCAAGCAGTTGCTGGCCAACTACTCCGATGTACCGGAGAACCTCATCGAGGCTATCGTGGAGTCCAACCGCACGCGCAAGGACTTTATTGCCGATCGCGTACTGGCCAAAGCCGGCTATTATGACTATTATCACCGTGGCGACTTTGATGCCAAGCAGGAACACGACTGCACCATTGGTGTCTATCGTCTCACGATGAAATCCAACTCCGACAACTTCCGTCAGTCGTCCATCCAAGGCATCATGAAGCGCGTCAAAGCCAAAGGAGCCAAGGTCATCATCTACGAACCTACGCTGGAGAATGGCACCACCTTCTTTGGTAGCGAAGTGGTCAACGACCTTACGGAGTTCAAACGTCGCAGCCAAGCCATCATAGCCAACCGCTATGACGCCGTCTTGGATGACGTACAGGAGAAAGTATATACACGCGATATTTTCCGCAGAGACTAATAGCGGATAACTGACGGCTGATGGCTGAGAAAGTAGAACATATTGGGAAACGTGAGATTGCGTGGAGTTATGTCGGCACGGCATTCATGATTGGTGCCGGTGTGATTCTGCTACCGTTTATCTTGAAAAAGATGACGGACGAGGCGGTAGGTATCTGGAACATATTCCAGACCATCACGTTCCTTGTGCTGCTGCTCGACTTTGGTTTCCGTCCATCCTTTGCGCGTAACATCAGTTATATCTTCTCGGGCGTAAAGACCTTGCAGAAGGAAGGTGTGGCGCATACGGATGCTGATGCGGAGGTGGACTATGGTCTGCTAAAGGGCACCCTGGTGGCCATGCGGCGTTTCTACCGCTGGATATCGCTAAGTGTCTTTGCGCTATTAGCCACAGGTGGCACGGCCTATTTCTACTATATCCTGCAGAAGTATTCGGGCGATCGGCTTGACGCGCTGATAGCATGGATTCTGCTGATTGCCATCAACTGCTACAACCTTTATACACTCTACTACGATGCCCTGTTGACCGGCAAAGGATACGTCAAACGTACCATGCAAATCAACATGCTCGGCCAGACGGTTTATCTGGGCTTGGCTATTGGTTTGATCTATGCGGGTTTGGGGTTGACGGCCATTGTGGCATCTCAGTTAGCAGCTACCGTTATCCGCAGGGTGTTGACGTACAAAGTGTTCTTTACAAAGGAACTAAAAGCACGTCTCAAAGATGTGGAGCCGCAAGAGCCGAAACAGATCCTAAGCGCCATCACACCCAATGCCGTGAAGATCGGCCTGACGCAGTTAGGCGGTTTTATGGTCAACAAGTCAGCCATCCTCATCGGCTCTGCTTTCCTGTCCCTCAAGGAGGTGGCCTGCTACGGTATCACCATGCAGGTAATGGATATCCTTGCGCGATGCGCTACCGTCTTCTATCAGTCCTACTTGCCGAAATTGGCACAATGTCGTGCGGAGAACGATTTGAACGGTCTGCGTCGCTATTACCTACTCTGCACAGGTAGCCTGTTGGCGGTATATCTTGTAGGCGGTGTGGCATGGATACTATTGGGAGAATGGGCGCTACAGCTGATTGAAAGTCAAACCCATTTTGTACCCGTCTCCATGCTCTGCGTGATGTTGCTCATCAGTACCTTGGAGCATAACCATGCCGTTTCGGCCGGATTCATTATGGCGGATAACAAGATACCATTCTTTATTCCGTCTCTGGTCAGCGGAGCGGCTACGGTATTGCTATTATGGGTCTTCCTCAGTCCGCTGCAGATGGGTATCTGGGGATTGATCCTGGCACCTGGTATCGCCCAACTTGCGTACCAGAACTGGAAATGGCCAAGCGTAGTCATTAAAGAATTGTGGGGGAAATGAGTGCAACAAAGATATATGTGATTCTCGTGACGTACAACGCCATGCAATGGGTGGACCGTTGCTTGGGCAGTTTGCGTCAGTCGTCTATTCCGCTTACACCGGTTATCGTCGATAACGGTTCTACGGATCAGACGGTCGCATATATCCGTACCCATTTCCCGGAAGCCGTACTGCTGGAGCAAGCGCAAAATCTCGGTTTCGGGCAAGGCAACAATGTCGGCATCCGATACGCCCTGCAGCATGACGCCACCCACGTCTTGCTACTCAATCAAGATGCTTGGATAGATCCGGATATGGTAGAACGCTTGCTGCTACATGATGATCACAACTCCCTACTCAGTCCTGTTCATCTAACGGGAGAAGGCGATGCTATCGATAAGAATTTCCGACAAAATGCTATCGGACGATCGCCGGAATATCAACGCTATCTCAGCGATCAGGCCGCCGGCACAACATCCAAATATGCTACCCGGGAGATCAATGCGGCCTGCTGGTTCATCCCTCGCGAAGTGCTCGAAGAGATTGGAGGATTCAATCCGCTGTTCTTCCATTATGCCGAAGACAACGACTACCTCCAACGCCTCCATTATCACGGCAAAGGAGTTTACTTCGTATCCGGCACCCACTGCTACCACGATCGGGCACATGTGCCGGCAAAAACCCCCACGGAGCAACTGATGTACCAGCAACTGATCCTGCGAGCCGTGGATATCAACTATACGCCCTTCGTTTGCTCCTTGCATACTATGCGGTACGGACTTGCGGTATGGCACACGGCCTTGGCAGAACATCGGCTGCACGACATAGCCCTGTATTATCAGGCGAAACATCGTTTTTGCCAACAAGCAAAAGCCATTAGAGAGAATAGACAAATCATACATACTATCGGAGCACACTGGTTACTATGATTGCCGTTCCATTCATATATTTCACCCTGCTTGCGATCTATCTGATTCGCAAGAGCGGAGGCATTGACATCAGTGTCTTCCTGGTGATGATATATGCTTTTTCGGCATTGATGTCTATTTTGCTGGACATATGCGGTGTATATGGCATCAACGGTGTATACGAGAAGATCGCTATTTCACCCCTCGCCACGTTTGCCTATTGTACGCTGATCACCTTAGCCGTCATTCCGTTCCGAAAAATACGTTCATTGGATCTGCGGCAGATAGATATGCAGAAATACTGGATGGTTGATCTCCTGTCTTGGGTATTGATTTTTACGTTCTTCATAACGCTTTACAATACCTTTACCCATTTGGATACCATCATGCAGTCTGATCTGAAGGACGTACGCGACGAGGTATATGAGAATGCCGAGCAAGTCAAGCTCACCGGCATCCAATGGTTGTTGGCCCTTCCGGAGACCATCTTCTCCCAGTTCTCTCCGGTCGCTATCCTGCTCTATTTTGCCAATGTGGCCAACAATCGCAAATCTACCCTCTTCAACTGGCTGCTCTTGCTATCATCGTTGACACCCGTTGTCAAGGCAGTCCTCATTGCCGGACGTACACAGCCTATCTACTGGTTCTTGTCCTTCTTGGCATTGTATATCTTCTTCCGCCCGCTGATGGATCGGCAGCAACGCCGCAAAGCGCTCATACCATTTGCGGCCTTCGGAGGCATAGTAGGTCTGTTCATTGCTGCAGTCACTGTTTCACGTTTTGCGATGGTGGGTGTTGCTAATGATACGGGTGCTTTCGATAGTCTGGTGGCATATAGCGGTCAGTCGTTTGTGAATTTCAATTATTTCTTCACACAATATTCCGCTCGTGGTATTCACCTGGACAGGATCTTCCCGCTGACCAACTATTTCGTATGGCATCCGGGATGGAATTTGGAAGACTATCGTGATCTCATATGGTCCGATTCAGGCCTTAATATCGGTGTGTTCTTCACCTTCCTGGGCGATTTGCTGATCGACTTGGGACGATTTGGTATGATTGTATATGTACTGATTTTCAGTTCCATCAGTTATTTCCTATGTCGTTCCGCCAATAATGATGGCACCATAACGCTCAGTCGTCTGTTTGTGATACTGATTTTGTACCTCATACCGCTTCAAGGTATCTTCTATTATAGTTATTACAAGGTCAACATAGGTTTTTTTATCGTGGGTACACTCTTCGTTTGTTGGGTACTGAACCACACTATTAAACGTAAATACAATCCATGAAAATTCATATTTTAACAGCTTGCTTTTATCCGGAATTACACCCGCGCGCTTTCCGGGCATTTGAATTGGCACGTTCTTTTGCGCGTCAGGGAGATGAGGTGGAGGTAACGATACTGACTCAAGTGGACGGAACGGACTACACGGCCTTACAAAACGAATATGGCTTCCGGATCCGAATGATTGATTTGTATCATCGCCGTTCGGGACAAATAGAACAAACCGGCTTGCATTTGAGTTCCAAGAACCGCGTAAAACAGAAGATTTATTCCATCTACCGTTGGTTGTTGGAGTATTTGCTCGCGGGGAATCTCTTCCGGTATGCGCCCAAGATAGCCCGACAATTGGAGATAGCACCGGATACAGATTTGTTTATCGCGTTGTCCACACCATTTATGAACATCTATGCGGGTGCCTTGTATCGTAGAAAGCACCCACTTCCCAATACACGATTCATTGCGGATAGCGGAGATCCATTCTCCGGAAGTGAACAGACACCACGTGCTTTCTATATGCGTTGGTTGGAACGGCGGGTATATAAGCAATATGATTTTTTGGCAATACCCACTCCGGGAGCGATACCTGCCTACAACAGGGTTATTCCGAAAGATAAGATTTGTATTATCCCCCAAGGATTTGATTTAGAGTCTACACCTCTCGCGACCTACAAAAAAAATGCAATACCTACATTTGCCTATGCCGGTGTTTTCTATCGCGATATACGTAATCCGGAGTTCTTATTGCAGTACTTAAAACAGCAAGATCGTGATTTCGATTTCCGGATCTATCTGCGTAACCTGGATCCGTATACAGAGACAATTTTAGATAAATATCGCAAATCTTTAGGAGAGAAATTGCACATTCAATACGGCGTAGAGCGAGACAAGCTGATTTACCAATTAAGCCAATGCGATTTCCTCATCAATGTCGGCAATAACAACACCACTCAGTTGCCATCCAAACTGATAGATTATGGTATTACCAAGCGTCCTGTCTTCCATTGTTCGGCAGCAGATTTCGACGTACAGCAATTTGAGCAGTTTATGACCGGCGATTATCGTTCGGCGCAACCGATCGACATCTCTCCGTACGCTATCAGGACCATTACGAATCAATTCAAGAACCTGAAATGAAGAAATATCTGCTTATATGTGTCACTTATCATTCTGACGAAGAACTCCGTATTTTTACGGAATCCGCCCTTCGTGCCTCAGAACGCGTGAAAGGTAAAATGCAGGTAGACATCGAAGTGGCTGATAACGGGAATAACAACCGCGGTTATTTAGGAGGTGCCCTTTCTATCTACAATGCCAAAGCACAAGGGTACGATTTTGTATCGATCTCCAATGTGGATCTGAAGTTAGCCCCTGATTTCTTTGAGCAGTTAGTAAAGATCAATGTGTCAGATACAGGTTGGCTGGCGCCCGATATTTATACTGACAAAATCAACCGTCATGAAAACCCCTGTATGCTGGCGCGTCCGACAAAACGTAATTTCATCATTTGGAACATCATATATAGCAGCACCTTGATTTATCGACTTTACCATGCGTTATATGTACTGAAAAGCCAAAAGACGAAAGAATACCCGCCGTGCGAGATATATGCCGGCCACGGATCGTTCATGCTCTTTACCCGTGCCTTTGTAGCCCAATACCCCGAACTGCATTTCCCGACTTTCATGTACGGCGAGGAGATATGGTTTGCGGAATTGGTGCGCGCCGCAGAGCTAAAAACGAGATACCTACCTGCCCTGCGTATCGACAACATCGGAAATATCAATACCGGGCTCATTAACCAAAAGCAGAAATCAGCATGGAGCAAAGAGAGTTTACATGCAATAAAAAAGATCTTTTTTAGATGAGGAATAGCACAATTGACATAGCGAAAGGTGTTGCGATCATACTAATGGTGGCAGGTCATTCCTGCTGTCCGGAAGGACTATATAAATATATATATAGTTTTCATATGCCATTATTCTTTATTCTTAGTGGCTACTTCTTATCCGAAAAATCACTTTCCGAGATACGTTTCTTCGTGCTGAATAAATGGAAGAAATTGGCAATGCCCCTTCTCATCTGCGGCATTATATCCTTATTATTGCACAACTTATTTTTCCATCTGGGTATCTTAAATGAGTTCTATGGTACACGCGCCGGAGACCTGACTCATTTATTTGACTTGAAAGATTATTTATTGCGCTTGGGTTTACTCATTGGATTTTTAGAAGTCTATGATGATCCTTTCTTAGGAGCTTGTTGGTTTATACAATGCATGTTTTTTGCATATGTAGGCATAGCTCTCATTCATGCAGTTTTCAGGAAACACCCATGGCAAAAGCAATGCTTTATAGGGAGTAGTATATTTATGGGGCTTTCTCTTCTTTTAACTGTTATGCATTCGATTAAGCCTTCTTTAAATACCATTTTTGTCACACGTGTATTAATGGCCGGAGTTTTTATATATATCGGTTTATTCTTACGTAATGCTATCGAATCATGGCAAATGCGATGGTGGCATATATGTTTATTAGCTTTGCCATCATGCATCGCGATATATTGTCCATACTCCATAAGTATGTCTGAAATGATCAATCCTTTTCAATTAATATTGCTACTTATTACCGGATGTAGTGGGACCTTATTCATATACGGAGTGAGCCAATACATCCATTCATTAAAAATATCATTCGGCCTTTTGCAGCAATTAGGAAAATATTCTATTTTCATCCTTTTCCTACACATGTTAATGTTCAAGCCCATTTCGTATTTGTTTATCAAGATTTACGGTTTAAATCCGCTTTGGATAGGATGCCAACCTACTATCTACCAAATTGCTAATTCATGGCATTGGCTTGTATATACAACAGGAAGCATCATTTTATGTACAATTGTTGCATTTATCATCCAAAAAATTCAAAGCTTATGGAAATAATGGTCTCAATTATTTGTCCCATATATAACGAAGAACGGTTTATAGACGCATGTATCCGGTCCGTTCTGGCGCAAGATTTTCCCAAAGAGAATTGGGAGTTATTGCTTGTTGACGGCGGTAGTACGGATAGAACACGTGCATTGATAGAACCCTATCTGGAGCGATATGCCAATATCCGCTTGCTTAACAATGATCATCGCACAGCTCCCTATGCCATGAATATTGGTATTCGTGCTGCCAAAGGCGAATATATCTGCCGTATTGATGCCCATTCTACTTTCCCGACGAATTATGTTAGCACTTTATTACGCTACATAAGCGAGTTGCCGGATGCAACGAACGTAGGTGGAGTATGTCAGACATTACCCGCTAACGACAGCCGCAAAGCACAAGCGATTTCGATAGCCTGCAGTCATCCTCTCGGTGTAGGAAACAGTACGTTCCGCACAGCAACAATTGACAAACCGACCGAAGCGGATACAGTGCCTTTCGGTTTCTGGCACCGATCGCTCTTTGACGAGATAGGCTTCTTTGACGAAGAACTGACCAGAAACCAGGATGATGAGTTCAATGCCCGTACCATCCAACATGGAGGCCATATATATTTGGTTCCGAGTATCTGTACTACCTATTATGCACGGGATACCATCCGTAAGACCAGAAGCATGTTCTACCAATACGGCTTGTTCAAACCTTTGGTAAATAGCAAGATACACCATCCTGCCACCATCCGGCAGTTTGTCCCCATGCTTTTTATGTTGGGTCTTATCATCGGTTTGCCGCTTTGCTTTCTGCATACCGCATTGTGGATCACGTATGTCAGCATCATAGGATTGTATCTCCTGTTCATCAGCCTGGTAGGCTGTACATATCGGAATGCCTACTTGCCTATAGTGTTCGCCACTATACACCTCAGTTACGGCATCGGATACTTGCACGGTATAGGCAAACTATTATTCAAACGACCATTTAATGTAGAAACGAATCGATAATAACAATATGAAAAAGTTTAATATTCCATTTTCGCCGCCTGACATGACGGAAGCAGAGGTTCAGGAAGTACGCGAAGCGATTCTCTCCGGTTGGATCACCACCGGTCCACGCACCAAGGAACTGGAACGTCAAATAGCAGCGTATGTGGATGCACCGCGTGCAGTGTGCCTCAACTCCGCTACAGCCTGTCTGGAGATGGCGCTGCGTCTCTTGGGCATCGGCCCGGGCGACGAAGTCATCGTACCCGCATATACCTATACGGCTTCGGCATCCGTCATCGCCCATGTCGGCGCTACGATCGTCTTTATCGACAGCCAACGCGATAGTCTGGAGATGGACTACGATGCCGTTGAAGCCGCTATCACGCCTCGCACCAAAGCCATCATCCCCGTGGACTTGGCCGGCATCCCGTGCGACTATGCCCGTATATTCGACATCGTCAAGCGCCATCAGCCAACCTTCCGACCCTCCAACGATCTCCAACAAGCCATTGGCCGTATCGCCGTCTGTGCGGATGCTGCCCATGCCTTCGGTGCTTCGTGGCACGATCATATGGTAGGTTCCATGGCCGATTTCACGTCCTTCTCGTTCCATGCCGTCAAGAACTTCACCACGGCTGAAGGCGGTGCACTCACATGGCGCATCCCCGGCATCGACGACGAGGCGCTCTACCACCAGATACAACTCTACTCGCTGCACGGGCAGTCCAAAGACGCGTTGGCCAAGACCCAACTCGGGGCATGGGAATACGATATCGTCGGACCGTGGTATAAATGCAACATGACCGATATCATGGCGGCCTTAGGTCTCGTTCAGATGAAGCGCTACCCTGCCCTGCTGGCACGTCGTCGCGAGATCATAGTGCGTTACGACGCTGCTTTCAAGCCCCTTGGCGTGGAAGTCCTGAATCATTATACCGACGACTACTGTTCGTCCGGTCACCTCTATCTCACCCGCATCCCCGGTGCTACCTTAGAGGAGCGGCAAGCCATCATCGTCCGCATGGCCGAACGAGGTATCGCTACCAACGTCCATTATAAGCCGCTACCGATGATGACGGCTTACAAGGCTTTAGGGTTTGATATCAAGAACTTCCCAAATGCCTATGCCCATTTCCAGAACGAGATTACGCTCCCGCTGCATACGCGCCTTACGGACGAAGAGATAGACTATATCATCACGCAATACACCGATATATTGACGCATAGATGATACGCTTTTGCGACATAGTATTTAGCCTGTTCGGGCTGCTGTTGCTCAGCCCGCTCTTCCTCTTGGTGGCTCTATGGATTGTCATCGACGACCCGGGACCGATCTTCTACCGCCAGCAGCGTGTCGGTAAGGATGAACGCGACTTCGGGCTACTCAAATTCCGCTCCATGCGCGTAGGGGCTGACAAGATGAGTCTCATCACCATCGGCGATCGCGACCCGCGCGTGACGCGCGCAGGATACTATATACGTAAGTATAAGCTCGACGAACTGCCGCAACTCGTGAACGTCCTTATCGGAGACATGTCGCTCGTAGGTCCTCGTCCGGAAGTGCGTCGGTATGTCGATCTATACACCGACGAGCAACGTCAAGTGCTCTCCGTTCGCCCGGGTATCACCGACTATGCTTCTATCGAGTATATCGATGAGAACGCCCTTCTGGCCTGTTCCTCAGATCCCGACCAGACCTATATCCAGGAAATCATGCCGGCCAAGATAGCACTCAACATGCGCTACATACGCCATCAGACCCTCGGCGAGTATTTCCGCATCATACTACTAACCTTTGGAAAACTAATACGATAACTGAAAAACACATACACATATGGAAAAACAATTAGCACTAATCGATTTACACTTGCACCTGGATGGCTCCATGCCGCTCCATACGGCGCGGCGTCTGGCCGAGATGCAGGGCGTAAGCATACCCGATAGCGATGAGGAACTCCGCAAGCTCATGTCGCTCACCGAGGATTGCAAGGACCTAAACGACTACCTGGCGCGTTTCGACCTGGCATGCTCATTGCTCCACACCCGCGAGGCGCTAGATATATGCACCTATGACTTGCTCTGCGAACTGCATGAGCAGGGTCTCATATATGCCGAGATACGCTTTGCCCCGCAGAAATCCTGCGAGAAAGGACTCAGCCAACGTCAGGCCGTAGAAGCTGTGCTTCAGGGCATACGTCGCGCACCCATACCATGCGGACTCATCGTTTCCATGATGCGTGGCAATGACCGGGGCACCCACGAGGCCAACCTCATCACCGTGGATGTGGCCCGTGAGTTCTTGGGACATGGCGTCGTAGCCGTCGACCTGGCCGGAGCGGAAGGACTCTTCCCAACCAGCGATTTTGAGTATGCCTTCGAAAAGGCACGCCGCTATCACATCCCCATCATTATCCATGCCGGCGAAGCAGCAGGTGCTGACAGCGTATGGGAGGCTATCCAGGCAGGAGCTGTACGTATCGGTCACGGCGTACGCGGACTGGAAGACAAGCGCGTAATAGACGAACTCATCGCTCGCGATATCACCCTGGAGCTCTGCCCTACCAGCAATATCGATACCGGTATCTACCGCTCTTATGCCGACTACCCGCTACGCCGACTGCTGGACGCCGGCGTCAAGGTGTGCGTCAATACCGACGATATGACCGTGAGCAATACCGACCTGCAGCAGGAGTGGCACCACCTGATAGAGACCTTCCAGTTGCATGAATTTGAGATCGGGCATATGTTGCTCAACTCCGTCAATGCAAGTTTTGCCGACGAAGACCTCAAGCAGCAATTGCGCGCCAAGGTGCAGAAAAACTATACATCCACCATACTATACTAATCCTTATATAATATATATACAAATATGGCATTTTTCGGACTGTTTAATAGAGAGAAAAAAGAGACCCTCGACAAGGGCCTTGAGAAAACCAAAGAATCCGTTCTGAGCAAAATCAGTCATGCTATCGTTGGTAAATCCACGGTAGATGACGACGTGCTCGACAACCTGGAGGAAGCGCTTATCACTTCCGACGTAGGCGTAGAGACCACGCTGCGCATCATCGAACGTATCCAGGAACGTGTAAAACGGGATAAATATATCGGCACCGACGAACTGAACGTCATCCTCACCGAGGAGATAGCCGCCTTGCTCCAGGAGAACAATACCACTGAAGTACTGGACTTCTCCGCACCGCTGCCGGCCAAGCCCTACGTCATCATGGTCGTAGGCGTCAACGGCGTGGGCAAGACCACCACGATCGGCAAACTGGCCTACCAGTACAAGCAGGCCGGCAAACGCGTCTATCTGGGTGCGGCCGATACGTTCCGCGCTGCTGCCGTAGAGCAGCTATGCATATGGGGCGAGCGCGTAGGCGTACCCGTCATCAAGCAGCAGCAGGGCTCCGACCCCGCCTCCGTGGCTTTCGACACCCTGCAATCCGCCAAGGCCAACGATGCCGACGTAGTGCTGATTGACACGGCCGGACGTCTGCACAACAAGGTTAACCTCATGAACGAGCTCACCAAGATCAAGAACGTCATGCAGAAAGTGGTACCCGATGCGCCGCACGACGTTATGCTGGTGCTGGATGGCAGTACGGGTCAGAACGCCTTTGAGCAGGCGCGTCAGTTCACAGCAGCCACCCAGGTCAGCTCGCTGGCTATCACCAAACTCGACGGCACAGCCAAAGGCGGCGTCGTGATCGGTATCAGCGACCAGTTTAAGATCCCCGTTCGCTATATCGGGCTGGGCGAACAGATGACCGACCTCCAGTGCTTCAACCGCACGGAGTTTGTGCGCTCCCTGCTCGGCAATGTCACGAAGTAATGGTGAAAGGCGAATGGCTAATGGTCAAAGGAATATACTAACATTCAAATTATATTTATTACTATGGACACAAAATTTCGTACAGAGTCCGACCTTTTAGGCGCTCTGCAAGTTCCCGCAGAAGCATACTACGGTGTGCAGACCCAACGCGGTATTAACAACTACAAAGTCAGCAATCTCAAGATGTCTGACTTTCCGGAGTACATCATCGCTATGGCTTACATCAAGTTGGCGGCCGTAGAGGCCAACCACGAACTCGGCGTCATCAACGACGAGATCCATGCGGCTATCGCCCAGGCTTGTCGCGAGATCATCGACGGCAAGATGCACGACCAGTTCCCTACCGACATGGTACAGGGCGGTGCCGGCACCACGGTCAACATGAATGCCAACGAGGTGATCGCCAACCGTGCGCTGGAGATCATGGGTCATGAGCGTGGCGAGTATCAGTACTGTTCCCCCAACGACCACGTCAACTGTGCGCAATCCACCAACGATGCCTACCCTTCGGCTTTCCGCTATGCGTTTATCCGCATGAATCGCGGTCTGGTAGAGTCGCTCACGATGCTTATTGATGCTTTGCGCAAGAAGGGCGATGAGTTCAACGACTGCATCAAGATGGGTCGTACCCAACTGCAGGATGCCGTACCGATGACCAGCGGTCAGGAGTTCCACGCCTTTGCCGACAACCTCCACGAGGAGATCAAGAACCTGGAGCGTAACGTCAACCTGCTCTACGAGATCAATATGGGTGGTACGGCGATTGGTACCGGACTGAATGCTACGGCAGGCTACGCCGAACTATGCACCAAGAAGCTGTGCGAACTGACCGGCGAACCATTCCTGCTGGCCGAGGACCTGGTAGAGGCTACGCCCGATACCGGTGCATATGTCAGCTATTCAGCCGCATTGAAGCGTCTGGCTGTGAAGCTTAGCAAGACCTGCAACGACCTGCGCCTCATGGCCAGCGGTCCGCGTTGCGGCTTGGGCGAGATCAACCTGCCGCCTATGGCACCGGGTAGCTCCATCATGCCGGGTAAGGTCAATCCCGTCATTCCTGAGGTAACCAACCAGGTTTGCTTCAAGGTAATCGGAAACGACACGGCCGTATGCTTTGCCGCCGAGGCCGGTCAGCTCCAGCTCAACGTCATGGAGCCTATCATCACAGAGTGTATCTTTGAGTCGATCACATGGTTGCGCAACGTGATGCACATCCTGCGTGAGAAATGTATAGAGGGTATCACTATCAACCGTGAGCACAACGAGCAGATCGTCAAGAACTCGATCGGTATTGTCACGGCGCTCAACCCCTATATTGGCTATAAAGCCTCTACCAAGATTGCCAAAGAAGCTCTGGAAACCGGTAGAGGCGTTTATGATTTGGTATTGGAGCATGGCCTGCTCTCGCAGGAGAAGCTCGACCAGATCCTGGATCCTAAGAATATGCTGGCGGCGCACTAATTACGCCATTGCACCATTCACCTGGATCACTTGTCCGGATACGTAACTGCTAAGGTCGCTTGCTAAGAACAACGCGACCTTAGCTACTTCTTCGGGCTCACCGCCACGACGCATCGGTACGAGTTGTACAAACTGCTTGAGCGTTTCTTCGCTCAGCGCCTTGGTCATATCCGTGAGAATAAATCCCGGAGCGATCGCATTGGCGCGGATGCCGCGAGCACCCAGTTCTTTAGCGACCGACTTGGTAAGCGCTATTATACCGGCCTTGGAGGCGGCATAGTTGGCCTGTCCTGCATTGCCGTTCAGTCCCACTACGGAGCTGAGCGAGATGATTGATCCGCTGCGCTGACGCATCATATGGGGCGTCACGGCATGGGTGAAGTTGAAGGCTGACTTCAGGTTGACGTTCAGCACCAGGTCCCATTGCTCTTCGGTCATACGCATCAGCAAGGTGTCACGCGTGATACCGGCATTGTTGACCAGTATATCCAGGTGGCCAAACTCCTTGACGACCTGCTCTACCACCTCGTGAGCAGCCTCAAAATTCGAGGCATCGCTGGCAATAGCGCGTACCTGTACACCCATCCGGGCGATCTCGTCACGGGTAGCTACGGCAGCTTCGTTGAGCGCTATGTCGGTAAAAACGATATCGCAACCCTCTGCGGCAAACTTGAGCGCTATCTCGCGTCCGATTCCTCGTGCAGCACCGGTGATAAGTGCCACTTTTCCTTCCAGTAAATTAGCCATAATTTTCTTATGTGTTTAGCAACAACAGCCTATTCCTTGATCGGGATTAGGCCGTTCGTTTGTCGAATTGTATATTGTGTCATTGTCTGGTTGGCATCGAATCCGATGCCACGAATCAGCGTCTCTTTCTGGCGAATAGCGATGGCTGAGTCGGAATAGATGCGTTCGTTCTTGCGATCCCAATAGAGTTCCTCCGTATAGAATTTATCACCACCGTTATTCATCGCCCGTACATGCCCCCACAGGCGCCATAGTTCGGCCTCCTGGTCATAGTGCGCACGGTCGGCTCTTAGCGATGCTTCCACATGCAATTTCTCATCAAATTGCTCCAACTGGATGCCGTACGGGAAATCCCAACATGGGGGATCCGACTTATCGTATACCAACCATCGAGCCGCCTTGATACGATAACGCGTCACGCCCGAGTCGCTGATGAGCGTCACTACGTCATGTTCCTCCAGCAGCGGCATGGCCTCACGGTTGGTGATAGCAGCTGCCGAGGGATGATGGTCGTTGGTAGAGCAACTGCCCACCGCCAGCGCAAGTGCGCAGACGATGAGCAGTATATTGGCATGTATGTGATGATTCGGGATCACAGACAATAGTACGGTATGTTAGCGGATACGTGTCGTTACGTTCACCCAACCGCCTACAAAGAAGGTCGTACCCTTGAACTCCTTCGGCAGGTCGAAGCGCTCTTCCTTAGTGGGGAAGTACTTGCTGTAGGTAGCGATAGCTGCAGCAGCCTTGCTGGCGGTAGAAGGATCGGCCTTAGCTTTCTCAAACATATCGCAAGCAGCCCAGAAGACGGTCTTGTTCAGGATCTTGTCCTTAGCCGTGTTGCCGGGATACGGCTTTGCAGTAGCATAGCAGTTACCGATCAGCATGTAGCAACGTCCCTGACCCGGTTTCACGCCGAGCGACTGTTTAGCATAGTCGGCTGCCGACTGATAGCTCTTGGATGCATAGTAGCACTGAGCGATCAGGTACAGGTAGTCGGCCTTGTCGTTTGCCGAACTGGTCTCGCCGAGGGCTTTTTTGAAGTTAGCGATAGCACCCTGATAGTCTTTGTTCTTCAGGCACTTCTTAGCCATGCCGGCAGCACCCGATCCGTAGGACTCAGCAGGACGCAGCACCTGCATCTGCTTGATAGCGGCTGCATATACGGGCGACTCCTCGCAGTCCATCTGGCGATACAGAGCAGCCAGACGGCGCAGTACGGAATAGTCGTTCATGTTAGCCTCAACCACCTTGCCGTACAGTTCGTCCAGTTTGTCGCAGTCAGCTACACCCGACTGAGCAAAAACCTGGTCAAACCAGTCTTTCTTCTGGCCGGCCAACTCACGGTTAGCATAGGTCGTATCATCCACGAGGATAGCCAAACCTACCAGTACGTTGTTGTAGTCCTCTACGAAGAGGTCAGCCTTCTCCTGATTGGTCTTGTCGGCCGTGTAGTTCTCATACGACATGTTGAAGAGCATCTCCAATGCCGAGAGGAACGGCGAAGCCTGGTCGTGCTTCATAGCCTCGTGGAGCCATGCATAGACAGTGTCGCGGCTATAAGCCTCTGTGCCTTCGAAATAGGTACGGTAGTCTACCGCCTTGGTGGAGAGGATGTAGGAGATCGGATAACGCTCGTCGTCACCGAAGAACTGCATACGCTTGTCATACATGTTCATGATCTCGTTGGCGATGCGGATCATCTCCGGCTCGTTGCTCTCTTCCTTAGCCTTCTTGTAGAGGGCTTCCAGGATATGTGCACCGTCGGTATAGAGCTGACGCTGGATACCCGGACAGGTAGTAAATACGGCTTTCCATTGCTCGTAAGCTGTCTCGTAGTCCTTGTTCTTCAGACTCTCGTGCTCCAGCGAGAAATAGTCTTCACACTCATCCTGAGGGATCAGATACGGATCTACTACTACCGGCTCAACCGGTTCTTTTTGTTTCTTAGGCTTCTTAGCGCAAGCCATAGCCGGGATTGCAGCACACAGCGCAACGGCTAAAAGAGTTTTAAATTTCATAATGTATCAGTTTTTTAATTAATAAATAATTTTCAATTTTGGGCTTTCAGCTTTCGGCTTTCAGCATTCTGATGGCTGATGGCTGACGGCTGATGGCTGACGGCTGACGGCCTTTCACCTTTCTCCTTCAATTTCCGTGCCAAACCTTACAGTTTGCGTTTGAAGAACCAGTTTTCGGCGATCGAGGCATTGATAGTCAACCGGAGCGAATTGTCGATCAGTCCGGTGGCGTTGCTACCGCGATGCTGGTACTCCAGCGTGGTATTGATCATCGTGCCGGCATTGCGGAGCGGGAAGCCCACGCCGATGCTGGCCATATAAGATTTCGCCTTGATGCTACTCAGGTACTCGTCGGCTATGCTCAGTCCGCAACGCCATTGTACGCGGTCTACATAGCGGCGTCCCTGCGGGTTGTGGCGATATTCCACACCCAGGGCGTAGCGGTTGCGGTCCTGTAGGCCGCTATATACGCCGGCAGCGCCGTTGTATAGCGCCGAAGCCATGCATTGTCGCTGGAAGTCCAAGCCTACGGTGACACGTCCTGCCCAGCAGTAGCTCAGTCCCGCACCATATACCATCGGCGTCTGGAAGAGTCCTTCGTAGACGGGTATCGAGTCATCGGTCTGAGTCTCTACAGCGATGTACTGACTATTCAGCTTCATCTTGTTCTCAAAGATGCCGCCCAGGGTGAACGAGTGGTCGCCAAAGGTGTGGAACAGCTGCAGACCGTAGCGGAAGCGAACGGAGCTGACTGAGAGTATCTCGTCCTGTATCGTAGAATGCAGACCCGACTCCGTAAATGTGAGCGTACGCGCGTGTTGCACGTCGCCGAACATATAGTATACGTTAGCGCCCAGGGCTACCCAGTTGCAGATATTGAAACCGAGTCCACCGTATACCTCGCTAATACCACCTTCGCCGATATACGACTTGGTATAGTGGTAGTCGGAGTTGATGGAGTCGCTCATAGCGATATCATAGCCCACCGAACTATACGGCAGTACGCCGGCCGAGAAGGCAATATAGCGCTTGTAGAGCGGAAACTGCAGGGCGATATATTCCAGGTTACCGTTTCCCCTGTTGCGCATGCCGCTGGCATCCTGATAACGCGACCACATCGCCGAGGCGGCGATGTCGAACATGAATGTCAGACTATCGCAGGCTGTGTACGATGCCGGCTGAGCCGAGCAGATTACCTTGTTGCTACGCATACCGATGCCTACGCTACCCATACCGCGGTAGGCGATAGGTACGTTGTCGTTCATGTCGCCATAGGCATAGCGGGAGAAGGGCGAGGAGGTCTGGTTTTGCGCCGAGGCCATGACGCCCAGAAGCGCCGCCGCAACCAATAGTATGTACTTTCTAAATCCTTTCACCGTTGAATTTTCACTTTTCACTATTCACTTTTCTCTTTATTGTATTCCAATATTTCGTTCAGTCCGATCAGCACCAGGTGAGGTTCGTGACGGATGGTTCGTTTCTCGCGTTTCGAGTCGCGCACGTTGCGCAGTATATAGTCAGCATGTCCGCCTGTAAGGTAGGTCTCGAAGTGCGGCACTTGGTGCTTGAGCGTACGCATATAGCCCTTCACCTCGTAGGCTACGCCGCGTATCACGCCGGCAGCGATCGCATCGCGTGTGTTCCGACCGAAGAGCGGTAGCAGTTCGTTCTCGTCGGCATCTACGAGCGGCAACTTCTTGGTCATACGTTGCAGCATGGTGAAGCGCATCTTGAGTCCCGGTGCGATATTGCCGCCCATGTACTCGCCATCGGCCGACACAAAGTCGTAGGTGATGGCCGAACCGGCATCTATGATGAGCAGGTTCTCATTGGGGCAGAGCGCTTTCGCGCCTACAGCCGCCGCCAGACGGTCCTGACCCAGTGTCTCGGGCGTGTCGTACCGATTGGTGATGGGTACGGGCGTCTGATGGTCAAAGAGCACAAACCTACGCGAGAGGCGATTGAGCGTATTGACCACAGCCGGCTCTATGTTCACCACCGACGAGATGATGGAGTCGGAGACGGGATAGAGCGAGCAGAGGCGCTCCACATCAGCGGACGAGAAGGATCGGTAGATGAAATGGTGGGTGATCCTACCCTCCTCTACCAGCGCCACCTTGGTGCGACTATTTCCTTGATCAATACATAGGTTCATATCTGACGGCTGAATGCTGACGGCTGATAGCCTATTAATCAATCATCGAGTTATAGAGGAAGCGCTTGATGGATTTCTTCGGCGTCTTCTCAAACTCATGCGGGAAGAGCTTGATGCTGTTGATCTGCTCATAGGCAGCCAGTTGGGCATTCACCTGACGGCGATTCTCCTCCATGGCTTCGTCCAGTTGCTCACGGCTCAGGTGGGCTTTGTCCACCTCCTGATAGTCGGGGCAGATGAGGGCCACGAGTCGGTTGTCTTTGTGTTGCAGCACGAGCGACTCCATGACGAACGGCATGTTGTTCAGCTTAGCCTCGATCTCCTCGGGGTAGATATTCTGACCGCTCGGTCCGAGCAGCATAGTCTTGGAGCGTCCCTTGATGAAGAGGAAGCCGTCCTCGTCCAGCATACCAAGGTCGCCTGTACGGAGCCAGCCGTCCTTGGTCATCACCTCGCGCGTAGCCTTAGTGTTGCGGTAGTAGCCCAACATGGTGTTCTCGCCGCGTACCATGATCTCGCCGATACCCTCTTCGTCGGGTTTGTTGATCTTGATCTCCATGATGCCTTCCAGGGGGCGACCGCAGGAGTAGAGTTTTCCACCACCCTCTTTCCAAGGCGTGAAGGCGATCAGCGGCGCGCACTCCGTCATACCGTAACCTACGGTCATCGGGAAGTTGATCTTGCGCAAGAAGCTCTCCACCTCGGGGTTGAGCGGCGCACCACCGATAATCATCTGCTCAAACTCGCCACCGAAGGCCGCTATCAGTTCTTCGCGAATCTTGGCGCATGCCAGTTCGTTCAGCAGCGGGATACGCAGCACCCAACTTACGGGCGGCGTCGATATCTGGGGCACGATCATCTTCTTGTATATCTTCTCCAGGATCAGCGGTACGGAGAGAATGAGTGTCGGCTTGACTTCGGCAAAGGCCTTAAGCAGGATCTTCGGCGAAGGCGTACGACCGATCAGGTACACATGTCCGCCGGCCGAGAGGCAGGCCAGGAAGTCGAAGGCGCAACCGTAGGCATGTGCCAGCGGCAAGAAGGCCACGTGGCGGCTGTTCGGTCCTACCAGGTCATGGTCGTGCGCATACTTCATGTTGCCGGCCAGGGCATTCAGCGGCGTGATGACGCCCTTGGAGAAGCCGGTGGTGCCGGAGGTATAGTTGATCGAAGCGATCTCCTCGTTGGAGCGGTTCACGTACTTCACGTGCTCGGGCTTGATGCCGCCGTTGGGGTAACGCTTCTCGTAGAGACGAACGATCTCCTCATGGCACACTTTCTCCACCGACACTTGGCGCGAGATGGGATGCCAGTCGTTGAGCGAGAACACAGCCCGTACGCCGGGTATCTGGTCCAGGTCGATACCTTCCCAGTTAGCGTCGGAGATGAAGAGCAGTTTCGACTCCGAGTGGTTGATGATATGTATCGCGTCGTTGGCGTGGAAGTCCTGCAGGATGGGCACGATGATGGCACCATAGGTGATAGCGGCCATATAGACCGATACCCAGTTGGAGTTGTTGCGTCCCATGAGCGCGATCTTGTCGCCGCGTACGATGCCGCACTCCTCAAAGGTGATGTGCAGTCCGGCTATGTTGGCAGCCAGGTAACGATAGGTCAGCGTCTTGCCCGTATCGTAGTCGGTCACTGCCGGGCGCTCCCAGTTAGCCACAAACGAACGCTCGAAATACTTTACAAAATTGTTTTCCTCAGATGTAAGCATATTTCCTTTAATTCTTAATTTTTAATTTTTAATTTCTCACTTATGTGAGACAACCGAGTCCACTACAAACGGGCTATTGCCGCGCCAAGGCAGCGTACCCAGGTAGCGGTGCCAATGCAGCTTGACGCCGGCATTGGGTATCGTCATCAGTTCCTCGGCCACCTTCTCGTCGGCCACCGAGAACTTAAACTCGTTGGACTGTATAGCACCTCCGTCGGCGGGTTTGGACTTCAGTCCTGTCTGGATCATCTTGCCCTCGTAGGTCTTGAAGATGAAGCCCTCCTTCTGGAAGTAATTGATATCGCCCTCGTTCACGCCTTCGCTATATACAAAGCCGAACTTAAAGAAGCAGAACAGCGTTGCGGCCACTACCAGCACGCCGCACGTCCATAAAATCACTTTCGTTTTCGTTTCCATATTAACCTATCAACTAATAAACCAATCAACTAATCAACTCCTAAACCAATGCCCGGATCAGGTCCTCTGCCTTGCCGGGCAACATATCTATCGGGCGCAACTCGATCATCGTGCGGCATCCGTACTCGCCGTGCTCCTTCATGCGGTAGGCAGCACGCGCGCAACTGACCATCACCTGTCCGGTCAGGGCCGGATTGTTAATCTCCATATTGAATTCAAAGCGCTGGTTGTGCGTCACGCCCGACACGCCCGAGCGGGTCAGGTGTACGCCATGCGCTACGTTATTGAGTTCATCTACCGACTCCACCTGGATCACGTGGGTCTCGTCGTGTGCGAAATAGTCGTCCTTCAGTAGGGCTGCCTCCACGGTCTTGAAGTCCGCGCCGTCCTCCAACTCAATATACACCATGCGGCGGTGCACACCGGTGCCCAACGGAATGGTCATCGAGAGGGCATTCTTGACGCCCTTAATGGCCTTAGCGGCTACCGAGTGGCCCATCGAACGTCCGGGACCGAAATTGGTATAGGTCAGTCCTTTGGGGGCCATGGCCAGCAGCATGGCGCGTACCATCGAGTCGGTACCCGGGTCCCAACCGGCGGAGACGATGCTCACGGTCTTATGCTCCAGGCAGAGCGGCATCAGCTGCTCACGCAGGCTACTGATCTGGCCGTGGATATCAAAACTATCGACGGTGCATATACCCTTTCGTGCCATGATGGTGGCGAAGGCGGGTACCTCACGCGTAGGGGTACACAGCAGTACGACATCGGCCTGCAGATCATCCAGGTTGTCGTCGTGATGATAAATACCGGCCAACTCCAGATCCGGAGCGGCTACAATGGCCTGCTCAGCGGCGCGGCCTATATTGCCATAACCTAAAACAGCTACACGTATCATATCTATTTTTTGTTTAGTTTTTCAAAATTTGGCGCAAAGGTACAAAAAAAATCGCACATACGCAAGCGTACGCGAGATTTTTTTTATCAAAAGTCAAAGCCTAATGTCGCTGTGTCGCAGTTTTAGCGGTGGAACTTTGAGACTTTGAGACTTTTGTGAGACTTTGTAAATAAATGGTATTCAGAAAATTACGCTCCATAGTCTCAATAGTCTCATTAATCTCATACAAAAAAACAAGAGCGACATAGCGACACACAAAAAAAAACATGAAGGGGGCATTGTTAGCCTATCGTCAGCCTAATAACCAAGGAATAACGAACGAATAACCAACGTATAACTAACGATAGATAGGACACAAGTATGACACTCTGGCACACTTGGCACAGTTCGGAAAGCACAAACATGCTAATACAAAGCGACTTATACGAAGAGTGTCAAAGTGCCACGACAAAAATATAGACGACGCTGACTCGTCGTCAAGGGGACGTACTGAAGAATGTGGGTATGGTGTGATTATGGTGTGGGTATGGTGTGATTATGGTGACGTAAGGGGAAATGTCTAGGATTATCAGGACTAAATCATGGGGGAACCATGACTTAAGCATGGAGCTAAATCTTAAAAATTGTATATTTTCGGAGGGGAAAATAGGCGTTTAAAAACCATGGGAAAACCATGACTTGCATATGGATTGCATATGGCTTGCCCCTTAGTGAGCGAAATCTTAAGAATCGGATGGTTGCATCTCGAAACAAAAAAAGGGCGAGATTTTTTTTGCATAAATGTGGCTTTTTCATGAATAAACATCGTTAGTTACCCCGAATG
This sequence comes from Paludibacteraceae bacterium, assembly GCA_017509715.1. Taxonomy (GTDB): domain Bacteria; phylum Bacteroidota; class Bacteroidia; order Bacteroidales; family Paludibacteraceae; genus Colicola. The sequence goes on along the minus strand of JAFWOU010000029.1, from coordinate 251,422 downwards.
TCATTCGGGACAATAGACGATGTGGATATCTCTTCCGCCATCTTATTCATCGCGATGCATTCTGCGCGTGTCACATGCTTTTTCTTAGGATCATGTGACCATGGGCTCAGGATGAGCATGCGGCCATCTGCTACGGCATCAAAGAGAGCAGCGAAGGGCTTGTAGTACTTGCCGAAACCATTATCGGCGATGTAGATAATAGGATGCTTCTCATTTAGAAGGACATCTAACACGGCACGTTCATGCTCGCTAATGAAGGGTGATACCATAATTGCCCCTTCTCGCGCAGCCAGCACACAGCCGTTCTTGTAGTTTCGGAGAGCCTGGTCGTCCCCATGTTCTTCCGCATCTCTTACCCACATACTCCGCACATGAACCGGATTTATTTTCGCAGCTTGCAGCAGTTTGATATTTCCTACAGCTTCATAGGTGCGTCCACCTATATCCACGTCATGCTGCACATAGAAATAACCGGGTTTGAGGCGCTTGGTAGCGAGGCGTTGCGGGTTCATTAGCACATAGTGAATCATGGATTGCAACTGCCCCTTACGCGACATAGGACGTATGAAGGGTTTCTCTAAGAAGATAGGATCAACACGTAGTTGGTTGTTCCGGATGCCATCCGGGTCAATGGACGATGTATATGCACGCCCGATAGCCTTGGTTGCTTGCCAAAATCCGCGCATAGCCGCTCGAATTCCGATATCCATTTTGCGGTGTACATGGAGGATGAAATGCACATGGTCGGGCATCATCCGCAATGCCAGGATCTGTATCTCTGGATGGAAATCGGGAATAGTCCTCACGCAATCCTTGATCTCCTCTCCAAAAGCGCTCAAAACGACATGCGCTTGTTCCGGATTATCATTGGGAATGACGAGCGTGCCCAATAAATCCTCCCTACTGGACACAACCATGGTGATGTGGTAGATTCCCACACCTTTCCACGCCGTTTCCGGCTCTTGCTATTTCCATTGTTCTTCCTCGCTTTTCATCTAATTACTTTTTTTGAATGACATACACAACGTGTTGGTGGTCTCTGGTGACATTCTTGTCGCCGCTCTATCAATCTCTTCTTCAAAACAAGCCACAACATAAAGATACGCACATCACAGAGCATCCTTATTTCCTAATAAAAAAGTGAACCGCGCTGCCTCTCCGGTTAGTACTCGTGTCCATGTCTGATACCGCAACGTGATTCACGCTGCAAAGGTACTACTTTTTTTTGATATACACAAAAAAAATCCCTACTCTACGGTAACCGACTTGGCGAGGTTGCGGGGTTGGTCCACGTCGCAGCCCTTGACAACGGCAATATGGTAGGCCATGAGTTGCAGCGGGATGACGGTCAGTAGCGGCGTGAGGCACTCTTCAGTCTCGGGTACGGAGATGGTATAGTCGGCTATGCGGCTGACGAGTTCATCGCCCTCGGTCACCACGGCTATCACGCGTCCCTTACGGGCCTTGATCTCCTGGATATTGCTGACTACTTTCTCATACGTGCCGCAACGCGGAGCGACCACCACGACAGGCATCTCCTGGGAGATCAGCGCGATGGGGCCGTGCTTCATCTCGGCGGCGGGATAGCCCTCGGCGTGGATATAAGAGATCTCCTTGAGTTTAAGCGCACCCTCCATGGCTACGGGGTAGTTGTAGCCGCGTCCCAGATAGATGAAATTCTGGGCATAGGTAAAGGTCTTGGCAAAGTCGGCAATACGCTCGTTCTGCTTCAAGACGCACTCTATCTTATCGGGTATCTGACCCAGTTCGCGTACGATACGCAGGTACTGCTCCTCGGAGATGGTATTCTTCTCGCGACCGATACAGAGGGCGAGCATGGTGAGGGCCGTCACCTGGGCGGTGAAGGCCTTGGTGCTGGCTACGCCTATCTCGGGGCCTACGTGGGTATAGCATCCGCTGTCCGAGACGCGGGGGATAGAGGCACCTACGACGTTGCATATCGAGAAGATGAAGGCGCCGTGCTGCTTAGCCAACTGGATAGCGGCGAGGGTATCGGCCGTCTCGCCCGACTGCGAGATAGCGATGACGACGTCATCCTTGTTGATGACGGGTTTGCGGTAGCGGAACTCGCTGGAGTACTCGACCTCCACGGGTATCTGGGCAAACTCCTCGATGGCGTACATAGCGATCAGTCCGGCATGCCACGAAGTGCCGCAGGCGGTGATAATGATACGCTTGGCATTGAGGAAGCGCTCCTTGTTGTCGATAAAGCCGGAGAGGGCGATATTGTCCTGGCGCACATTGACGCGGCCGCGCATGGAGTCACCCAGGGTGCGTGGCTGCTCGAAGATTTCCTTGAGCATGAAGTGGGGATACCCACCCTTCTCCAGTTGCGAGAGCGAAAGTTCCAGGCGCTTGATCTCCGGTGTTTTCTGCACGTTACCGATCGTGGTTATATCCACCTCTTCGCCTAAGCGCAGCGAGACCACTTCCTCGTCCTCGATATAGATGACGCGGTCGGTGTACTCCACGATAGGCGTAGCGTCGGAAGCCAGAAAATACTCCTCGTCGCCGATACCGACTACCAGCGGCGAACCCTTTCGGGCCGCTATGAGCGTATCGGGATGATCCTTGTCGAGTACGGCGATGGCATACGCGCCGATCACCTGCTGGAGCGCCAGCTGAACGGCGGTCTTGAGGTCGACGTGGCGGTTGACCTGGGTATATTCGATGAGCTGGACGAGCACCTCGGTATCGGTATCGGACTTGAAGGTGTAGCCCTCCTGCTGCAGACCGGCCTTGAGCACGGCGTAGTTCTCGATGATGCCGTTGTGGATGATAGCCAGACGCTCTGACTCCGAGTAGTGGGGATGGGCGTTCTGGGTGTTTGGTTCGCCGTGGGTAGCCCAGCGGGTGTGGGCAATACCGATGGTTCCCTCCGTATCTTTCTCGACGCAGAAGGTCTCCAGTTCGGCCACTTTGCCCTTGGCCTTGTAGACGTTGAGTTGTCCGGCGGTGTTGATGAGCGCCACGCCGGCACTGTCATAGCCACGATACTCCAGGCGATGAAGGCCCTTGATCAAAATTGGATAAGCCTTACGCTTACCGATATATCCTACGATACCACACATAGTATTTACGATTTGGTCATTTACGATTTACGATTTGCCATTTTGCATGCAAAATTACGACTATTTTTTTAATCATGCAAGATTTTTTAATCTTTTTAACGCTTTTTCGCAATTTTCGCGTGCCGAAAAAGCTGAAAAGCGCACATAGCCCTCGCCCGACTCGCCAAAACCGGCACCGGGGGTGCAGACGATCCGGGCCTCATGGAGCAAGTAGTCGAAGTAGGACCAGGAGGTATAGCCCTCGGGTACGCGGCACCATATATAGGGCGCATGTTCGCCGCCAAAGACCTCGTAGCCGAGCGCCTGCAGTCCCTCGCGTAGCAGGCGGGCTGTGGCTTTATAGTGACTGAGGTTGGCACGTATAGCAGCTTGTCCCTCGGGGGTATAGACAGCTTCTGCGCCGCGCTGGGAGATATACGAGGCGCCGTTGAACTTGGTGCATTGGCGTCGCTTCCACATCGCGTTGAGGCCCGTAGCCCGCGGTACAACGGTATAGCCGCACCGAACAGCCGTGAAGCCGGCTGTCTTGCTATAGCTGCGCACCTCGATGGCGCAGCGGTCCGCACCCTGTACCTCATAAATGCTATGTGGGAGCTCGGGGTTGTCGATAAATCCCTCATAGGCGGCATCGTAGATGATGATAGCCTTGTGGCGAAGCGCATAGTCCACCCACGGACGCAATTGTTCGCGGGTAAGCATGGTGCCGGTGGGATTATTGGGGAAGCAGAGGTAGATGATATCCACGGGTTCATCAGGCACGGCGGGTACAAAGCCGTTCTCGCGCGTACAAGGCAGATAGACGATCTCGCGTCCGGCCATGCGGCTGGTGTCGATATAGGCGGGGTACGAGGGATCGAGAATAGCTACGCGGCCACCCGGGGCGAAGAGTTCGCTCAGGTTGCCCAGGTCGCTTCCGGCGCCGTCGGAGATGAAGACCTCGTCCAGGGTGAACCGGATGCCACGCGGCGCGTAGTCATGGTCTATGATCTTGCGGCGGAGCCACTCGTAGCCCAATTCTGGTCCGTAGCCACGGAAGGTCTCGGCATGCGAGAGGTCATCTACGGCGCGATGCATAGCATCGGTGATGACAGCGGGTAGCGGCAACGTGATATCCCCTACCCCCAGCCGAAGCACCTCGGCCTCGGGATGCTCGGCTTGGTATGCCTGGGTACGGTTGACGATCTCGGTAAAGAGGTAATTCCCCTCCAAACGATTCAAATAATTATTGATTTGCATATCCTTAACTATTCAACCAATAAACTAATAAACTAATCAACTATCCGATACTCGCCTTTAAACACTTCCTCCGCCGGTCCGATCAGGTAGAGTTTGCCACTCTGTTCGTCGCGTCGTACGCGAAGGTCGCCGCCCGGCAGATGAACGGTCAGTTCGTTGGCGGCATGACGCGTAAGCATGGCGGCTACGGCGGCGGCACAAGCGCCGGTACCGCAGGCCTGGGTCTCACCCGTACCACGTTCCCACACACGCATGTACAGTTCATTATGGTTGTACAGTTGCACAAACTCCACGTTGGTTCCCTGCGGGAAGTCGGGATGATGCTCCCAGTGCGGACCGAGAGTCTGGACCGGCACCTCGTCCACCGACGTACGCACGAAGAGCACAGCGTGGGGGTTACCAATATCTACGGCTACGTAGTCGCGATCGCTGCGTTGCCAGAAGCTACGGTGCGACTCCACGACGGGTACGCCCATATCGACGATCACCTGCTCAACGCGGTTGCGGATATCGGTATGGATAGCTATCTGGCGTATGCCGGCGAGGGTCTCAAGGGTCATGAGCGAACCGCACATACCGCGCTCGAAGGCATAGCGGCCTACGCAGCGGGCGGCATTGCCGCACATCTGGGCTTCCGAGCCGTCGGCATTGAACATACGCATACGGAGGTCAGCCACCTCGCTGGGCATGATGAGCACCAGTCCGTCGCTGCCTACGCCCCGATGGCGGTCGCTGATGCGGCGGGCCAACTGATAGAGGTCGGTCTGGGCGATGAGGGCCGCTACCTTAGGCTGGAAACAATCTACATACACATAGTCGTTTCCGAGCCCGTGCATCTTGGTGAAAGGGAGTGTTTTCATTAATGTACAAACATTAATTCTCTATATTTAGGCAGGGTCCACATCTCGTCGTCGATGATGAGTTCCAGGGCGTCGGCATGCTCGCGTATGTCGGCCATGAGGGGCAGCACATCGTCATGGTAAGCCAGCGCCTTGCTGCGCTCGTCGGGCATACGATTCGCCTTATGACGCGCCTCGGTCATACGCTCTACGCCGGAGAAGATGGCGCCGGAGTGGTGCTCTATCTGGCGAATGATGCTATAGTCCATCTCGTTGAGCGAAGCGGTCTCGCCCTCGGAGAAGACCTGCTTGACAGCCAGCACGTTCTGCAGCAGCATGGTCTGGTAGCGCTTAGCGGCAGGCAGTACGTGGTTGACCACCAGGTCACCCAAGACGCGGCTCTCTATCTGGAGTTTCTTGACGTAGGTCTCCCATTTCACCTCACAGCGGCTCTGCAGTTCGGCTTCGCTCAGTACGCTCGTCTTCTCAAACATCTCTATGGACGTCGGGCTGAGGTAGCTATCGATGATCTTGGGAACGCTGGTCTCGCAGTCGAGTCCGCGCTCGGCAGCCTCGGCTTTCCACTCGTCGCTATAGCCGTTGCCATCGAAGCGGATGGCTTTGCATTCTACGATATAGCGCTTGATAACATCGAAGAGGACGCGCTCCTTGGGTTCGCCCTGCTCGATACGGCGGTCCACCTCGGCCTTGAAGAGCATGAGCTGCTCGGCTACGGCGGCATTCAGGGCCAGCATGGAGGCGCCGCAGTTGGCGCTGGAGCCTACGGCTCGGAACTCGAAGCGGTTGCCGGTGAAGGCAAAAGGCGAGGTGCGGTTGCGGTCGGTATTGTCGAGCAGGATCTCCGGTATATTGGCTACGCCGAGTTTCATCTCCTTCTTGGCATTGATGATGATGGCCTCTTCGGCCTTGGCGTGCTCCAGTTTGTCGAGCACGGCCGTGATCTGCTTGCCGAGGAAGACGGATATGATGGCGGGAGGTGCCTCGTTGGCGCCGAGACGGTGCTCGTTGGTAGCCGAGACGATCGAGGCCTTGAGTAGGCCGTTATGACGCTGCACAGCCATGAGGACGTTGACCAGGAAGGTGATGAACTGCAGGTTCTGGTAGGGGTTCTTGCCCGGTGCCAGCAGGTTGATGCCGGTGTTGGTGGACATGGACCAGTTGCAATGCTTGCCGCTACCGTTCACACCGGCGTAGGGCTTCTCGTGGAGCAGTACGCGGAAATGATGACGCTCGGCTACGCGCTCCATGATCGACATAACGAGCAGGTTGTGGTCGTTAGCCAAGTTGACGTCCTCGAAGATAGGCGCCATCTCAAACTGGTTGGGTGCCACCTCATTATGACGCGTACGCACAGGTATGCCGGCCTTGAGGGCCTCGTACTCCAGGTCTTGCATGAAGGCCAATACGCGGGCTGGTATGGCGCCGAAGTAGTGGTCCTCCAGCTGTTGCGACTTGGCGCTGTTGTGCCCCATCAGGGTGCGTCCGGTCAGCATCAGGTCGGGTCGTGCGGAATAGAGCGACTCATCCACCAGGAAGTACTCCTGCTCCCAGCCGAGGTTGGCATGTACGTGCTTGACCTGTTTGTCGAAGTACTGGCACACCTCGCGTGCGGCGTGGCACAGGGCGGCCGTCGAGCGGATGAGCGGCGTCTTATAGTCGAGCGCCTCGCCCGTATAGGCCACAAAGACGGTGGGGATACACAGCGTATCGCCGATCAGGAAGACGGGGCTGGAGGGATCCCAGGCCGAGTAGCCGCGTGCCTCGAAGGTGTTGCGAATGCCGCCACTGGGGAAGGAGGAGGCATCGGGCTCCTGCTGGTAGAGGCTGTCGCCGCTGAATGCCTCCATGAGTTGTCCGTCGCGGTTGAGCGTGAAGAAGGCGTCGTGCTTCTCGGCCGTACCGCCGGTGAGGGGTTGAAACCAGTGGGTATAGTGGGTAGCGCCATGCTCCATAGCCCATTTGCGGATACCAATGGCTACGGTTCCGGCAATATCGCGATGGATAGTGCGGCCGTTGTCGACATCGTCAAACAGCTGCTGGAGCACATCCTCGGATATATATTCTTTCATACGATCGCGCGTGAACACGTCGCGTGCGAAATAGTCTTTTACTCGTCCTTCCGGACTGGATACGTTGACAGGTTTATGCTCCATCGCTCTGCGAATCGCATCAAAACGAACATTTCCCATACTTTTGACGTTGTTTTTAGTTTTTAATCGGATTATTTTTCAATTTCGACCGCAAAAGTACAACAAATTTCTGATATATGCAAAAAAAATCGCACATTTTTTGTATTTTGTGCGATTTTTCTGATAAACTAACGAATTAATCCTTCTGATAGACGCCGTTGACCTTAAGGGGTTCGAGGTGGATGGAGACCAGGGTGTCGGGTCCGAAATGTTCGCGGAGGCGGTCCTCCAGGAGCATAGAATGGCGATGCGACTCGTAGAGCGAGATATTGCCATGCATGCGGACGTGCATATCGATAGAATAAACATTACCTACGCGGCGCGTGCGGAGCTGATGGAGTTCGCTCATCTCGTTATCCTCGGCCACGATACGACGTATCTCGTCCTCCACCTCACGCGGCAGGCGCTTCTCCAGCAGGTCCTGGATAGCCTCGTGAAGCAGTTTGGCAGCCGAGACGAGGATAAAGAGGCTGACGAGCACAGCAGCTATGGGATCCAATATCGCCCAGCGCTCGCCCAGCAGGAGGGCGCCGCCTATGCCCAGGGCGGTAGCCACGGACGAGAGGGAGTCGGTACGATGGTGCCAAGCGTTAGCCTCCAGCGCCGAAGAGCGCACACGACGGGCCACGGCGATAGTGAGCCAGTAGATAAGTTCCTTGGCGACGATGCTGACCAGCGCTGCCCAAAGTGCGATACGTCCCGGCGTGTGTAGCGGCTCGCCATGAATGGCGGCAAGGATCTTCTGCACGCCCTCGGCCAGCAATACCCCACCCGCGGCGAGCAGGGCGAGAGCCACGATAGTGGTGGCAAGCGTCTCGTACTTGCCGTGGCCATAAGGATGATTATCGTCGGCAGGGCGCGCGCTGATACGCACAAAGAGCAGCACGACGAAGTCGGTGAGCAGGTCGGACAAGGAATGGACCGCATCGGCTATCATGGCGGCCGAAGCACCCAGGATACCGGCGATGAACTTAAAAACCGTAAGCAGGATGTTGACCAGGCTGCCCAACAGCGTAATACGATAAATCTCTTTCTCTCGACTCATAGGGCGTTTTTATGAAAAACGCTGCAAAGTTACGAAAAAAAGTCGAAAGCAGAAAGTCGAAAGTCGAAAGCGGAGCGGATTATATAGGTGAGAGGTTATTTTTTCAATAATTTTTGCGTGTACGCTTGCGTATGTGCGAAAAAAGTTGTATCTTTGCAGCCAAATTATGTTTAACAAATAAAGAAAAAGAAAATCTATGGCATCATTACAAACTATCGGCGCGCTGTATAATTCGCTGACCGCCGGCAGCAAGATCATCGGAACAGTAGTGACCGACTCGGACTTCCGCGTGGACGGAATAGTAGAGGGCGACGTACAATGCAAGGGTAAAATCGTGATTGGCGAGAAGGGCGCCGTACAAGGTGACATAAAATGCCAAAACGCCGACATACTGGGTTGCATCGAGGGTTCGATCAAGGTGGACGGCACGCTGTCGCTCCGCGCTACGAGTAGCATCAACGGCGACGTACAAACCAAGGTGCTGGTCGTAGAGCCGAAGGCACGCTTCAACGGTTCGTGCTCGATGAAACAGGAAGCAGGCGAAAGGCTAAAGGCGAAAGGTGCTTCCGAGCACACCGATAAAGAGCCCCAACAGGAAGATCCCAAAGTAGAGGCGAAGAAAGTCGAAAGTCAAAAGTCGAAAGGCGAAAGCAAGGAAGAACCCAAGAAGAAAGCTGCTCCGGAGGTGAAGGAGCTGGACCTGAAGGTAGAGGAAGTGAAAGTAGAGGAAGTGAAAACGGAGGAGCCGGTGCTGGCCGTCAACGAGAGTTCGATAGGCAACGGACAGGAGGAGAACATCATCACCTTTATCGACGACGAGCCGGAGATAGTGGCTGTGGAAGCGTGATAATAAGTTGATGAGTTAATTAGTTGATTAGTTTATTTGTTGATAGGTTTATTTGGTTATGAAGATTAAGCCGTTTAAGGGTATTCGTCCGCCGAAGGAGCTGGCGAAGCAGGTAAGTAGCCGTCCGTACGACGTGCTCAACTCAGACGAGGCACGCCGCGAGGCAGCAGGTAACGAGATGTCGCTCTACCACATCATCAAGCCCGAGATCAACTTCCCGGAAGGTACGGATGAGCACGACGAGAAAGTGTATCCGTCGGCTGTGGAGCATTTCCACAAGTTCCGCGAGAAGGGGTGGTTGCGCCAGGACGAGAAAGAGCAGTACTACGTCTATGCCCAGACGATGAACGGACGGACACAGTACGGACTGGTAGTGGCCGCATGGGTGGAAGACTATATGGAGGGACGAATCAAGAAGCATGAGTTGACCCGCCGCGACAAGGAGGAAGACCGCATGAAACACGTACGCGTAAACAATGCCAATATAGAGCCCGTCTTCTTCGCCTACCCCCATCGCGACGACCTGGACGAGATCATCCGCAAGGTGACGGCCCAAGAACCGGAGTACGACTTCGTTGCCGCACCGGAGGGATTCGGTCATACGTTCTGGGTGATCAGCGACGACGAGACGATCCAGCGTATCACCCGCATCTTTGAGGAGATACCGGCTATGTATATCGCCGACGGACACCACCGTTCGGCAGCCGCTGCGCTGGTGGGTAACGAGAAGAAACTGCAAAACCCGCACCATACGGGCAACGAGGAGTACAACTACTTCCTGGCTGTTTGCTTCCCCGACAACCAGCTGAACATCATCGACTACAACCGCGTAGTGCGTGACCTGAACGGCATGAGCAGCGAGCAATTCCTGGAGGCTCTGAAGCAGGACTTTGAGGTGGAGAAAATGGGTAAAGAGATCTACAAGCCCAACCGCTTGCATAACTTCTCTCTCTACCTGGACGGCGAGTGGTACTCGCTGACGGCTAAGCCGGGAAGATACGACGACAGCGATCCGATCGGCGTACTGGATGTGACGATCTCGAGCAACCTGATACTAGACAAGCTGCTTGGCATCAAGGACCTGCGGAGCGACAAGCGTATCGACTTCGTAGGCGGTATACGCGGGTTGGGCGAACTGAAGAAGCGCGTAGATTCGGGCGAGATGCGCATGGCGCTGGCCCTCTACCCCGTCACCATGCAGCAGATCATCGACATTGCCGACTCGGGTAACATCATGCCGCCTAAGACGACATGGTTTGAGCCGAAGCTGCGCTCGGGATTGATCATACACGAACTAGTTTAAACTAGACGGCCTAGAAAAACTGGAATGACAAGAAAAGTATCATTCATACTCATATTGGCGCTATGCCTATGCAGCTGTAGCATCAAGAAGCGCGTGGAGCGGGCCGACAAGAAATTCGCTATAGGCGAGTACTACGCCGCGGCCGATATCTACAAGCAATGCTACGGACGGCTCAACAGCAAGAAAGACCGAGAACTGAAAGCCCACGTAGCGTTCCGGCAGGGCGAGTGCTATCGCGTACTGAACAACACGCGTGCCGCCTCGGCGTATCAGAATGCCATCAAACTGAAGTACCAGGACTCGATCGTCTATCTCCATGGTGCCCAGGCGCTGCACTACCAGGGTAAGTACAAGGATGCGCAGAAGCTGTATGCGCAGTACCTGCAGTACGATTCCACGAGCTATGTAGCCCGGGCGGGGTATGCGGCTTGCGCACGCATGGCCGACATGAAGAAGCAGCCGGGCCGCTACAAGGTGACGCTCAGCAAAGAATTCAACTATCGCAGCACGAGCAACTTTGCGCCGCAGTTTGTGGGCGACGATGCGTCGGTACTGATGTTCACCAGCAACCGCCAGGTGACCAAGAGCAAGAAGAAGCAGAAACGCGCCAGCAACATCACGGGTCAGCAGGTATGCCAACTCTTCCAGTCGCGCAAGAACGCCGCCGGAGAGTGGGAAGACATCAAGCAACCCGAGGGACTCTATTCGCCCGAGAGCGACCAGGAGCAAGACGCACAGAGCAACGACTCGACGCAGCAGAGCGGCAAGACAGGCGGTGCGGCCGAGATGGGCGTATGCTGCTTCACGGCCGACGGCAAGACGATGTATTTCACCTACTCCAAGGCCATGAACGGTCAGGACCAGGGAACGAAGATCATGTGCTCACAACGCGCCAGCGGCGAATGGGGCGATCCGCAGGAGGTACGGCTGTTTCAGGACAGCACGATATCTGTGGCCCACCCCAGCCTGTGTCCCACGGGCGACACGCTCTACTTCGTGAGCGACGCTCCGGGCGGCATGGGTGGTAAGGATATATGGTTTGTAGAACTGGACGGCACCAACTGGGGCGTACCGCAGAACATGGGACCGCAGATCAACACCTCGGCCGACGAGATGTTCCCCACCGTACATCCGGACGGAAGCCTCTATTTCTCGTCCAACGGCCATCCCGGCTACGGCGGACTGGATATCTTCCACGCTATGCGCGACACAGCGCGGCACGACTCCACGGTATGGATCCTCATGAACATGGCCGAACCCATCAACTCGCAGGGCGACGACCTCGGTATGACCTTCGAGGGCAAGAGCCAGAACGGCTACATGAGTAGCAACCGCGGCGACAAGAAGGGCATCGACCATATCTACCGCTTCGAACTGCCGGAACTGGTGTACCTGCTCGAAGGTAGCATCACCGACAATCTGGGCGAACAACTCTCCGACGCTGCACTACGCATCGTAGGCAACGACGGCACGAATACCAAGGTGCAGGTTCGTCGCGACGGTACGTTCAAGGTGCAACTAAAGCGGGATGTCAAGTACGCCATGTTGGCCACCTGCCGCGGATACCTCAACCAGCGTCAGACGCTCACGACCGAGGGCTTGCGCGACAGCAAGACCTTTGAGGAGCATTTCCAACTGGCCAGCATCAGTCGTCCCGTGGGCGTGGAGAATATCTTCTACGAGTTCGGCAAATGGGACCTGACGCCCGAGTCGGAACAGGGACTGCAAGCGCTCGTCAAGATGCTGAACGACAACCCCAACATCACCATCGAACTGTCGGCCCATACGGATATGCAGGGCGAAGAGGCCTTCAACCAGACGCTCTCGGAAAAACGTGCACAGGCGGTATGCGACTACCTGGTAAAGCACGGCATAGCGCGCGACCGCCTGACGCCCCGTGGTTACGGCGAGAGCACACCCTACGTGGCCGACAAGCGGTTGAGCGAACGGTATTCGTTCATCCCGAAAGGACAGGTGCTGGACCCGACATTCATTCAGAGTCTGCCGGAGAAACAACAAGAGATTTGCAACCAGATAAACCGCCGTACGGAATTCAAAGTGCTGAAGACCACCTACGGTATGTACTAAAAACAGGCCGTCAGCCGTCAGCCATCAGCCGTCAGGTGCTTCCGAGCACTCCGGTAAAGGGCTGAATGCTGATAGCCGAAAGCTGAAAGCCAATAACTATTTATGAAACAATATTTAGACCTATGTAAGCGCGTGATGGAGGAAGGTACCCTCAAGCACGACCGCACCGGTACGGGTACCAAGTCGGTATTCGGCCACCAGATGCGATTCAATCTAGAGGAGGGTTTTCCGCTGCTCACCACCAAGAAGCTGCACCTCAAGTCGATCATCTACGAACTGCTATGGTTCTTGCAGGGCGACACCAACGTGCGTTACCTGCAGGAGCATGGCGTACGTATATGGAACGAGTGGGCCGATGAGAACGGCGAACTGGGACCCGTGTATGGTCACCAATGGCGCAGTTGGCCTGACTACGAGGGCGGCACGATCGACCAGATCAAGATGGTGGTAGATCAAATAAAGAACAATCCCGACAGCCGACGCATGATTGTCAGCGCTTGGAACGTAGCGGAAGTCAACCGTATGGCCCTGCCGCCATGCCATAGCCTGTTTCAGTTCTACGTAGCCGACGGACGCCTCTCGCTGCAACTCTACCAGCGGAGCGCCGATATCTTCCTGGGCGTACCGTTCAATATCGCCTCGTACGCCCTCCTGCTGCAGATGATGGCGCAGGTGACGGGCCTCCGTGCCGGCGACTTCGTCCATACCCTGGGCGATGCGCATATCTATACCAACCATTTCGAGCAGGTGGCCCTGCAGCTCACGCGCGAACCGCGACCGCTGCCCACGATGAAGATCAATCCGGAGGTGAAGGATATCTTCAGCTTCCAATACGAGGACTTCCAATTAGAGGGATACGATCCCCACCCGCATATCGCAGGCGTTGTGAGTGTGTGATTTAATTTAGATTTTAGATTTATGATTTCTATTATAGTTGCTATAGCTGAGAATTATGCTATCGGTAAGCAGGGGGACTTGCTATGCCATATGCCGGAGGACCTGAAGCACTTCAAGCAGATCACGAGCGGGCATACCGTCATGATGGGTGAGCGCACCTACCTGTCGCTACCGAAGCATCCCCTACCCAACCGCCGCAATATCGTACTGACGGACGTACCTGGCAAGACCTTCGAGGGTGCCGAGATGGCCTACTCGCTCGATGAGATGGAGGCGCTCGTTCGGCCCGACGAAGAAGCCTTCGTCATCGGAGGCGGCATGGTATATCGCCAGATGATGCCAAGGGCCGACAAACTCTATATCACCCATATCCATCATAGTTGGGAGGATGCGGATACGTTCTTCCCCGAGATCAAAGACACTGAATGGGTGCTGAAGAGCGCTGAAAGACATTCAGCAGACGAACACAACCCGTATGACTACACTTTCGCCGAATATATTAGAAGGAGTGAAGGAGTAAAGGAGTGAAAAAGGAGTAATGAATACATTTGCTGAAATAATATCCCCTATTCTATCGATTTCATCGCGGCAGGTGGCGGCGACAATCAGTCTGCTGGACGAGAAAGCCACCATACCGTTCATTGCGCGATATCGCAAGGAACGGACGGGTTCGCTGGACGAGGTGCAGATAGCGGCCATCGATAGCGAGTACAAACGCTTGCGCGAACTGAGCAACCGCAAGGAGACCATCCTCAAGACCATCGACGAGCAGGGCAAACTGACCGACGCACTCCGCCAACGTATCGAGGCGTGCTGGAACAGTACGGAACTGGAGGACATTTACCTGCCCTACAAACCGCATCGCAAGACGCGAGCCGATATCGCTATTGAGAAGGGTTTGCTACCCCTGGCCGAAGAACTGCTCAAGCAGCGGCCGGGTAAACTGACCGCCTCGGCCGAGGACCTGCAGGGCGCACGCGACATCATCGCCCAGCGTATCGCCGAGGACGAACGATGCCGAAATGCGATACGACGGGAGTTCAGCTACTCGGCTATCATCTCCACCAAACCCGTCAAGGACAAGGCCGAGACGCCGGAGGCACAGAACTATAAAGACTATTTCCAGGTGCGCGAACCCCTGAAACGCATCTCGTCCCACCGCCTGCTGGCTATCCGCCGTGCGGAGCAAGAGGGATTTATTCGCGTGGATATCTCGCCCGATCAGGAGAAGGCGCTTGACAAGTTGGCCTATATCTACCTCCGGGCGCAGAACGAAGCCAGTTATCAGGTGGAGCTGGCCATGGAGGACGGCTACAAACGTCTGCTCAAACCCCAGATCGAGACCGAGTTTGCGGCGCTGAGCAAAGAGAAAGCCGATACCGAGGCCATCCGCGTCTTTGCCGACAACCTGCGGCAACTGCTGCTGGAGGCGCCGCTGGGTCAGAAGCGTGTACTGGCTATCGATCCGGGCTACCGTACGGGTTGCAAGGTGGTGGTACTCACCCCGCAGGGCGACCTGCTCCACCACGACGTGATCTATCTGCACAACCAACAATCGATGCAGACCCTGCAAACGCTGATTCAGAAATACCGCATCGAGGCGATCGCCATCGGCAACGGTACGGCCAGCCGCGAAACGGAACAGATGGTCAAGATAGTAGTCGAAAGCGAAAAGTCGAAAGTCGAAAGCAGACCGCAGGTGTTTGTGGTGAGCGAGAACGGGGCGTCTGTCTATTCGGCTTCTAAGTTGGCCCGCGAGGAGTTTCCCGACGAGGATGTGACGGTACGTGGTGCCGTGAGTATCGGACGCCGACTGATGGATCCGTTGGCCGAACTGGTGAAGATAGACCCTAAGTCGATCGGCGTGGGGCAATACCAGCACGACGTGGATCAGTCGCGCTTGAAGGAGAGTCTGCAGCAGACGGTGGAGAGCGTGGTGAACGCCGTAGGCGTGGACGTCAATACCGCCAGTCCGTACCTGCTAACCTACATATCGGGCCTGGGACCCGTGCTGGCCCAGAATATCGTGCAGTACCGCGCCGAGAACGGGGCCTTCCGCAACCGCAAAGCACTCATGAAAGTGCCTAAGATGGGTGCTAAGACCTTTGAGCAAGCCGCCGGATTCTTGCGCGTAAGCGACGGCGACAACCCGCTCGACAACTCGGCCGTGCACCCCGAGCGTTACCAGCTGATTGAACGTATGGCACGCGATTTGCAATGTAAGGTAGAGGACCTGATGCATGATGGCAACTTGCGAGCACGGATCGACAAGAACCGCTACCTAAGCGAGGACGTAGGACTACCCACGCTCAACGATATCCTCCACGAACTGGAGAAGCCCTCACGCGACCCACGGGCGCAACTGGAGGAATTCCACTTCGACGAACACGTACATAGCGTAGAGGACCTGCAGCCGGGTATGGTGCTGCCAGGTATCGTGACCAACATATCGGCCTTTGGTGCGTTTGTAGACCTGGGTGTCCATAAGGACGGACTGATCCATATCTCCGAGATGGCCGACCGACGCATCAAGGATCCGCAAGAGGTGGTGAAGCTGCACCAACACGTACGCGTACGCGTACTGGATATTGACCGGGCACGAGGACGCATAAGCCTGAGCCTGCGGCAGATAGGAAATTAAAAATTAAGAATTAATATACCTTTTATGGCTGACGACAAAAAGATAATTTTTTCGATGGTGGGTGTGAGTAAGACATTCGCCCCACAGAAACGCGTATTGAACAATATCTACCTGAGCTTCTTCTACGGCGCCAAGATCGGTATTATCGGTCTGAACGGTAGCGGTAAGTCCACGCTGATGAAGATCATCGCCGGTGTGGAGAAAGAGTATCAGGGTGAGGTGGTTTTCTCGCCGGGCTACACGGTGGGCTACCTGGAGCAGGACCCGAAACTGGATCCGGAAAAGACCGTTCGCGAGTGCGTGCAGGAGGGCGTGCAACCCATCATGGACATGTTGCGCGAGTACGACGAGATCAACATGGCCTTTGCCGAACCCGATGCCGACTTCGACAAACTGCTGGCCCGTCAGGCCGAACTGCAGGACAAACTGGATGCCTCGGATGCTTGGAATATCGACCAGAAGCTCGACCGCGCGATGGATGCCCTGCGTTGTCCGGACGACAATGCACGGGTCACTACCCTCTCCGGCGGTGAGCGTCGCCGCGTAGCGCTCTGCCGTCTGCTGCTTCAGCAACCCGATATACTGCTACTGGACGAGCCTACCAACCACCTGGATGCTGAGTCGATCGACTGGCTGGAGCAGCACCTGCAGCAGTATGCCGGAACGGTGATCTGCATCACCCATGACCGCTACTTCCTGGACCACGTAGCCGGTTGGATCCTGGAGCTCGATCGCGGCGAGGGCATCCCATGGAAGGGCAACTACTCGTCGTGGCTGGAGCAGAAAACCACTCGCATGGCCATGGAGGAGAAGCAGGCCTCTAAGCGCCGTAAGACCCTGGAGCGCGAGCTGGAATGGGTACGCATGGCGCCCAAGGCGCGTCAGGCGAAATCCAAAGCCCGTCTGGGTGCGTACGATCGCATGCTCAACGAGGAGCAGAAAGTGCGTGAGGAGAAGCTGGAGATATTCATTCCGAACGGTCCACGTCTGGGCAATAAGGTCATCAACGCCGAAGGCGTAGCAAAGTCCTATGGCGACCGCGTGCTGTTTGAGGACCTCAACTTCATGTTGCCGCCCAACGGCATCGTAGGCGTGATTGGCCCCAACGGCGCCGGCAAGACGACCCTGTTCCGCATGATCATGGGTATGGAGAAGGCCGACAAGGGTACGTTCCAGGTGGGCGAGACCGTGAAAGTGGGCTACGTAGACCAGGTGCACTCCAATATCGATCCGGAGAAGACCGTCTTCGAGACTATCGCCAACGGTACGGAGTTTATCCGCGTGGGTGGTAAGGAGGTGAATGCCCGTGCCTACCTGAGCCGGTTCAACTTCACCGGTGCGGACCAGGAGAAGAAGTGCGGCGTACTGTCGGGTGGTGAACGCAACCGTCTGCACCTGGCCCTGACGCTCAAGTCCGAGGCTAACGTACTGCTGCTGGACGAGCCGACCAACGATATCGACGTCAATACCCTGCGTGCGCTGGAGGAAGGTCTGGAGAACTTCGCCGGATGTGCCGTAGTGATCAGCCACGACCGTTGGTTCCTGGATCGTATCTGCACCCATATCCTGGCCTACGAAGGCGATAGCAAGGTGTTCTGGTTCGAGGGCAGCTACTCCGACTACGAACAGAATAAGAAGATGCGACTCGGCGACGATGCTGTAGAGCCGCACCGGATACGTTATAAGAAATTAATTGAAAACTAATAGGTGAAGGGCGAAAGGCTAATGGCGAATAGAAAGCGAGCCATATGGTTGCTGGGTGCGCTATGCACCCTCTCGGTGTGGGCAGAAGAACCTACGCCGCTACCGCCTGCGATCAACGCACCGCGGGGTGAGACCTACGGTCCTGCCCTCTCGGCCGACCAGCAGACGCTCTACTTCACCGGGCTCAACCGACCGGACAACCTGGGTCTGGAGGACATCTACGTATCTACCAAGAACAGTCAGGGCGAGTGGTCGCAAGCACGCTTGGTGAACGGTCTCAACACTCCCTATACCAACGAGGCACCGATGAGTGTCTATGGGCGCACGATGCTCGTGTTCCGCGAAGGGCGTATTATGGTTTCGGAGAAGAGCGGTCGCGGGTGGAAAGAACCCCAACCGCTCGGACGCACCTTCGCCATAGGCGGTTGGCAAGCCGATGCGATGCTAACGCGTGACGGCCAAGCCATGCTATTTGCCGCCTACGAAAGGGGCGATAACGGTGGGCGACCGAGTATCAACCTCTATGTAGCCTGTCGCGACACAGCCGGCCGTTGGCAGAAACCCATCAGCCTGGGTCCCACCATCAATACCGAGGCTACGGAACGTGCGCCCTATCTGCATCCCGATGGACGGACGCTCTATTACTGCTCCGACAGAGAGGGTACGCTGGGTGGACTGGATGTATGGCGCACCACGCGTCTACGGGAAGATAGCTGGACCGAATGGACGGAACCCGAGAACCTGGGAGAGGATATCAACACCCCGGAGCAGGAGTGCTGGTACAAGATATCCAACGACGGCCAGTATGCCCTATTTGCCGTAAAGGGCAAGAACACGCATCAGCTCTATCAGGTGGCCCTACCCCAGGACAAACGGCCCGACCCCATCGCCTCGATCTCCGGACGGCTGCTCGATGAGGACGGCCATCCGCTGGACGGCACCATCTACTGGGAGGACCTGGAGACCGGACAACGCGTAGGCCTGATACAGACCGATCCCGAGGACGGGCGCTTCTACGTCAGCCTACCGCTGGGTAAGCACTACGGTTACTACGCCGAGAGTAGCTACTGTTTCCCGCAGAGCGACCATCTTGACCTGAGTCAACAGGACAGTTCGATGCACATAGAGCACGACATCACCCTGCTGCTCTACCAGCAGCTACACGGTTGCGACAAGTGGTTGCGACTCAACAACGTCTTCTTCGACGTGGATAAGTCGCATATCCTACCCACGAGCGAACCCGAACTACGGCGTATTGCCGAGGCCATACAGCGTTATGGCGTTAGCGTCATCGTAGAGGGTCATACGGATAATACGGGTAGCGACGAGCATAATAAGAGCCTGTCGCAGGCACGTGCCGAATCGGTTCGCATGGCCCTGATACGCCTGGGGTGCAAACCCGAACGACTGACCGCCGAGGGATTTGGCAGTTCGCGTCCCGTAGCCGATAACGCCACGCCGGAGGGACGGCAACTGAACCGCCGCGTAGAATTGCATCTGAAGAAAGGACAATAAAAAAAACAGAGAGCCGTTTCGGGCTCTCTATTTTTTTTTTGCTACACGCAAATCGTCTTATGCCATCAGACCTGCTACCATGTCGGGTTTCTCAATCGTCATCAGACGTTGAGCCACTACCGAGTGCAGGAACACCGCCGGTTGCGTCACTTTGGTCTGCTTCAGGTCCTCTGCCGTACCGTTGAACATCACATCGGTCAGCGAGAAGCCAAGCAGCCTATCGGCTGCCTGGCATAAATCGCGTGCCTCTTGATGGGCATCATACAGGTCTTTGCACATCCCCGGGAATTGACTTCCATGCCCCGGGAATACGAATGCTTTCGCCATAAAAATTACAGCATCAACGATCCGATCAACGCCAAGATAGCATAGAACTCAGGAAGAGCAGCGTAAATCATCGTGTTGGCCAACACATCGTGACCGGCACCGATGTTTGCGATACCGTTTGCACAAACCATACCCTGACGGATAGCGGAGAGAAGGAATACCAGACCTGCTCCTACACCAAGACCGAAGAGCAACAGACCACCCTCACCTGTCTCAGCAATCAGTTTGCTACGCAGCATAAAGAATGCTACGAAACCGTACAGACCCTGCGTAGCAGGCATGGAAGCCAGAATCATATACTGGCTCGATTTCTCTTTGTTCTTTTTGAGTGCACCTTCTGCTGCATTGGCAGCGATCGTGGTTCCGTAGGCCGAACCTACACCTGCAAGACCGAGCAACATGCCCAGACCGAGGTAACCTAACATTGTTTCTACTAACATAGTGATAAAAATTTATTTGTGATTAATTATTTTTTAAAAGGATTATATTTCTTTCCTGAACCTTCATAACCTACGTTCTTAAAGTACTCTACGAAGGTCAGACGCAGCGGGTGAACGAACGCACCAAGACATGCCATCAGCAGGTTCAATACGTGTCCGAAAGCCACGATCAACGCAAAACCGATAGCTGTTCCTACGTTCGGGTTCTCGCCCAACACGGTCATACCTAACTCATTGAACGCCGCGCCCAACATCGCTCCGGCCATACCCAAGGCATAGAGACGCAAGTACGACAGCACGTCACCCAAGATTCCGGTGGCCATCTGGTAAGTGTCCCAAAGACCAGAACCGATATTAATCAACGGGTTACGTCCCGGGGTATTGAAGATAAAGATACCCAAAGCAGATATAGCCGCAATAACGATCAGGATAGTCTGTGTCGTTTGCGGACCCAGCACGGAGGTCGAAGCCAAGATTGCGGTTGCGATACCACCCACAATGAGCAGTAACCAACCCCAGGTTGAAGCCGTGGCATGGAAGCCGTTCTGCTTGGTGTAGCAAATCGCTTTGACGGTCATCGCCAGGCAGATATGGAATACACCGATGATCAGCGCCAACACCATCATAATGTCATACCCCATCCAGTTACCGGTTCCATCACCGAGCCAAGCCTTGAACATAGGCGCTTTGGCACATTCAGGGAACCATTCGGCCTGATAGATATCGATACCGAAGAACGTACCGCCAAGATAGCCGACAATTGTTGTGCCGACACCGAGCACCATGATGATCGGACCTAAGCCTTCGAACATCTCGATACGCAGTTTCTCTTTGGCGATGAGCCATCCTATCAGGATAAGCGCCAATCCGTACCCCGCATCTCCTACGCAGAGCGAGAAGAACAGCAGATAGAACGGAGCCAAGATCGGCGTCGGGTCAAACTCATTGTAGTTCGGCCAGCCGTACATGCCGGTCAGCGGTTCAAAGAGTTTCGTGAACCGGTTATTGCGCAACTTAATCGGCGTAGCGTCTTCTTTCTCCGGGTCAGTCTCCTCGTAATAGACTTGTGCCTCCTGGAGCATGGCGTTCAGTTCGGCTTCTTTGTCTATCGGACAGAAGCCCTCGAACAGACACAACGCACCTTCCGCCAGTTTGTCGGTCGAGAGGTTGACGCGTGTCCAGTCGATCTGCTGACGAGCCTCTACCAGTTCCTGCTGAATACGCTCCAGGTTGGCTTTCTGCCATGCCAGAATACGCGTGTCGGCAGCTGCATACAGTCCCCGGAGGTGCTCCACCTCTTGCAGGTACTGTGCCTCCGATTTCTCGGGTTGCTGGAGTTCGGTTGCTTTGTCGAGCAGTTCCGAGTTATCGATATTTCGAGATATCGAGTTATCGAGGTTTACAAAGTACGTCTTACCCTCTTTTTCGGAGATCTTAATACCCCACTCTTCCCGGAAGGCCTTGGTCGGGCACTCGAAGAAGCGGAGCGCATAACCGGCTTCCCGGAGCGCCGCAATACGGGCTGGATCCAGGTCGCCCCAAACGGCCACTTTCTTAGCCGAATCTTGGGCCTCTGCGATACGTTGCTCTACTTCGGCGCGCTCCTGGATCAGTTGATCGGGTGCGCCTTGCTTGAGCAGACGACGCAGTTCGTCCTCATGCTGCAGGGCAGCTTGGAGTTGCTCGTCGTCCTGGATGAGACCGGCAGCTTTCTGGGTGATATGTACTACTCCGAGTTCACGAAGTTGCTCCAAGAAAGGCTCGTAGTCACGATGGAATACCAGGAAGGTATATTTTTTCATTTGTGTGATCATAATTGTACCCCCTTTCTTTCCTCAGCTTCACACGCTTCTTTCTCGCGCTTGGATTTTACAATCTTCTGACTCGATTTATTCAGGTTCTCCTCGTCTTCCATAAAGCGTTTGATCTTACGGATAGCGTCTTGATAACCAGGTATCTGCACTTTCTCAAAGAGGTTCACTTTCTGCGTCGTTTTCTTACGCGCATACTCGAGCAGATCCACTTTGCGGCGCACAAACTCCTGGCGGATACCTACATCGGCGATGGCTTTGAGTTGCTCAAAACCATCAGCAAACCATTTCGGGCTGGAGAACAGCGAGAACTCTTTGGTGGAATAGACCACTTCATCCAATACAGGCACGCGCACACCCGCGATCTTCTTAATAGACATGCGTACGTCGTCCACGTGGATGAGCGAAGTGTCGAACTCTCCCCAAAGTGCTATCATCTGATCGTAGTCTCGGATGCGACGGTTGACTTCCTCGTCGAGGTCCGCCAGTTCTTTCTTGGCTTTCTTGACCTCCAGACGAAGTGCCGTTTCCTTGCTTTGCAATGTGGGCAAGGTGCGTTGCCGCATCTTCAAGTCTTTCTCCAGACTCTGCAACGATGTTTTATTAAATTGATATTGAATTGCCATTTTATAAAAGTTTAGTGTTTAGAGTTTAGAGTTTAGTGTAGTTGATAGTTGTTAGTTTAAAGTGAACTTTCCACTCTCTTCTTTCAACTTCTCTCAACACTCAACACTCAACTCTCAACCTTTAAGCCTTTGGCCAGTATTTTTCTACGAGAGCAGCTTTGATGTTTACTTCTTCCGGTTTGAAGTACTTACCGAAGAGCTGCCAAGCAATGTCGAGCATCTCCGTGGTGTTGATGTTCACGTCGATGGCCAGGATCTCGCGGCTGTAATCGCGTGCGAAATCGAGGCAGCGCAAGTCGTAGTCCGTCAAGTCGAAACCATTCTCTTTCTTGGTCTTGGCGTTAGCGGCGTCGGCATACAGACGAACAGCCGCGTTCATTACTTGCGGGTGATCTTCGCGCGTCTTCTTACCGGCAACTAACTGTTTCAAACGAGACAGCGAACGGAACGGATCGACAATGACCTTACCGATCTCGGAGTCACGGCGGAGATAGAGCTGACCCTCTGTGATGTAACCGGTGTTATCCGGGATAGCGTGCGTGATGTCACCACCGGACAATGTGGTCACAGCGATGATGGTGATCGAACCGCCACCTGCCTGCTCCGGGAACTGAACCGCTTTCTCATAGATCTTAGCAAGGTCGGAATAGAGCGAACCAGGCATAGAGTCTTTCGACGGAATCTGGTCCATACGGTTGGAGACAATCGCCAATGCGTCCGCGTACAACGTCATATCAGTCAACAGAACCAGCACTTTCTCGTGCTTCTCCACTGCGAAATACTCTGCGGCGGTTAATGCCATATCCGGAATAAGGAGTCGCTCAACAGGCGGGTTCTCGGTGGTATTGACGAACGAGATGATGTGGTCGAGCACGCCGGCGTTGGTGAAGACGTTCTTGAAATAGAGGTAGTCATCGTTGGTCAGACCCATACCGCCCAAGATGATCTTATCGGCTTGTGCACGAAGTGCTACGTTGGCCATCACCTGGTTGTACGGTTGATCCGGATCCGCAAAGAACGGGATCTTCTGGCCGGATACGAGGGTGTTATTCAAGTCAATACCGGCGATACCGGTAGCGATCAACTCAGACGGTTGTTTACGACGAACGGGGTTCACGGACGGACCACCGATCTCGATGTCTTTTCCCTCGATAGCAGGTCCGCCATCGATCGGGTCGCCGTACGCGTTGAAGAAACGACCGGCCAGTTGGTCCGAAACCTTCAGCGAAGGAGCCTTACCGAGGAATACCACTTCGGCGTTGGTCGGGATACCTTCGGTGCCTTGGAACACCTGCAGCGTCACTTCGTCACCGATGATTTTTACGACCTGCGCCAACTTACCGTTCACGGTAGCCAACTCGTCGTTACCTACTCCTTCGGCCTTCAAAGAACACGTAGCCTTGGTAATGGCCGTGATCTGTGTATATATCTTTTGAAATGCTTTAGCCATAGTACTTAATCTTTAATTTGTTTTTCTGCCAACAGTTCATCGAGTTTCTTGCGGTAATCTTCGAACTCAGGCGAGTGGAACTCGCAATAGTTCATCTGCTTGCAGAGGTTGATGACACGCTTGAAGTAGTCGATTACATCGAGGAAGTTATCGAAGTCATAGTCGTGCTTGCAGATGTCCATCACCATGCGCAGCATGTACTGCTGACGCTCGAGCGGACAAACGGCATCGATCTTATCGAAGGCATCTTGCTGGAGGATGACGAAGTCGATTACTTCGGATTTCCAGAATGCCTCGTGGTAATCCACAGGTACACCGTCGTCACCGAGGATGTTGATCTGCTCTTGGATCTCTTTACCACGCTGCAGATAGGTCTTCATGTCGTTGACCATCGGCAACCAGTCTTTATCGATCAGTTGAGAGATATACTCCTCAAACTCCGGATATTCCACATATTTCGAATAACTGTCAATCGGGTTCACAGCCGGGTAACGCTTACGGTCTGCACGTGCCTGCTCGAGTGCATAGAAACAACGTGCCACTTTCTTCGTTCCTTCGGTCACCGGCTCTTTAAGGTTACCACCGGCAGGCGAAACCGTACCGAGGAAGGTAACAGAACCTGTTGCACCGTTATTCAAATAGACATATCCTGCGCGTGCATAGAATGCACCGATGATAGCGGAGAGGTCCATCGGGAAGGCGTCCTGACCAGGCAGCTCCTCCAGACGGTTACTCATCTCACGCAGCGCCTGTGCCCAACGGGAAGTGGAGTCGGCCATGAGCAGTACGCGCAGACCCATCGAACGGTAGTACTCCGCGATGGTCATGGAGGTATAGACAGAAGCCTCACGGGATGCGACAGGCATGTTGGAGGTGTTGGCGATGATGATGGTACGCTCCATGAGCTTACGGCCCGTGTGCGGGTCATCCAGTTCAGGGAACTCGGTGAAGGTCTCCACAACCTCGTTAGCACGCTCACCGCAGGCTGCGATGATTACGATGTCCGCCTCTGCTTGTTTGGAGATAGCGTGCTGCAATACCGTCTTACCCGTTCCGAACGGACCCGGAATAAATCCTGTACCACCTTCACAAAGCGGGTTTGCCGTGTCGATCGTACGTACACCGGTCTCCAGCAACTTGAACGGCCGCGGTTTCTCGCGATACGCCAGGATGGCTTTCTTCACCGGCCATTTCTGTACCATCGTCACGTTGTGGTCCACGCCCTCTGCATCGGTCAGTACCGCCATCGTGTCGTTGATGGTGTACTCACCCGCCTTGGCGATCGATTTCACCGTGTACGTGCCTTCGAATACGAAAGGCACCATAATCTTATGCGGCTGATGGTTCTCATCCACTTCACCAAGCCAAGCAGCAGCTTCTACCTTATCGCCCACTTTAGCGATCGGCTTGAACGCCCATTTCTTCTGCTCGTCCAGCGGGAAGTTATACTCACCGCGCTTGAGGAACACACCTGTCAGTTTGTCAAGGTCGTTCTGCAAACCGTCGTAGTTACGGCTCAGCAGACCAGGACCGAGTGTTACCTCCAGCATGTGACCGGTGAACTCCACTTTGTTGCCCACTTTCAGGCCACGGGTGGACTCGAACACCTGCGCGTACACATTTGCGCCGATGACCTTGATGACTTCCGCCATCAGTCGAGTCTCTCCGACGTAAATGTAACAGATTTCGTTTTGCGCAACCGGCCCGTCCACTGCGACAGTCACCAGGTTGGCAATAATTCCTTTTACTTTACCTTGTGTCATATCTTAGTCTAATTTAATTCCCTTTTTCATATCTGCGACTAACTCGCGGAAGATCTTTTCGCCCTCTTCGATGGTGAGAATGGACCAGCGATGCAGCATAACCGCTTCGAGGTAATACGCAAACACCATTTCCGGCGAGAAGAAATCGAACTCCGTGCGGCTTTGCAACCACTCGAACCGTATCGCGTCCTGCGCTTTCTCGCGTTGCATAAGGTCTTCAATCCCGGCCAATGCAAGGATCTCCGTCCAGTCACCGCTTACCTCGTTCAGACCGAAGTCTTTCTGGTTCACGTGGCTCCGCAACTGCTCAGCCACTTCCCCTTCTCCGACGATCTGGGTCTTGGCATCGAACCCGTGCTTACGGCATATCTGCGCCACCAGCACATTATTCATGTCCTGATTGAACGCAAACCACTCCCGCACGAACGTATTCCGCGCCTTCAGCCCTTCCGCCAAAGTCGCCTCGTCCATCGGTGCACGCAGCAGCTCCAGGTATTTCTTATCTGACGCAGACAGCTGTTCATCCAGCAGTTCGTCCAACTTCTCCATCGAGATCGGACTGTCACTTCCTGCCTTCAGTTCCGGCAATCCCGCCAATAAATATTCGTAAGTCATAAAATGTACAATTTAACAATGTACAATGTACAATTTAGAACAACATCTCAACCAGTTGCGGACGAAGCATTTCCTTGAAATAGGCGATAAACTCAGCGTCACCGAAGGCAAGTTTGTACCCACCCTTTGCCGGCTGAATGGTGAAATCGGTCTTAATACCCTTCACCTCTGCGATCTTCACGCCCTTCTCGAGCAATCCCTTCGCGTTTGCCGCAAAGTATTTCTTCAATGCCTCGGCATCCTTGGTCTCGATCAGCACCTCGCCGTTCTTAGCCATAGCCTCTGCCAGTTTGGCGATGAGGCCCTGCATGAACTTCGCATCAGCGGTCGCAGCCTTCACGCTGTCCGCAGCGATCTTGTCGGAGAGCAGGTTCACGATCTCGGTCTTCACCGCATTCACGCTCTGCTCAGCGTACAACTTCAGTTCCGCACGTGTCTTCTTGTCCATGTCGGCGGACTTACTCTCGGCAGCCGCGATGATCTGTGCGGCTTTCTTCTCGGCCTCAGCCAGGATCGTGGCGGCTTGTTGGTTGGCCTTGTCTACGATCTGTTTTGCTTCGGCATTACCCTTCTCTACGCCCTCTGCGTAGATCTTGTCAGTCAGTTCTGAAATATTCATTTTGTATGTTTATTTTAATATGTTTCGTGTGTATGTTATCTGCGATAACCGGGCATAACGGTTTCCATCATCGTGTCGAAATTGCTACGGAAGGAGAACACGTCGCGCAGCATGTAGTAGTTCTGCGGATCGGGGCAGAACTCGTAGGCATAGATGAGGAACTTGGTGCGGTTGTCGTCGAACGAGAATACGGCCGCCATGCGTGCCAGGTCTTCTACGCAGAAGTGTCCGAGCGTGACGCAGAGCTTGGCGACATCCAGTTTCTTGTCGTCGAACGACTGGTTCTCCAGCACCTGCATCGCCATATTCATCTGTTCGCCCGTGGCGCACTCTATGTGATGACGTCCGTGTCCGCGATCGCCGTTACGGCTGCCCGGGCGATCTCCGTGATGATGATGTTGTGCGCCGGCCGCGAGGCTCACAAGCGCCGCAAATAGTATAATAAGTGTTCGTTTCATAATCTCCTTCACTCCTTTACTTCCCCATTCCTTCCACCGTCTTGATCATCTCCTTGAGCGGTGCCGCATAATCCGGGCAGTTCTGTTCTGCCCAGCGGGCCATGCCGCGGAACACCTCCAGGCCGAGGGCCAGCGGGTCGCTTGCCGATTCAACTACTGCGGTCATCGTGTGCTTGTAGGCAGGCAGGTCGGTAACGCTGGTGAGCAGACGCAGGTCTTCGAGCGTGAGGGTCTTGCTATAGATCGCCATCAAGATCTTAGGCATATTGCGCGAGGTGTAGGCATTGAGTTCCTTTACCACGGCTTGCGGATTGGCGATCACGCTGCTCAGTTGGGTTTCCAGGTTCTGAAAGATGCCCTGGAAGGCGCTCATCAGCACATCGTCGATGCCCGAACCGCGATAGTAAGCGTAGAATGCGTCGGCATATTCGCTGCTCACCTCATCAGCAATCTGTATCTCGCGCGGCTTTTCGTCCTTCATGATTTTCTCAATAGCTTCGGAGTACTGGCTGATGAAGTTCGCATATTCCTTCGACTGGTCCAGGTTGGCGAGAATAGACGCTGAACGCGCTTGTATGTCTGCAAACTTAGGATCGCTCGTGACATTGACCAATTCTCTCAGTTCGGCCTCTGTCACGTGGCGACGGAAGAAAGGCTCGTAGATAGTCACCATGTCGGTCGAGAGTTGCACCGAGAGATAGTCCGAGAAGCACTGTGCTGCTTGCGGGTCGTTGGGGAACGACTGCGCAGTAACGTTATCGATCATCTGCTGGAACTGAGCAGAATTGCTCATATCGTTGCTGGACAGGTACTTTGACATGAGGTCACGGTACGAATCAGCCTGCATGGGGAGGCACATCATGGCTGCAATAGCCAACAAAGAGAAGAGTCGTTTCATAGCGATAAAATTTTTAGTTTTCACAATTTGGGTGCAAAGTTACAAAAAAAATCTCACATACGCAAGCATACACGTAAAAAATTTTAAATTTTATACATTTTGCACGGGTATACATGCTTCGCTGACGGCTCATTATTGGCTCAATCACCTACTAATTACGTATTAATAACCTATTTATTACTTACTAATAACCTACTTATCACCTACTAATAACCTACTTATCACCTACTAATAACCTATTATAGACTGAACTTTCGCTGATAATAGGCTAACGTAGTAAATCTGGACAAATAGGGACGGAGGAATTAATGGCTAAAGGCGAAAGGTGAATGGCAAAAGAAAAATGGATTTTTTTCATTTTTTGTCCCAAAAATTTGTGTATTCCAAAAAATTGTTGTACCTTTGCACGCTAATTTGCATATATGCGCGCTTACGCGAAACATATTATCATGCTAATGGTGGCCTTTGGGGTCGCCGTAGGGGCGTGGGGTCAGGTGCGGCAGTCGGAACAGGCTATCCACCCGGATCAGCTGTCCCCTACCCGTTTGGCGGATATATTGGGCGATACGATACCGGAGCCGGAGGAAGACTCTGTGGTCGTCATCAAGCAGAACAACAGCGTGAAGTCGCCTATACCCTACTCGTCGAGCGACTCGATGGTGGTGCACAAAGACGGACGGGCATTCCTGTTTGGAAAAGGCAATATCAAGTTCGAAGGCATGGAGCTGGAGAGCGAGTATATCCGCATGAACATGGACAGCAGTACGATCTACGCCACGGGACGGTATGACTCGATAAACGAAGAATGGATCGGACGGCCAGTATACAAAGACCAGCAAGACTCGTACAGCGCCAACGAGATGATCTACAACCTGGAGACGCAGAAGGGATTTATCAAGAACGTGGTCACCCAGCAGGGCGAGGGATACATCATCGCGGAGAAAGCCAAGAAAGTGGGCGAAGACGTGCTGATGATGGCCGGCGGTAAGTACACCACCTGCGACCAGCATGACCATCCGCACTTCTACCTGCGTATGACCAAGGCCAAGGTGAAGCCGGGCGACTACGTAGCGACAGGTCCGGCCTACATGGTGGTGGGCGAAGTGCCGCTACCGCTGGCCATTCCTTTCGGTTTCTTCCCCTTCACGAACAAATACTCCAGCGGACTGATCATGCCGAACTTCGGCGACGACGGTACGCGCGGACTATACCTGAGCGGACTCGGGTACTACTTCGCAATCAACGACTACGTGGACCTGGAGGTGAAGGGCGATATATACAGTAAGGGCACCTGGGCCGTCTATGCCAACAGTCGGTATACGAAGCGGTATTGGTTCAACGGCAACGTGTCGATCGCCTACCGTACGGACGTGACGGGTGAACGGGACATGCCGGACTATGAGAAGCGGACCAATTTCTCGGTGAAATGGACCCACACGCAGGACCCGAAGGCCAATCCGTACTGCAATTTCTCGGCGAGCGTCAACTTCTCGACCAGCGGTTACAACCGATCGAACATCAACAGCTACTACAACACGGCGCTCTACTCGGAGAACGAAAAGAGTTCGTCGATCAACTATACTCAGCGTTTCCCGAACAGTCCGTGGAATATCAGCCTGACGATGAACGTCAACCAGCGCACCAAGGACTCGACCATCTCGCTCACCTTGCCGCAACTGACGGTCAACATGAGCAAGATATACCCCTTCAAGCGCAAGAAGCCGGTGGGCAAAGAGAAATGGTATGAGAAGATCGGCTTCAGCTACACGGGTGAGGGACGTATCTCGGTGAGCAGCATCAAGGAAGACAAGATCCTGCACTCGGACTTCCTACGCGACTGGCAGACAGGAATGCGGCACAGCATACCGAGCATATCGGCCACGTTTGCGCTGTTTAAGTACCTGAATATCACGCCATCGATCAGCCTGACGGATAGGATGTATTTCCAGCGGGTGGATTGTACGTTCGACGAGCAGCAACAGGCGCTTACCAGGGATACGACACGAGGGTTTTATAATGTGTTTAACTTCGACGTGGGACTGAGTATGTCGACCAAACTGTACGGATTCTTCACGCCCTCGAAGAAGGTGTTCCCCAATAGCAAGGTGGAGAAATTCCGGCACGTGATCACGCCTTCTATCTCGTTTAACTACCACCCCGACTTCGGCAAAGCCGGATGGGGCTATTACGGATCGTACGACGAACCGATCTACTCGGGCATCGACAGCGTGACGGGCCGCAAGATACAGAAGATAGACGACCAGGGCAACCCGGTATATGAACACCGCAAATACTCCCGTTTCCCGGGAGCGATCTACGGCAACGCCCCGGATGGCGCCGCGGCGAGTCTGCATTTCTCAATCGACAACAACCTAGAGATGAAGATCGTCAACCGCAACGACACGACGGGCAAGGAGCCATTTAAGGTGGTGAGCCTGATCGACCAGTTCAGCATCTCGGGTGGCTACAACTTCATCGCCGACTCGATGAACTGGGAACGCTTTAACATCCTGCTGCGCTTCAAGACGCCGTGGCTGAAGGCGCTGCCGAGTATCTCGCTGCGCACGACCCTGGATCCGTATATGTACGAGCTGGACTCGTACGGCCGGCCGGTGCGCACCAACAAGCAGTACTGGAAGAACGGCCGCTTCCCGCACTGGAGCGGAACGGGATTTCAATTCAGCTACACGTTCAACAACGACACCTTCAAGAAATGGTTCGGCAAGAAGGACGGCAAGAAGCATGAGGACGAACATCAGGATGAGCAGGACGAGGCGTTCACCGTGACGGAGGACGGTATGGGCGTGAACGGCAAGGTGCACGATCACGACCACAGCAAGGAGACGGAAGCCGAAGTGGATGACGGGTACGTGAAGACCAAGATCAACTGGAGCCTGTCGTTCAACTACTCGGTCAACTACGGAGCGGGTAGCGAGTTCGACTACGAGAAGATGTACTACAAGATGGTGTGGACCCATTACCTGAGTCTGTCGGGCAATATATCGCTGGGCGACGGATGGAAAGTGAGTGCGAGCACGACCTTCGACTTCAAGAACAAGCGGTTTAACACGGCCACGTTCAACGTCAGTCGCGACCTGCATTGCTGGAACATGTCAGCCAGCTTTGTGCCGTTCGGGCCGAACAAGAGTTATACCTTCCATATCGGCGTGAATGCGTCGATGTTGGCGGACTTGAAGTACGATAAGACGAGTTATAATAGCACGAATAAACGCGTGGATTGGTGGTAGTCGCGTCGGCTCTTGGATCGCACAGAATGAGCGGTGCTAGCGGCGGATGCTACTCATCAAAAAACGTACTGCCCCGTACTCATACTTTTGCGTTCCCCATCCGCAAAAGAATGTTTTTGAGTGAGTACATACCGCCTAGTAAATGGAAAATTGAAAATGGAAAATGATATGATTGAAAATCAGAAAGTAGTGACGGCAACGTACGACCTGTATATTGCCGGAGAGACAGAGGGCCAAGAGGAGCTCTATGAGCAGGCCACGGAGAAACGTCCGTTGATCTATTGTCACGGCGAAGGCATGATGTTGCCGGCTTTTGAGGCCGCTATGGCCGGAAAAGAGCCGGGTGATACGTTCGACTTCACGATCGCATGCGAGGATGCCTACGGCGAGTACGACGAGCGCGGACTCAAGCAGTTGCCCCGAGAGATGTTCTACAACGGTGACGGCGAGTTTGACGACGAGCGCGTGTATGAGGGCAACGTGATCCCGATGCATACGGCTGAGGGTCAGATCGTGCATGCCTACGTAGTAGAGGTGACGGACAAGACGGTAACGATCGACCTGAATCATCCGCTGGCCGGCGAGTACCTGCACTTTGTGGGTAAGGTGCTGGAGGTGCGTAATGCGACGGCCGAAGAGCTGGACCAGATACGTCATCCGAAGCACGGATGCGGGAAGTGCTGCAGCAAGAAGAAGAAAGCAGACGACTGCAACTGCGAAGGCGGATGCGGAGGATGCGGAGAGTAAGCCCATCGAACTCATCGGAGTAACTCGCCCCCTGCGAGACTACTCTCGCGGTCCCATTCCGCTCGAGAGGCCTCCGATTGAGTTGATGTGCTTACAAACAAGATAGTAAAAATTAGTAAGAATTAAAAATTTTTAGGCTATGGCGAATATTGTGGCTATAGTGGGTCGTCCTAATGTTGGGAAATCGACCCTGTTTAACCGCCTGACGGGTACCCGTAGGGCGATAGTGATGAATACGGCCGGTACGACGCGCGACCGTCAGTACGGTAAGTGCGAGTGGTGCGGCAAGGAGTTTTCGGTGATCGACACCGGAGGATGGGTGGTCAACTCGGATGATACGTTCGAGAGCGAGATCAACCGTCAGGTGGATATTGCCATCAAGGAGGCCGATGTGGTGCTGCTGGTGGTGGACGTGAACGAGGGCGTGACCCAGTTCGACACCGAAGTGGCGCACCTGCTGCGTCAGGCTAAGAAGCCGACGGTGCTGGCCGTGAACAAAGTGGATACGTTTGAGAATCAGTACGGTGCGGCCGAGTTCTACAAACTGGGGCTGGGTGAACCGTTCATCCTCTCGGCCGAGAACGGCCTGGGTAGCGGCGACCTGCTGGACGAGATATGTTCGCGTTTCCGCAAGGACGATACCGACGAGGAGATAGACGACCTGCCGAGGTTTGCTATCGTAGGTCGTCCGAATGCCGGTAAGTCGAGCATATTGAACGCCTTGATCGGCGAGGAGCGCTCGATCGTGACAGACATTCCGGGTACGACGCGCGACTCGATCTACACACGGTATAACAAGTTCGGCAAGGATTTTTATCTGGTCGATACAGCCGGTATCCGCAAGAAAGCCAAGGTGACCGAGGACATGGAATACTACTCGGTAGTACGTTCTATCCGTGCGATCGAGAACTCGGACGTCTGCATCCTGATGCTGGACGCTACGCGCGGCATCGAGGCGCAGGACCTGAATATCTACGCGCTGGTGCAGAAGAACAAGAAAGGACTGGTGGTCTGCGTCAACAAATGGGACCTGGTGGAGAGCAAGACGACCCAGGACATCAAGGGCTATGAGAACGCCATCCGCGAACGTCTGGCACCGTTTACCGACTTCCCCATCATCTTCACCTCGGCGCTCACCAAGCAACGTATCTACAAGGTGATGGAGACGGCTCTGCATGTGTATGAGAACAAGCAGCGCAAGGTGCCGACGGCCCAACTGAACGACAAGTTCCTGCCGCTGATCGAGAACTACCCGCCCCCAGCCAACAAGGGTAAGTACATCAAGATCAAGTATTGTACGCAGTTGCCGAATACGCAGGTGCCGACCTTCGTGTTCTTTGCCAACCTGCCGCAGTACGTGAAGGAACCGTACCGCCGTTTCCTGGAGAATAAACTTCGCTCGTGGTGGGACTTCAACGGAACACCCGTGCAGCTGTTTATACGAGGAAAATAGGCGAATGGCGAATGGCTAATGGCGAAAGCAGTCAGTTTTTTAAGAAAAAGTGTACTTTTTCCTAAAATTGTTTGCATATTTGAAAAAAAAGTCGTATCTTTGCACGCTTAATTCGGTGTAATGAAGATAATAGGCTTTGTACATAGTAATGGCGAAGGGCGAAAGGCTAATGGCGAATGGGAGATAGTGCTGAAGGGCGACAGTTGTCTGCTGAACGGACGGAAGCCGTTCTTCGTGCCGGACTGGAGCCAGGAAATCGGCGTGACGCCATGCATGATCTTGCGTGTAAGCCGCTTGGGCAAAGAGATCGCGCTCCGGTTTGCCGATCGCTACTACGACGCGATAGCACCGGGTGAGGATTTTGTGGCGATGGACGCGTTGCGAGAAGCGAAAGCCGCCGGTAAGCCCTGGACCAAAGCTCTGGCATTTGACTATTCGCTGGCGATTGGCGAGTTTGTTGGGCCATCAGCCTTCAGCCATCAGCTATCAGACTACGTGCTGAGTCCGGAAGAGGCGATCGTGGAGGCGAGCAAGGTGATGACGATACGTCAGGGGGATTTGATTTATATCCAGGCCGACTGCGAACCGCGACGGGTACAGAAAGAAGAAGTGCTTCGCGTCGAAGTGGATGGCGAAGAGAAACTATACTGCAAGATAAAATGAGAAAACGGATATACATACTGCTTTGTCTCTGCCTCGCATGGTGCGGGGTACAGGCCGGTCTGCACACGTATGCGGACCAGTCGGTGCTGAGTCAAGGCAAATGGGTGAAGATCAGCGTGGCCGGTTCGGGTGTATGCAAGATGACATTCGACGAGATTCGTGACGCAGGTCTGAATCCGGCCGAATTACGCGTATACGGTTACGGCGGTGCGCAACTGGAAGCCGATTTCCGTAAAAAGAAGACGGACGACCTGCCGCAGGTGCCGGTGTATGTGGGTGAGGACTACGTGCTCTTCTGGGTACAAGGTCCGATCAGTTGGTCGTACAACGGGTCGCGATTTGTGCATACGCGCAATACCTATTCTAACTTGGGTTACTACTTCCTGACCGACAATGTAGGCAGCAAGTTGGCACCGGTGGCTGTAGAGCCGTTGACGGGCGCGACAAGCGACGTCACCAGTTACACCCACCTGCAAGTACATGAGTTGGACTCGCTGAACCTGGTGGATCGTACGGGCCTGAGCGGTGGCGGACGTCAGTTCTACGGCGAGCAGTTCAACGCCGGTGCACAGCGCACCTTTAGTTTCTCGACGCCCAACGCGATAGAGACGGCCAAGAGTGCAGTATATGTGGATGTAGCGGCTAACTCGCAGAACACGTCCCGGTTTACAGCCACGGTGAACAATACGAACAGCCAGTCGGTAACGATCACGGCTCCGGCCGACCACTACACCTTTGGCGTGGTGGGCAACATGTCGGTGTCGGCGCTGAGCAACGCCGCCAAGCAGGACGTTCGGCTGCAATACAGTTCGTCCGCTTCCGGTGCGCTGGGATGGCTCAACTATATCGAACTGGCTACACCCTGCTCGCTCAGCATGACGGGCGACTGGATGATGATACGCAGCACGGAGGGTGTGGGCGCCACGACGACACAGACCTATCGTCTGCAAAACGCCAAGACGGGCATGCAGATATGGGACGTGACGGATCGCGGCGCGATACGACGTATGCCCACGACGCTCAACGGCACGGAACTGGCATGGACCGGTAGCAACAGCGATGGCGTACACGAGTATGTAGCCGTGAATACAAACGGATCGAACTACGTACACGCCAACATCATCGGCGAGGTCGGAAATCAGAACCTGCACCAACTGCGCAATATCGACTACGTCATCATCTGTCCGGAAGGCTATGAAGCCGAGGCACAGCGTCTAGCTCGTGCGCACGAAGACAAGCAGGCAATCACCTGGGCGGTAGTGACTGACCAACAGGTATACAACGAGTTCTCGTCGGGTACACCCGATGCGACAGCCTACCGATGGCTGATGAAGATGCTCTACGATCGTGCCAACAGCGGCGATGGTCAGCGTCCGCGCTGGCTACTGCTGATGGGTCACGGTACGTTCGACAACCGCAAACTGCTGGCTAACTCGGGCAACGCGACGTTGCTCACCTATCAGGCGGCTAACTCGGTGAACGAGGTGAAGGCCTACGCTACGGACGACTACTTCGCATGGCTCGACGACAACGAGGGTGCTGTAGACACCAGCGCCAAGATGGATATCGGCGTTGGACGACTGCCGGTGAATAGCGTAGAGGAAGCCACGAGCGTGGTGGATAAACTGATCGGCTATATGCAGAACACCGAGCATGGCAAATGGAAGAACCAGTTGGTTTACCTGGCCGATGACGGCGACGGAGGCGACCATACGAGGACGGCAGAAGGTAGTTCGGAGAAAGTGCGCGTGAACAACCCCGACTTTGTGGTACATAAGATATACCTGGATGCTTATCCGCAGGAGATCAACGCCTCGGGTGAGAGTTATCCGCTGGCCAAGAACCGCGTACAAAACCTGCTGAAGCAAGGTGCGTTCTTCTTCGACTACTCGGGTCACGGTGGCTACAACGGTGTGACGAGCGAGTCGGTGCTGAACATGCAGGACATCGACAAGATGAGCAACACGAAGTTGGCTTTCTGGCTCTTTGTGACCTGCAACTTTGCGCAGTATGACGGTGGACGTCGCTGCGCAGCCGAGGCGGCCGTGATGAATCAGAACGGTGGTGCCGTGGGTGTACTGGCGGCTACACGTACCGTATATGCCGATCCGAATACGAGACTAAACGATGCGGTATCAGACGAACTGTTCCGGCACAATGACTCGTTCCACTACGAGGCCACGCTTGGCGAAGCTATTCGCGACGGCAAGAATCGACTGAAAAACGACGAGAATAAGTTGGCTTACGTCCTGCTGGGTGACCCGGCTATACGACTCAACTACCCGACCGACTACTGGGTGGAAACCACGACGCAGATGGATACGCTGAATGCGCTGAGCGTGCAGCAGGTGGAGGGACGAATCATAGATGCAGACAGCACGCTGGTAAGCGACTTCAACGGACGCGTAGATATCACGATATATGACAAGATGCAGGTGATCACCACCCGCGACAACGACGACAAGACGGGCGAGCCCAACGAGATACCCTACAACGACTATCCTAATACGATCTTCAGCGGTTCGACCGTGGTGAAGAACGGAGAGTTCAACTACACCTTCATGGTGCCGAAGGATATCCGCTACAATCTGGGCAACGGACGTATCGTATACTATGCGCACGACGATGCGCACAACGAGGATGCGGTGGGTCATTTTGAGGAGTTCGTGGTAGGTGGATCGGGTTCGGTAGTGGCTGTGGATACCACGGGACCGGAGATGACGATCTATCTGAACAGTATTGCTTTCAAGGATGGCGATCCTACCTACCCCACACCGCGCTTCTTTGCCGACCTGAGCGATCCGAATGGTATCAACACCGCAGGAGCGGGTATCGGACACGACCTGATGCTCATCATCGACGACGATCCGAAGCAGACCTATACACTTAACGACTATTTCACCTCGGCGCAAGGCAGCTATCAGGCCGGACAGGTCAGCTATATGCTTAGCGCCCTACCCGACGGTCCGCACAGCTTGAGTTTCCGCGCATGGGACCTGATGAACAACAGCACGACACGTTCGCTCAACTTTGTAGTAGAACAGGGACTGGATCCCTCGATATACAGCGTATGCTCGTATCCGAATCCGGTGCAGCAGTCGGGCGTGATGCATATCTCGGTGCTGTATGACCAGCCGGACGAGCTGATCACGACCGAACTGTATGTCTACAACATGAGCGGACAACTGGTATGGAGCCACACGCAGAACAACCCCGACGAAGTGCAACTCAACCTGGCACAACTCGGTATGCAACCGGGCGTGTACCTATATAACATACGAATCAAATCTGCCTCGAGCAAGTACAGCAACTGCTCCGGCAAAATCATAGTAACCAAATAAACTGCCTATGAAGCATTTTTAAAGAATTTTATAACCAACGAAACAAATTAAAAAACAAAACATAAAGAAAATGAAAAAACTGATTTTATCTCTCGCAGCTCTCTTGTGCATGAGCACCGCGGTATGGGCTGTAGACGAAACAATGAACCCGCTGATCACCTCTATGCCGTCGCTCTCCATCGCTCCTGATGCACGTGCTGCAGGTATGGGTGACCTGGGTGTAGCTACGCAGTCGGACTACAACAGCCAGTTCTGGAACCCGGCTAAGTACGCCTACAACACCAGCAAGGGTGCTATCAATGCCAGCTACACGCCGTGGCTCCGCAAACTGGTGTCGGATATCGACCTGGCTTACATCGCAGGTTTCTACAACTTCGGTGACCTGGCCGGTGGTATAGGTGCCAGCTTCACGTACTTCTCGCTGGGTGACGTGGCGCTGACGGACGGAAGCGGGAACAAGATCCAGGACGTACGTCCCAACGAGTGGGCGCTGGACCTGAGCTATTATCGTAAGTTGCACGAGTACGTATCGATGGCCGTTGCCGTTCGCTTCATGTACAGCGACCTGAACAACGGATCCAACAGTTCGATCTCGGGCGGTACGGAGATGTACCCCGCATGGACGATGGCGGCTGATATTTCGCTCTACTATCGTCAACCGATCGACCTGCCGATGGGTACCAGCCACTTTGCATTGGGCTTCAGCCTGAAGAACCTGGGTGGCAAAATGACCTACGACAAGGTGACCCAGAACTTCATCCCCGCCAGCATGAATATCGGTGCAAGCTACGAGCTGCCGTTCGATAAGTTCAACTCGTTGACATTCAACGTAGAGGCTAACAAGTTGCTCGTTCCGAGCCGCAAGTCGCGCTATACCGAGGGCTTCAATCCTAACGACGAGACGACCTGGCAGATGTCGCAGGACGCATACTCGGAGCTGAACTCGGCCAAGGGCTGGTTCCAGTCGTTCAACGATGCTCCGGGTGGTGCTGCCGAGGAGTTCAAAGAGGTGCGCTGGGGTGTAGGTCTGGAATATACCTACAACAAGCAGTTCTTTGCCCGTGCCGGTTATAGCTACGAGAACTTCTACAAGGGAAATCGTAACTATGTGACGCTGGGTGCCGGTTTCCACCTCTCGATCGTAAGCCTGGACTTCGCTTACTGCGTAGGTCTGGCTGCCTCGAACCCGCTCGACCAGACTATGCGCTTCACGTTGGGCTTCGACCTGGCAGGCATCAAGGATCTGGTGGATAATAAGAAGAAATAGTCGAAAGTAGAAAGTCGAAAGCGTATGCGCATTGGCTTTGGATATGATGTACATCAATTCGCCCCGGGTCGTAAGTTATGGCTCGGGGGAATTGAGGTGCCCTCGAAACAGGGCTTGCTAGGTCATTCCGATGCGGATGTGCTGATCCATGCGCTATGCGACGCCATCTTAGGCGCCGCTGCGATGCGCGATATAGGTTATCATTTCCCGGATACCAAGGGCAACGAGTACGAGGGTATTGACTCCAAGATCCTATTGCGCCGCGTGATGGAGATGATACGCGAGGCCGGCTACGAACTGGGCAACTGTGACATCACGGTATGTGCCCAAGCGCCGAAGTTGAGTCCGTATATCGAGCAAATGCGCGCATGCCTGAGCGAGGTGATGGGAGTAGATATAACGAAAATATCGATCAAGGCCACTACGACCGAGCACCTCGGTTTTGTAGGGCGCAAAGAGGGCATGGCGGCACAAGCTGTCGTACTACTGGAATGAAAAAACTATTGTTTCCCATACTCCTGCTGCTCCTTGCGGGCATAGCATGGGCCTCGGATCCGATCAAACCCTTGCTGACTTTTCTGCCTGATCTGCACGGCAACCCGGAGATTCTGGAGGAGACCAACGACCATGTACATATCCGCATGGCCGACAGTTGCTATTATGATATTCATATGACCCAGGACACCATCGTGGTGATCCAGACGGCCTGTGCGCCGATCTGTTCCTCGTGCGTGCGCGTATATAATAAGGAGTGGGAACTGCTCCACCAGTTATCGCCCACGGTGAGCGGCATTTTTCCTGAGGCCGAGTATCGCGACGGACGGGTCTACTGGACCGACAATACCGCGATGTATCTGGATGAAGAAGAGCGGCAAAGGATGAAATAAGCATGGAACTACCTATCTATCTGATTGGTTATATGGGTGCCGGCAAGACAACAGCCGGACGTATACTGGCCGACAAACTCGGTTGGCATTTCGTGGACCTGGATGATGCGTTCTACCAGATACACGGTTATACTACGGCCGACTATATCCGCGAGTTCGGGCTGGAAGCTTTTCGCAAGAAGGAGAAATACGTGGTAGAAGATCTGGCCGAACTGCCGTATGAGCACGTGATCTATGCTACCGGAGGAGGCTATCCCTGTTGGGAGGACAATATGGACTGCCTGCTTGAACTCGGCACGAGTATCTATCTGCGTTGGTCGCCGGAACATCTGGCACGCAGGCTGAGCCTGACCGATCTGAGTACAAGGCCCGTACTGCAAGGTCGCACGGAAGAAGAACTGCGAGGATTCATCGCTACGCAACTGGCCGAACGCGATCCGATCTATAGCCGTGCGAATCATGTACTGGAAGTGAGAGAATGCGACGAGGAGTCGGACCAGCGCATTGCCGAAGAGATCTATCAACTGATTAAAAGACATCATTAATCACATGACTATCAACCAACTGCAAGACGAACTGATTGAGGAATTTAGCGAACTGGAATGGGTGGATCGCTACCAGATGATCATCGACTATGGCAAGGACCTGAAACCCTGTCCGGAGATACGCACCCAGCAAAACCTGATTGACGGATGTCAATCGCAGGTGTGGTTCACGGCCGAGTTGCGCGATGGTAAGGTGTATTACCGGGCCGACTCGGATGCCTTGCTCGTAAAGGGTGTGGTAGGCATGTTGCTGCATGTACTGAGCGGGCACACACCAAAAGAAATCGTCGATGCAGACTTATACTTCATCGACGATATACAACTGCGTGAGCACCTCTCTCCTACCCGCTCCAACGGCGTGGCAGCTATGCTGCAGCAGATGAAACTCTATGCGCTTGCGTTCAACCGCTAAGCGCAGTTTTTTTATTCGAATATCTGTTCGTCCCTAAACTCCAACACGCGTCCCGGATAACGTTCGGGCCATAGCATGTTGTGGGTAGAGATGATGACAGCAATACCGGCTTTGCAGATATCTACCAGCAGGGCCATGATCTCGTTTCCGGTCTCCAGATCCAAGTTACCCGTAGGTTCATCGGCCAGGATCATCTCCGGCGAATTCAGCAGCGCACGCGCAATAACCACGCGTTGCTGCTCACCACCGGACAGCTGGTGGGGCTTCTTGTATGCTTTGTCGGCCATGCCTACCTGCTGGAGCACTTCCTGGATATGGTCGTGCATCAGTCGCTTGTCCTTCCAGCCGGTAGCTTTCAGCACAAACATGAGGTTGTCCTCTACCGATCGGTCGGTGAGCAACTTATAGTCCTGGAACACAATACCCATGCGGCGACGCAGGAAGGGCAACTTACGATAACTGATGTCACGCATGTCGTAGCCCAACACGTTGGCGCTACCCTTCTCTATCGGCAGCGCTCCGTAGAGCGTTTTGAGCCAACTCGACTTACCCGAGCCGATCTTACCGAGCAAGTATACCAACTCGCCGCTATGTACCGTCACGTTGACGTCACGCAGCACGAGTAGTTCTTGCTGGCAGATCTCTACGTCTCTATATTCTATTAGTGCAGCCATTAGTCCTCGGCCTCCATTTTCTGCTCGATTTCCACGAGTTGTTTCTTGAGTGCATCGATCTTCTTCTGCATATCATCTACCAACTTGTTGGCAGTCTTGGACTTAGCCGTGAAGAAGAGGATGTTGTTCTCGGCCGTCTTAATCTCCTGCTGCAGACGATCGTGCATACGCTTGAGTCCCTCGGCACCCTGACCGGCAGCTGCCTTGACGGCACGCTCTACGCGGTTCTTACGGTTCTCCTCGCGCGACTCCTTCTGGGCCTCACGACGGGCGTTGAAGAACATGTCGCAGGTCTCGTTGAATTTCTTCCATAGTTCGTCGGAGTACTTACGTGCTACCGGACCTATCTGCTTCCACTCGCGCTGCAGCTCCATCAGTTTCTCGCTGGTCTCGCGCCAGTCTTGGCTATCCTTGAGCGCCTCGGCCTGCTCAATGAGCGCGCGCTTACGCTTGAGGTTTTGGGTCAGCTCGTCGCGCAAACCCTTATAGTAGGCTGTCTTGGCCTGGAAGAAAGCATCGCAGAGCGCGCGATACTCTTCGTAGATGGCCTGATTTTGCTTCTTGGGTGCAAAACCGATGGTACGCCACTCGTTCTGCAGGGTCTGCACCTTCTCAGTCAGTTCGTCCCACAGTTTGTTCTGCTTGATATCGGCATATTCCAGCGCCTTCAGCTGCTCGAGGATAGCCTGCTTCTTCTCCAGGTTCTCCTGCTCTTTCTGATGCAGTTCGTCGAAATAAGCCTGATGTTTCTTATTGATGATCGACGAAGCAGCCTTGAAGCGGTTCCAGAGATCTTCGCGCAACTCACGAGCTACGGGACCGATCTCTGCCCACTCGTCGTGCAACTGCTGCAGCGCACGGCTGGCCTCGATGACCGACTCCTTCTCCTGCAGTTTCTCAGCAGCCTCGCAGAGCAGCGTCTTCAATTCCAGATTCTTCTTGAAATCCAGGTCGCGCAACTCGATATTGATCTTAACCAGGTCGTAGAACTGCTCCTGATATTGCTGGTATTGCTTCCAGATCTCCTGTACCTTAGGAGCAGGAACCTGGCCGATAGTCTTCCACTCGGCCTGCAGCTCGCGCATACGCTTGAGGTTGTCCATCACGTCGGCGCACTCGGCCTCAGCCAACTGCTTCATCTCCTTGAGGATATCCTGCTTACGCTCCAAATTGGCCTGCATCTCGGCTTCCTGACGGGCAGCTGCCTCGGCGCGCTGCTTCTTATATTGCGACAACAACTCACGGAACTCCTGCTCCTGCTCATCTACAGGGGGTTGCCATGTTTCCATGGATGCCTCATCGCCCTCGGCAGCCTGCTGCGCCTCCAAGCGGAGGGCTTCCAGCTCCTGGTGATACTGACGATAAAACTGATTCTTCAATTGCTCCACCTGCTCCTTCTGAGCAGTGCCATCTTGCTCGAGCAGAGCCTTAAGCTCGTCGATAAGTTGTTGCTTTTCGTTTGCCATAATTAGTAACGCGTTAAAAAAAATCGTGCAAATTTACAACTTTTTTTTCATATACGCAAGTCCGCACGCGCGAAAAAGCAAAAAATCAGCCTTTTTTTGCCTATTCGGGACGAAATTAATATTTTTTATTTTCGATTTTCGATTAATTTTACTAATTTTGTACCCAAAATCGATTTTTATGAAAAAGCAACTTTTTATTCTTTTAGCCTTTTTAGGATGGAGTATCTGCGTCATGGCAACCGATTGGACGGGTACCGGTTGGGCGCTGAATGACGGCTATGTAGTGACAAACAACCATGTCGTGGACGAAGCCAACAGCATTGTCTGTAAGTTCCAGCGTGGTGGACGCCTCTTTGAGTATGATGCCGAAGTGGTAGCTGTGGACCAAGAGCACGACCTGGCGCTGATCCATATCACAGCCCCATCGTTCCCGGGTTTTGGCAAACTCCCCTATGCTGTGAAGACGTCGCTGGCCGATGTAGGCGAGTCGGTATTCGTACTGGGCTATCCCCTGACCGACACGATGGGCGATGAGATCAAACTCACGACGGGTATCATCTCTTCTCACTCGGGCTATCAGGGTGATCAGTCGCTCTATCAGATATCCGCTCCTATCCAGCCGGGTAACAGCGGAGGACCGATGTTTGACGACCATGGTAATGTAGTAGGTATCGTGTGCGCCATGCATACACGTGCCGAGAACGCCAACTATGCCGTCAAGACGTCCTACCTGGCTACCCTGGTGCGCCGTGCTCTGGGTTCGGTAGATATCCTGCCGACTGAGAACGAATTGCATTCGCTCAGCCTTCCGGAGAAGGTGAAGCGTGTCAAAGAGTTGGTATGCTATATAGAGTGCTCTACTGGATACTGGCGTAATCCGTTCACCTCCAACACCACGCCATCGGAGCAGACCACTCCTACGCCTCAGACCACACCGCAATCCGGTACAGGCTTCAGTTCTGTCGGTAGCGGATCGCGTGCGTATATCCGCGAACAGATCACGAAGTGGGGCGAATGTCGCAACGTAGCGCTGACCAAGACCAACGGCGACCTGGCTATCCACGGACGCAACGGATGGGCAGGATTCGGACTGCCGGAGTTGCTCTCCACGGCCCTGACCGAACTGAACAAAGACGATAAATACATCACCGATGTTCAGCTCACCGAGAATGGCAACTGGATCGTACTCTACGGCAACAACGGCTTTCGCTGGTCGGGCATCCCGAAATCGCTGGAAGACAAGATTCGCGACTACAACGCACGTAACGAGGAAGTG
Organism: Paludibacteraceae bacterium; assembly: GCA_017509715.1. Classification (GTDB taxonomy): domain Bacteria; phylum Bacteroidota; class Bacteroidia; order Bacteroidales; family Paludibacteraceae; genus Colicola. Next base: position 207,019 of record JAFWOU010000029.1, on the reverse strand, counting down.
ACATCCGTCACGTTCAACGACTCGGGTGACTGGATCGTCATCACCACTGAGCACTACGCATCCTCGGATGCCAATATCACGGCTTGGCTCAAAGAGGGAGCAGCCGAATACGGTATGCTCTGGGCCGCATGCGTGACGGAAGACGGATTGGTAGCTTGCTACGAAAAGGGCTATAAATTCTACGGCGAGATACCTTCCGAACTGCGTCAACGGCTTAGCGAGACCGACTTTGATGTCTATCGCATCAAGATAGCCGGAGATGCTTACTTCTTCGCAGACAAGGAAGGACACTTCCACTACAAGATGTAACACCCTCGCAAACAACCGAGTATGAAACGATATTTTATTATTCTTTGCGCGCTGCTATCAACCCTGATAGTCAGCGCGCAATCGCTCTCAGAGCAGGAGTTTTTAGAACGCATACGCCTATCCTATGACATGATCCATCAGCATCGATACGCTGATGCCATAGATCAACTACAGGAGGTGATTAATCTGACAGACCAAAAGCCGAGCTGGCAACGTCAAGCCTATTCTACGATGGCACAATGCTACTCCTTTCGCGCTATGGATAGCCGGGCCAACAACCGTGCCGAAGAAGCAATTTCTTACTCCACGCAAGTCATCGACTATGCGCTGAAGGGAGGCGAAGTCAAGGTCTTCATCGGCGAACATATTGCTCTGGCTACTGCGTATCTGATGCTTCATGAACTACCCAAGGCCGAAGAATCCATCGTATTGGCATACACGTATAATGAGCAGTTGCACAGCCCCGACTCGCTCAAGCACCTAGCCGATATTGCGTATACTTTTGCCGAACTATGCGTAGCCAATGAGCGATATAATGCCGCTGTAGAATCATACGAGGAAGCATTTAGCAGGTATTATGACCTGGACACACCCAACAGCCACCAGCGTATGCTATCCGTAGCACAAGCTGTTGCTACATTATACCGATACCGGTTGTTCAACGAAGAGAAAGCCGCATTCTGGGAACAGATGTTGGCCGAAGTGGAGCAAGAGTACCGCAACGATCCAGAAAACGATGATGATCCGATGCTCGCGCGCATGAAGCGTCGTGCCGTTATTGTCAAGATGGCAGCAGAAGGGAATCATGAAGAGTCGGCCGTTCAGAGCCGGTTATTCATCGCCGAACTGCTGGCAGAGGATCCTGTCGATCATGCTACAATAGCGGAACTATACCAACATCTCGGGACGTGTTACATCTACCTACATCGTTATGAGGAGTCGGTAGCAGCCTACCAAGCCGCGCTGGAACATTTGCCCAAGACACCGGCCTCGGTAGAAGCCGTAGAATGCTACTACTACATGGCTATCGCACACTATCATAACGACAATTATCAGGCTGCCACCGAATCGGCTCAACGGGCTGTCGACTTAGCTCAGGAAATATACGACGAAGATAGCTATCGCATGGCCGAGACATATGAGTTGCTGGCCAACATGCAGGCATTTAACGGCGACTTCGACCATGCAAAGCAATATCTGCTACGCATGAAGCAAGCCGTGGCCGGTAATATTCGACGCACCTTCTCCTATATGACAGCACAGGAGCGCGAAAACTACTGGGCAAAACTGCAGCAATATGTCAACGAGATACAACCATTTCTGCTTCGGATGAATGAACAGCAGTCGGAATATACGGATGCGCTCTATGATGTGCAGTTGCTCAGCAAGAGCCTGCTCCTGCAGTCGGAAGTAGAACTGCAACGCGTTGTGGAAGGGGCACCACAGCTGCGCCAACACATCGAGCAACTCACCCACCTCAAGCAACTCATCGCGCAAGAGCAATTACCCCCCGACTCTATCCATGTTCTCAAGCTGCAGGCCGAGATGATTGAACAACAGTTGGTAGCTGAAAGCGGACAGATAGGCGACTACCTTCATTTCCTGGACATCAACCATCATGACATCCACCAGGCATTGCCAGCTCATACTGCCGCGGTGGAGTTTGCTACTTTCCGTTACAGGAAAGACTCCCTGATGACTGTGGCGTACGTGATGAAGCCCGAGTGGGAACACGTCCGGCTCGTACCGCTCTTTGAGCAACGAGAATGGGATGCGCTACCGGCTCGAGACATCTATACCTCTCCTGATGCCTTCCAACTGGTTTGGGCACCTATTCTGGAAGCCGTTGGCACGGTAGACACCCTCTACTTTGCACCGTCAGGTAGCCTGTACAACACTGCTATCGAGTACCTGCCCGATATGCAAGACCGTCCCATCTGCGACCGGCTATCGCTCATCCGGCTGTCCTCCACACGTCAGCTTGCTCTGCAGACGCAGCCTGCTGACGGACAACGAGCCGTCCTCTTCGGTGGACTACGCTATGCAAATGGGAGCAAATGGCGCTACCTCCAATCATCGCTGGCTGAAGTACAGACCATTGCAAAGATCCTCCGTCGTCCACAATTATTCACGAGCGATAAGGGTACAGAAGCGGCATTCTCGCAACTCAGCGGCACGTCCTGCAACGTCTTGCATGTAGCTACCCACGGCTTTGCCAACAGCGTACCGCAAGACCGGCAACAGGACCTGCATAGTCCGTTGCGTTACTGCGGACTGATCCTATCCAGAGGTGGTGATGCTAAGGGCGAGATCGGTGTGCAGAACGATGGTATTCTCACCGCACAAGAACTCTCGCTTATGGACCTGAGTCAATGTCATCTGGCCGTACTTTCCGCTTGCCGTACTGCACAAGGAGTAGTATCGTCAGACGGCGTACTGGGTCTGCAGCGCGGACTCAAGATGGCCGGAGCAAAAACCGTCATCCTCTCCCTCTGGGACGTCAACGACCAAGCCACACAACTGCTCATGACGGAGTTCTATCGCCATCATATCGTAGCCGGAATGCCTGTACGCGAAGCATTCCGACGTGCGCAACAAACGGTACGGCGCACATACGAAGAACCCGAGTATTGGGCAGCCTTTATCCTGATCGACTAAGCGCCTATGCTTAAAAAAAATACATTAAATTGGTGAAATTCTAAAAAAACGCACAAAAAATTTGCAATTGTGCGTTTTTTTTTATAACTTTGCACCCGAAAATCGATTTCGACATGAAACGGGCATTTCTACTCGGCTGTTTACTGTTGTTTTTGCTTGCACCACAAGCGGCTGTTCGCCGTGCGCTGGTCATTGGTATCGGAGCCTATCCGACTTCGGGAGGCTGGGCTCAGATCCATGGTGACAAGGATATCGACGTAGTCGAGAAGATGCTGCTCAAGAACGGTTGGAAATCCAAAGATATTTATCATCTTCGCAACGAACAGGCCACCTACTCCGCTATTTGCAACGAGATGGAGAAAATGATTTCCATTGCCCAGCCGGGTGATTTTATCTATATCCATTTCTCGGGTCACGGCCAGCAAATCACGGATCGAGACGGCGATGAAGAGGACGGCTTTGACGAGGCATGGATACCCTACGACGCTCCTATGCAATACCTTAAGGGAGAGTACGAGGGGCAGCGTCATATCACCGACGACAGGCTGAACGGCTGGTTGCACCGCATGCGTAAGCGCGTGGGGCAAGGAGGACAAATTGTGGTGGTAGCCGATGCATGCCATAGCGGCGATGGCACACGTGGCCAGGAGGAAGAAGGATGGATCGTGCGTGGCACGTCAGACAACTTTGTCATCCCGGGTGGAAAAGTAGCGCGCAAACACACCGACTATCCTATTGAGTGGGTCAGCATAAGTGCCTGTAAACCATACCAGTGCAACTACGAGTACCGAGGCATGGGTTCGCTTACGTATGCCTTGTCTGAAGTGTCCGGCCAATTGGGATCACTTACCGGACGGCAACTGCAACAGCATATCCGCACTACTGTGAAGAACGTGGTGCCACGCACCCAAACACCCGTGGTAGACATGCCGGAAGAGCAACGAGACAACGTTATTTTTTAACGCTATATTCAACCCTATTATTAACTTAAAACAAAACAGAAAATGAAAAAAGTATTATTTGCTGTTGTTGCGCTTAGCGCAATGTTCATCTCCTGCAACAAGTGCGACAAAGCCGTTAACCAGGAGGAAAATGATGCTGCTCTCAAGGCAGAGGTACAGGCTCAACCGTCGGAAGGTATCGACGCTATCAGCCTGGCTATGGACATGGCTGCTTATGGTCACCAAACCGAAGATGCAAGCCTGCTGATCAAGGCTGCCGACATTCTCGTTTCCACTCCTACCCAGGAGATGCCCGAGGATCGTATCGGTGAAAAAGGTGAAGCACAAGGTGAAGTAGCCGAGAAGGAAGGCAAGCACTGCTTCTGCCCCAAGCACCTATTGGCTGAGGCTAAAGAACTCGCAGGTGAGGACGCTCAACTGCTGGCTCAAATCGAAGCTGTTGAGAAGAAAATGGCTGCTCAAGCAGAGGGTACACGCGGTTCTACTCTCGGCCCGATCGAGTACGTTGACCGTGTAAATGCGAACAGCTACAACCTCTACTACATCCCCTTCAGTGGAAACGAACTGGGCGAGGTATACATCATCGGCGACGGTGACACCGATCTGGATCTCTACGTTTATGACGAGAACGGAAATCTGGGTGTTTATGACAACAGTTATGGTAGCAACTGCTATGTTAACTTCGTTCCGAAATGGACTCAGAAAGTAACTGTTAAAGTGGTTAACCGTGGCAATGTATACAGCGACTTTATCCTGTTGACCAACTAATTTATCCTTTGGGATAACAGACATCAAAAGAGTCGACCTTAACGGGTCGACTCTTTCATTATCATGCGGTATTCTGCTTCCGTTATCTGCTCAGCCTCCAGGGCCTGACGAGCCGTGGGCAACATCTCCACCTCGCGCGTCAACCGTTCATGCCATCGCAGCAATTCCCGGTCGTAGGTACGCATCAAACTGTCGTGTCCCACATGGGTCGCATACACCTCGTCCAGCGAATCACGCACCGTGCCGTTCTCCTCCGTCATACGCGTCATGCAGTTCTCTGCCGGTTCACGAAAACGATAGGCTTGCAGCGCTTGCTGCCAACGAAATCCTTCCTGCTCGGCACGCTGACGCACCTCGCGTACAGTAGCCGACATCTCGCGACGCTGCATAGCCAGGGTATCCGCATGGGTAGGTGCCGGCTGCTCCACCTTAATCGTGTCTTGTACGGGTTTTGCATCACCGGGCTGCACGGCCGACTGATCGAACATCTCGTCCAGTTCCAACACGGCCGAACTACGCGTCACACGACGGTGTTGCTCCCAAACATATGCCCCACCTAATACCAGACCCATCAGCACTACGGCACCAACGATCAGGATAATATAACGTCCGTTTTCTTCCATTTCGGGTGCAAAATTACAAAAAAATTTGCATATATCAAAAAAAAGCTGTAATTTTGTGCGAATTTTTGCGCATACGCGTATGATACGTAAACGTACACACTATATAATATTCTACACCACACTGCTTCTGGCCATCATCAGCGGTGTGATGATTTTCTATACCAATGTCAACTCTGACATGACCAAGTACCTGCCTCAGGATTCCGAGATGAGTCAGGGACTGACGATCCTGAACGACGAGTTTGGCGTCATACCGAACACCACGGGCGATGTGCATGCCATGTTCGAGGACCTGACGGATTCCGAACGGCGCATGATAGCCGACTCGCTGTCCATGATCCGGGAGGTAGACACCGTTCGCTTCCAGCAGAGCACCGACGGCCACTTTACGCTCTACGACATGGACGTATCCAAGTCGGTGGATCAGAAGAAGTTGGGCAAGCAGATCGCCAAACGCTTTGGTCATAATGCCGTGGTAGAGACCAGCCAGGACGGTGCTACGCCGCCGCTCTCGGTCATCATCATTGCCGCTGCGCTCATCCTGATCATACTGATTGTCATGGCGCAGTCGTGGGTGGAGTCGTTTATCATACTCTTCACCTCCGGCATAGCCATCCTGCTCAACATGGGCACCAATGCATTGCTACCCAGCGTCAGCATCACCACCAACTATATCGGTTCTATCCTGCAGATGGTGCTCTCGCTGGACTACTGCATCGTGCTGCTCAACCGCTATCGTCAGGAGCAGCGCGACGAGACATCCAAGCTGGACGCTGTCATGGCGGCTAACAAATCGATTCGCCGTGCCTTCCGCCCCATCATGAGTAGCGCTTTGACCACTATCATCGGACTGCTCATGCTGTGCTTCATGCGGCTGCGTATCGGTATGGATATGGGCATTGTGCTTGCGAAGGGTGTTGTTTGCAGCTTGATATGCACATTCACAGTGCTTCCGTCCATGATGATGCTCATGCGCAATAGCATCAACTCCACCGTCAAGCGTGCTCCCGTGCTACCGACAGACCGGCTCGGACGGTTTGCTACCAGCCATAAGATACCTATGGCTATCTTTGCCACCTGTCTGTTCGCTTTCTCGTACTACTTTGCCGGAAAAACAGATATCTTCTTCTGCACCAACGGTGAGTCGGAGATAGAGAAAGTTTTCCCACAACCGAACCCCGTCATCATCCTGTACGAGAACGAGGATCAGGAGCATATCATTCCGCTGGCCGAGAAGTTGCAACACGTGGATGGCGTGCAAGCTATCATCAGCTATCCTACCCTGCTCCAGCAGCACTACCGCGCCGATGAGATGGTAGGTTATATCCAGTCTATGGCGACGCAGTACCGCGAGATGATGCCGGATACCATTCCGCTCGACATGCTCACGCCGCGACTGATGCAGACGCTCTACTACATGCATAGCCATCGCGACACGGCTGTCACGATGACCTTCCCGGAGATGATCAACTTCATCGAGACGCAGTGTCTGGACGATCCGCTGACGCGCGACTTCATCACCGATGATATGCGTCATCAGTTGGCCCTACTCCACTCTCTGGAGCGCATCACGCCCGATCCGCAAAACCAGGTAGAGGAGGTGGAAGAGCGTGTGGTAGTCGCCAAGAAGCCCAAGAAGAAATACCATTCTGCCAAGGAGGTACGTCCCGTAGAGACGGACACCCTTACCCATACCACGACCCACTCCGAGTATATCCGGCTGACGGATTTCTTGCCCAAGCTGTATCAGACAGCCCCGTCCGAACTGACGGCCGAACTGAGCCGACTGAGCAATCGTCAGCAACTCAATCGTCAGATGACCAAGCGCGAACTGAGCGACTTTGTGGGATCGAGCATGGCGCAAACCAAGATGGTATTCAAGTTCGCCAAGGGCAAGCACGAGACCATGTCGCCGCTGCAATATGTCCATACCCTCACAGACGACCTGCTTCAGCGCCGCATGCTGCGCGCGATGGTCAGCAACGAACAGATCGAGGCTCTCAACCTGCGCGTGCAGCTCATGGACCTGTGCAACCAGGACGTAGCGATGTCGCCGCGCGAACTGAGCGACTTGCTGGGCGAGTTTGGCATCACGGGACTGAATGCCGACGCACTATACGCCATTGCCTATCCGGAAACGCAGCAAGCGTCTCCGGCTCTCAACCTGGCTGTGGCCGACAGCATTGCTCAGGATAGCCTGCCTACCGACAGCGTCGTTGCACCGGTAGAAGTGGTGAAGCCGAAGCCGCAAGCGAAAGTGAAGCCGCAAGTGAAGGTCAAGGTCAACACCCGACCGGTCATCACTAAGAAGCAACCCGTTAAGACAGCCGCCGAGATACAGCAAGACCGGCAGACCGAACGTATCCTAAACCTGCTGGAGGCTAAGCAATCGTTCCGTGCTGACGAGATGGCCGAGCAGTTTGCCTACCTGGGTCAGCAGATTCCGGCCGAGCAAGTCAGTCTGCTCTATACCTTCTACGGCAGTATGAACGACTCGACGGCTGCCGACATCCTGCTCACCCCCGAGGTGCTCATCAACTACCTATGCGACACCTTGGCTAACGACTCGCGTCTGCAGCTCTTTATCTCCGATGAGCAGCGACGCGACATCAGCAGCATCAAGCCGCAACTGCTCACACGTATGCAGCAGCTGCGCGGTAAGCATCATAGCCTTATGGTTATCCTTACCGATTTGCCGGACGAGTCGGCACGCACATTTGCTTCGCTGGACGTAATCCACGAGAAGGCATCCAAGCAACTGCCCGGACAGCATTACATGATCGGAGAATCTGCGATGTACCGCGAGATGAAAGCCGGATTTGGCGCCGAGATGACGCGTATCAGTCTGCTCACCATCATTGCCATCTTCCTGATAGTGGCGCTCTCTTTCCGCTCTATTATCGTGCCGATTATTCTGGTGGTCACCGTCATGACGGCGGTTTATGTCAACGTCATCTTCGCAGGCCTGCTGCGTGGCGAGATGCTCTATCTGGCCTACCTGATCGTGCAGTCCATCCTCATGGGTGCTACGATCGACTACGGCATCCTCTTTGCCAACTACTACAAGGAGTTCCGTCGCACCATGTTGCCCTACGAGGCTGTCAAAGCCGCTTACCAGGGCTCGATACGTACTATCACCACCTCCGGTCTGATCATGGTCGTAGCTCCGGGTGCTATGGCATTGCTCGTGGATGATATCACCATCTCGGCTATCGTAGGCTGTCTGGCTATCGGAGCAGCTATGGCGGTGCTCCTCATCCTCATCGTATTGCCCGGCGTGCTGGTGGCTTTCGACAAACTCGTCGTACGTCGGGGACAAAGAAAAGAGCCGGACCCCGTAGATCCGACTCCTAACCCGTAACCTATAACCCGTAACCCATAACCTTTACTCTTCCTTATCCAGCGCCCAACGGAAGCCTACGTACACTTTCCATCCCGTGATGGGTCCCCATGCCATCGAGGCATCAAATCCGGGGCTGTACGGTGCGTCCACGCCTACGACCGGATTCTCCTGACGGAAATTGGTCATATTCTCCGCACCTACATACAGGCTGCACGTACGCCAATATTTTGTAATCTGCGCCATCAGTTGCGGATACCATTTGTAGTAGAGCGTACCGTTCTGCTCGTAATACTGGTTCGAACCCAGCGTCTTTAGGAAATACGTATTAAACCCATCCGGCATACGGCCTCCACCGTTGAACTGGGCCGTCAGGTCGAACTGCCATTTCTTCAGCGGTGTCTGATAGCTGGTCGTGATCACGCCCTTGAACTGATTGCTCAGCGGCTTGAGTCGCAGCCGTGCTACCCCATCCTGGCCTATCGTCGTCTGACGCACATCCGTCCAGCGGAATGCGGCCGTCCAGGTCCATCCGCGCAGCACCTCTATCGAAGCCTCTATCTGTGCATTATGCGCACGGCTCTGTGCGCCGGGCAGGTCACGTTGGTTGTAGATATAAGCTCTGTTGGTATTTTGGTCCAGGTCCACGATCACGCTGTTCAGGAACTGCGTATAGTAGTACTCAGCCGAGATTTGCAACTCACGCTTTCCCATCGGGATATAGAATGTCGTGGAGATACCGGTATTCACCGCTTGCTCCTGCGCTGCCTGACCGGTCCATACGATCTGCCGTGCCGTAGGCATCAGGTACGCATTGTCGGCTATCACGTTCGGCGAACGGTAGCCCATACCGGCCGAAGCACGTATCGTCCACCATTTCCACGGACTATATCGTATGTTCACGCGCGGGGTCACAAACACACCGTACTTCGTGCTGTAGTCCGCACGCACACCGGCCACCAGCGACAGCATGTCGTCATACTTCAGCGAGTACTCGGCAAACACACCCGGTGTCACTTCCCACCGGTCCAATCCCAGCAACGTATCCGTCAGTACCGTCTCGTCGTATTTATCGAAGTTCACACTCAGTCCGGCACTCACGCGATGATCGTTATCCACCTCTCCTTTGCCTTCAAAATTGCCTTGCCAGAGCGCATTCAGATACGCATTCGTCTGCGCAGCCTTCCAGTCGCGCTTGCCGTATAGATTCCTTTGGTTGTGGTAACTGGCTGCAGCTATCACAGCCACGCTGCTTCCCGACTCGTCGTCATACACGTAGCCGTTCTTCAGAAAACCCTCCACGCGCCATGTATTCAGGTCGATGCGATATGGATTCGTGATCGAGTCATGCATCTGTCCTCCTCTACGCCTATCGTATAATCCGCGCACAAAGGCTTGCATCGTATAGTCGCCATGACGGTAAAACCAGCGGTTCACCAGGTTCGCATTCTGCGTCTTGGGCATATCTACAAAGCTGTCCTTGTTATCATCCATCGCCAGGAATCCCTGCTGATAATGTGCCAACAGTCCGGTATAAAGCGACTCGTGATGGCAGTGTTCACCATGCTCATGATGATGCTCTCCCTCCTCATGCTCTTCCTCTTCATGTCCCTTCAGCGGGATCTGCCATCCACCCGTCAGGTTCGCCTCCGCATGCAGTTCGCTGTTCAGCATCAGGTTGATGGCCAGCGGACTGGTCGTCTGCGGCTTTTGAAACTCCACGTTGATCTGACCGGTCGTAGCCTCATAGCCGTTGATCACGGACGAGGTACCCTTGCTCACCTGGATCGACTGCATCCACGGGCCTGGGATATACTCCATGCCATAGCTCTGGGCCAGGCCACGCACACCCGGTGTGTTCTCTTGCAGCAGTTGTACGTACGTGCCACTCAGTCCCAGCAGTTTGATCTGCTTGGCTCCCGTAGCCGCATCCGCATACGCTACATCCACCGACGCATTCGTCTCAAATGCCTCGCTTAGGTTGCAGCACGCTGCCTTGCATAGTTCATCCACGCCTATCGTCTCCACGTCAAAAGCGGCTATCCTACTCTTGATCACGCTTGCCTTGCGTTCGGTGATGGTGACTTCGTCCAGGATCAGGTCGCTCACCAGCACGATCGTCACGTCCGTCTGGCCCTTCACGCGCGTCGTATCTGTCCTGTAACCGATAAACGAACTGATCAGGTCGTCCGTCGTATGCACCTCCGGCAGTACGAAGCTACCGTCCACATTCGTCGTTACGCCCACTGTCGTGCCGCGCCAATATACATTCGCACCCGGCAACGGTTCACCCTTGTCGTCCAGTACAACACCCTTGATATCAACCGCATACACAGAAAAAGCGGCACTTATCATCAGCAAATTCAGTAATAGTCTTTTCATCTTTCTACTAAAATTTGCTGCAAAAGTACTGCTTTTTTCCTGCAACTCAGTTGCAAAGTGCCCTTCCGGGGCAATTTTTCTGTCTTTTGCTTACTGCTTCACCACCCGATCCACGGCACGCAGTATCGGGTCTATCGACGGTTCAGACCCTACGGCCTGAATCAACCACTCTTGAGGCGTCAGCCGTCCCAAGCGATAGATGCGCATATATTCCTGCGCAAAGTCTTTCTGCTCCTTGTACTGTGCCAGGTGCTCCTCCAGTTGGTATTGTACGATATGTCCCAGCGGATAGTTGGGCAGGTACATCGGCGCATTCACCATGTGGCTATATACAGCCAATAGCACACAGTCCTTCTCGCCCAGCACCGGTTCGTAGTACGCATTCCATACCTCCTGCGCAATACGCACCGTTGCCTCACACAGTTCCTTCGGCGTAGCCTCCGGATGCGCATAGATCCATTGCCACATCTGCATGTCCACCAGACTCACACCCATGATCTCGTACATCGACCACAGCTGGTCCAGCACTTCGTCCCCGCTGTCTGATAACTGATGGCTGAAGGCTGAAGGCGGCAAGAGCTGCAAATCCCGTTGCTGCCATAGGAACGCACTCGCCTCGGTATAAGCCGTATTCGGTACGCCGCTCAGCATATAATGGTCGATCATGTACATGTCCAGCACCTGCTCCACGCAGTGGCCGAACTCATGTACCGCAATGTTATATCCCTTATAATCCATGCCTGTGGGCGCGATACGCGTACGCAGACGTGCCGGTTCCTGACGTCCCAAGCACGGCCATGCATGCCCCGAACCGCGAGCAGGTTCTACGACGATATGCCGAGCTATTGTTCGCGCATCCTCACCATAGAATCCCATCTTCTCCAGCAGTCGCGACATATCGGCCGCAAAGGCATTCGCATCAGGATAGAGTTTGCGTGTCATCTCGCTCAGCGCATCCTCGTTCAGCGAAGCACGCGCCTTGAAGCCGTCGTACCAGATATCGTAGGGTCGCAAATCGCGTCCAAGTCGTTCACGAATGATATTCGCCACTTGCCGTACTTGCTCCGATCCTACCAACGCACGGAACAAACTGTCCAGTTCCTTGGCCGGAATCTCAACGCCTTCCTCAAAATTGCGCAAGATACCCGTATTGGCCGACGGACAATACTGATCCTCTTCCATCAGCGCATGGGCCGTCTCCAATATCCGCTCATAGCGCGTATAGGGCTCTGCCGTCTGATCCGCTACGTCCGATGGCTTCCATACGTAGTCGGGATTGTTTATCGCCTCCTGCGGTATCTCCTGACGCACAATTCGCTGCATCACCTGGTAGATCATCTCCTGCTTTTCCTGGTTATCACCTTGATAAAGCGCCTTCAGCTCATCACGCAGATTCCAGTGGCTCAGCAGCACCTTGTCCATGGGCCACAGTTGTCTACCGTCTTCGGTGCGCAGGTTACCCATATAGATGTTATAGTCTGCGATATAGTTCTCTGCGTTGGCCTGTGCTTGCGCAAGCCGGGCTTTCACTTCGGCCGGTACACGCGTGGTGAACACATCACCCATGCGGGCCATTGCCCACTCCTGTCTGGTCCACTCTTTTCCTAATCGGTTCTTCTCCTCCAGGCTGTAGTGCGGGAAGTTGATGATCGTGATAAACGCCAACTTGTTGGCAAACATATCATCCGAGAAATGGGCCAACGGACTGTAGCCGGACATGATCCAGTCGGGTGTAGCCGGTTCGTCCGCATTGGTCAACTGCGTCGGCTTCAGCAGCTCCACCGTCAGCAGGTCGGCCGACTCATAGCAGCGCTCCATGATGCGACTCAGCGACTCAAACAACGCCAAGCGTTCGCTGTCCGTCTGGCAGTAATGTTCACGCACCAGGGCCTGAAAGTCCTCTTTCGTGCCATCCGCTTCTGTCCACAGCGCAGCAGCCTGATCAATGCCACGCCCCTCTATCTCCAATCCTTCCGTCAGGTTCATCTTATCACTATTCTTCTTTGCGCAACCTATCGTCAGCATGGCGCACAGCACACAAAGAAGAATTTTCCATTTTCCATTATCCATTGTCCTTAGTCCTTAGTCCCTTAGTCACTTATTATTGTATGCTTCCAACGCCTTCCTTAGTACGATCATCGCCTTACCCAGGTCCTCTTTGTTCAGCACGTAAGCCATACGCACCTGGTGACGTCCGTCCTCCGGATTGGTATAGAATCCCGTACCCGGTGCCATCATCACCGTCGCACCTTCATACACAAAGTCCGTCAGGCACCACTTGCAGAATTTCTCCGTATCGTCCACCGGCAGCTCCACCATCACGTAGAACGCACCCGTAGGAGCCGGAGCAAACACACCCGGTATCTGGTTCAGCTGGTCGATCAGGAAGTTACGTCGGCTCAGGTACTCGTCATATACCTCCTGCAGATACTCTTCCGGTGTCGAGAGCGACGCTTCAGCTACGATTTGTCCGAACAACGGTGGACTCAGTCTGGCCTGGCAGAATTTCATCACCGACTCACGCACCGCTTTGTTCTTCGTGATCAGCGCACCGATACGTATGCCGCACTCCGAGTAGCGCTTCGAAACGCTATCCACCAGGATCACGTTCTCTTCGATCCCTTCCAGATGGCATGCCGAGATATAGGGCGACTTCGTGTAGATAAACTCACGATACACCTCATCCGAGATCAGGTACAGGTCGTATTTCTTCACCAGGTCGCGTATCTGACGCATCTCCTGCTTGGTATATAGGTAGCCTGTCGGGTTATTCGGGTTGCATATCAGGATGGCACGCGTCTTCGGCGTGATCTGCTTCTCAAACTCCTCCACCGGAGGCAACTTAAAGCCGTTCTTGATATCCGTCTTCACCGATTTCACTATCGCACCGGCCGATATAGCAAATGCCATGTAGTTCGCATAACTCGGATCCGTCACGATGATCTCATCGCCCGGATTCAGCACACTCATGTACGCAAACATGATAGCCTCCGAACCTCCGGCTGTGATGATGATCTCGTCCGGTGATAGATCTATCCCGTAGTCGGCATAGTAGCTCACCATCTTCGTACGGAGCGACTTTAGTCCTTGACTGGGCGAATAAGCCAGTATCTCCTCGCTATACTGACGCACGGCCTCCATAGCTCTGGGAGGCGTCTTGATGTCCGGCTGACCAATGTTCAGGTGATACACATGCGTACCGGCCAACTTAGCCGCATCGGCATACTTTGCCAACTTCCGAATCGGACTCTCAGGCATCGACTGAGCACGTAAACTAATTTCCATAAAACGTATATTTATAAAATCTTAAATTTTCAAATCTTCAAATCACAAATCTGCGAGAATGGATATTATCCGTTCCGCAGTTTTCCCATCCCACAGTTCCGGAATGGCACCTTTCTTCCACTCTCCGGCAAACAGCTTGTCTAATGCCGGTTTGATAGCCGCAGGATTCGTACCAATCAGTTCGTTGGTTCCCACTGTACACGTCTCCGGACGCTCGGTATTATCGCGCAACGTGATACACGGTACACCCATCACCGTCGTCTCTTCGGTAATACCACCGCTGTCAGTCACCACTGCTTTCGCGCGTTCTACCAGATAGTTAAACTCCAGATACCCCATCGGTTCGACGATATGCAAGTTCGGCCATCTCTCCTGTAGCATCTTTGATGCGTCCTGTAGCGAAGCGTCCTGTAGGCCTTTGGCCGTCCTATCCCCTAACAGCAACTTTGCTGTCCTCGGATGAATCGGGAAGATCACCGGCAAACCATGCACATTGTCAATGATTTGCTCCATCATCGCACGCAGATGGTTCTCCTCGTCCACATTTGCCGGACGGTGCATGGTCATCACCACAAACTCCTTGTCTTTCAGTCCCAACTCGTCCCACACTTCCGGCTTCCTGAACCGTGCCCGATTCGCCAACAGCGTATCAATCATCACATTGCCCACATGCCAAACTTTCTGTGGCACGCGCTCATAGGCATACTTATCCTCCGGCAGAGACTTGCCACCTTCCACTTTCGAACTACTCTCAACACTAAACTCTCCACTCTCAACTAACAAGGCTCCTTGCCGAATTAAATTGCGATTAGCAACGTCTGACGTCGTGAACATATAATCGGCCAAACTGTCCGTCACCATTCGGTTGATTTCCTCCGGCATCGTCAGATCCCAAGACCTGATTCCTGCCTCCACATGGCACACTTTCGTGTTCAGTTTCTTCGCCACAATCGAACAAGCCATAGTGCTTGTCACATCGCCCACAACCAGCACGATATCAGTCGGATTTGCCATCAGTTCTTTCTCAAACGCCACCATGATAGCAGCCGTTTGTTCTGCCTGACTTCCACCACCACAACCGAGATTCGCGTCCGGAGCCGGAATGCCCAACTCCTCAAAGAACGTGTCGCTCATGTTCTTGTCGTAGTGCTGTCCCGTATGCACCAGCCGATACTCAATCAGCTTGTTAGCATCCCGTAACCTGTCACCCGTAACCGGTAACCCCTCATTATGCGCCTTAATCGCCTTAATAATCGGTGCCACCTTCATAAAATTGGGTCGCGCACCTGCAATCAATGTTATTTTCATATTCTATTTAATTTTCTTCTTTTATCCTCGGCACCTCCAGCAACTCCATAATATCCAGCATCTTGTACCACACACCATCTATCTCGCTATGCCACGAGTTATGAAAATGTCCATAGTACCACCGCTCCAACGGATGTCCATCTCGCTTCAGATGTGCCAAAATCGCATCCATCGTCTGCCGTTCTACCTCACATTCCGCAATCAATCCCGGATCATCCTTTGCCCAACTCGCCAATCCGCTTTTCGACTGAAACTCACAGAACGACGGAGCCGTATGACTCACCACGATATCCACTTTCAGTCCGGCATCCCGTATCGCCTCCAGTGCCGGAGCATCATACCGAACTGCTTCATCCGGCCAGTAATACACCTTCCCTGGATGCCGACTCATCTCTTGCAACCTAATCTGCCGATCCACACTCACCGCACCTCCCACGCACAGCACCGTTCGTCCGCAAGCCTCAATCACCGCATAGTCTGGCACTGTCCTCCAGCGCATGTGCTCAATCGCAGTATGTCCAGCTGAATCCGTAGCAAAATACGCAGGGTCGTCATGATTACCCCGCACCATCGCTATCCAGCAGTTGTTCTGCGTCAAACGCTTCTCGATACGCCGAAAAACCTGATCATACGCACCCGGTTTCTCAAACCCGAATCCGCAATCTCCTGCCACAATCACCAGCGTATCCCGCATCCCGTACCGCACACACATCTCATACACCAACGGCACAAACTCACCATGTATATCCCCGCATATCACCAGCGATTTCGCATCCTTATATGTCACCACCCACGGCTTCATTCCAAATACGCTCTTTTCAGCACATCTAGCAATCCTTCCACACGTTGCGCACCAAGTCCTACGGCACGCAGAAAATCCTCATTCGGCAACTCCTCAGCCACTCTCGCCACAAACTCCCGCATATCAGCCTCCATCTCCTCCGGCAACGCATATCGTGCTCCTTCCGTCAGCATCGGTGCCAAGCGGAACACATCTTTCTTATGCTTCTCTATATCATCCGAATCCACATCGCCTCCTTGCTCTTTCCGTGCACGCAAATCATTGTACGCCTTCGCCTTCAAGCATATCAGCGCCTCCGCATTTGCCACATGCAATCCGTCCTCCAACCGACTATGCGCTATCGTAAAACGATAATAACTCTCGTTCATCAATATTGCCGACAGACTTGACAACTCATCCTCTGCCGGTATAGGCTCCAAATGAGCATCGTCAGGAATATGCAGCACCCCTATGGCACGTGCAAACAACTCAATTTGCTTCGGATAACGCTTGTCTTGCGGTTTAAGGAAGCGGAAACACTCATGTTTGTCAGCGCTTCGTTGACGACGTTCATAGCCTCCTTCACGCGCAAACTGCCAAAACTCACGCACAAAATCAGCTGACAACGCCTCTACCACCAGCACTACATCCAGATCCTTTGTGGCACGTGGCATCTGAGCACCCGCCTCTTCATGCACATAACATGCCGCACCTCCGATTAGCACATAACTGTCCGCATATGCCGCAAACCGCTCCTTAAACAATTCCAATCCCGTTATCATATCACTAATTACCATTTACCAATTACCAATCCTTTTACCTCTTTCCTTACCCGCTCATCCTCTGTGTCCCGTAGCGACAAATACAACGACAGCCTATCCACCATCCCGTTCTCTCCCATCAACTTCGGATTATAGCGCCAAACCTCCACCACATGCTCACCAAACTCCTTGTGCAACTCCGCACCCAACTGTTGCGCTTCCTGTTTCGTAATGGCCCAATGCCGTTCCTGCGGTTCTGCCAACATCGTCAACTCAGCCAACGCCTCCTCTCCGCAAACATACGCATCCAACATTCGATCCGTTCGTAGCACACGCTCAATCGGACTCTGCAGCACCGGCAACGCTTGCTCCCATAGTTCCTTACCTTCATGGATGAACTGCATCTGCTTCTCACGGCCTAGACTCAACTCAACAAACCCATTGTCTGCCAACCATTTCACAGCGCGATTGATGTTCGGGTACGATACGTCCATCAACTCTGCAATAGGCTGAGCCGACATCCAGTTCAGACTATGCTTCTGTAGATGGTATAGCACAACCACTTGTGCCATCACCGGCATCGGTTTGCCTACCATATCCACCGGATTACGTTGTACACGCAGATCCATCAGCAGCGAAGGCAGGAACAACTGACGTCCCGGAACAATCGTGTTCACTCGTGCATCCACCAACCGCTTCATGTTGTACGGCTTCACTTCCGGCAGCACCACAGCAGCATGCATCTCCAATGCCCTTTCTACTATCGCACAATGCTTTTTCAGTTGCATCGGTGTCGCATTGGCATCCTTGCAAACCATCAGACTCACCTCCGCACCCAGCAACTGACATTGCAGCAACTGATAGGCATTCGTAATCAGAACCGGAAGTGCTTGCCTTTTAGCCTTATCTAATGGCTCGATCTGCACTTCTGCACCTACCATTTTCTCGATGTATTCGCTGATATTTCGTACGTTAACATCCATTTTGCTATTTATCACACATCAATTATAAATTGCAAATCCGCTGCAAAATTACTACATTTATTTCAATTCTCCAAATTTTTCACCCAATTTCTTTAATATTTCTTACTTTTGTAATGAAAAGAACGATTTTTGGTGTTTTAAGCCTTACTTGCACTTGGTTTCGGTACGGCATCAATAATTAATAATCGTGGTTTCGTCGTATCGTCTGACATCTTTTTATGCACTTCAATTACTTTTTCGATCTCATTATCATCCTTTGGCGACATACGCATAACCATATATATACCCTCTTGAGTATTCTCTGCTTCCATATAAATGGGCAATTGAGTTGTTAAACCATGTACAAGTTGATTATTTCCAGATAACTTCACTTCAATAATTACCTTTTTATGAGCACCTACGGAAAACTTGAAATCTAGCTCACCACATCCCGAATCGGACTCTCTATTGATGTCAATATCATTAGCATCACAATAAGATGTTGCTATACAATAAAATAGCCGTTGTACTACATCCTCTTTTTGTGGTTTACCATCTTTGTATAACAAAACACTCATACGATGCACCTCTATCAAGTCTTTGAACTGTGTACAAATTTGCATAACTACATCCATTACATTCCGTTCTGTTACCTCAGGAAGTTTTAATGGATTTGGCTCAATGATATTTTCCTTAATAAATGGATATAGATACTTTAGCTTTCCATCTCTTGTAAAATCATATGGTTGGAATGTCGCTACCGATACTTTACTCAATATACCCTCTAACCGTTCCGCATCTGCTAACAACTCTCGTTTTAAATCAGATTTATGCATATCCTCATAATCTTTCCATGTAAGCCCAATAGCCTCGCAAATAATTTTACGCAAACTGCTATTATAGCCACTCACATGGTCTATATCTGCCGGATCTGAAGCCATCGGCAAATCCGATAGAATAGATGCCGGGATTAGCACCATACATTTACGCTTATAGTGTGGGAGGAGATAACGCTCCTGTTGTGTTTTGTTAACGAATAATATTGTCGGCAGGGATAATTCCTTAGCCTTGCGCGCTGTATATGCTAAAAATCGCTTATATAGGATGGTTATAGTCATATCACTTATCCTATCTGCTCCTATTCCTTCTTCAAATAGGGGCAATAAAGCAAATATAGTTGGATCTTCTATCCCTAATCGTACAATCTCTATCGCATTTATAGCCAACTGTTGTGCTAATTTACCGCTAATCCCGTTGCCATGACTTCCGTTTGTCGCATATCCAAGTCCGGTATTGGGCAACTCTTTGAATTGAAATCGCACACATATTTGACGAAAACACCTATCGTTCCTCGTTACATTTTGGACATGCTTAGCTAAATCCATAATCGGTTTGAAGTATGCCAAGAACTCCTCATATGCTCCATCAAACTCCGCTTCTTTGCAGTTACGAAGCATAAGCGGATTAATGTGCATTGATGCATCTTCCCCTATCTGACCATCAAACACTCCTGCTTCTACAAATGCCGAGTGTTTCACTCCAAAATGTGTACTATAATAACTCATCCTTATTTTCTTACTTTTTGTTCAAACTTATGCGCGATGATATGAGCCTTTTTCTATTTTGCGTGCATACATTTTCGCACAAAATGTCGCATATAAAGTTACAACAAATCAATCAATTATGTTTTTTACATTCTATATCTCACGCAAACTTTGAGGATTTCTTTTCATAAAACTAATATATTTTTCTTCATTTCTATATTTGTCCATTATCGGCCATGTATCAATACTATATTTAAATATCGGCTTCTGTTTAAGAAGTCTACTGAGGTGCTTATACATTTCTTGCTTATCTCCAAGCACACCATAGGCACCTATTTTCTCGAGGTCCTCATACTGGATATATTTTGAATCTATTATCTTATTTCTTATTTGACCATCTACATTCTTGCCTAGTTTTTGACGTGCGAACAAATAGTTTATTATTATAACTCCATTACAATACTGTGGAGAGTCATAATATGGTTTCAATATTCTTTCCACTTCAGCGAAATCACCAACCTTCAGTAATATAAATACATATTCTAACACTTCCCCAATAGAGCTCTCTGATGTTATCGGTTCGTTAGTTTTAATATATTCTTTCAACTCTTCGTATTGATTTGAGAACTCATAATAAGCCTTTTGGATTACTGGCGTTTTATTTGCTTTATTGTATAAACTTTCAAATTTATCTTTTTGCTCTAAATATGCATAACATTTCAATTTTTGTATGATAACTCGTTCAGTTTCTTCGAGAGATTCAAAAATATCTACTGCATCTTGCAAATATTCATATTGAACTAACAACATTCCTTTTCTCATCTGATAACTTGAAGATGGCTCAAATTGTGATTCATATTCTGCAAAAATTTGCGAAATATCAGAGAAAGAATATGTTGAGCCTTCAGCATATAAATCTAACAAATGCATATAGCATTTTTCAAGAGAAATATTATCATCAGCCTTTGCGTAAAAGTCTATGCTTTCTTTTATAGTCTTCTCTGTTAGTTTATTGCACAGATTGAGAACGTATAATACATTGGGATGGTGAGGATCTTGTTCTAATAGCTTCGTGCATAATTCATCTTGTTTACTTTTCAATATTTGAATATCATTTTTATATTTGAATTTATATAAACGAGCCTGATATCCATATGCATCATTTCTTACACTACCATCTAACTCGATACTTCTTTGGATATGCCCCTCTGCTTTCTGCAAATCTTCCAATGTTGCTGCACCTGCATCTTCGAAATGTTCAATTAATAATTCTGCTATTTGCTCATGAACAAATGCATCATTGGGGAAATACATAAGAGCATCCTCAATATATTTTATAGATAATTGGTAATTCTTTATTCGATTAGAAGCTATAACATAATATTTTTGCTCTTTTGGAGCCAAACGTATAAGTTCATTAAAATATAATTGTATTTGTTGGTCTGTTAGATTCTCATGACTATCTACGTATAATTGCAATAATTCTAATTTATACTTACTATCAGGTATTTTAAGAATATCCATGTTTTCTAGTTGCGTTTTAACTTTCAGAGAAGTTCTGTTATGAGACGCCATAAAAATATTACGCTGCATCTCTTCAAGAGTCTGTCTCTCTTCGTCCGAAAGGTCTCTTAGATAACTTTTTCTCTCTGGACGCCTTTTATATGAATTATTCTTTCCTCCATCACGCGATTTTTCATTAATATTCTTAAGATAGTTAATAAAATCATTATACTTACTACTATTTAACTCCTTATTAAGGCGATTAAATGCAGACTCAAGTATATAGGATTTAGATTCCTTAAGGAATTTATTTTCCGTAAGTTCTCTAATAGTATCTTCTTGATGTCTCCAACTCAGGAACGAATCATCTATAGGTAATGAGCCATTATTCAAATCATTATTAAATTCAGCCATTAACTCATCAAAGCCATCTATTAAGACATAGTACACCCGTTCCTTCCATAATAACTTTTTAAGTTCAGTGCTCAAGTGGAAGAGATCTTGTTTCCTGAGACACCAATAAACACCATTTTTGAAGTACTCCTCATGCTGTAATAAATAAGTCAAAATATCCATAATGGAACGATCCTGTCCTGAATATCCCACCACAATTAATCCGAAATCCTTAGCAAATTCCTGGAACTTCATGCGCATATTCGACTCCAAGGACTCTGTCTCTCGCAATGTGGTTTTGATATTATCATATAAATAATCGCCATGAAGCTTAATGATTTTAGGCCGTTCCGATGTCACCGTTACACCAGTAATTGATGAATCGTGTGCACAGACGATAGGACGACTATGTGAATAACGATAAAATGCCTCATTCAGTAAATCGTCAAAATTAGTTGTAAATATAGTATTAAAATACCCTTCATCTATCAATCTTACTAAATAAGCATATCCAATGGAGGGATTTTTATTCGCCACTTCCTTTTCTACAAAAATTCTCCTTTGACGTTGTAAATCAAATTGCTTTTCAAAAAGAGATGAATACGGATTTGACTTATCATACCAATCCAAGCGAGTAGAGTCAAAAAACGCATTTATCTTCTCTGTTGTTAATTCACCTACATTTGAGGCATCATTCATATCTTTATAGATTTCTGTTTTCCAGTGCATAATTAGATCTTGACCAGAACGAATGCCTGATGTCACAGAAGCACCTGCTCCTAATAAAACAGAAAAATTAGGAGTCGGCAGATGTTTGTCTGCATTCCGATAACTAACATTCTTAATGAAACGAATTAGATCTTTTATTGTACGTTGTTTGTGTTGAAGATCTGTCCGTTGGTTGGAGTCCTCATTGGTCTTCATAGTATCCATAATGTAAAAGATATTAAATATGTTTTCTTTTCGATATTGATGTGCTTCTTATTATAATAGTCTCACGATGATTATTCACATTGCGACTCATTACCTACTGGAGTCTTTCATTGAAAGCTTTATCTGCTTTTTGGGAAAGTTCCTCTCTTAAGCCACTTCTTCTAATTTTTCTCTTATTCAACCACAAGATTTTTAGACAGAAATATATTATATATTTTATCCATCAATTATTCTTTCTAAAATCTTCAATTCTCGTATTTTTAATTCTCAATGCCGTTGTCATTCCTAAATGTACATGATTCTTACATATGATTATCCACTATTGAATATCTGTGGATTATTTAATTCCTTCCAACAATCTATAAAAATTCTCCGTTACCAGTTCCTCACTCATGCCCACTTGTCTTAACATAGCAACTATGTTATTCTTCTCATTATACGGAGCATCCGTCTCAGTCAAAATCCGACTTCTGGACATCTTTTTTATAATAGCACACCCTTTCTGCGAATATGTCATCGCCTCATTGATTGAGAAATAATATCCCGCAGACTCTATTTCACTTATCAATCCTAATGGTCCGCCATACCAATGAAAAATCACATTCTTTATGTCATACTCACGCAACAAGCCATACAACTCTTTCTCAGCTCGCCTCGAATGAACACTCACAATCTTTCGCTCTCCCGATATACTCTCCAATATCTTTCGCAACATCTCCATTTGCATCTCTTTGCACCCTATCCCTTCTCGCGAGAAATCCAATCCAATCTCACCGATATATGATGTGTACGGCAAATACTTTTTAAAGCACCTCAATTCATTCGGATTCACAGCAACCATCAATGGATGATACCCCAATGCCAATCGACTACGCTTCAAATTCCTAAAATAAGGATACCCCATCTCAAAATGACTTGGCAAATTCGTCATCCCGATAGTAATATTCCCATCCCGTTCCTGCTTCTGCAAGTACGCTTCCGGATTCTTCAACATGTCAATATGGCAATGCGCATCAATCAGCATAAACCTATATATATCTTCGTATCAGATGAACCTTCCGCATTTATCAACCGCTTCAGTTCCTCGCGAGTTCGCTTCACTAATTGCACATAATCATCAAAATGATCCATTCCTCCCATACCTGCGATCCTCAATTCGCGTGCTATCTCGGCATCCGTCAGATCTCTCTTTAAGAAATTTAGCATCGCATAGAAATCATCAGAAATTTTGTGCATTCGTTCTGCGTATAAACGCGGAATAGACACCCCATACCTACTCCTATCAACATACCCAACAAGAGCAGCTTTCCGGTACATACAAGGCATACAGTGCCCACAATGCGTTGCACTATGGTCTTCTAAAAAGAATTGCTTTCTTGCTCTCTTCCCACATGAATTAGATACAGGTAACACATCTAACAAGAATGGTCTGTTTGCACACGCTTGTACCATCTCTCCCTTCGTCATAAACTCATAGGGATTAACTATATTGATAGGCATGCCTACATTTTCTAATAGTTTCTTCAATTTGGCTATCACTACAGGGTGAGTAGTTCGTGTACTACATGATGCCCTTCTCGAAGGAGATAACGGATAGTTAAGCGAGACAGAGCCATTTTCTGGAACAACGATATCCACAGTCCTATATGCGGCAACTTGCAGTGCAATAGCGATGAATAACATTGAACGTGAACGACAAGTCGTATCGGAAGAAACTTCAGGTGAGATCAATACAGGGGTACTAAACTTCTTATAACGCCCATTATATGCACTGACAAAACGATGCAACAATCTTTTTTGGTCAGTTTTCGGTCCTCCCATTGTATCATCGTAATGTGATGCTAAAAACACGGTACCTTCGATCATACGTTCCATGCTATCAATAGCACCTATCAACGAATCCATTCCTCCAGAAAAAAGATTCACTTGCTTTACATCATCAAAATAGTGGGATTCTCTCCATCTTGGCAGTTGATTTAGCACATATGAAGTAAAATTACAATTCCAATAATCTCCTGTCAAATAGGAAAGCAACCCATCGATATGTTCTTTATTAGCCATAAAAATGTCTGCCGTAGGAAGAGCAAAATCCACTTCAAATTCTCTTGACCAACCATCCACAGAGTATTTCTCTCGATATACAGAACGATCAATTGCGTATACTATCGCAGACATAAGCAAGAACGATGTGACAAAGTCTGGAACTCTGCCGAAGAAGTAACCAATTTCAGATATATTAATCTTACACGACGTGGTTCGGCTTCCTTCGGGAAACTCAATCTCTAAGGAAACATGTAAATAAGCATTCTTCCTCTGTCGCGTCACATTATATCCTAATACTCTAATCCTCATTGTTCGTCAAAATTAGTATAATACGATTGAACTCATCCTTAATAAACTGTTCCCCTTCTATTCCTCTCCAATCCACTCGACTTGCAGGCCTTCCGGATATACCACGATGAACATCATCAAGAATAAGTTCCTTGATTTCATCCATCGTTTTTGTTGCAATCTCTACACCTTTATCCTTCTCTAACTTCTCTTTGAAATTTTGAGAAAGATGGCTATAGATATATATCCCAAAGAAATCATCTATCAAATCCTTTATTTCATCTTCGCTGATAATTTTTTGGAGAATTTCGTCCAATTTCTCAGATTGCCCCTCTGCCAGTTGCTCCACTTTATCCATCACATGCTCTAATGCCTCACTCGCAGCAGTACCATCCATTCCCACAAAATATTCTACCACGAAACCTTCAATGATATTCAACGTTTCGCGACAATCATGTGGAACCCCAAAATTATAGCCCTTTCTGTTCAACCATGTAACTAACCCCTGTTCCGCAATCTCATGAAAAGCATGTGCCAATCCTGTAGCCCATACAACACCGGCTCTACCTACGGCTCTGGAGCGACCTGAACTTACAGATGCTCGTCCTCCGGCAGCACGTACCAAATAACGAACAGCGTTATGATACTGAGTATTAATGCGTTTTGCATATACAACACGCTTTCTATCCACCGCCTCTTGTGGAATAGCAATCGAAGGATCTTGCTGTAACTGTACGTCTGCTTTTTCTGTATTAGCGATGGATGATACAGCCGCTGATGATTTCCCCCAATTAGGAGATCCTATCGGACCTGCTTTATGTCTATGCGATGTACCCATTATCTTGTGGTTTTAATTGTTTTAATCAACAATTCATTTGCTTCTAAAAGAGTCATCAATTTAGTATCTGCGCCATATTTCGTGCAAATATCTTTAAACTTGTTTCCCAACGAGAACGGAATCTTTTGTATATCTATTCGTGACAAAATCTCTAAAAGTTTCTGATATGCAAAATCCACATCACTCATTACGCAAAAGTAATATATATGATAACATTTTTTATCTTCCGGATTAGATAACGTTTTCTCCTCTAATAACGAATAAAAATCACTCAAATCATCTGCAGACAGCAGTTTAATTTGCCCTTCGCACTGATTTCTCAAAATGGGTTCAGAAGATGCACTGTAGCATTCGTTAAACAATTTCTTAACACGAGCGGGTATCAATGTCGTGCCACTCATTGTATCAATTATATTGTCCCTAGACACCCAAAACAATTCTTTCAAATCGATAGAACTAAACTTGGGCTCTTTCTCTATCAACGCCTTTATCTCAGGCTTATTCCATTCAGCATACTCCTCCGAAAATTCATTTTTCTCAACGGATGCTTCTAATGCCCCAACCTTATTTTCAGCACCATCATTGCTCATGACCCAACTATTGAGTGTCCGGAATAAATTCACATGTTGCTGTTCTATTAACATTAGCTTGAGAAGTGCAAATTTATTGGCTTGTGTTGCTAAACCAGACACCTCCAACAAACTCTTTCTGATTTCGTAGGCATTCAAGAAACGCTTAATCAGTCTGGGATTCCAGCGCAGTGCAGTACCGATGATGGATGAGAAATGCGATACAAAACCTATTGTTTCGCACAACTCTGCGCATTTTGACTCATCAACTATGTCTTTTATATTATCCCATCCGTATTTTTCGAACTTATTATTGACTACAAATTTTGCAAAGTCAGATTGAATCTTCTCGAAGTCTTCCGGATCTAAGAATGATTGACAGAAGAGTAACGTCACATATGTCTCTACTTCTTTTCTGCTCAACATCGGCAGATGATATGGCAGTTGAATAAACTTCTCCATATACGATTTGCCTAGGTCTTCTCTATTTTTGTTCTCTCCGTTAGATGCTTCTATCAATGATTTATACTCGCTTTTAATAGCATTAGATACGATATACTCATCCGCTGCTATCACAAATGCTGTTCCGGGAACGTTTAAGAATAACTTGATAGCCTCTAAACTATCTATTATATGTCGCGGCAAACAGCGATCCAAGTCATCAATTAACACAACGACTTTCCCCTGTTTGCTTTTCTTTATTAATTGTTCAAAGTCACTGCGGAATTCTCTTACTGCTTGATATTTTTTCTCTTCTTCCCCTTTTGCAATATTTGACTTAATAAACTCTTCTAATTTGTCTTCATTGATGATGTTCTGCAAATCCTCTTTGCTATTCTTCAGAGCCAACACAATACTTGGAATAATTGAGGCCCCACCGGTTGCAAACGCCGCAGCTGTCGGGATTGCCATCTGGGTCGTCACTTTCAACACTCGCATCCAATTGATAGAATCTTTCAATTTAACAAAATCATCTTTCAAGTCCTTTAATCCATCGCCCACTTTAGAGAAAAATTTCTTATTACTCTCCAATTCATCAACAATTCCTTGGATTAAAGCTATCTTCGCATCATCAAAACTTTCAAAAGTCCACCCATCGAAATATACGACTACAGCACCCTCCTCATCTTTCAACTGTTCTTTAAGTATCTCCAATACACTGGATTTACCACTTCCCCAATCACCATATAATCCTATAGTAATGGGTAAGTTCTTTTCATTCGTGACCACAGACTTAAGTAATGACGCATGAACGCCAAACCCTAACAAATCTTTCGATGTCTCCTTATCCGACCACATATAAACTCATTTAATAATCTAATACTACATCGTTATTTGTGATATATCTTACTCTTAAATTCCTCAAACAATGGTTCATATTGAGTACGTATCCAATGATATTCATCTGAAGCTCTTATTAACGCATCAATATCTCCTATATCTTTATACATTTGCGCAGGGATTTTTGTTACTCCCGTTAGTTGAGCCAAACAGGATTTTACATGACTCATATATAATCATTATTATCATAGGGCATATTTAATTCCATCCCGGCATACAACGCACCGAAATAATAAAATACTGCAGGAGCATACTGATGTGCCACTTCCTGTTGCATTGCAAGAGTCATATGATGAAGATGTAGACTATGACTATAATTCTTTCTTACTTCTTTATCTAATTTCCGCTGCGCCTCATCAATATTCTTCTGCTTTTCTTCTAATTCTCTCATCATTTGTCGCATCTCAATCGCATTGAAAATCTGCCATCCCACCGCTATTGTAACAATAATGGATAACAACGTTACACATGCGCCAATAAACGTTTCTGATGTAATAACCGAATGAGGTATCACTTCAAATATCCACAGCATAAGTACCAATAGGCTCAACAACATAGCCATCAAGGAGACGATTAATGCCCATGTTGATGTATTATTTCTGTTTGAAATTTTCTCGCTCATATTTGTTTCGTATTTCACCGTGCAAAGATACTAAAAAAAATCCACACACACAAACTTTTAATAAAAAAATTATTAAAATCATCAGTTTTGCGTGCAAAATAAGACGTATTGGTGTCAAAAAAAGAGAGCTATCGCTTTCGCAACAACTCTCATAACCATTAACTCGGAGTATTCAATAAATTTACTAACCCGATGGTTTACGTGATGGACACGCCATCACACTAGTGACGATAATATAGAAACCTTGCGGTTTAACAAGTCGGTATAACCGAATCGTCACAGGCTCTCTACAAATACATAGTTTGAGCCGACACACCAAATCTCTTACAGAAATGGTTGATATTCTTTATATCTCTATCCGTATGGTAATATATCTCCCACTGCACTTTATTTTTGTCAACGGAATCCATAATCTTCTCAAAATAAGGCATATCCACGTCTGCTAATGAATGTCCAACAACCACAATCCTTTTTATATACTTCAGCGAATCAAAGAATGATGCATTCTGATATATAATACCGGATGTGTACTTCATACTTTGCTCGTAATAACCTTCTATCGCTTCCTGTATAGCCTCTTGCGCATAGTATCGGATCGGTAATCTCCAATTGCCTTTTGTCTCGTCTTCAATGAAATACGACAGATAAGTTAACCTGTCATTCGCATACCATCGTCCTTTCTTATCCTTTAGATTCGGACGGAAACGCGCTTCATTCTCATGTTTATGATACCATTTTTTAAACGCCAAATCGGAATCTTCCGAATGCCCCAATACCAAACTGCCGTACTTGTCTCTCCTGGAACCATGGATGTAACATATCTGTTCTTGGGGTACGTTGTATTCGGATTCCAAGAATAAGGTATAGTTGAAATTCAGGAACAGCGCATCAGTATCCAGCGGAAGCATCTTCTTCCGAAAACCCTTCGCGTAATGCAGAGTATTTATCCATTTATGAAATCGGTAGCGCATTTCAAAGGTTGTAAAGTAGATTTGCTCCTTTATTCTGTCTATGGGTAGATAATAATCTGCATAACGAAAACCTTCCTCACCTTCATCTACTCGTGGTAAATACATATCAGCCAATGTCATCACTTTCTCCCGGTTCAGTTCTGCCATATAGCGTTCAAAATCACACCACAGATGATCTTCCGTCCATTTGTTTTGAGGATAATTGTGCCGATTAGGCAATAGACAACGCATATAATCATCCTTGTGCTCAAAGGAGCGCGACAATGTTCGTGGTCCCCAATATAAGTCAAATGAACCGACTATCTGAGGCATGCAGCGCAATAAGTATTGACGGAAATGCTAATAAGAAGATTCTGCACCATGATATCTGTCAAATCCGTTCCCGATGATGTATAACGTTTGTGCATTCTTTCCTTGAACACGATATGGTTTCTGATATGCCGGAGGCATTATGCTTCCTCCATGCTCGTAACAATGTTGAATTAACTTATCAACCGCCACGTCCAACGGTGTATCTACAGGTAAAGTCGCAAGAAATTCATCCGGATTGAACGGATGCAGATACTTCATCGGATTATCTGTCTTTGGAATCCGTGGATCTTTGCACCATGCATCATAAACACGGAGAATAAAAATCCCTTGTTCCTTACTGATATCCTTCATTCCTCACGTATTATATCACACATAGATTCGTTCATCTATATAGATCTACTTAAACTTCTTCCAGAACTCTAAATCTGCCTTACAAGCAGAGGGCCTGGTAATCTTGACAGATTATTCGGAAATTCCGATTTTTCTCATCCTTAATTTCATTCTATATTATCCCAACATCTATTAGGCTATCCCCATTATCCGTTTCCGAAATTGTTCACATATACTTTTCTCATTTCTCTTATACTGCCATACTTTCATCAATTTACAAATTTCCGTGCCAAAGTTCTGTACAATCATAGTCGAATAAGCCGCATCAGGATTAGTATAAGCCACCAACTGCCCAAATAAAATCTGCAGTGCACTATCCAAATCCTTCACTTCCTTACTACTCTTCCCCAATAATCCATATATCACATTCATCAAATAGTAGCATTCCGCATATTTCCTCAATCTATCTATCCACAGCGACTGACGTTCATTCAGTTTGAACACAGCTATTGTTCCTGCCCCCTGCAGCGAACCTTTCCTCGCAAACACCTTATGTCCGGCATAGTATAAACTGCTGTCTATTTCATTCGGTTTCGTCACCCAACCCCCATTATCAAAGTAATAATTCGGTGACAAAATATGATAAAATTTTGGATCTTTATTTCCTTTCAATCGATTGCATCTCGGGCATGCATAATGCAGATTCTTAAATTCTGTCACCCATTGCTTATACTCTCTATGGCTCTTGTTCTTTTTCGGATAATAATGCTCTATCTCAAAATATGCCGTTGGCTCTACTCTTCCCTCGCAATATGCACAACAACCATGGTAAACCTGTCGTAGCATATTTTGTACGACTTCATTATTGTATTTCTTCCCACTTGAGTATTTTTGCAATGCTTTCTGAGCCAACTCGCATTCCCACTCAAACTCTTCTCGTCCTACATATTTCATTACTCGAGTATTTGTGCGTACAATTTGTCTATTTTGTTCTTCAGTTCTTGCGTATGATATATTGCATCCGGCAATGACATCTGCTGTATACTTCTATCCATCGCCTCTATCTCTTCTTTCTTATAGTAATTCAGTCCAAAGTCATCCAGCAAGACTTGTTCCACATAGAAACGATTGATATTCAGCACTTTCTCGCTCTTAAACACCTTGTCTTCATACGAAAACCTAATAACGGATGTGTTCTCCGACTGCGTAGCTTGCATCACAATCATCGGTGAATGTGTACAGAAGATAAAATGAGAATCAGTTATCCCATACAAATCCTCTACTATCTGTCTGAATAACTCCGGAAATTTCTGCTGCCATTTGGGATGCAGCGATGTTTCCGGTTCATCATATAGAATCAAGAAATCTTTCTTCTCTGGATGAAGGACGCACATAGGTGAAAGATCACAGAAAAGTTGTATCATGATTTGTTCACCACTACTCAACTCATCTAATCGTACATCATTAACGAAAATATCATATTGCACCACCCCTATATCTGCCAATAGAGGCAATATCCATAAATCATGTTCTCCAAGTGTTTGCAGGATATCCTTATCTATCCTATATGCAGAATGAGTACGACCATCGTATATTCGCTTGTTGGAATCCTCCTTTTCGGCCAACAATAACGGTGCCACTTCCAAAAGCTTTTGAAATATCACCGAATGATATATTAGTTCAAATACTTTTTTACGATACTTATCGTTATTTATTGCAATACGCGGGAAATAACGATTATTCAGTATTCCACTTGAAAAACCCTGATAATCATCCCCTTGAGGTGGTATATCCGCAGTCAATTCTGTTTCAACCATCTTAAGTAATAAAGACAACTTAGGTTTTAATGTAGGATCCACCTCAACCCATTTATCTCCAAATCCAGCATATTCATAGTGCGGTTGTGGTAGATATTCTATATCCACTCGCCATTGTACATCCTCATCTCCTCTTAACAACTTGTTTAATTTCGGTAAATTAGTATTATGCAATAACAAAGTGTACAATACTGGCAATTTCATTCCTTCGTATCCAAAGTTGTACTCATAATACCTATTATCAATGTTCTTATTGGGAAGTAAGAAGCGTTGACTGCCCCAATAGGCTATAGCTTCACAGCCACCTATTCTCGCAGTTTCATACTTATCCCACGTAGTGAATGGCTGATGAAAATATTGCATATAGGATAATCCTCCATATCGTACCTCTGTCCAATTATGCTGGGTATATTGACTCAACATACCGATAATTAAAGACTTTAATAACGATGTCTTTCCGGAGCCATTATCACCGATAATATATGTATATTGATTCTTCCCTTTAGGATCTTTCCCATACACAATCTCAGATTCTGCCATAGCATCCGCTACAGAAGTACTGATTTTGTTTCCGTTCTTATCCATGTTGATTTGGTAATTACCAAACACATGCTGCCCTTTTGCTTTAAAGGATTGAATATACATATTTATTATAGATGGATTTTTCTTTTTCGGTTACTTAAACCTCTTCCAAAACTCCTGATCAGCATTACAAGTTTGGGTAGCAGGCTGCGAATAGTTCTCAATGAAGTACGTCAGGAACTTGGCATAGTCGATTTTTTTGCTGTTTATTTTTCATCCAAATATAAACTCGTCCAACTTCCCAAATATCTCCTTCTGCGTCGCAAGACTCTGCTCCATACTTGCTCTCTCTCACTTCTTCCCCTTCGTCTCCGCAGCCAACGCTTTTATCGTCTCCAGATACGCCTCCTCCACCGGTGACAACGTGTTCGCATCTCACGTGCTACCATTCTGCTGCCTTCTTTTTGAACATGTCGGAATTTCCGACAGGTTGCTTCCGGACTCAACTCTCTTTCCTCGTAGATGTGCTGAATATGTTCCACCACGTTGGTACGCGATGTTTGGAATAATTCAGCCATCTGCTGTTGCGTCAGCCAAACAGTCTCTTGTTCGAGCCGCACATCGATGCGAGTCAAACCGTTCTCACTCTGATAGATCAGAATATCACCTGTATTCTCGTTCTGTTCCATATCTATTGTTTTACAATTTTCCGTGCCATCAGCATGTACCTTTTAATTATTATTTTAATGCTCCTTAAAGGAACAAGCCAATGGTGACTATGTTAGCTTGTACCTTTTAGCGTTTTTAAGTTTTTAATTAATTCCTTAAGGGTACAAGCCAAAAGGGAACAAGTACTCCAAAAAAGGAACTTGTATATCAAAAATCTTAATTTCAAAAATCAATATCACAACAGCGCCACCATATAGAACGGCATATAAATCACTCCGTCCTTCACCTCCCAATCCTTGCTGTGAATCACGTACGGCTGAGCCGACTGCGCCTTGAATTTCGTCAGGAACTTATTCAGCGACGATGTCGTGTAGTTCGTCCCCGATTTTACCTCTATCGGATGGATGTTGTGCGCATTCGTCAGCGTCGATTTCTCGATCAGAAAATCTACCTCCATCCGATTCGATGCGTCTTCCTTATCGTAACTGCTGTAGAAATACAACTTATGCCCACTCGCCACAAACATCTGCGCTACGATGTTCTCCACCAGCATCCCTTCGTTGATCTCCAGCTTGTCCAGCAGCAATTTCTGATACAGTTCCTCTCCTTGTATCGTTTTCTCGTCGAACGCATGGGCTAACAATAATCCCGTGTCATTCATATAGCTCTTGAACACATTATCCACGCGCCGCAACTTCATCCCTACTGTCGGCTCCGTCACCGCATAACACGTGTTTGTCATCATCGCATCCTGAAGCCATAGGAACGACGACTCATAACTCCTGTACCGCGCTCCTTCTTCCAAGTCCGACAAACGGAATCGCTTCTCATGCTGCTGCAACTCTCCCGGTATCTGGTCAAATATCTGCCGCACTTTCTCCGAATATCCCTTTGCGTACTTGCCTATGCTGCGCCTATATAACGACAGAATATCACGCTTTTGCCTATCTGCCTCACGAAAATCACGCGTCTCCACATATTTCTGCACCACTTGCGGCATGCCTCCTACTATCAAATATTGCCTAAACAGATCCATCGTCTTCCTGTGCACCGGACCCAACGGACGCTGATGAGCAAAACAATCTCGGATAAACGGCATCGTCATCTCATCACCCATTGCCCATAACCACTCCTCAAAATCCATCGGATACAGCGTCAACGGACGTTCCTCCGATGGCTCCAGTATATCCTCTGCTTGACTGTTTATTCCTACCAACGATCCCGTCTCTATGTAGTCATACCGTCCGTCTGCCACCAGATGCTTGATAGCTTGACGTGCTCTCGGATATTTCTGGATCTCATCGAAGATGATCAGCGACTCACGCGCATACAGCTTCTTGCCGGTGACGTGTTGCAGGTATAACAGGAACGTATCCGTATCCTCCAGATAGTCATCGAACACACGTTTCAGTGGTTTCGTTATATGCGCAAAGTCCACGAGAATATAACTCTTATATTCCTTCTGCGCAAACTCTTCCACGATATAACTCTTCCCCACGCGTCGTGCACCTTCTATCAGCAGTGCCACATGTCCTTGTTCATGTTCTTTCCACTGCACCAACTGCTCATATATCTTCCGTCTCATATCCTATATATTTAAAAATCGCTGCAAAAGTACTAAAAATAAATGACATACGCAAATCTTTTGCACCATTCCACGATTTTTTATTGCATATTTTTGCACACAACCAAGATTTTTACACCACGAACCACGCACCATTCCTCACTTTTTGATTACATCTTCATAAATCTTGACAATCCGCTTCGCGACTTGCTCGTTCGTCAGCTGCAAGGCTTCGATCCGCTCCCGGCCATGAGTGCGACCGGAGAAGGACAATCAAAAATCATTTAAACATCTTCCAAAACTCTAAATCTGCCTTACAAGCAGAGGGCCTGGTAATCTTGACAGATTATTCGGAAATTCCGATTTTTCTCATTGTTCGTTCTCAAACGGCAACAACCGGACTTATTCCATCTTATACATATTATATTTCACTACTCTTCCCTTGGTGCTCTGGATCTATCATCTGATCAATTCGCATCTGTCCCAACTCAGCCAACCACTGCTTTACTGGCTCTGCTTTCTTCGATGGTATCGACTGTATAATGCGGAATATACCTTGTAAATCAGCAGCTTGAACCTTACGACGTTTCCCGTCTAAAGCCTCCATTTCAACAGGGGTACAAATTGTACCCCACTTGAGGTTCAGTTCTGCATCACGCGTACGCAAACGCTTGATATACTGCTTTGCATCTGCACTATCTGTTAATACTTGCACAATATCCAGCACAGAAAAATAATACTTCTCTTGCTCCTCGTCCCATACGATACGCACTTGCTTACCTTCAAACAATTTGATTACTGATTCGTTAGCCATAATATCCGGTGTCTTTAATATATTTTACATTTTCAGTAGGGGTACAATTTGTACCCCACCTGACCAAAGTCAGTCAACTAATTTTGCGATTGCAAAATTACAAAAAAAATCTCACATATACAAATTTATGTGAGACTTTTTTCTAAATATTTTACTTTTGTTGGTAATACTGGCCATTGGGGGCTAACCAAGAAAACTATATTTGTATTTTTTGTATTTTTGCCGCTATGGGTTGAATGGAAAGGGATATTAAATAACATTTATGTTATTGAGGGTAGTTGATTAGTAGGTTATCTGAAAATTTATTTTCAAGTAAGCTAATAAGCAAGTAGCCTCAGGAACGGCACGTTCATATCCTTTCATTCGTCCATAGCGTTATTTTTTTTATAATTTTTTGGT
Source organism: Paludibacteraceae bacterium (assembly GCA_017509715.1). GTDB lineage: Bacteria > Bacteroidota > Bacteroidia > Bacteroidales > Paludibacteraceae > Colicola. The sequence goes on along the minus strand of JAFWOU010000029.1, from coordinate 171,408 downwards.
TACCTAGATAGAATGTTTTCGATTGTTTTCTTCCCAGGTTTTTTGTGTCGTTTTCCTTTAACTTCTTTTTAAGTTCTGATGCCATGTCTGTATCTTTATCGGTTTTACACCGCCATTTTACTCTTTTATCACCGCCATTGCTCGTTTTGCACCGCCATTCCCTACTCTTTCTCCTACATTTTCCGTGCCATCAGCATGTACCTTTTAATTATTATTTATTATTTTAATGCTCCTTAAAGGAACAAGCCAATGGTGACTATGTTAGCTTGTACCTTTTAGCGTTTTTAAGTTTTTAATTAATTCCTTAAGGGTACAAGCCAAAAGGGAACAAGTACTCCAAAAAGGAACAAGTACCCCCAAAAGGGAACAAGCTATTTAAATCTTTCCCAGAAATCAGGGGTGGCATTTTTAACTTCTGAGGCAGAGGAGGGATATTGTTCGATGAAATAGGTCAAGAATTTTGCACAATCGATTATGTCGCTGAGCATCTTCTCCCTGCGGGATTGGAAAGAGGCACGGCGTTCATCGGATGGCATAGCGACCAGCTGCTCAACGCGCTTGTAGAGCTCTTCTACTCCACTCGGTTGGAGGGAACCATCGTTGCGACGGATCGGACTATCGGAAGCCAATGGAGTGGCATGGATTCCGTAACCGAGTTCATAGACATCTTCCAGTTCGCGGAGATAGCCGATGCGGCCAACGAAGTCGTTGAAGCGGACGAAGGGAACGCCTAAGACTCCGGCTTCGGCAGCCATGGTCTGGCTATCACCAATGTAGAGCGATGCAAACGCCATTACGTGGTGCATGTCGAGAGGGTTGATCTTAATACGATATTGCTCAAACTGCGGTTCCAACGGACGTTCGGAAGTAATGTATATGCGAGGCTTGTTCCCCGAAGAGGTAGAAAGGGAACAAGCTGAACCTGAGTTCTCAAGAATATCAATCAGCCTCTGCGCAATCTCCGTGTTGATGCCTTTGATGCCGGAGTCGTGGTGGGCATTGAGGGAAGCGAAGCGCATGACGAAATAGGGTTTGGATGTATCGATGCCATATGCTTCGACAATCTTCGGATCGGGTGTAAAATGATTCGGATGGAGGTATGCCAGTTCGTGATACAATGGAAATTGTCAAAAAGGTATATCGAAACGCTACTTTGTAGTCCTCAAATTTGTGTATGTCAGAAAATTGTTGTATCTTTGCAGCGGATTTCAAAAACATCCAAGCAAAATGATCCAAGTCAAGGAAGGAGGGAGATATGAATGTAAGGCATAATAAGATTGAGGCGCTGTTGCAGAGCATCGGTGATGAGACGAAGACACGGAGGCAGATCCAGGGAGATATGCATCTGAATAATCGTCGCAATTTTCGGTTGCATTACCTGAATCCGGCCATGGAGATGGGTTATGTGCGGTTCTTGTATGTAGAGACACCGAACAAACCGGAGCAAGCGTATTTTGTAACGGAGAAGGGGATGAAACATTTGAAGGAGTTTGAGGCACAGAACCAACAGGAAGATTAGGTTCAAAAACATCCAAGCCAATAATTCAAAAGCATCCAAGCTATGAGTGGCATGGGTGTTTTTTGTTTTGGGGAGAGACCTACTCTATTGGCTGGACGCGATGGGGAGGTTCAAAAAGATCCAAGCCATGGAAGGAGACTAGTTCAAAAACATCCAAGCTATATATAACTACTACTGGATAACTTACCCCCCAAAAAAGGACCAGGCCATGTATTAACTCTACTCAAATATAAATCTCCTCAAAAAAGGGCCAGGCTGGGTGGTGGTGTTGGGTGGTAACAAGTCTTAATGTTAGCAACTCAAAAATTAGTCCAATACCTACCCTACTTAAATTTCTCCCCAAAACTCATATCTGCCGTGCGGACAGCATCTACAGATTGTGGGTAGGATTCGATAAAATAGGTCAAGAATTTAGCACAGTCGATTTTATCGGACAACACCTTTTGACGAGATCAGAACTCCGTCTGCCGGAAATCCTGTGCTATAGTGGTTTCTTGACCTGTGCGGTTGGTGTTGATATCGCCCCACGAAAGGCCTTCGTAATGACCTTCATAATCCACCTCTTTCCACTGACGAACAAGATCCACTACCGTTTTATTGGGGTAGCGAGCCAGCAGTTCGGCGAACTCTTTCTCTTTATTCGTCACCACCAGCACATCGCTCTCACGGCACACAGCCTCCAGGTCGTCCGTCACAAAATGCTGCAAGTGCGGTATCTTCGCCATGATAAAATCCTTGTTCGTGCCGGTTAACTCACTCACTTTCACGTTCTTATCGTAAATCCGGATCTCGAATCCCTTGCCCAGCAGACTCTCCACCACATCCACAATCGGCGAACAACGCAGGTCGTCCGTTCCCGACTTAAACGACAGGCCCAAAATACCCACTTTGCGCTGTCCTTGCGCCATGATCAACTGCACTGCATGACGTTTCTGCAACTCGTTCGACTCGCCAATTGCTTCAATCACCGGTACTTCTACATAATGATCATGCGCCAGGGTCTTGAGTGCCTTCATATCTTTTGGCAAGCACGAACCACCATACGCAAAACCGGGTTTGAAATAATACGGACTGATATTGAGTTGCTTGTCTTTGCAGAATATCTCCATCACTTTGTGGCTGTCGATGTTGAGCTCTTTGCAGATGTTTCCCACCTCGTTGCCGAACACAATCTTCAGCGCGTGATAGGTGTTATTCACGTATTTCATCATCTCAGCCACGCGGATATCGGTGCAGATGAACTCCGCCTCAATGCCTTTGTATATCTCCCGGAACACAGCCTCTGCTTCCGGCATGTCGGTGCCCACCAACGTCAAAGGCGGGTTAAAATAATCTTTCACCGACGTCCCTTCCCGCAGGAACTCCGGATTGCTGACGATGGTAAAGTCCTTCCCTCGTACCAACCCACTCGACTGAGCTATGATCTCCCCCACTTTCTCATTCGTCCCCGGCAGCACCGTCGATCGAATCGCAATGATATGGCGCAATCCGTCTTTGTTAGCCGGTTTGTCGCTCAAAGCAGCACCAATCTGCTCCGCCACTTTGTAAATGTAATTGAGGTTAAGGTGTCCCTCTTTAGATGAAGGTGTACCGACCACAATGAAGGAAACGTCAGTAGCATGAACAGCCTCACGAACGTCCATAGTAGCCGACATCAACCCTTTCGCATGTGCTTCAGCGCATAACTCGGCTATCCCTTCCTCGATGATGGTCGGCTTACCCTCGTTAATCAATCGCACTTTTTTCTGATTGACATCCACGCCAATCACGGTGTGGCCTAACTTGGCTAAACATGCTGCACCCACACAGCCTACATAACCTAAACCAAAAATAGAGATTTTCATATATCTTTTTCTATTAAATTCAACTAATATTTATATTCATTTACCTTTGCGGTGCAAAGGTACAAAAAAAAATCGACATATGCAAATTTATGTCAATCTTTTTGCTCAAAAAATGATTTTTGCAGCAATAAACAATTATTTTGCTTAGAATTACTCTACAGTCTATGTCTCCATATCCTCACCATTTAGCGTTGCCAACAGTTCCAAGCCTTTCTGCGTCAGCTTGTAGGCCTGTTCGGGTTTGGTGGGAGAGTTTGGGTACGCAAAAGCAATCAATCCCATGTCACATGCCGGTTTGAGGTAATGATCAATAAACGTTCGCCTACTCTTCTGCCGCAGTTGCAAGTCAGCCACCAGTTGTCGTCGCGGCAGCACAGCCTTCCCGATCACACGCACCAACATCTTCACACGCTCATCCACAGCACCATCTCCACGCAACCGTTTGTTCCTTGGCTCCTCAACAATCACATTAGGTTCCTCAGCTGGTTCGTCGATTGCCTCAACATAAAAACTAAACGGCCGGAATCCATCGTTGCAACTGATCATCGCGCTCATCGGATTCTTCATCCACCCGTCATAGAAGTTGCCCTTGCCATGCGCCAAAGCCACCACGAACTCCCGCATCGATGCCCACGCAGCGGCACATAAGCCTTCCGGACATTGTGCGTCGATCGACACCCACTCTTGCCCTTCGTGAATAGTACACGCATGTTCAATGAGGTTCTCGTATTGAGCCATCAGGTCCGGATATACCGTCTGCCGAACGGCTGTGATCCGCACTTTCTTCAATGGTTGATGTACACGTTTGTCTTTTGCCATAGTTCTAAATTCCTTTGCGACTGCAAAGGTACAATTTTTTTTCGACTTGTGCAAGTTTTAGGCCATAAAAAGGTACAAGCTTGTGATTTTTTTTGCCTTAAGGGTACAAGCCAGGGGGTATTTCAGCTTGTACCCCACTATACATACAAATAAAATGATTATATATACTTAAAAGAGCATGCCAAAGGGGGGAGAGGTGTTGACTTGTACCCTTAAGGAACTAATAAATAGATAAAAAGCACTAAGGGTACAAGCCTACTCTACTACGATGTAGAGGAGCAAGCAAGAGAGATAGCTTGTACCTTTAAGGGAAATTGTAGAAAAATTACCACACTAAAGGAACAAGCCAGTACTGCAACTAGGGATGAAGCTTGTACCCTTAAGAGAAATTAAGATTACATAATATATTAAAAGGTACAAGCATGGAGTATAAATGTTGGCATAGCTTGTACCTTTAAGAGATAAATGAAAACAACAATGTAATTAAAGGAACAAGCTGGAGGGAGGCTTGTTCCTTTAAGAGAACATACAAAACAAAATACGCCAAAAAGGGATAAGCGGAGATTGCGATTTTTACTACTCCCTAATTTTCAATATTCTCGACGAGGGCAAGCATATAAGCATTGATATCAATAAACTCACTATCAATATGCTTCCGTAGTGCATCTTGCTTTTTAGCACACTCTGCCTGATCAGTGGGCAGCGAACCAATCCACTCCTCAAACCCCATCGTCCGCTGATTCTGCAAACTCGCCACCTTGCTCGCCGCAGCATTAGCCGGCATCGAGTACCGTATGCCGAGATAGTACGACGGTACGCCTAATAGCGCGGCTTCGCGTGCCATCGAGTCTCCGGAAGAGACAAGTCCAGCAGAGTAATAGATGAGACTATGAATGTCTTCGATGGGTTCCTGCAGCAGAATCCAATCCGCCGGATATTCGTCTCGACGTTTCTTCTCCTCCAGCGAAAAGAGCACCCGCATGTCCGTGGGTATCATATCCTTTATTCCCAATATAGCCCCGCTTGCTTGTCCGGCATAGTTGATTGTCCCGACACTCACCTCGCGCAAGAAGATGTATTCCTTTGGCTTCACCCCATATTTCTCTAATACCTCCACCTTCGGAACGAAAGTCCGAGGATTGAGATACGCCCATTCTTTCGTGCACCGCAACACATGCGACGGTGCTCCTATCGTCTCGTCCTCATATATGCAGAAGTTACACTCCGTGTTCCATTTCTCCTTCCATTTCCTGTCGCGTGTCTGCGGATCATCATCAAACGAGTAGTTCGGTATCCCTTTCAACCCACACACCATCGCTAACTGCATCCCGTTCGAGAAACCGACATCTATTTTCTTTCCCCGAATCCAATGCAATAACTGCAAGTCTCTCAGTATATTCGCTTCCAGAATTGCAGACCATTTGGTCATTCGGTGTCTGCCTACTATATCCACTTGCACATGCGCCAACTGCTCCGTCTCACGTTTCACAATCTTCGCCAACTTCCCTCTATCGAGCACAGTCAGCCACACGCGGTGTCCCTTCCTCGTTACCGTCTCCACCAGCGGCTTATAGAAGTTCCATTGCGGAATATGATTTATATCTATCCAAATATTCATATTAATTATTTCAAATTTAAAATTTCAAGTTTCAAATTTAATATTTCAAATTTATAATTTCAAGTTTATTTGTTCTCATTGTTTTTGAGAGTAGCAACGCTTGCAGAAAGAATCTTATGTAGGCTTTGTACGTCAGCCATAAGATCATCGTACTGCTCTTTTGAGATTAACTCCGATCCGTACAATACTCGCAACCAATAAATTGTTTCATGGGCTTCTTTCTGAGCAATAGCCAACTTATTTACAAAATCAGCCATACTTACCGCATTACAAGCTTCACTATAGTTCGCTCCAATGCTTGTTCCAGAACGCTGAATTTGGTCGGAATTATTGTATTCGTGCTGCTTCTCTCTTAAGTACTTACGCAACTTATTTATCTTAATCGAGAACTCAACACACTTATCCATTAATTCATCCTTCGTCATAAATTTGAATTTTGAATTTTGAAATCCTAAATCATTTGATACTCTTAAGTATCTTAACGCCTAATACACCTATTTGATAAAGCACCGGCTTCGTGATGCACAAGAACCTTCCATGCTCGACTTCTTTGCCCCCAAATCGTGCTTTGAAGTCCCGTACTCCATACGCCTCATCCGGCTTACCGGCTCCCATCATATCAAACCTCGCGCACCCATGTTCTGCAGCATACTTGATTCCGGCATAGGTAGCCAACGAAGACGGAAAGATTGACTTCCATTCTCCGTCACGTCCGCACACAAACCACTCATACACAACACTCGGGCGTGTTGTGGGTTCAAATTTATCTCTGTTGAACACAACGCAAACGGTTCCACCTATGATCTCATCGTTCAGCGCTACAAGAATGAACCGTCCATCTTTATGCTGCCATAGTTTTTCAAAGAATGACAACGGGAACAGCGGAGTCTTCACACGTGTTTTGTACAAGTGCTCCAGAATCGCATAATATTCCCGCACTTGCTCCAACGTCGGTTGCTCAATGATCGTCGCTCCATCGCGCAAGGATGTACGGATGTCGCGCTTTCGACTCTTCCCGAGATTACTCTCCACTACCTCCACGCTGCTCGTATCCACATGGAAGTTGAGGTGAGGCATATACTCAAATCCCGCTTTTGCAAACGCCTCTTTCCACCGGCTATAGTCGTTGAAGTTGCGCGATTCGATGTAAATAGGACGAAAGCCTACCCCATCCCTCCCTGAAAGGAGGGTGCTTTTTAACGCACAAAGCAACGCATTTACTTCTTCATCCGTACAATCATCCGCTAGACATGGTCCTCCGATGATAATCGCTCGACGAGTCAGCATCTGTTTCAGTGCATTCTTCTCTACGGTTACGTACCCAACACAAACAGCACGCAAAGTGCTTTGCGCATTTATGGTTTCAAATTTCTTATCCTCACGGAACGATTGCTTCAAATTGCAAATTCCTATTGCAAACGGCTTGAATAGCTCTGGCATGGATGCAAAGAAGTCATATGCTTCCGGAGATTGGAACCAAGTACCAGTGGCAGATGATTGAACCAACCTACTCCAATCCGCTCGATCAATATCCTTATATTCTAATATTCTCATGTTATGAGATATAAATATTTTTTATATTTTCGCATTAGATAGCAATGACATCTTGGATGTAAGGATTTGTAAGTAGCGGATTATTGAAAGCTTGTTTTCGGATAAGCCGATAGTAACAAAGACTTAGTGCGATGCAATCGCTATTGCTATCTAATTTATTTTTTATGTTTTTTTGATTATATATCATTCAGCGCCAGCGACTCATTCAACGCAGTGGCTCATTAAGCGCAGCGGCTCATTTAATGCAATGGCTCATTTTGCGTAGCGGCTCATTACTTCAAATTGTTATAATACCACTCACACGCTTGCTCAAAGCCTTGCAATGCACTGAACTTCGGATTATATCCGAGTATGCGCTGTGCCTTGATAATCGATGCCTGGCTATGCGGAATATCCCCTGCCCTATTTTCTCTGTATGTAGGTTCGATAGAAGCGATAGCTGGGTCGTATTGCGCAAGGTTGTCGCGGAGACACCGGAACAAATCATTCAGCGTCGTGTTCCCTCCATACGCCACATTGAACACCAGATCCACCGGTGCATTCTGCGGCAAGTTCATGTTGTACAGCGATGCTCGCTCCACTATCTCATCATGCGACACCGTCGCTGCCAAGTAGTTCGCTTGGATCACATTGTCGATGTACGTGAAATCACGCGAATACGACCCATCGCCATTGATGAACGGACTCTCATGATTGATCAGCGCTTTCACCCACAACGGTATCACCGCAGCATACGCCCCGTTCGGATCTTGCCGACGACCAAACACATTGAAGTACCGCAAGCCAATCGTCTCAATCCCGTACAGCGATGTGAACACATTCGCATACAGCTCATTCACGAACTTCGTAATCGCGTATGGCGACAAAGGCCTTCCGATGTTATGCTCTATTTTCGGCAACTCCTTGCTGTCTCCGTATGTCGAACTCGAAGCTGCATACACAAACCGCTTCACTTTCTCATCCCGTGCTGCCACCAGCATGTTCAAGAATCCGCTGATATTCGTCGAGTTGGTCGTAATCGGATCATTGATGCTTCGTGGCACCGAACCCAATGCCGCTTCATGCAGCACTACCTCGCAACCCTTCACTGCCTCGCGACATGTCTCGAGGTCGCGTATGTCACCTTTGATAAACTTGAAGTTCGGCTTTTCCATCAACGGCTCGATGTTATGCATAAATCCTGTACTCAGATTATCCAAGCACACCACATCGTAACCGTTATTCACAAACCATTCACATAGGTTACTGCCGATAAACCCGGCACCACCTGTAATTAAAAGTTTCATATAATTACAACCAAATTTTTATTACAAAATACAAATGCGATTTAATGTTTCCACGCACCATTTTCCTGTTGTGTGCATGCCATCATCCATTTATCGATTTTGAAATGTAATAATACGTGAATCCAAAATCTCACCTTCTCTAATTATAGTAGCATTATTTAATATTTCATTTTCTCCTTGCTTGATTATATCTTCCAAAAAACAAGTTACTTGCTTACTTATTGCCTCTGATGTTGATTTATAGAATAAAGAGGGTGTATGATCAACTACATAATGGGTTATACCATCTATAACATATGTCGGATTATTAATAGTAGTAGGCACGCTTGTTTCTATACCGCCATTTCTATCGCAACTGATATCAATAATCAAAGCTCCTCTTTTCATACGCTTCAGATCTTCACGATATATAATATGGTCTTTCCGCTTTGTATCCCACAATATAGCATTTACTACGACATCATATTGTGGCAGTTCCTCTCGAAACAATTTTTCCATATGCCTATCATATACTACCACTTCAGCTCCCATATAATTGAGTGTTCTAATTGCACCACGTGCAGCATTTCCACGTCCCAACACTGCTACTTTTGTCTGGTTGGGAAATACTCCATGTAATAAATATGCATGACACAATGCTGCTTCTCCAGCTATCTCATTATTTTTCCAGAATACATGGCGTCCCATATCATACATATCCTCCCATGCAATTCCTGTCAACTTACCCTCTATTAGTTTATCCGTAATGTCTTTGTTCTGTACAGCATGTATCCATCCAAAAATAGTTTGATTATACAATGATTCCAAATAATCGGCATCACCAATTTTAGGGTCACAGATTACAGTTTGTTTTAACACCTCATCCCTACTACATACATTACATCCAAGTGAAGCATATTCTTCGTCTTCAAATCCTAAATCCACACCATATCCCTTCTCCACGTACAATTGACCACAATACGTAAAGTCCTTCAAATGTTCCGGGATAACGGCTCTTCTTTTTTCATTCTCTTTATGAGAGATTGGAAATCCAATGGTTTTCATATTCGTATTATTTTTCTAAACATTCAATCGAAAAATTATTATCTTGCTGTATATCTTTAACAACAATCTGCAATCCACTCAAATAGGCCACGCTATTGCACCATAGCGGAAAAATATGGAATAAAAGTTCCATAAATATACTAATCTTAGACTTCCGATTCATCTCAGGAAAATAGGATGGTTGCTTGTAAAATCTGGAACGAACCAGTTTAAATGGCAAGACAAAACGTCTTTGCATCATAGCAATCTTCCTCAATACAACAATTGACTTATAATATTTGCTATTCATTCCTATCTCCTATTTAGTATATTCATATTCACTAACACAATAATCCTCTTTACCGCTCGGCATAGGAGGTATAGAATCCACGAACTCTAATGATACTTTAGAGCCGACAAAATGCATCTCAAAGTTTGTAACACAATATTCGAACTGTTGATGATCCTCATTCTTGTCTTTCAGTTTCAATAGTATGCGTATATCTCCATTCTTATCCTGTCGGATCTGGAACTGATCAATCTTATTGTATATCACGCAATTGGCTTCATTATGATAGTCATTATCGCGATAAAGCATAATAGGTAACATTGTCGGCGAGATAGGTACACCTTGTTTATTATAAAGCAACTTACCTGCTCGACCAATCACTTGTCCTATCACACGCGACGCTCTACCACAGGAACATTTCTCGGGCTTGATATAAGCCATATCTCCTACTTGGTAGCGAATGAATGGAAAAGCGTAGTTTCCCAAATCGGTTGATGTCACATACCCTATTTCCCCATCCGGCAGTACATTTCCATCCTTATCTGTCATCTCAATTACGCATGTTTCTTCCGATATATGCAAACCATCTCGGAGCAAACACTCATGCGCATTAATTCCTCCATCGCCTGCTCCATACTCATCATAAACTGGGCAATTAAATACATCCTGTAGTATCTTGCGATATTCCGGCATCAAGATCTCTCCCGTCGTTAAAATACATGTCATCGGCAGCACCGGCAAACTCTTCTTCGCTATATAGCGAGCGAAAATAACCAACGAGCTTCCATAGCCACGTAATGCTTTCGGCTTATATGCCATATATGCGTCATAGTGAGCTCGCATTGCAGAATCATCGACTTCTGCACTACTTCTCTTCTTATTGCGCATGATGAATAGATCAAATATATCCTTGGGGGTAAACATCTTTCGTTTCTTAACTAAAGAATTTCCTCCTAAAGTTAACAATTTCTCTCCCACATGGAAGCCGTACCATTCCCATGCTCTATACGACGAAGCCCATGACATATTCCAACTTGGCATATCTTCCACGAATTGCATCGGTGTTCCGGTACTTCCTCCTGTACTGCATTTCTGAATATGTCGAGACGATATATCATTACTAGTCAACTCATCGTAATGTTCCCGTACCAATTGCTTGGTAAGGACAGGCAATTTCTGAAGATCTTCTCGACATTGAATATCTTCAGGTTTCAATCCGCGTTCATTAAAAATACGTGTATAATAAGGGACATTCACATAACAATGCTTCATCAACGCTTGCAAACGTTGGTTTTGAAATTCACGCAATTGTTCTTCTGAGACCATGTCTAAACGATCCATAATACGCCACTCTTTGCTTATCCCCCGATGGGTTAGCATATCTGCTGTGGGTATCAATATATACTTATCTATACTACTATATAAACTCATATCTCTAAATTTTATACTTTAAAACTAATATTTTATACATCACAAATGCTCATAGACATCTCGAATTCTACGTGCTATTTGTGTGATCTCCAGTCCATCTTTCTGAATGAGTTTTAGTCCATCAGTACGCTTTCCGAACTCCAAGGCCTTGACTATCTCTTCTGCCGTTAGAACTGCAGCCTTGTGTCTATCCGTAAAACGGCAATCATTATCCTCAACTATATAGCATCCTTCCAAGTTCTCTAATCGCTCGGTAACGTCTCCAACATTCGTTGTTACTATCGGGCAATTGCAGGCCATCGCTTCTTTGATCACATTCGGGCTTCCCTCCGAATCCGACGTCAACAACAAGCAATCGGCAGCATTCATATAAACTGCAACCTCTTGTGGCGATTTATCATAGACAGCCACAAGAGTTGCATTTGTAATTGGAAATTTGCCATTTGTTAATTTTAGTGCTGCTTCAGCCAAAGGCCAGTTCTTCTCCGGTCTATTATACGGATTGCTGCACCATATAATGTATTTGATTCCATCCTCGAAACCGACAACTTTTCTCGCTTCTGCATGATTCATCGGATGAAACACATCCAGATTAACTCCGTTGGGGATGATATGTACGGGTACACCCAGTTGATTTGCTGTTCGTTGCGATTTTACAATGGTTGCATTCCAAATATGCTTTATGCAATACCGCACTAACTTCCATTTTCTACTCCGCGTCGGGAACGAGCCCAAGATGGAGACCACGATCTTCGGTTTGTGGTATAATCCCAAACATGCCAGCACTGCCACATGTCCGCACACTGAGTAATGCGCATGAATGATATCCGGCTTTTCTTGCCTAATTACTTTCCGAAGAGCCACCACGGCTTTCAAGTATCCCATCACACCATGCCCCACAACCGGAAACAGTCTCATCTCCAGTCCCTCTTTCTCCAGCGAGTCATACTGCGACCGAACAAATGAATTCACTTGTCCTACTTTCTTATTTCCCGATGCTACAAATAGTACTTTCATCTTATATTGTCTCTTCACTATTCTCTAACTATCCAAACAGTTTACGCTTGAGTTTGATGATTCTGATTTTCCATTTGGGGCTTAGATATTTCACCAACTTCGTTTGCCAGTTGGTATGCGTATTCCAGGAATCCAATCCCATATGTTCGCAGTATGTATTTTCATTTCGAACATCTTCCCCTGTTGTCAATCGTGGACAAAATGCCCATACAGGTAGCACGTGCAAGAAGAATTCTCCATCCACAAAAACATCCTTCTCCTTCCCATCTGGGATATAACCTTGCGACTCCAATCTGTCTGAAAAGTACGTAGTATTCGGCGTCAAATCCAAACTCCCGTCTTCCCTAATAAACGCGCGCGTAGCGTACGTGCGTAGCATATCTGTCACCCACGCTCCATGTGCCTCACTCGCTATCACTCCCATCATCACCGCTTGCCGCTTGCATCCTTCCACTCCCGCAAAAGCAGCGTACTTGTCCATCAGATCATCGAATGGACGATGAACTAGGAAATCTATATCCATATAAAGTCCACCAAACTTCTCTAGTGCCCACAGCCGCACATAATCGGATACGAAGGCAAACTTTTTCGCCTCATACGCCTGCTTTACATACACTGGAGCAGCAGCTATCTCAAAATTACTCTCGTCCCATCGCATATACTCCCAGTTGGGCATATGTTCTTTCCAACTAGCCATACACCGTTCTGCCAACTCTGGCAATGGTGCACCTCCCATCCAACAATAATGTATAATCTTCGGTATCATTTCTCTAATTCGTTAACTTTTTCTCTCATTTACTCGTAAATCCTTTTACTTTCTTCTTTAGAGCAACTAACCACGCTATCGCGGCTCCCTTCCATCCATATTTATATCCATGCACATCAATCACAACAACTCCTTTATATTCGTTCAGCGTATGCATTCCCAACTTCATCGTCGGATGTGGTGACTCCAGATGCTTTACAGTCTCCACTCTAAATCTATCGACTTTAGGCTCTCGACTTTCGACTATTCTCTTAATGTCAATCGCCCCTCCATAAACCCTCTCGCAATTCTGTGCTGGATAATACATCTCTCCGCGATATTCAAACAAAGCACCGCCTAAACGAGAATTCTTAAATTCGGAATGCACCTCATCACAATGTAGAAAACGTTCCTTCTTGCTATCCCAACGATATATATCCAATATGTAGTCATTGTTGGTGTGCGCACCGGTAAATAGTAGCGGTTCTCCAAATGCCTCCGTTATATACGAATCCCATATTACATCGTCGCATATCGTCCTTACAAACGTCAATTCCTCTTTCTCTGCATCATACTCATACATATCCAACCTTCCGCTTTTTGCGCTCTCCGGATATACATAGATATGCCCATCCTTTCGCAATATGGCCGGAAAAGAAAGATGTGTCGGCAGTTCAAGCAATGGCTTACGAGCCGTTATCTCCATCGTAACTCGATTGATATGAAGCAGCGAGATAATGCCCTTGCGTATATCATATCCGAAATCTTCAACGAGCAGCAAGATCTCATCCTCCGTTACGTCCAACACAAACGGATCTGCGAACCATCTGTCTTTAGGCATCTTCACCCAATCGACTTCCAAATGGTCGCCTTCCATTACGGCTTCCATTCCTCCGCGCACAAATCCCAATGCCCAACGACGTGTACCTAATTCTATTATACTATCTAATATCTTCATAAATGAACTTTTAAATTAAAAACGCTGCTCTATTATGACAATCCTCGCCCGGCGAGTTTGAACCAGTTCCACGCAAAGCAAGCCACCACCATTACGATACACCATATCAAATACCAGGTCCTGTGTTTCTTGCGCATATTCGTTATCGCATACGCAGCGAACATCATCTCAAATGGCATCACCGGTATATGGAATCGTAGTGAGTGGGCAAATTGCGTGAAAGCAAGCATCAGCAAATATCCCAGCATCAGCGCTAATGGCAGAGTATATTTTCGCCAGTCGCCCGAAAACAACAGCATAAACATCGCCAATATCACGAATCCGGACATCACGTTTCGCATCCAGTTGCCTCCATGTATCAATCGTATATCTTCTTGTCCTTCTGTTGCATTAACCATGGTTGGAAATGGAATGGTAAAGATAAGAGGCGCAAACACTACAGCTCCTGCATATTTGGCAAATGTATTACCACTTTTCTTTCCTCCTTCCGTTCCATATCTATTAGTCATACTCGTTTCTTGTTCGGCACGTGCATCTGTACTAGTAATATAATTAATTTCTCGCATGATGTTATCTGATACAGACATCACTAATATACTCGCAATAATAACACCCAACGTTATTTTCTTTCCGTAACTGACGATTCGACTACTCATCATAACCAATGCGAAGAACAATGCCATAAAAGCTATCATTCCAAGTACCGTACGGAAGAAGAATAGCGATGCTCCCGCTAATATAAGTGGAGCTATTGTTCCAAACGTATATTTTCTATTGCGTAATAATCTATCTCCGAAATCAACAAACTGTACTGTTAATAGAGTCATCAACACTTCCTTTAGCAATATTCCGGTGTAACAGATTAATACAGGATGAAGCATACAAAATATCGCCGCTATTCGTGATGTTGTCTCGTCCATTGAACGACTTACTATACGATATATCAACACCGCTGTGTAAGAACTCATCAGTGCATTTAATAATCGTAATACAATCAATGCGGCATCCGCGCCGAACCATCTTACAGGCAATAACTCAAATAATGGGTAACCCATGTCGCTTATTTTTTCTTGCGCATAATCTACCATTATACTCCATAATGTGCCATTATCCCAATAATCACACCACTCAGACACTAACTCTATATATCCGGTTGAATCTGCCTGTTGAAACTCATGCGGTAGACCGGTCATGGATATGTAAAAATAATGTATGAACAATGCATAGCCTATGTGTAACCAAAAACCTGTCCAAAATAGTTTCTTTTCGAATGATCTTTTCCTTTTAACTCGCAGCTCGCTCCATTCTCGCGAAAAATGAGCACTAAGAAAAAAGAATCCCGCTACCCACACTATACCAAACACGCCAAAATACCATTCCATAGCATAGTTGGAGTAAACCATGCTCACACCAGCTAAGGCAATCATATACGCTACTACTGCATATGTTGCTATCCAATTAGGCAAAGATATAATGCGTGCTGCGGCACCGGACATCAATTGTGCTCCCCAACGTGCTCTTCTTCCCATAGGACGTTCGATTGGAGGCATCGGCATCGGTGGTCTTTGTTGATTATATGGATTTTTATTCTCTATCATGTATAAATACCTTCTATATTCGATCCTCGTTTTCAGACTATACCTCTTAGTATTTTATCTATTGCGCGACACCATGTCTTTTGACAATATGGTTGTGTCACTCTTAAATAATGATGAAACATCCTCCATATAAGCGGACATTTTTCATGTACTGATAGTTTGTCCTGTAGATCTGCGTCCCATATATCCAACGGCCAAAATCTCTTTATACCATCTTCTTTAACCAATTCACGCATGTAGTCTATAAAGATTGGTTCTGATGTAACATCCACTAACTTAACTATATCTACACCCGGGTATTGCCATACATTATCAATTGGCATTGCATGAGTTGCAATATCGCCTTTATGCTCATGATATGTTCTATATATACTGATAGCGCTCTTGCTTCTTCGCTGGTGCACATCTAACATTTGATAGTATAGTAACTTATAATGTATCCATTGTTGATGATATTCTCCGAAATGAATTAACGGAAAATCGTGGATCTCTTCTGGAATGGTTTCCCATGTTGTATAGGGCAATAATGGTGTATGCATTTCTCCATTCACTTCTTGCCAATCCATTCCATTATCGTGAAAAATTTTATATTGCCATCCGCTACGAACGTATGTCTTCCCATCCGGCATGATATTCGCCCATTCTATTTGGTACATATCTCCCGGTTTTGACGCAAGTATCTTCTTTCCATCCTCTGTCTGCATCCAGTTTGCCGGCATCACTTCATCAATGTCCAACGCAAAATAAATAGCATCTCGTCCTGCCGCCAACTCTCTACCCTTCATAAATCCCATTTTCGCGCGTGTATTCTCCTTATACGTCATATCAGGATCATCAACAAGCACAACGTTCTTGTACTCTGCACACATTTCGCGCGTACCATCCGTAGACATCTGGTCAACGATCACGATATAATCCGCCCACCGTGTATTTCCTTCGAGGAATGCACGCGTCACCCATCCGTAGTTTCGGGTACAGGATGTTACTATCAATAATGGTCTTTCTTGTTTCATATTATTTCTTTTTGTATGGTCTTTTCACTATTCGCACAATCATTGCCCTTGCTATTTTCTTATAAAATGAGCAAGTTTCGTTTTTATTAGCAATGCTTTTCCATTCTTGCAGGCATTGCTTTATCTGTCCCTTATTCAGCGGATTAGAATAACGTATAGTCGATGTACACAACTGCTGTATCGACCACAATACCGTCCCTCGCAAAACATCGCTCTTCTCATACTGCCAGCAATCAAGGAATATATCATGAAGCATCTTCGCTTGTGCTATTGCTCCTCCTTGACTCACTTCCCAAGTCATGCTATAATCATGTTTTCTATAAACGCCCGTTACCTCATTCATCAACCATATCTTTCCATATAATGTCATGCAATAATACATGGCATCATCCTGGCCATTTTTTAACTTGTGATAATATGCATCGGGGGGGAAAGTGTCGGCCCTGTACATCATCGTTAGAACCTGCGGCAGCCTTCCTATCTCAAAATAATTATCGTGATTATATTCTATACCTTCTTGTCCATTATCAAACAATCCTTCAAAATGGTCAATGTCATATTTCTTGGTATTTAGGTAATAATATTGATAACGAGTACAACAGGCGACAAAATCCGGATGAGTCTCTAAGAAATCCACCTGTTTCTGCAATTTATACGGATCCGTCCAATAGTCATCTCCCTCGCAACACGCAATATACTTAACACCCGTTGTAGCGATTGTATCATTCATTGCTCGACCTAATGAACCGTCGCGTTTAGAATATTGGTTCTCTGTTTCATAGATTGGTTTAATGATATCCGGATATTTCTCCGCATACTCACGAATTATAGTTGCACTATTATCCGTTGATGCATCATCATGCACTACGGCTACAAACCTAAAGTTCGTCTTCTGCATCACAAAACCGTCTAAACAATCACGGAGGTATGGTTCGTGATTATATACAAAGCACCTTATCGCTACTAATGGTTTATTATTCATTACTTAGTATTATTTACAAATCGCTATTTCTTGTCTATTTAATTCTCATCGAATATTTTTTCTAAACTCAAGCTTCGCCTCTATGACATCCTCAGCATATGTTTTAAGAGTGTATATATCACTTGCTGTTTTGTATACAGAATAATCCGGCAAATTACGCTTTAATGCCGTGGCTGCACCAACTATACATTTTCTACCGATAGTAGTGTCATCAAAAACAATAGCTCCAAGACCAACAAAACTCTGTTCACCCACCTTGACGCCTCCTCCTACTACAGACTTTGCCCCAATAAAACAATGGTCACTAACTATCGCATGATCGCACACACATGCTCCAACTTTCACAAACACATCATTTCCTATAATAGCATCGGTGTCTATACATACAAAGTCAGTAATCCAACAATTGTCACCGATTAGACGTCCGTTGATAGAAGCCAATGGGGATACCAGATTAGCGAACTTATACCCCTCATTCTTCAATTTAACATAGACTTTGCGTCTGTCTGCATTTAATCGATTCCACTGGATAGCGACAAAAAGATAGTCATTTGACTTATCAATTACTTTGTCTAATTCTTCAAGGCAAAAGATAGGTTTTTCTAAATATGTGTCATTGGTCGCATATTCCCTATTTACCGCAAAGCCCAACACATGGAAAAGCTTATACTTCTCAACAAACTTATATATGTTACTAGCGGTATTACCTATGCCAACTATTATTATATTATCCATATCACTCTACTTCTACGTGGATATAACTCTCGATATTTTTAATCACATCAAACATCTGTTCCACACTATCATATCGTAGAATAAATTCGCCGATGCAATCCTGTGCTCCACGGAAGCGATGAACTTCATCTCCCACTTTCAAATCCGTCACCCAATCCACCAGATGGTTTTTCTCAAACTCCTCATCGAAATGAATGGACTTGAACTTACCGGTTACATTGCTGTGCACCATGTAGTTCGACCAATACCCCTTGTCAGGAGCCATCTGCAGACTGGAGCAATCCTCTCCCATTGCAGCCTTAATGACATATGTCACCATATTCACTCCAGTGGCATATTCCGTTAATTGTGGAATCAAACTACCACCGCTTCGTGCCGCTACTTCTAATAAATAAACATTATCGTCCTTTCCGACAATTGCTTCTACATTGTAGGCATTTGAACGCATACCTAATAGTGTAAAAAGTCGTTGTAACTGTTCTGCTAAATCCTCAATATATCGTTGATCCATTTGGAATGGCCAGCATTCGCCGAGAGGTGCAAAATCCTTATCGCAGTTTGGGTCATAAAACTCATTACCAAAACTATAGAAAGCCAACTTACCATCAACCGAGAAGGCATCACCACTAATCTGGTGTCCTTTCTTTACGATAAACTCTTCTATTAAAAAACGCTTGGAGCGGCTATAGGACAAAGCCTCTTCAATAGCAGCATCCAAATTTGCCCAATCCGTCAGTTTGGTGATACCTTTGCTACCGCTCGAATCCACAGGTTTGACCATTACCGGCAATTGGAACAGATGGATATCTCCTTTAGCATGCTCCGCTTTCGTATAGCCTTTAGCCTTCGGACAGTTAAAGCCATTCTTCTGCAAAAAGTCACGGAACAAGTCCTTGTTCGACAAAATTTCCACGGACTTGTATGGACTGGTCGGCAATCCTAATTTTTCTGCTACATAAGCCGCTGTAGGTGCAGCCGGATCTGATGCGTAAGCCACAATACCATCAACATGCAATTCTTGCGCTAAATTCAGCACAGCATCCTTATCGGTAGTGGATACATTATGATACTCATCGGCGAACTGATGTCCGGGATTATTTGGACAATAGTCGCATGTGATAACATAATACCCAAGGCGTTTTGCTTCCTTAATGGCATACGTCTGGTACAACGAGCCACCTAACATCAATATCTTTTTCATAAACTCAATGATTTCATAAATTGATTTATACGTCTAACTCCTTCACGAATATAATCCAACTCGCGGGTAAATGCGATACGAATATAATTATCGCAACACTTACCGTAGGTAATACCCGGCACAACAGCAACATGAACGGCTTTGAGGAGTTCCATCGCGAAGTCCACACTCGTCATACCCGTCTTAGTTATATCAACCATCAGGTAGAACGTTGCATCAGGAGGTAAGCATGACAGTCCTTCGATGGATTGAATACCTTCCACGATGCAGTTCTTGCGCTCCGTGAAGATAGCTACCATGTCTTTGCTGTAATCTTCTTTGCTACCCAATGCTTCAATAGCAGCATATTGACTAGGTAGCGGCGCACATGCGGCTACATTCTCTTGTAATTTGGTCATGGACGTGATGACTTCCGATGGTCCGAGTACATACCCGATACGATATCCGGTCATGCAGAACTCCTTTGAGAGCGAGTTGACGATAACCGTGCGCTCTCGCATACCTTCGAATGATGCGATACTCTTCCATTCGGTTGCGTTATATACGAGACACTTATATACCTCATCCGAGATGACTACCAAATCATGCTTGATGGCCAAGTCGGCAATGCCATGCAGCAATTCCTGGGAGAGAACGACACCGGTTGGGTTGCCGGGAGTATTGATCATGATGGCACGTGTCTTGGGCGTGATAGCCGCAGCGATGTCCTCCAGACGATAGTGCAAGTCCTTCACTTCGGGATTATCCACAATCACCGGTACGGCATGACACATCGCCACCATCTGCGTGTAGTTGACGTAGTACGGCGCAGGGATGATGACTTCATCTCCGGGATTGAGCATTGCTAAGAGTGCCAAATAGAGTCCTTCCATAGCACCGACTGAGACTTGTATCTCGTTCTCTGGCGTATAAGAGAGTCCCTCTTTGCGGAGATAGTAATCATGGATGGTTTGGCGCAGTTCGAGCAGACCGGCATTCTGTGAATAACGCGTCTTGCCTTGCTGGATGGCAGCACAAGCTGCATCCTTGATGGCTTGATGCGGCTGTACATCCGGATCACCGAGAGTAAAATCAATTACATCGTCGTACTGCTTCGCTAAGTTAAATAAATGGCGCGTGAACGATGTTTGGATGCCGTTGGCTATGTCACTTGTTCTTATCATAGATTTTTACTTTATTTAAACAACGAAAATCCTTTATTACGAGATAAAGACATAAAAAACTTTTTGACAGAAGGATCATAACTACGATATGGCTTTAATCTCGTTTTATCGGAAACTAAGAATTTGTCTGTCATTATCCAAGGAGTTAACCGATACATAGCATTGGTATGTAAATTCAGTATCAAATCGGGGAAATGTAATTTTCGCTGAATACACTTACGAACAACACATGTCATTTCCTGTATTTTAAGTATAACATCAATATTCCTAGAATCGTTTATAGAAACCCGATAGTTAAAAGTAGGTATATTATTAACCACTGAACCATAATAATAGGTATATCTTGCTTGAAACGCTATGTCAGAACAGGGATAATATTCTCTATCATAACCTCCTATTTCTAAAGCACACTCGCGATTAAACAAGCAACCTACACCTACTGCAATAGGTCCTACAAAATGATCAAACAATGTATAATTATAATAATCTTGTTCTTTTAGCAGACCTTTCTTATGAGGGTACTCATATTTACGTATATAATTATCTTCCGCATCAATCATGTTATATTTGCTAAATATACACTTTTTTTCACCAATCTGCTTTTGCAAGTCAATTAATCGTTGCAATGCTCCAGGAAGCAATATGTCATCATCATGACAATAAGTATAATATTTCCCTCTGGACAACCATATACCACGATTCCAGTTATCATACATCCCTATATTTTCGGCATTGCGATAATACATAATATTTTTTGCCCCGGTTGCCTCTACGATATCCTGGCTCTCCGTTCTATCAACATCTGCTTTATTATCCACTACGACAACCTCAAACGGGAAATCGCATTGTTGGTTTAACACGGAAGCTAATGACGCAGGAAATGTATCCGGTCGATTATATACTGGCATAATAACAGACACTAACGGATTAGGGCAATCGTTAGGATTACCATATAGTAAATGCGATAAAATATTCTCGCGTTCCTTGAAATGATCTGTTTTATCAAATATATCTTTCATATCGTTAATTACTTAAGATATTTAATCCACTTAATAAGCTCTGGTCTGACCATAGATAATCCCATTCTCCGAAACGGCCAAACGTTACAATTCCTTGCTCGGTTAACCAATCGCGAACTATCTTTCGTGTTCTATAAATTGGTTCGGTAAATAGTATATTGGCATATTTCTCAAATCCTACATGCGTAAACAGGATATCTTCTAGCTTGATAATCCCCATCTCTAGCAACTTACCTACAGTCCCATCTATCAGTTCCTGCTCGGTATATTCATTCTCTTTACAATATACCTCCATCTGCAAGCTGCTGCATCCTTCCGGCACATTATCAGGACTCTTCAATGACGGAGAATATACACGCGCAGCCAATATGTCCTCATCATAGATATACCACCATAAGTACGGAGGAATGTTCTTCGTCCTTAGCGCGACGGATATATGATAACCGGAAGTACATTCCAATTGATTCACTGCATCACGCACTGTATCCGGCACATTCTTGATACTATCTATCACTACCGGCAATGGCAGACTGGAATAGATATTCCCATACTCAATCTCTCTTCCATTCGCGAAACGTACTCTCTTCTCTATCGGACATATCTCCGTCACGCACATTCCGTATTCGATATTGGCAACATCTGCCATAGATTTCAGCAATGCCTTATAACCACCCTTCTGCGGATAGCGCATCTCCTTGGCATAATATGTTATTGGAGTTTCTGCCGTTTGACTACCGATTATCACCTCGTCCAAAGATGGCTGATACACACGATTTCCTACCCACTCTGTCCGCAAATCCTTTGCCTCCTTCATCCAATATTTCTTGGTATACACCATCGGAAAGTGCTCCGCAAAATAATTACCGAACTGCACCCGCAACCATTCCTCATAATTCTTCGGAACATACGTCGCGTCAACCTCTGGTCTCGCTTTGAAATCTTGTATGATTTTCGCTTTCTCTTCTTCGTCCAATGGAAACAAGTTATTCTGTGCCGGATGCTTGATCCATAGACGTTGATAAATATTATACGGATTCGGAATGTGCCGTATCAACTCTCGGCACGAAGTCTTGAATATAGCATTAACCTCCTCATTTTGCGTGAATGTGAAATGGACGAAACGATCAAAGCGGAATCCGTCTATTTCTATATCTCCGCACAACCCTCCATAGGTAGCATCTTTCTCTACTACCAATGCCGATTGTCCTTCTTTGCGCAGCGCATATGCAGCACCCAATCCAGCAATTCCAGCTCCTAATATGAGGTTTTCAATTTTATTCATTTATATATTTTTTCAAACCTGACTTAATATCACATTTTATCTCCGCTCCTGTAACGGAACGAAATTTTTCCATCGCGCAACGAAGATCCATTACTTCATTGGCACGATATAGCAATGCGCCATAGTTTACCACAGAAGCAGAGTTCAATTCTGCACGACAGAACTCAATAATCTCTTTCAGCGAAATGCTTTCCCCTGATCCGAGATTCACAATCTCTCCTTTCGCTGCATTTGCATGAAGCAATATCTGCTCTACTCCTCCCACAAAATCATCCACATAAATAAAATCCCGCTTCTGCTCACATGGCGTCACTTTCAGTGGCTGATTCGCTTTCAACTGCTCTATCACGTACGGAATGAACTTACTCTTGTTCTGCAAAGGTCCAAATAAATTACCCGGACGAACAACCGCTATCGGAAATCCATAATTTCGATGCAGCATCATTGCCGTATTGGTTGTCAACTGCTTAACCAATGCATAGGGAGAATTAGGTTCTTCGCGCATAGTCTCTACATACGGACTTGGCACTTCTCCATACTCTTCACTACTACCAAACTGCACGAACAACTTCAATCCGCTATTATCCTTAAAACGCTCATATAGATTAAGCAAAACCTTAAGGTTCGATTGAATCATAGCGTCAAACAACCCCATATCTCGTTCTGCCGTTACGATAGACGCGAGATTAACGATATATGCCGGAGTTGCGCACTCTGCGGGTATCGGCTCTTTATCCAACTCCATGTGAGTACATTGTACATCCGGATAAGCAACAAAGTATGCATCATCGATATACTTATCGAATACCGATATCTCATACCGATCATACAAACAGCGAACCATGTTCTTGCCTATGAATCCGCTTCCTCCGATGATATATAGTTTCTCTTTACTCATTTGCTGCAAAATCTTCCTATTTCATCTACACATATATCATAAGCGAACTCGCCATGATAGCGTTTGTACCAATCAGCAGTCAGCGCAATAGCCTCTGTTGTACTCAATCTTGGCTGCCAACCGAGTCTCGTCTGCGCCTTCGTGATATCCAGCATCAGCAGATTCGCCTCATGCGGCGCATTCGGATCCGTTTGGTCGAGCAACTCACCATGTCCCATCTCCTTCGTCAGCATCGTTGCCACATCCCATACCGGCACCACGGCATCCATCTTCGGACCAAAGTTCCATCCCTCGCAGTACGAAGTCGGTTCCTCCCACATCTTTTGCGCAAGCAACAAGTACCCGCACAGCGGCTCCAGCACATGCTGCCATGGACGCACCGCATGACGATTACGAATCTTTATCGGCTCGTTCGCCTCTATCGCACGAATACAATCCGGAATGATTCGATCCTTAGCCCAATCGCCACCACCTATCACGTTTCCAGCACGCACACTCGCAATCGCCTTACCATGTTTCGCAAATGCAGCCGGATTCATAAAGCTCCGTCTCCAACTGCTGATAGCTATCTCGCAAGCACCCTTGCTACTGCTATACGGATCATAACCACCCATCGGCTCGTCCTCGGTGTACGCATGGTTCGTCTCGCGGTTCTCGTAGCACTTATCCGTCGTGATCATCACTGCCACTTTTGCACTCTCGCAATGCCAAAACGCTTCCATCACGTTGATTGTTCCCATCACGTTCGTCTGCCACGTCTCCACCGGTTCATCATAACTCAATCGCACCAACGGCTGCGCTGCCAAATGGAACACTATTTCCGGCTGATACTCATCAAAGATGCGCTGCATCAACGCACCATCACGAATATCGGCTATGATATCAGCCTTTATCCGTTTCCCAATCCCAGACAACACATAATTGTCCTTGTTGGTCTGCGGCAATAGCGAAACACCTATCACCTCTGCTCCCATCTCATGCAGCCATATACTCAGCCAAGATCCCTTGAACCCCGTGTGTCCGGTCACAAGTACACGTTTGCCTTTATAAAAGTTCTCTAAACTCATCTCTCGCAAAATTCACGAATTGATTTTATCATCCAATTCAGCATCTCTGGCTTCATGCCCGGATAAACACCAATCCAGAATCCATTGTTCATCACAAAGTCGGTGTTCTTCAACTCACCTACTACGCGATAACCTTCGCCACTCTTTCGCATCTCATCGAATGCCGGATGACGCAACAAGTTACCAGCAAACAAGTTCCGCGTCTGAATCTTCCGACTCTCCAGGAATCCCGTCAACTCATTCCGCGTGAACTCTGCCTCAGGACGCACAGCAATCAGGAACCCGAACCAACTCGGGGTACTACCCTCCTCCGGCTCCGGCATCATCAACTGCGGCAGATCCTTCAACCCCTCATACAGCGTCTGCCAGTTCTTCCGACGCGCCTCTACGATCCGATCCAACTTCTCCAACTGCGCACAACCGATTGCCGCTTGCATGTCCGTAATCTTCAGATTGAACCCGAAATGACTGTATACGTACTTATGATCATACCCCTCCGGCAGTTCCCCGAACTTACCAGTAAACCGCATCTTACACGTGTTATCCACACCACCGACGCACCAACAGTCACGTCCCCAATCGCGGAACGAACGGACAAGTT
The DNA here is from genome assembly GCA_017509715.1 of Paludibacteraceae bacterium. GTDB lineage: Bacteria > Bacteroidota > Bacteroidia > Bacteroidales > Paludibacteraceae > Colicola. The sequence goes on along the minus strand of JAFWOU010000029.1, from coordinate 145,746 downwards.
TATCCAACAGTGGGTCATCTGTATAGACAGCACCACCCTCACCCATCGTCATGTGATGAGGAGGATAAAAACTGCTGGTTCCAATATGTCCCCAAGTGCCAGTTTTCTTCGTTTCACCATCAATCGTATATTCCGAGCCCAAGGCATCGCAGTTATCCTCAATCAGCCATAAGTTATGCTTCTCGCAGAACTCTTTCACTGCCTTCAGATTGAACGGGTTACCCAACGAGTGAGCTAACATCACAGCCTTCACTTTCGGACTGTAAGCAGCCTCCAACTGGCTCTCGTCGATATCAAACGTACTCGTTTTCACATCCACGAACACCGGCACTGCACCGAACTGAATAATCGGATTCACGGTTGTCGGAAATCCCGCAGCCACCGTGATCACCTCATCCCCACGTTTGATAGCACGTTCCCCGAGTTTCGGAGATGTCAACGCATAGAACGCCAATAGGTTTGCACTACTTCCGGAGTTCGTCACCGCGCAGTATTTCACGCCCAACCACTTCGCCAAACGTGTCTCGAACTTATGTGCCCAAGGACCGGCTGTCAGCCAAAAGTCCAACGACGAATCCACCAGATTCACCATCTCCTCATCGTCATAGTAACGTCCACCGTAGTTCACGAACGTCTTTCCTTCTTCAAACTCCGGCTTCACTTCATGCACTTCATGATAGTACTCACGGGTTAAGTCTAATATCTGTTGTTTCAATTCTTCTTTACGTGTCATAATTACGCTGCTTTTAATACGAATAGTTTCATTATTTTCTGGGGGGGGTATTCGCGCTCCACGGTGCATTTCCGGATGCCCAAAGCGCTTCTAGTTTCTCTTTATCACGTAGTGTGTCCATACACTGCCAGAAACCATCATGCTTGTAGCAATCCAATTGCCCATCATTAGCCAATCGCTCCAGCGGTTCTCGCTCAAAGGTTGTTGAATCGCCTTCTATGTAATCCAACACTTCAGGTTCAAGGACCATAAAACCTCCGTTGATCCATCCCATATCTTCCTTACTCTTCTCGCGGAAAGATTGGATTTGCTTTCCGTTGAGATCCATGATTCCGAATCGTCCATCAGGTTGAACACCGGTAAGAGTAGCCTTATGTCCTTGCGTCTTATGGAATGCAATAAGCGCATTGATATCCACATCAGACACGCCATCGCCATAGGTCATGCAGAACGGTTCGTTACCGATATAGTCCTTCACGCGTTTGATACGTCCACCGGTCATGGTGTTCAGTCCGGTATCCACAACCGTCACCTTCCAAGGCTCCGCATGCTGACTATGCACGATGATGTCGCGCCCTTTGGTGAAGTCAAACGTAATATCAGATGTGTGAATGAAATAGTTCGCAAACCATTCCTTAATCACATCCTGCTTATATCCGGCACAGATGATAAACTCATTGATGCCGAACTTACTATACCATTTCATGACGTGCCACAAGATAGGCTTTCCTCCGATTTCAATCATCGGCTTTGGACGGAAGATGCTCTCCTCGCTAATCCTCGTCCCATGTCCACCGGCTAATAATACTACTTTCATACCATGTGAATTCGGAATCGAATCTTTTTTAGTCTAATATGATTCTGCAAATACGTTCAACATCCTGCTCCGTCAAGTCAGCGAACATCGGTAATGCAAGAACTGTATCTGCTGCATGCTTGCTGACAGGGAAGGTTTGGCCGGCATAATTCATCTGATAGCATGACAAATCCGGTATAATCGGATAGAAATATTTACGCGCTAAGATATTATCTTCAGCCAAACGTGCTTGAATCTCATTGCGTGTATATTTGTATCCATCGAAGAATACTGGGAAATAAGCATAGTTCTGCGTAACTCCTGGCTGCGGAGCAATGAAATGAATACCCTCTACTCCATCCAGATGTTGATGATAGCGTGCAGCAACTTTCTCGCGCTTTGCTACCTCATCCCAGAAATGGCGCAAGTTGCAAATACCCATAGCAGCTTCAAACTCATTCATACGAGCATTGGTCGAGATATGAACTACATCTTCCGGACCATCAAAACCAAAATTGACAAGCGTATTAAGGCGCTTTTGGTATTTTTCGTCTTTGAATACCGTGATTCCGCCTTCGATAGTATGGAACACTTTCGTGGCATGCGTCGAGAACATCGCCATATCTCCCCAATGACTCACATCTTTACCTTCTTTTTTTACACCAAATGCGTGTGCAGCATCGTAGATCACTTTCAAACCATACTTCTTTGCAATCTTGTCAATTGCCTCTACATCGCACATCACCCCATACACATGCGTAGCCATGATAGCTACCGTCTTATCCGTGATAGCATCCTCGATCTTCATTACATCAATCGTGTAATCCTTGTCGTTCACGTCCACAAACACAGGCACTAATCCATTACGTGCAATCGAGTGAGTTGTCGAACAGTGAGTGTATGGAGTAGTAATCACTTCACTACCTTTCGGAAAATGGAATGCATCAATACCTACTTCCAATGCCACATGACCATTGGCATAGAGGAACACATTCGGCTCTCCGAAAAACTCGGCCAGTTGAGCTTCGAACTCTTTGTGTTTACATCCGCGGTTACTCAACCAACGGTTTTCCCACAACACTTTGATTTCTTCACAATATTCCTCAAAGCTCGGCATCGAGGAACGCGTTACTGCAATTAGTTTATTCATATATTTAATATTTTATTTTTTTACTCATAAAACAGAATATCGGCAAACAGACCACATACGCTATGACAATAATCCAAAAACAAGTACGGAATGACATAAACGATGTTAAATCAAAAGTAGCCAATATAGTAGGGATACCTTCTGAGAACAAGCCATGACTTACATAGATAATCATCGCATACTTTCCTATCATCTCAAACGGAACAGATATATGTGGCAGATACTTTGTTATCAATCGGCAAGTGCCGTTGAACACCACTATTCCCGCAAAAAACACAGGTAAGGATGCTAAATATCCTACTATACTATCGCATGTATTATTTATAGCGCCGACACTTCCATACGTAGGTAATCCCCATATTAAATACGGTATATAAACGAATATACACAACACTATCAACCACCATTTGGTCTCATACTTACTCAACCAATATCCCATCGAAAAGAAAGCCAACCCCACAGAGCCATTTGCTACCCATTTAGGAAAGAAGGGATGTTTCCATAAATATGCGCCAAATCCAATTGCGAAACTACAAAGTACTACAAGAGCACATTTTAAATGGAAATATCTATCATCTTTCTGCGGCAACACCACATTCGCTACTTGCTTCACCACAAAAAGTGAAAACAAAAACCATAAGGGATAATTCAATGGTATATAACCATTCAAGAAAAATCCTCTCACGATACTATACGTTGCATTTCGTAATGTCAAACCTCCTTGGAAACCCAGCAGTACTACATATAACACATAACCGACTACTGACCATATTACGAACTGAACTATCAACTTACACCAGTCCTTCTTCCACTCCTCTCTTATGCTTCGCTTCGTAAAGAACTGTCCAGATTTATAGAAAAACCACTGCATAAAGAAGAACAAGAGGTTTGGTATATAATACCCTAACCCAATGATATCCACCGATCCGTCACTAACCAACCGCGCATGCAGTCCTTCCGGCAAAGCACTCACCCCTGTCGTTCCCCATAGGCCATATTGAATAATTTCAGCCATCGAAGCTTGATTCACCGCATGCCCCATAATCATCCACAGAATCATCAGCCCCGCTCCTAAATCAATATATTTATATCGTTGATCTGCCATTTATTCAACACGGTACTTCATAAACTTCTCATACTCTCGGATATAATCATCCGGACTATACAACTCGCTTGCTAGCACCATACATATCGAGCCTCCCGAAAAGTCCGTCAGCGTTCTCCATATCCCTGGCTTCACTAACAATCCCTGATACGGCCGATTCAGCGTATACGCCTTCTTATTTGTCCCATCATCCAGCACCACTGTGAACGCCCCACTCGCTGCTACTATCAACTGATACAACGCCTTATGTGCATGTCCTCCTCTATCTGCACCTCCTGGCACATCATATAGATAGTAAATCCGCTTCACATCAAACGGCACTTCCTTCCCATTCTCTACCACACTTATATCCCCTTTCCGCTGCGAATGATGTCTATCCAACTCTATAATCCCACAATCCTCAACGTTATATTTTTTTTCCTCATTAAGCGATTTATCGCGACTCATTGAACGCAGTGGCTCATTCGGCATCGCTGATGCATCATTCGTTATCAACTCATTGATATCGCGGACTGCATCAGAAGGATCGTAGAAAGTGGATGCAGCGATTACGGCTACGGAGTTCGAAGAATAATTCTCAATCGATCTCCATAAACCTGCTGGTATATACACGCCTTTGTAAGAACGATTCAACGTAAACTTCCACTCTCGTTCACCATCGCTCACGACCACATCAAAACTACCAGACATAGCTACGATAAACTCTTCGGTAGTTTTATATGCCACTCCGCCTCGCTCTTCTCCTCCGGGCACATCGTATATCCAGTGCACACGCTTAATCACAAACGGCAACTGCTTGTCGTTCTCTAAAAATGATAAGTTCCCTCGTTCATCAAGGAATTTCGGTAATTCTATGATTCTTGGTATGTCCATCACTTTATACCTATTCTGCATCTAAATCGTCCATGCGTACACGCGCATTTCCGTACACACACAATAAATCGGCCGCAAAGTTACAAAAAAAAAATGACATATACAAATGTATATGCCACTTTTTGCAAAATATTTTATTTTTGTAATCATTTTGCGCTATAATGATATCTTTCTTGCGTATTTTTTAGGATTTTCTACTTGTATTAGCAATGTATCTTCTTGTGGATTAGGATAAACCAACCAAACCATCCTGTATTCCATTTCAGAGGCTTTCTCTATAGGCTTCTGAAAAAAAGCCTTAGGACCTGCAACTCGTTGTGGAATCGCAAATATATCCTCCAACGTCAAGTTTTCGTTCTTTCCCATTTTCTTTACTTCTTCTTCCATCAACTCTCCATAAATTGTCTTCTTAGAATAGAAGCATGGCCCAATCTGCACATTTTTTATATGATATCCTTTCGCTATGATTGCTTTGCTACAGGCATTGACAAATCCTCCAACATCAAATATCTCCAATGCGCAATTACATTTTTCGCCATTCTTATCAACATATTGCGCCGCAAGACTTGTACATAGCATCAATGCTTCATCTCCCATTCGCATATGGGTTTCCATCGTCATACCCTCACTAACACCTACAATTGTACATTCTCCTTCCATTCCATCTTTTCGCAATGGATCTTCTAACTTGCCGCATCTCTTAAATGTGGTTAACTGTAATGTCCCTGTTTCTAAATAAGCATCGACATATTGTTCTTCAATAAATCGATAGACTGTCGGTATAAAATATCCTCCTTGAAACGGGAACACACATTCGGTTGCTTGATTTTGTAGTTCTTCTGATAATAATGACTTCGCTCCTTCGGGGAACGTTACTATAAACTGATTTGGGGTAAACTGCCCTCCCATATGGTAATTATACAACGCAGATTTATACGTATATTGCATAGAATCTAACACCTCTGCTGCTTTTTCTTGCGTATCAAACGTTAGCGAATAAACCTTTTCAAACTTTTGTTCCATTTTAACTTCATTATTATTCGTGCGCAAAGGTACAAAAAAATTCCCACATATGCAAGATTTTAATAATGAATTTATTAAAATAATCATTTTTGTACGCAAAAGACAATATATTTGCGTCTTATCTCATAAAAAATCGCATCAATTTCCATTTCTCACCCTCTTTCCTCGTTCATGCCGCGCTAAAGCAGTACCTTTGTCGTCGAAAACGGCAATCCATGATTAATTTACTTCGTAAAAAATGTAATGGTTGCGTTTTCTCCTCTTCGGTCCGTAAACATGATATTGGTTTACGTACCGATTATTTGGAAGAGGAAAACCAAAATATTTACTAACTTAATTTTAAAGTTTTATGAAACCAGATTTTCATGAAGAAGCGCTCCTTTGGTTCGAGCACATGCTGGATGCTACCATCGGAGACAAACCTGAATCCATTGCGGATTATCATTTCTTTTTCGACGACATCAAACATGATTTCGTCAAAATCGTTTATGACCGGCTCAGCAAACAACCGGAACAGACTAAACTGACTGCTGAATTCTTTGGAATTGGCCGAAAAACAGTCTATCGGTACACAAAAAAAACACCAAAAAATTGATTTTGTCAAAATGTCCGAGCATTTAATTTAAAATGTAGTATCTTTGCAGCGCCTTTCGATTTGAGGGGCGTTGCATAGATACGCTATGCATCTGAAATCATAGTTAAACAGCGAAAGTTGAGTGTGACTCGCACGTGCATAGAGTGGCCACTCGCATACGAGACATCGCACAAATCTTTCGCAAATGAAAGCTAAATGCAAATCGCTCTGTATCGCAGAGCGTCATCTGCGCAACCAACGCAGAAAACCCAAAACACCACGGCGGCCGCTACCACCCGTGCCCTTCACTGTGGTCTCTGAAGAACCACGTATCCTCCGCCTCCGTAACGGCTCGCTCCTTAAGCAAGCCATTCCCGGCGTACACCTCTATCTGTCCAAAGGTGGACGAGTCTATTCGCTCACCAAGTACGGGCTACGACAAATCAGCATCCAGTACAACCGCAAGAAGAATTACGGCCAAAAATCGCCCAACGGTGTTCCTAACGGACCTCGTTATCCGTACGTGATATTCGGCGGCAAGAAGTATGATGTACACCTGCTTGTCGTACTGGCTTGGATTGGTGTGCGAAAAGAGGGTGAGGAGATAGACCATATCAACGGCAATATCGACGATTGCCGCACCATCAACCTGCGCATTGTCTCGCGGGAAGAGAACCGCCGTTGCGCACAAATCCTTCGCCGCCTCCGCCATGCCGCTCAGACACTTCATGACCCTTCTCTTGATCCTCGTAACATCGAGCCTAAACGCTTAGAGAAGATCTATGCGACATTGACAGTGGGCGAGCCAAAAGACATCATGGAATGGGAGATGACGCATCACATGGAATGTTGAAAATTATAGCAATTATAACTCGATTATAATAATTATAGTTTTCAAGGTAACCAAAAAAAGTTAGAGAAAAATCGGCAGCAACGGCTGTTTATAATTTAATCGAAAACAAAAACATAAACAACACCATCATAGCAGTAGCGCTTGCACGCCATGAGCCTTTATTCTGAATAGCCTACTTGATAGTAAACTCTCAGATAGCCTCTTCACAATAATTCCTCACATCCAGGATGTAACTGCTATTATGGAAAAAACAGTCAAAAACACTGGAGGAGTTGCTGCCTTACAAAAAATGCCAAAAAATTACAAAAATGGTTGCAACTGCTATTGATGAAAAAAACAATCAAAAATCTCGGAGCTGACACTCCGAGCAGGAAACGAACTAATGTCAGATATAATCTGACGCAATTAACAAACGTAAACCCAAATAGTATTTGGGACAATAAACAAAACAATTATGGAAAATGTATTAGTATTATGTCCGGAGCTGATAGCAAGAGGACAAGTAACAAGAGAACAGTTGACGAACCTCATCTACAAAGCCGCTACGGCTTGCAACCTCGACCCGATTGAGAAACTTCGTTTCTATCGAGAACTCGAGAAGGCTGCCGGTAATGCCGTAAAGATGGATGATCCGGAGTATGGAATAACTATTGACAAGGCTGCTGCTGACTTTGCAGAAACGATGCCGGAAGTACAAGAAGTGCTTGCAGACGGTAAGAAGGAGTTTGAGTACAAGAACTGCCGCTACCAGTACAAAGAGAACAAGGAGGCGATTGACCTGTCCGATTCCGACAAGTACACCGGTGAGCATGCGGTTAGTTGGCGTGCGGAGAACAAGGAGTTCAAACGCCTTGAGAAGGAGATTAAAGATCTCAAAGCCAAGCAGCAGAAGTGCAAGAATAACATGAACACCGATGCTGAACGCTATGTCGCCAAGCATCCGAAGTTCGAGGTGAAGACGGAGCATTATATTGCTGTTATTTGATTGTAAAGGAAAACGGGACGATTGAACGGGTGTTTTATAAGAGTAATCAAAAAAAAACAAGAAAAACACATTAGGTAGCAATCGTACTTGCAGTACATCGAGTCTATATTTTGAACAGCCTACTTAAAAACAAGCTTTTAGATAGTCTCTTCACAATAAATCCTCGCATCATAGATGCCATTGCTAGCTAATGACAAAAAAGCGTGTTATTGCATAACACTATCAAAAAAGCTGGAGGTGTCAATCGTCCCCAAGAAAACAATTAAGAAAACAATCGAAAACAATTTTTCAAAAGAAACCAATAAAAGAAAAGGAGCAAAAGAAAATTAATAAGAAAAAAAAGCATGCAGCCGTAGCGCTTATACTATGTATAGGCGATTTAGAATTTCAAGTTTCAAGTTTATAATTTAGTCGGGTGTTACGGCTGCATGCTGCTTTTCTTTAAATAAATTTTTCTTATGGAAAAGGAATTTCATAGTTTCGGAGATGATGTATGGCATAAGCTTCTCAAACCGCTGCCTACTTACGATACGCGAAGCAAGTATGAGTCTTGTTTTCGCTACTGGTGCGGACTGGATGAAGACAAGCGAAATCGCGTCTATCACATCATCGAGGAACGGAAGAAGAAAGGACTCTTCGTCAATCCGAATCCGCGATTTGCATTGGATGATGCTGCGCAGCAGGATGAGATAGAGCGAGCTAAGGCGCGAGCCAAGCCGAAGAAAGAGCCCACGAACCTCAACGGTTGCATTCGGATTGATACGCTCATAAAGACGGTGCCGTTGGTCAGCGCAATCTACAATGGTCGTCCAGGTATTTATACGTTCGAAGAAGCGAAAGAATATGGGATGGACATTAAGTACGGAATGAATTTTAAATATCAACCTCAAAACGAAAATGAAAATGGAAACCAAAATTAATCAAGAGAATGAGGCTCAGAAGGAGCAAGTATTGAGTAATGAAGAACACCATATGTTGGATTTGTTTGCACCAATCAACCGGTGGACGCAGCGGGACGGACATCATGCGTTAGTGTTCCTGTGCGATGGGAAGAATAGCATGTTGTTCTGCAACGAACATCGTATGGTGGGGCAGAACTTGGCTATCACCGTTACGGCTAATCCGAAGATGGCAGCGTGCTTCAAGATGATTGCTGAGGACGCTGATATACTGACGGATATTATGCACGATGATGTGGATATACCAGAGTGGAAGGCTGAGTACGACAAGGTAGAAGGTTATGACGAGCTGCCGGAGTGTTTCTTGTATGGCGCGGAAGTGTCTGCGTAAGCGCATGCGTGATGTACCTGTGACGTACGCAATGGTAACGAGATGCGATCGCGTTCGGCAGCAAGATTGCAAGGACCAAACCACTCCGCTAATTGGTGGGGGCAACTTGCGCCTCCGCTCTCCCCAAAAATTAAAATTGTTTGGGGCCCCCAAATATAGAAACGAAAACAAATAAGATTATGAAAGCGGAACTTATTCTACCTATTGATTGCCTCAAAGGGATGCTTCGGAAGGATGGTTATTACTTCCGGATGTACAAGGGCAAGCAGATTGTACAGCGGTGTCCGACGAAATGGAAAGATACTCCGGCACGGAAGGCTGCAAGAGAGAAGTTTGCGAAGACCTGGGGACAACGGTATAAAAAACATTAACGTCTATGAACAAACCTAAGAAGTATAAAAAATCCGCTTTGCGCAAAACGCTGGAGAAGCAGATGCAAGAATATTGGCACGATCCGACGAGGATGGTGACACCGATGGAGTTCTCCCGTATGCTTAAGGCATATTGCGAGAAATTCGGCCTTGACGAAAAACTCTGCAAGTCAAAGACATTGGAGGAATCCGTTGTCGATTCCTTCAGCTCCTGGCTCGGCTATCCGCTTCGATAACCGAAAACCATTTTAAACCGAAAACACGGCATCCCAGTCACTTAACAGTGACTTACCCTCAACCAATCCCCACTCTACTTGTGAGCAAGTCTCCCAGATAGTTTGGGGATTCGTTGTGTGAGCAGCTACTCTGCCGGATGCCTCATAAGAAAACGACTTTCAGTCCAAGAAAACGATTCTCCTCCCCTATTCCCTCGAAAATCAGACAACCATCTGATTTTGTCTTTTCACGCGATGAAAAATATGGTGGTTGCCATATTTGCGTGAAAGTAAGGTTTTCTTATCTAGTTTTCTAGAGAGGCAGTAGTACGATATTCATATCGGACTGGAAGGTAAGCAGATAAGTACGTGCTGGGAGCTTGCTCACGAGCACGTGGTTAGGTGATTACATTCAGGCCATGTGGGCCGTACTGCCGAGGTTTTCGGTAAACATCAGAAAACATAGAGTTTGTTATCAGCGTAGTGGAAGCGCTCTATCTGCGCTCGCCTATCCGTGCCGAAGTTAACGAGAATAGCAATCGGGAACTTGGTGGCACGCAGATAGCCAAAGGTCTGATAGTGCTCTTTCTCCGTGAGCTGCGTCAAAGCCTTGCACTCCACGATGGTGTTTCCAGCCGGTGATTCTACCACCAAATCCATCTTGATGTATGATTCCAACTGTTCTCCCATAAATGTAGGATGGAACTTCATCTCTTTGTGAAACACCAATCCCTTCGCCTTCAGCACCTTCGCCACAGCTTCTTGGTAGATATACTCCGGCAACCCTGCCCCCAACTCCTTATACACCTCATGCAAGCAACCAATCAAATCATAGCTCGCCTTCACCAACTCACTCCTCTTCGGCTCCTCTACACTCTCCATCCTCTCCGGCTTCTGCGGAAGCATATCTTTTACTTCATCAATTCTCATAACTTATTCATTTATTTAGATTCTTACCTTCCAGCGTACTTTTCCACATCTGACGCAGCTGCCTTCGAGAGAAGAAAAATAATGCTTGTTCATTCATTTTAGAATACACCACCGGTTTATCAAGTCCACATGCCTTCATTTCTTTCTCCACAAGCTCTTTAAACCAATCATTTGCATATGGTGATACAAATACATTCTCCACCAATGCTTTTATATCCACATCTAACGAAATACGCACTTGATGCTTCTTTTTGTAGGCATCCTCAATTTGCTTTAGATGTTCAGGATCATCCGGTTCTATCATCACTCGTACCTCTCGCTCATGTTCAAACGACTTACGCTTATACCATCCGTATGAATCACCTGGCATAAATGCCACATCAAAGTTCTCATACGTTATTCGACCTATCTGAATCTCCGGCTGATTTATCGCCTTCCTCAAAGCTCCGTATGTAGTCTGTATAGCCACTCCTTCCGGTTGATGAGCGGTATATAACTTCCACATCGCCTCCGATTCTGTCTCATTCTCGTGCCAACAATTGACAAACGTATACATCCTATTGACATGACCATAATCATCTCCCACTTTTAACCAAAGCCTAGCTACCTCTTTCTGTTTGTCAATACCAATATTTCGCGCTTCCAACTCTTCGATCCCATCTTTCGCACTATCCAAAGAATGAAAGGTATCAATAATAGCATCACCTAATTTCTCCATATTACAAGCCTTTCCTCCTGCTCCTTCAAACGGATCTTCGAACATATGTAATGGCGATAGTACCAATTGCTTGTCATGCAGCAACGCCGCAAACTTGGCAAAACTCATGTATCGCCACAACTTCGTCTCTGGTGCTATATCAAACCGATTCTCTTGCGTAACTTCCATATCAATACTATTAACAAAAAATCCCACATACCATCGTATGCAGGATTAACATTATTTCAGTATTCTCACATGACTAGCCTCCCATCCGGCAATATCGGCATATAACTGTGTCGGACGAAAATGTTGTACTTGATAACCAGTCTGCACACGTTTATTGATTTCTTTATAATTCTGCTTATGCACTGTCCCATTCACTCCTCCGCATAATCGTTTAAAGAAATCATGACCATTCGTCAAATCATAATCGTTCGTACTATGCGAAACAGCAAATGCCTGATAATCCGCTACCGATGCCGTAATTACTTTTCCGGGTGTCCTATTGTCTTTAGCACTCTGATATTGTGCCAACAACCATGCTGGATTCTGCATATTCTGTACCCTTGCGCCTACAATATCTACTCCGCTATCACAACTCAAATGAGTGTGCTCGGTGTAGTTATACCACTTGAATGTGGATAGCACACGCAAATCCGCAAATATGGCATTCTGCACTGCCGCAACACTGCTGGTGCAACCACATGTTCCAAGCAACTCAGTCATAAAGGAGTTCGAACTGGCCGCCATCATCTCATGGTCATGACTATCCGTATAGAAGAAACCAGACATGCTAATCAACGCTCCATTGGCGCGATCAAAATCTGCATCCTTAATAGCTATATGACACGACTCTGTCCATGCTGCATCCATATCTTGGTGATACTCTATCAACTTAGCACAACCGAATGTAGGTTTAACTAAGCAATTGTTTTGGAACAACTTGCTGTAGAATGTCACATCATCCTCTCCTTCCACCAGCACTATATGCTTGCCATAATACTGGTCAGATTGCCATTCCAGCCGCAGATTATCTACAAACGTAGAATGTCTTTCCTCTGTTTCCTGTAATCCACCCATAACCCTTACGCCTTACGATGCAACTTGTACAAATCGTCGGACAAGTTCCATTGGCCATCAATGAATGCCACAGAATGGGTCGCAAAGATAATCTGGAACTTGTTCATCTGAGCGATTTCCTTGAAATCACGCAACATTCCCTCCAACCATGCCGGATGCATAGACATCTCAGGCTCATCTATGAAGATAACACTATTGGGTTGAGTCTGGAAGATAAGATGATAGAATAATATCAGCAAATGCTGCTCACCGCTGGATAATCCCGTCAACGGAACCTCTACATTATTCTCATCCTTCAGCACCAATCCCTTGGGAGACAATAGCATTTTCTTATGAGCTAAAGCGCGACTATTGATCAAGTCATCAAATTTACGTAGTTTTCTATAAAATGGCTCTATAACATCTAATTTCTGCTGCGTATCTTGTATGTATAGTTCAATCGTCCCCGAATACTGCTGCGGTATCGTATCTATCATCTCCTCTGTCTTGGTCAAACCATATTTAGCCATCCGCTCCATACGAACACGCAACTCATTCAATCGCTTCTGCTGAATTTCAACATCTTGAGGCCGTTCTGGCTTTATCTCTGTCAAACGTTTGATATACGATGCATCCAATCGTTGACTTACCTCATTATACATTGCAAGCGCCTTACGAAAATCTTCATTACGCAGATGATTATTTACTTCAACTGTCGAAGCCACATAGCGTTTAAATGGCATTCCATTAGGCATAAGCGTATCAACATGCCCTTGCGTAAGTCGTGCAATACTCAAAGATGCATGACCAACCTGTAAAGCCATTAATGTGTTAGGACCTTTCTGTTGTAAGTACTGATCTTCATTGGCATGATAATACTGCTTCAAGAAGTCTTCCCAACTCATTCCACTTACAAACAATTGATTCTGTAATTGATTCCAATTGACTTTAATCTTGAGATAATCAATATAATTATGCACTATCTGATATTGCTCAATCTGTTTTTCGCCCTCAAAATAAGTCACCTGCAAAGGATTCGACATCGATGCTTGAGCCACCTCCGAATCTTCCGCTTCCTTAAGTTTCTTCAGTATGAATCGACGACCATTGGCTAATTCCAACTCAAACGACAAAAATGGTATCGTATAGAAATACCAAAAGTCTGCGCCAAGCAAATGGTGAATCATCTGCAATAGCGTTGTCTTACCATAACCATTCGGACCGGTTAAAATCTTCACATGTTCTCCGGTCGCACAATCTATTGAATAGTCGTAAAAGCCATAAAGACCCTTTACATCTAATCGTTTAATGATTTCCATAATGGGATGCTATTAGTTCTTGTATTGCTTGCGCCACCATACATGGCGTATACTCTTCTACATTACGATTTTCTTTCGAGACAATTTTCGCTACATAACGAGGGTAATCATCGCCTTTACTGCGATTATTTTCCCACTGCATCGGACGTAGGTTAAATAACTCATCCGTTCCTCCTTTCGATTGTGGATAGATATGGTCAACCTCCCATCCTAATGGACTATGAACATTCCCCCACTCTGCACGAGCTATCCACGCTCCGGCAGCATCTTGGCGGAACAAATTGGGGTCATAATTGGGTACAATCGTCCCCTTCTCCCATATCCTTTGTATAAGTTCTTCATCCATTGTATCTCGCTTTGCACAATTCAGCGTGCAAAGATACAAAAATTTTTGGACATAAACAAAATTTTAACAAAAAAAATGTGATTTTCTCCAATTTTGCAGTCGTTTCTCTCATTTTCCGCTCAATTTGGACTATCTAACACAAAATCCGACTGTACGTAACACTCCAACCTTAAAACGCTTGCATTTCGCTCTTTTTATATGTATCTTTGTCGTCGGAATTGGAGATCAATGACATCATTACTACGTAATTCGTAAAATTGTCTCAATTCCTCCTCTTCGAACCGCAAACATTACATTGGTTTACGTTTCGATTAATTATAAGGATAACTAAATACATAAATTATGGCATATTACAAATTGATTAGAATGCCGGCGAATGGAAAGGCAGTGAGAGGGAGACTGTTTCTGGCTACGGAAAGTAGATTTGAGGAAGTGCTCATCCCGATCTGCGACACGCTGGAGAATGCGGATTATATCATACCTGCGTTGATATACGGAGTGGGTGTAACGCAATCTCCGAAGTTCAAGCGGCTCCTTCCCATCGTTCGGCAAGTACCCGGCAGAAGCGGCATCCGGTTTCATAGAGGCACTCGCCCTGAGCACAGTAAAGGCTGTATCCTTATCAGCGGCTCCGATGAGCAGAGTTTAACGGCTCGTTGGCTCGCTGAGCAATCGGCTCACGAAGAGATCCGGCTTGAGATTTGCGATGCTTAGAAAATATTATTGTTAAACTTAAACCCTAACTATTTCAAATGGCTGAAATCAAACCTATGGCTCTGATTGAGAGCATGAAGAAAAAGGTGTGTGAGCACAGCGATGTGTACTTCCGCACCAACAAACGTACCGGCAAAGTCTATACCGGTAAGTTGTGTAACCCATCCACCAAGGAACCGTCTGCTTCGCAGACTGCGGCTAAGGCGCGCTTCGCCAAAGTAACCACCGCTGTCCGCGCTATCCTAGCCGGATCGAGCGAGCAGAAGACGCAACTGGTGGCTGAGTACAAGTCCCAAACCAAGTACGGTTCGTTGTTTGGCTATGCGATGCACAAGCTGAACGATCAGTACGATGCAAGCGGTGATCTGATTGGAGGCTAACCATGCGGCTTGACTCCTTATATTTAAAGGAAAACGACACAGAAAACACGCTTCGCGAGAAAACAACGAAAACATTTTCAGTAACCAAAAAAGCACACACAACGGCTATTATTCAGATAAAGAAAAATATACCGAAAATACATCAATACCAGTTGCGTTTGCAACGCCATGAGTATTCATTACTACCAGCCTACTTGTAAACAAGCTTACAGATAGTCTGCTACTAACGAATCCTCACATCGAAGATGTACCTGCTATTGATGCAAAAATATCAAAAATAATCAGAGGTGTTGTGTGTTTACAAAAAAACGGAATCGTTGATTCCTCTCAAAAAACGTTTCACTGCGTTCCACTTTCAAAAAATAGGGAGTCAGATGCTGCGCAAATTCATGAGAAAATGAAATTGAATATTCAGTTAATCACCGCAGCAGTGCTGTCAGTAGGTGGCATAGTGCTGCTGTTCATCGGGACGTTCATCGCACCAGAAGGAGAGATACACGAATCGCTTCTCGTCGGATTTGGTGAAGTAGCCACCTTCTCCGGTGCGTTGTTCGGCATCGATTACACCTACAATTACAAAAACAAAAAACGATCATGAGAAAAGTAATTGTTGTAATGCTCCTACTCGGAGCAGTGGCGATGGGCCTCACGTCCTGTAAGGCATGGCGCACCATCAGTACCACATCTACCTACACGCAAGTAGGTGACTCATCCAAAGTGACGACTACTATCTCGACTAAGACAGTCGAAGAGTATCAGGGCGTCAAAAAGTGATCTTTATTTAAAGGAAAACGCGCTTCGCTTTTAGGAAAACATCTTCTATAACTACCGATTTGACATCCTGGGCTACACGCCCTTGAGTGTAACTGCATATTAGTTCGCTTGTGAGCGAGACTCCCAGACGACCTACTAACCACTTCCACTCGCAGAGTACCTGCTATATGTCCTCATCGCTGTCTATAGAAGAGCCGAAAACCGGGAAGAAAACGATTGTAGATAATATTCACATACTGTCCGCATGGTTGTTTTCCGCATGTTTTCTTATGAGGAATTGGTAGTAACGATTATATCATCGGTACTATGCGGAATAGGTCTATAGACTGTCTGGGAGCTTGCTCACAAGCAGACTATGGAACGATTCCGAGAAGGCGCTGTTGAGCGACTATCAATTCCTCGTTTTCTTGAGAGCGAAGCGATGTTTTCCTTTACATAGAGAGAAATAAAAAAATGAACTAAACAATTAAATTTAAACCTTAACAAAAATTTTTAGAATTATGGCAAAAGTAGAATGGAGCGCCGGTATCGATAGTGTATCCGGTGCATTGAGTAAACCCGGTAAGAACGGACAGCACAGCTGCGCAAAAATGCTGCTTGGTACGCACCGCGTAGCAGCAACCGAGAATCCGAACTGCAACCGCATCTATATGCGTAAGAAAGTAGAGCGCAGTACGGCACCGAGCACCCGTGAGTTGTATGCACGCGTACGCTTTGCATCGATTGCAGCGGCTGTCAGCGATCGTAGTAAGGATCTGAGCAAGATCACGAACGACCAGCAAGCCTTCATCGCGCAGAAGGACCTCGCCGGAGGCAAGAAGACGCTCAAGGCTTGGTACTGGATGGTAGAGGGTGCGGCTTACGACCAAGAGCATCCGCGAAGCTAATCGTAGCGCTCAAAAAAGAAGTGGCGTAGACATTTGTCTGCGTCACTTTTTTATATATCTTTTCGCCATCAAGCACTCCTCAACATCTTCACATGCGTCGTTTCCCATGCCGCAATATCACGATATAGTTGTAGAGATTTGCAGTCTTCAAAACTACAATGGTTAATCATCAACTCAACCAATTTCTTCTCTGTATAATCTTTAAGCAGCATGATTGCTAATAACTTAAACGCATCATGTCCGCGAGCGTATGACGCCATATGTGACGTTGATAAGTGGAAACGATTTTCCACAATGGTTAGCATACTTTTTTCAAGACTTTTGCTACATTCCTTTTGAGCCATCGACCATGCTATCTCTTGCCAATCGGGAATCAAAGCACGTGTGTGACAATCAAATAAGTTTCCTACCGAAATATCAAAATGCTCATATACACTGCAATGCCTATTAGCAACACGAATAGCTCCCAAATGACGAATAACGAGTTCCCAATCGGAATAAATAGTAGTTGTAAATTCCGGTAAAGACGTGATTGCAGACCATGCAGATGATAATGTGAATAAAGTCATCTCCAAATCACGATAATCTGTCTTAAATATATGCCCTGTATGATCCGCTCCCGTCTCATCTCCTTCGGCTCGATACTCATAGTAATCTCGGTCAATGATACCAATGATGTTAGTTGTATAACCATCATTAAGGATCTTTGTCACCACTTCGCGTACTGCCTTCACGCCACCATGAACATTATCCGGTTCTTCCTCGTTACTCACATATCCGGCTATGTATATTCGCACATCATCGGCAAACATCAACGGATAGAAATCGCGATCCATTCGCCCTTCCACAAGCACCCATTTCGTATCCTCTCCGGTTGGAGAGTTAATCGCCAATTGAAGATCTGCCGCTTGCATCTTGCGGTATTTATCTTCAGGCATACGACCTACGTCATAACTATATGTGCTCGTCTCACTCTTCACGCTTGTCTCGATGCTGACGCCACAAATCCGTGGTTAAAGAGAAATCACTATCAAATATTTGAGTAGAATGCGTTGCTACTAATATAGCACACTTACGAAGTTCTTGAATCTTGATGATATGCTTTAGGTATTGCATCTGCCACATCAGATGGAACGATATTTCCGGTTCATCGATCAGCACTAGCGATATCTTCTGAGGACTAATAAGCAGCATCATCAATTGCATGATCATGTGCCGTTCACCTGAGGACAACATATTATAAGACAAGATGGTTCGATCTTCATTCTTTGATATAAATCGATACCCTCTCCGCATAGACAATTCTAAGTCCTTGTCAATAAAGCGACTATCTTCTAATATTTCACGGAACAGTCGTAACTTTTCTATATCCTCACTGCATTTCCCAAATGCATGCTCGCAACATCTGCATGCATGCCATACCACATCGGGAGATGCAGAAGAAAGAGACTCTTTTTGAGACGGGAACTCTATGCCGCATGACTCCAAGTACCCCAACTGCTTCTGAACCTCTTCCTTTCGTTTTTCTAGTCCTGTAAATGGGCTACTCTCCACCACCCCAACAGGAATCATCGAGTCTGTCAACTTGACTTTTAGTTTCTCAATATACTGCTGCAAATGTTCCGGGGAATATATTACTTCGTCACCCGTGTTTTGTGACAAACGATTATCTGCGATGTAGAGGCATTTTTCTGACTCCATCAGCAGATCCATGCTGTTAGTATGTGCGTTGGGGGCTGTTGATTTCTTTAATTGTTTATCCGTATATATCCACGAACATTCTTCCGTAAATGGCTCCTCTTCTTCCTTAGGGTGAGAAGTATAATTATATGACAACGTTATCACCTCGCGCGATGGGACATCACTCTTCTCGTCCACCAGTTCTACAGTTTTTGTGCGTTCCAACTTTATAGTACATGCGTCGAACACGAAATGCGCCTCTCGAAAATCGATAGTCGATAGCGTTGTGAAATCTTTGTTATATAACGCATATACCAAACGCAGTATCGTTGACTTTCCCATACCATTGGGACCAGTCATAAACAATAAACCTTTGGTAGAAGATTGTTGTAAGTCTACAGTATAATCATACATACCGAATAGACCTACGATTTGAACTTTATTAAGCATTGATATGGTATAATTTCGCTAATTGTTGACGCTTTTCATCATTCACTGTAAGACTTCTGCGTTGTTCAATATTAGTGTTGTCCTTTGATGTAATTACTGCCTCATAACTCGGATAATCATCGCCTTTGCTGGCATTGTTCTGATGCTGTAGAGCACGAAGATTTAACGGGTTATCATCGCCTCCTCTACTCCGAGGATAGATATGATCCACTTGCCAGCCATACAAACTATCTTGCTGACCATACATATCCCACCTAATCCAAGCACCACAAGCATCCTTGCGGTACATGTTTGGATCATAGCCGGACACAATGGTTGTGTATTGCCATGCGTGTTTCTTTTTTTCCTCTTCGCTCAGTATTATCATCTTTGCACAATAGCCCATTTTACGTTTGAGCGCACAAAATTACAAAAAATATTTGATATATGCAAATATTAAGATTATTTTTATTAAAATATTTCTATTTTTTATTAAAATAGATATGTCTTACTAAAATTTTGCCAATTATCATTGCCATTCGTTTAAGCATTGAACTACATACTCAATCTGCTCCGGGGTCATGCACGGACTGATGGGCAGGGAGAGTTCGGCATCAGCAAGGAACTCGGTGATGGGGAGGGAGAGTTGCGGGAGGTTCCAGGACTCACGGGAATAACACTCCTGCTTATGCGGCGCAATGGGATAATGGATGACAGTGCCAATCCCCTTCTCAGCCAGATAGTCGTGCAACGCATCGCGCTTACCATCCTTCACAATGATCGGGAAGAGGTGATAGACATTCTGCGCATCGTCGAGTCGTTCCGGCAACTCAACTAAAGGATTATCAATTCTCTCATAGTAGCATCTTGCTACTTCTTGACGCTTCGCGATGTCAGCGTCTAAATACTTCAATTTCACCTCAAGGATAGCGGCTTGGATCTCATCCAAACGGCTATTCCGTCCCGCATACTTGAACACATACTTCCGTTGCGAGCCGTAGTTAGCCAAAGCACGCACCGCAGCAGCCAGTTCCGGATCATTGGTCGTCACAGCTCCGGCATCGCCCAGCGCACCCAGGTTCTTTCCCGGGTAGAACGAGTGTCCGGCAGCGTCGCCGATGGCGCCGGTATGTACTAGCCTACCCCCAACCCCTCCCTTTAGGGAGGGGAGTTTGGATGCCACCCCTTTAATCCTCGCTATTACAGCATCCGGACTACACAGCAGCTCATCATTAGTGAACCGCAACTCCGTGTATCCCAGACGCTGCAGATGTGCCGTACGCTGTTCGTCGTACTCTTTTTGCTGCAAGTCATTATGATAGCCTCCATCCAACTCAATCACCAAGCCTTTATCGAGGCAGATAAAATCCACAATATAATCCAGAATAATGTGCTGACGTCTGAAGTGCAAGCCGAGATTATTCCCATTCAGCAAGCTCCACATAATCTCCTCTGCCTCTGTTGGCGCCTTACGATTGGCCAGTGCGTTCTGCTTTAACAGGTTGTACTGAGTACTATCAGCCGTATGTGCTCCCCACACACTAGCGAAGCTATCTACCCCTCTTCCCTTTAGGGAGGAGTCGGAGGTAGGCTGTCTCCAGAAACAACCGTGTGCTTGTGCGTTGTCTTCAACCAGTTTGAGGTTATACTTCTTGCATATATCAAGAATCTTCTGCGTACAAGCGCACCGGCCATAAAGATGCACGATACAGATAGCTTTTGTCCGCGGAGTAATGTGCTGCTCAATAAGCTCGTCATCAATCTCCAGCGTCTCGCGTCGCGGCTCGATCAGCACCGGCTTCAGACCATTCTCAGTGATACCCAGGATCGTCGCGATATAGGTGTTTGCTGGAACAATCACTTCGTCTCCCGGCTGCATCACGCCCAACTCGATGTAGGCACGGAAGATCCAAATCAGCGCATCCAACCCATTGGCACAACCGATGGCAAACGGACTGCCTATATACTCGGCATAATGACGTTCGAACTGTTCATTCTCTTTGCCTTGCAGATACCATCCGCTGTCGATCACTCGTCTTGCTGCCTCACGGATCTCGTCTCCGTGCATGGCCGTGACATCTTTTAACGATAAAAAGTCAACTTTCATATTATTTCAATTCAGATTATTATCTATATTATTTATGAGTTTTTTTGTAAACTCTCCCGATGCTTCCTTCGTCAGGTGCGTCGCATTATACCACCCATTTTCCGGAATATCCCATTCAGACGCGTCAATGCATATCGCAACGCTATCCAGTGACAGTAGCAGATCTTCATACAACTTCACCTGTTCTACCGGTAGTCTATTCTTATATTCCTCCATTACCGGTAGCACCACAATGACCGGTGTTACTCCACGTGCGTTGCACATATCAACCATTTGACATATCATCCAGTAATTCGCATCGATAGTTCCCAATTGTCGATTTACATACATCCTGTCGTTATCTACCATCCCCTCTACATCGCGATTCCAAAACTCTGTTCCTCGCTCTACAGCTTCTCGCGTATGCCCAACTCGTTGCCCCAATGAGTCGCACCGCATGATGTCACGCGACACAGTATATTTGGTGATTTTCTTCAGCAGCAGTTCCAAATTGAACACCTCAAAACTGTACTCACTGAGTGGCCAACGAGGGTATAAATCCATATAGATGGTGTAATACATCCTGCGATTCGCATGCGTCGTAAGAGCAAGACTATGGTATCCCAATCCTAGTACCACCGTCTGTAGCGAGTCCATCGCGTCGATATAGCGACTTAACAGTCGATAGTCGTCTTCTATCGTTTGACTACTATTAGCTAAGTTGAAAGCATGCGGTATCACATTAGGATTCAACCCATCGTACGCATTCGACGACCCCAAGAAAAGGGTTTGTATCTCTCCGGCATGTTGCTCCATATACGTACGCTTATACGTATAGGAATTAGGGAGGGATTCTGCCACGAATTCCAGTACCACGGCTATGATCAGCAATGGCAGTGCAAACAAGGAGATATTTCGGATAAATCGTTTCATCAGAATTGGAAGTAAATAAAGTCTATCGAACGATGAGTAAGCACTAACCAGATCGCAAGCACTTGCACATAATACCATCCCCATCGTACCCATGAGATTCGAAATATATTTTTTGCTGGGTGAATCTCTCCATATGCAGCATACGCCTCAGTGGCGAGCATCAGTACCGGATAGGATATCACACTTACCAAGGAGAGCAGTCCTTGATGATATGCAGGAACAGAGAAAAGAGAACTCGAGCATAGTTGCTTAAAATAGAGGAAAGCAGTAGGCATATCCGGTGCACGGAAGATCACCCATCCTATCACGCAGAGTATACCTGTTAGTACAACATGTATTACGCGATTATACCATGTCGCATGCTTCGGAACTCGATCTTTGCCAAATAGAATAAGCAAACAGAATAGGATTCCGTGGTAAGCACCGAAAGCCAAGTAGGTCAGATTGGCGCCATGCCATAGTCCCACCAACATCATGTTAAGAAATGCAGCAAGAGCAATACCCCATTTGTCTAAATCACGGAATTTGATGTTTAGCGGCATGAACACATAGTCCGTTAACCATGATGTCAACGTGATATGCCAACGCCTCCAAAAGTCTGCTATGTTGTATGACAGGAACGGAGTCTTGAAGTTCTCTGAGGCGCGTAACCCCAATAACCTACCCACTCCTATCGCCATATCTGTGTATCCCGAGAAGTCCGCATAGAGTTGACATGCGTAAAGGATAGCTGCCAATGCCAAGGTACTTCCGTTTGCATACGCAACGTCTTTCCATGCGCTATAGACATACACCGCGCATGTGTCTGCAACCACTAGTTTCTTGAATAAGCCCCATAAGATTTGGCGACAGCCATCTACGGCTTGGTCGTAATTGAAGTCGCGCTTTGCTTGCAGTTGCTTAATGAAAGAAGGTCTATCAATAGGACCGGACAAGATACATGGAAAGAATGCCACATACGTACCAAAGGCAATGATATCGTCCGTCGGTTGTCCTTTACCGCGATAGATATCGATAATATAACTCAGCAACCGGAACGTAAAGAACGAGATGCCTAATGGCATGATGATATTGAACGTATGCAAGTTCGCGTGCAGTCCTACAGCATTAAAGAGCGAAGCAAAGGACTCAATGAAGAAGTTGAAGTACTTAAAGTACAGCAACGTTCCTACTCCCAATGCCACTCCGACAAAGGTGAGCCAATAGCCTTGCTTCTCGCTTTTCGCTCCGGCAATCGCTCTACCAAGATAATAGAAGATCAGCGTCGCTACAATCAACAGCGGCAACATCTTCCAATCGGCATAACCATAGAAGAAATAACTGGCTAAGAGCAAAAAGATATTTTGCCCTTTTGTCGTGTACTTCAGCGGGAACCAATAGATCAGGAACACCACAATGAAGAACAGCAGAAATGTCAGACTATTGAAAATCATTTCGCGGCGATGCTATCAATTAATTGCCCCACATTTTGCCATGAGAGTATCTCGCGAGAAGTAAAACGAATCTTGAAGTGCTTTTCTATCGCCACAATCAACTGGATATGGGTCAAACTATCCCATTCCTCAATGTCGTCAGCAGTAGTAGCCGACTGCAATACGATTTCCTCGTTGTCCAATACTTCACGGAAGATTGCTTGTACCTCATCCAATATCTGCGATTTTTCCATACTCATTTCCTCTCTATGTAACATTCACGCGGTTGGTACGCCTTCACATCCAACTCATACAAATTCTCTCCAATCGCCTTGAACCCAAAATTCGGATAATGCTCCTTCACCATTCCGTTCTTCAGCGTTGGGATATACTCTCCCACAATCCGCTCAAAGCTTTGCGCCTTGGCGTACTCCACCATCGTGTTCAGCGTGAAGTTCTCCATGCCGCGTTTGAGCACCCGGCAACTCATAAACCATGTATCCACGAACAGCGTCTTCGCATCCCGTTTCTCCATGATAATCACGCAGATCAGTCCGTTATCGCCGAACTTATCCTCCAGCGTGAACGACAGACATACATGCTTGTCCGACGCACCCAACGCTGCAATCTCTCCGTCCGTATAACGCACCGTCCGCAGGTTAAACTGGTTACTCCGCTGACTGAGTTGCGCCACACGAGGCGTATTAAAAGGCGTAAATCCGTCCACCACCGACACCATGTCCAGACTCTTCAAGAAATCCGCTTCGTTGGTGAACTTCTGCGCAGCTTGCACACGCTTCGCCTCCGTCTGGTATTGCTTCGTCCGGTCCTTGTCTCCGGCACTGTACGAAGCCGTTTCGAACAAGTTGAGCGAGTACAAATACTCCAAATAATCCCCCGGATCTTCCGGCAACTCCGGCACGCACACTCCCGGCACGTTCTCACGCACCATGTTCCGCTCAAACGGGTTGTCGTCGAGAAACACCATGCTGTCGAAACCGATGTTCAGTATCTGCTGAATCGTCCGGATGTTGTCGGCCTTATTCTCCCAGTTCGCCACAAACACCGCGATGTCATCCAACCGCAGCACCATCTCCGGGTTTTTCTCGAACGGCTCTTTCGCCTTATCCTCGTCGTTCTTGCTGCAAACAGCAATGATGATACCGCGATTCTTAAGTTTCTTCACCCATTCCTGGAACTCGGTGTATGCCTTACCGATACCGAGTCCGTGTCCCACTTGGATGTTCTCCCATCCGTCATCACCAACGACTCCACCCCACACGGTATTATCCAGATCCAGTATCAGGCATTTCTTGAATTTTCCCTCAATCGCACAGATGATGTCCATCACGCGGCTACCCACGTACGGCAGCGCGTCCAGCGACAGCACCATCTCCGTGCTCACATACACCGAACTGTCGAACATCCACTCGCGTCCGAATTGGTTCTGCAGCGCCGCGATATCACAGATGTACAGGTTCGGATATTCCTGCGTCAACCGCATCAACTCGCAGTTCAACTGCCGGATCTGCCATGTGAACGACAACTCTGTCCGGTTCGCGTACTGTCCAAACACTGTATCATCTATCTCCGGATAATTGAAGTAGATGATTTTTCCGTCGATGGTTTCACAAAGGGCGCGGATAAAGTTCAGTCTCCCGCTCATTAACTCGTTAACTCTTTCATTCGTTAACTCATTAAGCGAGTATTGCTCCAGCAATTTATGAGTAGATTGAAAAACAACCGTGTACTTCGCTCCAAACGCATGCAAATCCGAAGTCGGATCCAGCACTTGCCGTTCCACTTGGTTATACTCCGCTTCGAAGAGGTTGATGTTATATCCTCTCTCCACGCCCACACCCTTGATGGCCGTAGCCAAGAACTGCGTAGCCGTATCTCCCAACAGCGCCACCTTCATCTCCGGCAAGTTTGAGTTATCTTGCTTGATGAGTCGTTTTATTTGTTTAAAATCGAGCATGATTTAAACATAAAATATGCTTATACGAACTTCCAATTAAGCAAGGTGCTCCTCTGCTAATGGAGTCAACGGATTATTACCGAACCAGATATAATGGATTATTCTGGGAATCATAATGCTCTTATCAATTTTTGTTTAAAATAGCTACCTACTAGCATAAATCTCCGTTGCGCTTTGAGGTACCATATCGGCTTCTCATACTGCGCTGTCGCGCTTTTCGGCTGCTTACTCCAATCTACCTTTTTTAATTCAGCTGCAGCCGCATCGTGGTATCGCTCATCCAACCAATAATTCATCAATCCATTCACCCGCAATTTATCCAGTAATGCCTTCCACTCCTCTCTATCGTCTATCGACAATCGACTATTTACTATCGCCTCTATCTCTCCGAGATGGAAAAGCATATGATATTCCGGCTTATGCAAATTCCTCGTTGCGCGCAGATTCGCAGGCACGTCATTATTGTAATACGCGAGAGCCTTCTCACAAAATGCCACCTTGTATTGCAGCGCAGTCTTTGCCCATAGCAAGAAATCCTCACCTAACTTAATCCCTTTCGGAAATCCTCCTATCTCATCAAATACTCTCCTCGGCATACATGTAGCACCCGTCCACACAGGCATTGCATCACTATGTAGATAGGCCTCCGGATAATTCATATATCCCCGTTCTAATTTCAATGCCACATGTGTTTTCCCTGGTTTATAGTACACATAGTTTGTAGCATATAGTCCCGCATCTGGATACTCTTGTATCAACCTATTCATCTCTTCCAAGAAATTCGCCTCCCACCAATCATCCGCATCCAAGAAACACACATACTCCCCATTAGACTTTGCCACCCCATTATTCCGTGCCACAGCTACACCCGCATTGGCTTGACTGATAATAGATAATCTACCATCATTAAGCGCATGCGGCTCATTTAGCGATTTATCGCGGCTCATTTCATCATTTATCGCACGGACGGTATCAAGACTTCCATCCGTGCTACCGTCGTCAACCACGATGCACTCGAAGTCCTTGTACGTCTGTGCGATTACGCTTTCGAGTGCTTTTCGTACATAGCCTGCTTTATTATATAGTGGTACTATGATACTAAATTTTGGCTTCATAATTAAAGTAGATTAAGTTGTTTAGCAATATCCTGCCTGAACTTCGTCAAAGGGCGAGTATAGACATTTTCCTCTCCGGAATAAACGCCATATAACAATCTAAAAATATTGGAACTTGTATTCTCGAAAAGTCCTTTATTTGTTTGGTATAGTTGAGTCAAATAAGATGTATTATATATCTTTGCCTTCCATATCATCTCCTCTGCGTCTTCATCCATCAACTTATATAATTTCTTCACACCTATTCTATCATACAGCATATCCAACAATGGGTCTTTAACTTTCATCCCCACTTGAATGCTATTTGTTTTATGTGTTAAAATGTATTCAATCAGCGATTCGTTTTCTATCTCAAATCTGACACTTGATGGCTTTGGTTCTTCCTCATAAATAGAATAAGTTAACTCATCATCGGATTTACGTCTATTACAAGGTCCGCAGCATGGCTGCAAATTGTAGAACGAAACTGCAAAATAGGGATACTTAGACTTCGGCCAAGCATGATCCAGTTCATAATAAGCAGACATTCCGGCATTATCATCGCGAGTGAGCGCATATTGCATATTACAATATACGCATGTTTTGATACCCAATGCCGGTACAATGCGAGGAAATACATTCTTGCGCACATCGTCGTAACACATGGCCTTACAAAGTCTTTGGGCGAAAGATTCGGTTTTTCCGGACTTCCATGCATGCCACCCTATATCACAATTGAACAAAAGTGCAAGAATTGCATCAAAAGATTTAAAATCTACCGGATGCATTATGATTATATCGCGAAGATTCTGACGGATGAATAGTAAATAGCGTATATAATTCAAATGATTCACCCTATCAATATCTTTTATCAATTCATACAATTCATTTCGTATTTTCGAAACGATTGCACGATTCTCTAATTGCTGATAGTATTTCAGCGCTAAAACATCCAAATCCCTATTTATCAGAATCTTTCGCATACGATTTATTTATCCTTCAATAACGCACGTAATGCATCTCGCAAAATAGGATCTCCAATCATTTCGTTGGTTACATACTTTGCTCTATCGTCATTCCACCACGGATTTGTACTATCACCCTTCAGGAATGCAATCAATTCTCTTACCGTTTTGATCGCGTATTCGCCGCTAAACCCATCTTCCATGAAGAAACTTTGAGCCAATATATCATTCACATTGGCACAGAATGGATTAACCTCGATCTTCTCACTCACATCTTCACCATTCTTTAAATACAGTATATTCCCTTTTGCGACATCGGATAATATAAACGGAGAATGGGTGGCTAATAGGATATAAAACTTAGTATCTTTATTAAATTGAAATTCTCTAATAAGTGAGACTAAGCGATTGATAAACTGCCGCTGATAATCCGGATGAAAACAAATCTCCACCTCGTCCATCACCAACATGATATTGTTGTAATATGCCCTATTTTTTTGCTTCTCAACCGATTGCAGATTCAGTATGTGGTATATATATGCACCAAGCACACAAAGATACTGCTTCTCTCCGGAACTTAAATCATAGAAGGAAATAGGTTCGGCATTATTCTCTTTTATCGAAAGCAGTTTCATCTTTAAATCGAAGAAAGATGGAGGCAGCGTCTTATTGATTTCTTCGAAGTCCGGCTTTACTCCATTCTGATACAATTCCGTTAAATAGGTATCGTACGTAAAACCATTCTCATCCATTAACCAATTGACGCGCTCATCGCAGTTGCGATCCTGCATATATTTCAGCAACTTTTCCGTTTGACTGACTTTATAGGTGATATGCGATTCATCATCTTTCAGTTTCTCTAATACCTCATCCCACGCTGCCTCCCGCTCTTTACTTGGTATGGACTGCATCATGTCTATATGTTGATTGCCGCTATAATAATTTTTTTTCGTTAGGACAAGATAACGATCATCCGAATAGCTTGGGTATGTTTCTATAATATTCAGTACCTTTAATACCAAATATATGCAACCGGTAAAGTAAAGTTCGTTAACAAATAACTTATCATCATAAAACCCATAAGCCTTTACGATTTTCCTAAAGATAGAAGATGGGGTTATTCGCCTAAGATTTCGCTTCATATTAGTCCATTCCGAAATCTTATGATTTACCCAATATCTATTAAACACATAATGCAGGTTACCCAATTCATACCCATCTATCAGCGTTTCTGAATTGTTCCCACTCTCTTTATTCTTAAGTTGATAATAAATAAAGATAGATGATAACCTATGAAGAGTTAGTTCGTTTTCGCGAGATGTATTGATAGCTCCATTAACATCGCGGAACGGAACAAGGCATATCGGAGCCAGATACCCGTCATTCTTATGGAACAAAAATTTCATCCAAGATGAAGAATCTGCAGCAGACTTTTCATGTTCACAAGCATAATCATTGCTGATCATCGATTGCGGAGCATAGTTAGTCACTATCGTATAAAATAAGTGCTGACTAATATCGCGCAACTTAATTTGCGTAGGGAATTGAGATTGCTGATAAGAATCGTAGATTGACTCCCTTGTGTTATCCGAATTATGTTTGTATAGAGATATATCCTTTCCCTTACATGTTAGACAATATAGCGTTCCTTTTTCTTGATAATACAAATCGGCATCTAATCCATCCACAAAAATGATATCCGTTTGTTCTCCGGCATCTTGTAAAACAGCATATGTAAAATTATTGACTATTCGGTAGATAATTTCGATAAGCGACGATTTGCCGGAACCGTTCCTGCCGACAATAGCTTGCACTTGTATATTTTCGCCATATAATCCATCAATAAGACCCTGATTATTAGAGGATGGATCATTGATAATATGACCATCTTTAACAATATACCGCTGGTCTAAGATATATATATCCTTTTTCAATATCTTTCGAATATGCCCCTCCTGCTGACGAGACAAATCTATCGCTACTATCGAAAATGTGTTACTCATAAAATATGCCACTTCTCGAACTTAAACAAAACTCTCTCTATAAAATACACCAACCAATATAAATGATGTCTTCTTAGACGCATCATCTCTTCCATCTCAAAAGCATGCTTGTCATAATCTGATAGTACCGCTGGAGGTAATACTTCTTCAAGTACTTGCCTACGTTCTTTATTACGTAATTCGAGATTAGATTCTGAGATACCGCTTGCGTCAAATATCGTCACATCAATATCCACATACACAGGTTTTACCTTTCCCAAGCCAATCGCTTGCAGAAACCACTTCCAGTCGCTCACTATCTTCAGATTCTCATCGTAAAGTCCATACTTTTCAAACAAATCTCTTCGTATATAGCAACAGTCATGATTTAAAGTAGATACAAAAAACAATCGCAACGAATATTCTTCTTTACCTGTAGTTTCTATGATCTTCCCCGTCGCATAATCCTTCTTAATCATATTGCCGTATAGCAGTTCCGGAGACTCAGCCTGCTTAACAGCTGCTACCATCCTTTCTGTCACATCCGGTGCAGCAAAAATATCTCCGCTATTCAGAATCTGTACGTACGCTCCTGTTGCTTTACGGATTCCTCGGTTCATCCCATCATAGATTCCATTATCTTTCTCCGAAGTCCATACAACCGTATGCTTGGCTGTATCAGCGTAAGCTTTGATAACTTCTACCGATCCATCTGAAGAGGCAGCATCTACAATAATGTGTTCAATATCTTTGTAGGACTGTTCATCTACAGAGGCTAACGTTCTACGCAAGCCTTCCGCATTGTTATAGTTAATTGTGATGATCGATAATTTCATTTTATATAATCCTTCCAAAAACTTTCATATTCATACTTTTCCCATGCATGACATCCCATCGGCAAATGTCCTACATGCTTATATATCTCTTCTGGGAATCGCTCCCATGCAAATTCCAATGCTTCCTCTACGCTTGGTTTCGACAGCGCATAATTCGTTCCTTCAAGCGTACCACTCCAGAAGTTATCTTCATTGCATTGGCACCTACGCGCCATTTGACGTGGTGTATTGCGCCAACCGAGTACCATCAAGATCCACACAAACCATCTGGTATATACCTTATCCTTCATGTTAATCCATTTCGCAATCTTTGAAATTGGTATCACATGCTTTTTCCCGTGGAAGAAATCCCTATATGCTTCTACTCTGCGCAACGACAAACCGCCATTACCCACCCAACTATATTTGCAGTCCATCCGCCTACCGAATAGCGGCGCACCTATGAAATCATATCCTTTCGCACACCATTGCTCTAATTCATCACAGAATACATACGTATCCAACTGCGCAATCATAATATATTCGTATCGCTCAAATCGAGCATAGAACTCCTCTGAAAGCAGCAGCCTGTTATACCCCGCTATATTCGCAAAATACGTATCATCAAAAGATTCCCTATATATCATTCTATTGTTTTCCCCGGCTATCGCATTATAACGAGATATATCCAGCGACCCCGGACATACTATAATGATTGGATAGTTTCCTAACACACGCAGTGTCTGACGGAACGAGATCTCCTCATTCCATGCTAACTCTCGCTTATATACAGGTATTACTATGGCTACTCTCTCGCTCATCTTCTATATAGCACATCAATCGCTTTCAATACGACTCGCAGCATCAACGATTTCTTCTTTGGACTATAATACCGATGGAATACAACCCAATCGAACAACGCATCTCGTTTTACAGGCACTTCCTTCATCGGGAACTTCGTTTCATACAATGGAAAGTTCGCTAATCGAAAACTACTCTGTGTATGCGTACCGGCTGCATCAAATCCGATATTAGATACCATATTTTTAGTTGCCACTATCGTCATCGTACCGTGTAACATCTTCGCAAAGAACCACTGGTAATCCCACATATGATTCTGCTTCTTTCGGCAACTGTTAAAGATATATGTATAGTACGCATAATACTCCTCTCGCTCAAAGTTCTTTCTCAACACTTCTCGTTGTTTTTCATCGTCCCATGCGGTAATGAAGTAATCAAACTTCTTCCATGCTCGTGCCCAACCTGCCCAGCAACCTAACGTACCTGCTCCTACTGTCGAAAACAAGTATGGAGAACGACTACTCTTCCATTTCAAATGCAAGTTCGTTGCAGTTATAGCCGATATGCGTTCATCATCTTTATAGCGGTTAAGCAATTCCTCATAGAACCGAAATCCCGAATCTGCCAACACACAATCATCCTCAATGATGATCCCCTGCTCCACGTTCTCAAAAAACCAGGTTATACCGGCTGATGGACCGGGACCACAACCAAGATTCTGCTTTTGATAGAGTGTATGCAGCCTAAAGTCCTTATGCCCAACAGCGTATGCGTCTGTCAATTCTTTCACAACATCCCGCTCCTCTTGGCATTTCACTCGATCATTATCGTTTCCTTCTCTCGCTCCGTCCTGGCACACATACAAATCCTGAGGTTCCTGTTGCAGAATCTGTGTCAACACGCGTCTCGTATGCTCCGGACGATTAAATGTTATTAACAATATCGGTGTCTTAAACATATCTCAAATCAAATTTTCATACATCATACTTCAAATCAGTAATTCTCTATGAATTACGTTGTGATCATTGTAATTCATCTCCCCATCCATGTTAACCTGCATCATCCCATCCTCAGCTAAAATTCCATTCGTCTTAGCATTCCTCCATCCCCATGTATAAGCATAGTACGGTATATAATTCGGTAGTTCACTCAAATATGTCTTCGCTCTTTTTATACTTTCTCTAAACTCATCCTCCGTTTGTCTGGTTGCAGCCACATGATCCCATCCATGCGAGCCAACCGTCACTAACGGATACTGCTTGTGCAAATTCCGCACTTCCACTTCTGTCAAATACTCTTCCTTTTCTGAATCTCTATAATGCTTCCCATCCAAATACGCCGGATTCAGAAACAACGTCACCGGTATCTGTTGTTCATTCAACCATGGCAGCACATTCCTCAATGTTGCCCAACCATCATCCGCTGTCAATACCACATATTTCTTGCACCGGATCCTATCCCGCTTCATCTTCTCCTGTGCCTCTGGCAGCGATATAAACACATACCCCTCTTGTTGTAGACCTTCTATACGTTGCTTAAATACATCCGTTCTCAGCCAATCACCACGCTCCATGTAACTCTCATCAAACGCATCACTCACCTGATGAAAACAAAGCACCCGTATCGGCTGAAGACGCATCTTCATCCACTTCCGTTTGATCTTATGTATCAGTTCATCTATCATACAAAACACGTAATTCCATATCTAATCGCCAACCATGTACGCCATGTGCTGTACGGCTTCAAGTTCGATATACCTGCCTTCCGTATCTGCGCCCCATACTTCCGCTTTTCTCTACACGATAACACCTTAATCCCTGCACGCAATATACTTAGCTGTGCTTTCACATACGTATGTATCACATCTTTCACTATCTCTACATCCGTATTCTCTGCTACTATAGCACATCGATTCTGCTGCATAATCGTAAATGCCATCTTCTCTGGTGTAGGACGCTCTTTGGTGATGGATAGTGCATTCTGACGATAGTTATAAGCTACTACATTCGTGTACTTTATACGCTTCAAATACGTCAGCATCTTCAACGACAGATCAGTATCTTCGTACATCACGTTTTCCGTAAAGAGCAAACCGTTCTGCATCAAGAACTCCCGCTTATATAATTTATTCCAAGCCGTCGGCACACATACATACCATCGTTCTTGTACTTGCCGCAACAACTCATCACCTGGCAGTAATCTATCCTCTATCTTCGGATATACAACCTGCTGACTTTTGCCGTTTGTCACCGTTGCGTAATCAAACAGCAACATCTCCGCGTCTTGAGCCTCAGCTTCGCGCAACAACTTGCCAAGACAATTGGGCATTACATAATCATCGCTATCTACAAACCACACATACCGTCCCTTTGCCTCTTTCAATCCGGTATTCCGTGCGCCACCGATTTTCTTATTCCGCTCATGACATATCAGCCGCAACGTCTTATATTCCTTCTGCAACCGCTCTACAATAGCCCTACTCCCGTCCGGACTACAGTCATCCACACATATCACCTCGTACTCCTCCTGCGGAATATCTTGGTCATACAGCGAACGAATACACTCCTCGATGTATTTCTCCACATTATAAAACGGCACTATGATTGATAGACGTAGCATTAATCTTAAAGTAATTAACGTCCATGTAATATATGAGATATGGATTTATGAGGATCTCGTGAATTTGGTATCAATTGTCCTTTTATATCTGCCTCGCCAATATGGTCTCCGGCTTCATTATACACCTCAAAATGCTGGCGATTATTTTTATGGAAAAAATCATAATACCACAATGTATTCGGCATTAAGGTGTCATTCCTTCTGTATATTCTTTGCCTCGAACTTCTCCACAGATAGGAAGTCGGAGTAAACATTAACGAATTACGCAATGAGAAGCCTTCATTACCCAATGAATTTAGCCATGCTATAGTATCATCAGCCGTTTCCATAAGAGATAATGAGCTTATGGTTGGATAACAATCCTTCGTAGGATGTATATCTTTCAGTATGTGTATTTCATTGTCTTGATTTGCATCTAAGAGATTAAAATTTATAACGATACAATCATTTTTATCAAACGTATCAACTGCATACTTATAGAGCAATGGAATATCAACATTTATCGTACATGTATTAGACTGCCATTCCGCATAACAAACATTTACATCCTTCTGTTTCCAAGAGTTTACATCTTTTAAACGCCTAAACAAAAGCCCTTTTATCTGTTCTACAGTTTTCGATAAATAGCATTTTTCTGAATCTAAGATTCTTATTTTTTGAACAAAATCGTTAAAATTAGCAGAGTCATAGTAAAATGAGCAATCCATCTTCAAATCATGAACGACCTGAGATATTGCCATTAACTCTTTTAGTATCGGACGTTCTGCTTCTTGATGTATAGCCCATTCAGCAACATCATCATCCGTAACAGGAAACAACAAACAAACATTAGCCTTCATTACGAAATACCCATTAAAGAATTAATATCCAATGACATCTGATCAAAAAAATCATTTGGCTGTTTTTCCAACTCTCCATTCTCCTTAACATGGATAGTAACAGCCGTAGATAATTGAGTTTGTAAATCTTTCTCGAAATGGTATATTATTACATTATCTTTATCAATGCCTTTCTGTCCACGTTCATAATTCTTTGCATTAATCAACACTCCGTTTAATACAAAATCGCTATGCGTCTCTATGATAACTTGAATTCCATATTGAGCTGCAGCCACTATCAGTTTCATTAGATTTGCTTGTCCTTTGGAATGTAAATGCGCCTCCGGGTTTTCAATAACAACCATCCCTCCTTTAGGAGTACTAAGTAATGCTGCTATGATTGGCAAAACATAAGTTAGGCCACTACCAACATTATAAGCGCTAAAATCTTGTGTACCTACCTCATTCGGAATAGCATATGAATAATTTAAAGTATATGCCTTGCCTTCTTGCTTGGGAACAACTTGCACGTTTTTACTAATTAACCCTTCCCACGCAGAAACCTGAGTTAATAAATCATTCGTTTCTGTACCTGGGCAGCGTAATTCATCTGGAACCTGAATAGGTTTTTCTTTCCCAAAATGATACAAATAATGCACCATTAAATCACACTGCCCTTTATCAGAAGACATTTGATGGGCATCTTCCACCAATTGTGTATCTAATGGATATGATTCACGAGGATCCCACCTAGATATTCCAATATAATGAAAATTTTTGGAAAACAAATTTATTTCTGCTGGGGGATTAACAGCATTTGACTCATAACTTATATATGTTTTTCCTAAATTCTCATCTTTAACAGGGAATGTCCACTCAAATACACCATGCGCATCATCCGAGATATGGAATTTCAAATTGTCAGTTTCTGCAAATTGGCATAAAGCATCTTGTCCTTGTCCTATTTTGCATAAATTGCCAGATAAATTAAGACCTTTCGACAAGTTACCTCCCAAGCAATTTTGGCGCAATAATAGCAGGGCTTGAATAACAGAAGATTTTCCGCTACTATTAAGTCCGGTTAATAACGTTAGATTCTTTAACTCTATTTCAAGATGCTTATGAATCTTAAAATTCTCTACTATTAATTTATTCAACATATCAACTTAATGTTTCTTTTATAATTCGGATTATTTCTGCATATCGGATACGCACACTGTCTTTATTTCCAGTTCCAGATGTAATCGCATATATAAATTTTTCATTCCTGTTCAGTTCCCTAAATCTTCTTCTAAACTCATCTGCATTATATGTTAACTCACCACATTGCTCATCTGTTAAACGAGCGAAGCATACACTTATCACCTCAAACAGTGTTTTATTAATTGGTCGACGCCTCTCTTCTTCATTATAGCGTTTTCGGAATGCATCGTTTCCAAAAATATTAATTGCCAAATTCATCGCTCTTTCAAACCCAACCGTCATCATATTTAGTTGTTCATCCGTTTGCTTACGAATAGTTGCCATCCCTTTTGTCATAAAGGAATCCAAATCAGGCAAATAAGCATCTTCACCTAATAAATAGAACGCGACGAATCTTGTCACAAAATCCTGATCTTCCATCCGAGCCGTAGGGATAATATAACATGTCGCACGCCTGAAACTTTCTTTTTGTGCCAACATGGCTATATAATCATCTGCTTTACCTTGATTCATTGCATGGCGTATCTCTTGCGGAGTTAAGATCAGTCCTCCTGTATTAATTCGCTTAAAAATATTATACTTCACCTCATCAGGTGTTCCTTTTTCTACCACATAAATGGTCAATGGTGTTTGCATAATACGGCGCTGTAGCTCACGAGGCAAAGAATCGTAGTCTCTATCATTATACTCCGTAAGAAACTCCAGCCCCGACAATTTCATATTTTTATTTACTATATAATTACGAAAAACGCTACACCTTTGCAGTCCATCAATAACATTCCATATTTG
Organism: Paludibacteraceae bacterium; assembly: GCA_017509715.1. Classification (GTDB taxonomy): domain Bacteria; phylum Bacteroidota; class Bacteroidia; order Bacteroidales; family Paludibacteraceae; genus Colicola. Next base: position 109,065 of record JAFWOU010000029.1, on the reverse strand, counting down.
ATCAATCTCATCCGTTTCATCAAAATAAAACACAGGCAAAGGTAATCGTAACAATATCGATTCTATCAATCGACTCTGCTTATCGTTATCCCACAAATTATCTTGACGCTGATAAGGCGTATCAAAACGAACCTCACCATTCTCCATCTTGTCTACAAGTTGTCCAAGAGTAAACGGATCTCTCCTAATACGAATAGACATCGGATTAAACGGAACAGTTATCAATTCTTTTCCCACTTGATCTTCTTCTATGGAATTTTCCTGAAATTGTGTGATTATTTCTTCCATAAATATAAAAATTAAAATTCTGGGCGCAAAGTTACAAAAAAAATCTTATTTATACAAATTTATTTGCTTATTTCTGAGAATTTAGTACATTCGCAGGTCTTTTATTATACACTTTTAATAATATCATGGTTGCAAAGTGAACAAATACATTCCTCGATGTATTGCTCTACGTTATATAACGGCACTATGATAGATAATCTAAGCACGTAATCACAGATTATAAAACTTCTTCAATTCTTCTTGCTTTGCGAGATCAATCGATCTCATCTCATCTACCTCAATATTAAATATACCTCGGGATGTTACTTTTATATGAAACGTTGGGTAATCGTCATTCTTGCTTTCATTATTTCTATAGTGCAAGACTTGCAGATTGATTTCTGCATTAATCTTATCTTCCGATATTCCTTTTCTTTCTAGAAGTGCTCGCGGACATATATGATCTATATGCCAGCGAAATTCACTATTTTCATCTTTGTACTTATCATACTGTACCCATGCTCCGAATCTATCTTTACGGAGCTGTGTATTCTCATACCCGGAGGGTGCTATAGTTGTTGCATCCCATATCCGTTTTCTTGTCGGTTCATCAAACTCTTTCATTACTTCAGAAGTTTTAAAATCATCTTATCTGTTATCTTGGATACCGTATCTTTCTGTATAGCATTTCGCACTAGTATGGTATTGAGCAATATTTTGAGCTGCATTCTACATTTATTATCTCCTTCTGCCATTTGAAGAAGTATTTTACTTTGCAAACGTCTTACATATGCCAAGGTCTCCTTTGAGCAAGAATTGTCTTGTAGGTTTAGATAGGACTTTATACTCCGTATCAATTCCATTGCCTCCATATCCAAAATTGCTTTTTTATACTGTAGAAAGAACTTGAGATACACTATAGTTGGAGTGATTTCACGTACTATTCGATCACCTTCGCTTATCTTATTCCATATGCTTCGGGGATATTGCACATATACATAATCGGCTCGCTCCGAACAGATTATCTTTCCGCGTAATATATGATGAGCTGAGATAATCGGATCATCGAAGAACAGGCCATATTTCTCCATCGGTTTCAGCTCCGCATCTCTCCGCATCATAAATGCTGGGTTTGATGTAAATAACCTTCGTTTACAATATTCTTCAAAACTGATTACCTCATTTTCCCGCCATGCCCCATTATAGTGCCATGGATATCCTTGTTCTATAGCATCGCCATCCTTCAAGTACCATATATTCTGCACTGCTACTGAGCATTCCGGATGACTCTCTAATTGACTGATCTGGTACGCATATATATCATCGCTCTTCAGATAATCATCTGCATCCATATTCACGCAGTACTCTCCCTCGGCATGCATATATACATTCGCCTTATTCGCTGCACACCGATCAGATGTCACCGTTGGGTTATAATCCGAACTATTGATTTGGTAGGCTTTTATCTTCGGCACATACATCTCCCCTTTCTTCTTGCTCTCCGAATATTGTTTCACGTACTCTTGTATCACATCCCATGTATCATCCGTACTGGCATCATCGCTTATCACAATCTCCCATGGCGCAGTTATCTTCTGCGCCAAGATGCTATCCAAGCACCGACGAATCAAATGCGCTTGGTTGTGAGATATGACCATCACTGACAACTTCATCCTAATGCCTCCTTTAAATACTGTAACGATTCAGTGCGTAACTGCGCTATGTTCTCTTCTATCTTTTCCACATTCCATTTACCATTCACCATTCCTTTGTTCTCACCCTTTCCTATAAATCGCTCTTCTACTCCAAGCATCTTATACAGGCTCAACAATCTCTCATCCCCTTTACTTCCCGAAAAACCATACACCGGCACACCAAACAGCAACGCAAAAGCACTCGCATGGAACGAATCGGTAATCACCATCTCTGCATTCGCTATTCGCTCCACAAAAGCCTTCGTCTTGTCATCATTCACTACCTCCATATCATACCCGCTCTTTATCCCCTTATTCGACACAATCTTACTTAGTCCTTTTTGCTCGCTCATCACCTGCTCCACAAACGTTACCATCTCCGGCATCGTATCCGCCATATAGTTCAGCGAGTAAAAAAGCACATACTTCTCTTTCTTTACCTCTATCCCCAGCGTCTTTGACCATTGCTCCTTCGTTAACAGGAACACCGGATCCAATACATGCTTAGCTTCCTTCCCCGTCAACTGCTTTGCCAACGCTACACCCGATTGTTCCCTCACCGCTATAGCATCAAACGTCTTCAGATGCTCTCCATAGAACTCCCGCTGTTTCGCATCCGCCATCTCGCCTACCGTGAAACTGCTGGCATACGATATCTTGCGTTTCCCTTCCGGCACAAAGTCCAACACAAACGCACCATCGTCCATCGTGTACTTCGGATTCCATACCTGATCACTCCCCACGCAATAGACATCAAACGCCCATCTCTCCGCATCTTTCTTCAACGCCTCATTCGTCTCATAACTCTTCCGCGTCGTCTTCAGATACTTCTTCCGGAACCAATAGAACCGCTCCAGTCGTTGATATATAGCCGCACTCTCCCTACCTCTCAGCGTCTTCTTAATCAATTGCCACAAGTCGCGTTCATGCGGATACCAATCCAGTCCAATCCTCCGCAAATGCTCGTCAGTAGGATAAGCATAATCGATAATTGTGCAGCTGTGTTCCAACTGCTCTATCGCCCTCTGAGTAGCTAACGCCTGCAATACGCTTCCGTGGTTCGCCACCCTATGCATCGTAATCAATCCTACCGACTTCTTCATTTCTTTCCAGTCAACTTACTTAACAATCCTATCAACTTCTCTATATGTCCGAACCGCAATCCCTTCATCTTCATCAGTCGCAATCGCAACCCATAGAAAGCAGGCTCTTTCGGCATCACACGCATCTGACCTTCACACAATCTCTCCAACTCAATCTCCTCTTTATGCACGTTCTTCAACGCCCTCAACATCTCTGCTCCCTTATCCGTAAATGCCAGCACCGCACTCACGCCCTTCTCATTATCCTCATACGCCGAACTCCATGCATCCCCGATTCGTATATCCGCGGCACTCTTATACATCTTGTACTTGCATTTCTCGTAGCATTGCTTACCTAAACACAAGTTGTCCAAGAAATAATAATAAAACCAATTCGTATGACCTTGTAAACACGGCTGGTGATACCCGCCTCGTATGTCGTGACATGTCACGACATACGAGGCATGCCAAGGCCATGCCTCGTTTGTCGCTCTGTTTTTCTTTGAACGAAAAGCAATTGACTTTGCTTTTGTTCCTTTAAAAAACATAGCAACGTTCTTTGCCCACATGTTATATGATGGCACTCCATGGCAGAAAAAATCCATGAACAACACATCATCCTCCATCTTCCACATCTTCACATACCGGCGCAACGAATCAATCTGACAAGGTGTTCCGACCACCATCCATTTCTCGCCCTTCTTAATCTGCGCAAAAGCATCCACCGTATAACTCGGTAAGTACTTGCTTCCTTTCGTCTGCTCCAATTCCTCCACGCTCGCACATACCATATGCTCAGCTCTGCCCTTCTCTACATCATACCGCACTCCAACAACCTTGTACCCTGACTCCAATGCCTTCTTCGCCAACTCATATGCCACGCCTCCTGATGAACAACTCGCTACCGTCTCTGCATCCTCGCTCCATCCGGCAAACCACTCTTGAGGCATCCTCTCTTCAACCGCTAACGCATCATCCAGATACGCACAACTCTTGCAGCATAAACCGCAATCCGTACACTTATCCGCATCCACCACCGGACGATAGAAACCGTATGCATCCAACTGCATCTCTATCGCCTTCTGGCCACAACTGATGGCGCATACGCCGCAACCATAGCAATGTTCAATATGTGCTACGCTCTTCTTCATCCCTTATTTCCGTACCGTCCATGTGTTCGGCAATGCGAACAGATACTGACTCGTGTATGGGAACGGACGCTGAATAACCTTTGTTCCTTGCTCCACTGCAAACGACATACACTGCGTGATGCAATCGAAAGCCTCAGCACCGGTTCCGCACCACGGAGTAATAAAGTACCTACCCGGAGCAAGCGTCACGTTCTTCAGTGTGTTCGTCAGATTGATACTCTCACCTTTCTTGATCTGCACTGCCAACGGACCATCAAAATTGCTGGTGTGAACACATCTGTCTCCGTGAGAATTGAAGATATTCATATTCACATGCAAATCGCCGTAATAATCTTTCTTGGCTACCAACTTGAAATTGATGTCCAAATCATCACCCATGAAAATCCTTTCTTGACCAACCGACCAATCTGCAAACTGCACATTGCCCAATCCATATCGATCAATGCCATTTCCGTTCATTTGGTCTGCCAAATAAGCATCCACCACTTCATCTACTCCGGCATCCATCTTAACCATTCCTTTCTCCAGCAATACACCTCTTGTACACAACTGTCTTATACTTGCCATATTATGACTAACGAAGAGGACTGTTCGGCCTTGGCCCTGGGAGACGTCTTTCATCTTACCTATCGCTTTCTTTTGGAACTCGGCATCGCCGACGGCGAGGACTTCGTCCACGACGAGGATCTCGGGTTCGAGGAAGGCAGCTACGGCGAAGCCCAGACGGACAGTCATACCGGAGGAATAACGCTTAACCGGGGTGTCGATATACCGTTCGCATCCGCTGAAGTCAATGATCTCGTCCAGCTTGGACTGGATCTCTGCGCGGCTCATGCCCAGGATAGCTCCGTTCATGAAGATATTCTCCCGTCCCGTCATCTCGCCATGGAAGCCGGTGCCGACTTCGAGCAGGGAGCCGATACGGCCATGGGCACGGATGGTACCGGTGGTGGGGCCTGTGACGCGGCTCAGGAGTTTCAAGAGGGTCGATTTGCCGGCACCGTTCTTGCCGATGATGCCGACGACGTCGCCTTGCTCGACCTTGAAGTCGATGTCGCGTAGGGCCCAGACGTATTCGGAGGTGCCCTTGGAGGCTCTGTCGTTGGTCTCGCCGATCTTGAGATACGGGTCTTCTTTGCCGAGGACGTTGGTGATCCAGAAGCGGCGGATGTCGTGTGACAAAGTCTTGGTTGATACCAAACCAAGTCTGTACTGTTTGCTCACATGTTCAAATTCGATTGCTGTTGCCATATATGTTATTTCTCTTTAAATTCTTTTAATTAGTAAACCAAAAACGTTATTAGTAAACCAAAAACGCGGCAGCATGACACCAAGTGTCCAATGTAAATATCTAATTGCTTGTTCGTAAGCAAGCCTTCCAACAATCACTTAAATATTTCCATTCAATATGATATGCTATCATCTTGATGCCTTACAAAAACTCGTTTCTTAACCGCAAGGGTACGATTATTTCACTCACAAAAAAGCGTTCCATTGCATTCCACTCCCAAAAACATTTCAACGCGGGGTGTAACGATTACTTCACTCACAAAAACATTTTCAACGCGGGGTGTACGTATTTTCTTTTTCGTTATAACACACTGGGTCGTTTTTAAAAGCTTAGCGCTTTTTTGTAAACGTAGTGCGTTTTTGTGAGGAATCAGCAGGGGCGATTTATCGGTACCTGCGGTGCGGAAGGACTAATAAGATGTCTAGGAGCTTGCTCATAAGCAGCTTATTGGTCTTACGCACAGGTAGCTTGGCACCGTTGATTCCGTGTTTTTGGTTACATATCCTTTCTTTTAATCATTTCCGAGTTAACCAAAAACGCAGCGGTTAACCCTTCGGTTTTGTGCTATCGATGACTTGTCTATCGCAAACATGTTTTCATATTCAAGCCATTCGACACCACCAATATTTCATATTCAACCGCTTTACAAAAACAATGTAAAAAACGGCCAAAAACATTTATCAGAACACCGCGATGGTGTTGTTGTCATTATAAAAACGTTCGATCTGGGCACGGGGACTGGCACCAAAATTGACCAGTATCGCCACAGGCCATCCCGTTCCACGCATGTAGCCGAAAGTTTGATAATGCTCCCGTTCGGTGAGAGCCGACAAAGCCTTACATTCCACAATCACATTGCCAATAGGCGTCTCCACCACGAGATCCATTTTCAAGTAGGCGTTGAGGGGTTTGCCCTTATAAATGGGATGATACTCCAACTCCTTGTGCGCGGTGAAACCGTTGGCTTGCAGTTCGGTTAGCAGCGCCTCTTGGTAAATATACTCCGGCATCCCGGCACCGAGGTGCTTGTATACCTCGATCATCGCGCCAATGATGCCGTAGGTAGCCTGGACCAGTTCGGACTTGCGGGGTTCCGGGACCATATGGATTGTTGTCTTATCTTGCATTTCTGTTATATTGTTAGTAATAAATCAAAAACGCGCAGCCTTCGTCCGCATGGCTATTGGCCTACGCGGCCTTGAGCGTAAATGCCATTTAGTCTGCTTATGAGCAAGACTCCTAGACAGCCTAATTGTCATTTCTACTCCGACATTGCCCAAACATGTGCACTGTCGGCTGCTTACAAAAACTCGTTGCACTCACAAAAATAATCAAAAACATTTTCTTAACCGCAAGGGTACGATTATTTCAACGTATGGCGTAATAATTTTTCTTTATTACCTGCACGCTGCATAGCCGTTTTTGAAAGCGTAGCGCTTTTTTGTAAACGTAGTGCGTTTTCGTGAGGAATCAAGCAACAATGATTTATCGTTGGTGCTTAGCGGAATAGGTCATTAAGCTATCTGGGAACTTGTTCACAAGTAAATTAAGGAACTATTACGTAAAACGCGATAGCGTTGCTGATTCCGTGTTTTTGTTTTACAATATGTCAATGTTCGTTGGGTGCGAGTTCCGTCTTGCGGGGTTCCGGGACCATATGGATGGTGGTTTTGTTATCGTTCATTGTTCTTGTTTTCTATATAATCAAAAAAACTCAAGAAAAATGTCAAAAAATAATTAAATTTCCATCAATGTCAAAAAAAAACAAAAATTACAAAAATGCAATTGCTTTACTTTAATTTTTCTTCATTATCTTCAGGTTTGACGACGGTATCTTGGGCGACGCTTTCGATTTCGGCGATAGTAGGGATCGTGCCTTCCACCTTCGTCGGATAGAGTTTCTGCAGTTCATACTCCGAGATGCCGAGAGGTTGGCTGCTGGATTCAAGTGCGTACTGAGCCAGAGTGTTGTCTTTGCCTTTGCAAACCAAGAGTCCGATAGTTGGGTTGTCCTTCTCCGGATCACGAAGGATATGGTTCACGGCCGTGACATACGTGCCCAACTGGCCAATATCCCGTGCATCGAACATATCAATCTTCACCTCAATGGCTACGTAACAACGCAGAGTGAGGTTGTAGAAAAGCAAGTCAATGACATTTTCCGTCGAGCCGATCTGCAAGCGATACTCTCGTCCTACATAGGCGAAGCCGGTGCCCAACTCAACCAAGAACTGCGTCATGTTGCGCAACAAGGCTGCTTTAAGTTTCGTCTCATTGAACTTACCCGTGACTTCAGCAAAAGCAAAATCGTACGGATCCTTGGTAAGCTCACGAGCCAAGTCGCTTGTTTCTGCCGGTAAGGTAGCCGAGAAATTAGTGATAGCCTTGCCTTGCCGATCATAGAGATTCGAATCCAGCCAGTTCAAGAGCATAGCCCTACTCCAGCCGTTCTCCACCGTTTGACGGACGTAGAAGAGCGCTTTCTTGGCATCGTTGCCGCACTTGTCCATGATGTATTTATGATGTCCCCAAGGCACAGCAGACACAAGTGTCTGAATTTCTGCCCCAAGTTGGGGCAATTTTTCATCTTGCAATTTTCCATCAACTTGTGGGACAATTTGGCTGGGAGCGGTTGGCTCCAATTCTGCCCCAACTTGGGGCAAATTTGCATTCGCTTGATTATAAAGCAGATAGAACTTCTTACAGTAATACAAATTGCGTTGAGTAAGTCCGGTTGCTTCCGGCAATTCCTGCTTGAGATCCTGCGATAACATACGCATAAAACCACTGCCCCAACGATTCTCCGCATCGAGGTTGACGATGTCGCGACCCAGTTGCCAATAGTAGGCCAGCACCTCGTAATTGACTTTGACGGATGCCTTGATCTGGCTACGACGATAGCGACTCTTCAAGTCCTGAATCCACTGCTTGTAGTCTTGGTCGATATGTATCAGTTTGCTCATTGTTGCGTTGGGTTTGTTGTTATTTGCTGTGTTTGCTCGTACGTACGTATATGTACATACATGCACGCATAGCAATTCGAGCCGCAAAATTACAAAAAAAAATTCATATATGCAAATATATGAGGGGAAAAGTGCGGAATTTTTGAATTTTGTAAGGGAAATGGGAGGTTTTTGAGAGCAAAGAGGTGGTGGATTGGGAAAATTATAGAGATGATAACGCTGCGCGGAGATTATATAAATTATAGATTTAGGTAACGATTTTAGGTAATCAAAAAAGCGGAAAATAATCCCAAAAGAAAATGATAGAAATTATACCGCGTCGCGGCAATTATAATAATTATATAGTTAAATATAGTTAATCAAAAACGCGCAGCCTATCGAGCCCACCAGGCTCTGGAGTGTAATAGCCTCTTCATTGTGCTTACAAACAAGCTTGCAGCACCCTTAATAGTCCATTCCACTTAATCGACTACCTTGCAGGTACTAGCTTGGCTGCTTACAAAAACACGTCATTGCATGACTCACAAAAAAGCGTTCCGCTGCACTGCACTCTCAAAAACATTTTCTTAACCGCAAGGGTACGATTATTTCAACGTATGGTGGAAGGGGGTTGGTAATCAAAAAAGGAAGAGAAAAATACAAGGCAGCTTGTGACAGGTTGTTAGGCAAGGATGTCCTTATAGTCATTTGTGCGCGTGAGGACGTTGCGTGCATAGGAACAGACAGGGATGATGGTGCGGTTGTTTTGGCTTGCAAAAGCAACAGAAGCCATGACCAATTGGCGCGCTATACCCTGTCCTTCAAAGCCTTCGAAGACACGCGTATGGTCGATGATCATCCGCTCAGGGGTGGGACGTTGGTAGGTCAATTCGCCTACTTGCACATCGTCCAGCAACGCCTCGAAAATGCCGTTGCGTTCTGTCTCTGTGTGTTTGATGGTTAGCATGGTTTTTAAACCGATTAAATTTGTTGTAACATTCCTTGACAACCTTCGAAGATATCGTCATAGGCTTTGGTGAAGTCCCCGGTGTACCAGGGATCGGAAACATCGGGGACGTTTCCTATATTGGATATTGGAGATTGGATATTGGAGATTGTCCAAGCCATCATCAGCGAGACTTTGTGGTCCGAATCCTCGCCTATGATGTAGCTGAGCCAACGGAGATTGCTCTGGTCCATGCAGACGATATGGTCGTAATAGGCATAGTCGGCACGTGCCATTTGACGTGCGGCACGGTGGGTGAAAGGGATGTTTTTGGAGGAAAGCATTCGTTTAGCCGGAGGATAGATATCGTTGCCAATCTCTTCCGTAGAAACCGCAGCTGATGCTATCTCAAACTCCTTTGTTCTACCGGCTTGCGCCACCAAGTGCTTCATGATAAACTCAGCCATTGGAGAGCGGCAGATGTTGCCGTGACATATAAAAAGTATCTTCGTCATAGTGTTGATTTATTGTGGGTGGGTACAAACCAATTCTTCGATGAGATCTTCGTCTGCAGGGAGCCAGTTGACGGATTGCAATTCGTTGGGAGCAAGCCATTTGGCTGCTTCGTGCTCCAAGAGGGTATAGGATGATTGCTCATTGGTCATTGGTGATTGCTCCTTTAAGCGGCACTTGAAACAATGCATCGTCAGATGGAAGGAGGGATAGTCGTAGTCGATGGTTCGTAAGAGTTCTCCCACTTCGATCTCGGCATCCAACTCCTCGTGAATCTCACGACGCAAGGCTTGTTGAGGTGTTTCTCGGGCTTCGATCTTTCCCCCGGGAAACTCCCACCAATCTTTCCACTCACCATATCCCCGTTGCGTAGCAAAGATCCGTCCTCGTTCGTCAAAAATCACCGCGGCAACGACTTCAATTCTTCTCAGTTGAGTCGGTTGCAGCGGATGACGTCCTATTTCAGGGGTTAGAGGCACTATTTCTCCAGATATCTGCGATTTATCTCGTCCCAATTGATGATCTGCCAGAGGGATTGGAGATGGGCTGCACGACGATTGCGATAGTCGATGTAATAAGCATGCTCCCAGACGTCCATCGTCAGCAGCGGTTTTAGGCCTTTGGTGACGGGATTTCCGGCATTGGGTTCCTGCGTAATGACGAGTTTGCCATCCTTGTCGGCTGCGAGCCACACCCATCCGGAACCGAAGAGCGTGGTTCCTTTCTGTTCAAACTCCGCTTTGAAGGCTTCGAACGAACCGAAATCGCGGTTGATGGCGTCGAGAATAGCACCTTTCGGCGTGTGGTTGTCGGCTGCTACCGGAGAGAACTGCAAGAAATACAAGTTGTGGTTCAAGATCTGTCCGGCATTGTTGAAGATAGCGCCTTGCGATTTGGCTACAATCTGCTCCAGCGGCATAGACTCGAACTCCGTTCCGGCAACGAGTTTATTGAGGTTATCCACGTAGGTCTGCAAATGCTTACCGTGGTGATACTCAATCGTTTCCTGACTAATCACCGGTTCCAACGCATTCGGTGCATAGGGCAAAGTGATGAGCGAAAAAAGAATTCCTAACATAATTTTTTACGGGTTACGGGTTATGGGTTATGGGTTACGGGGTTTTAATCTACGGGAACGGAGACCGGACAATAACCGAGCTTCTCTATCTATCAATTCCATGATATCAGAGATAGATTCAGGAGTGATGTAATGAAGATCACAAGCGATATCTAATTGAGTCTCAACTTCTAATAACGAACCATATGCAATTTCGATAAAACGGAGTTGCTCCTTTTCCGACATACGGCCAAGTCCTTCCGCAACATTGGATGGAATAGAAATAACTGCGCGCCGCAACTGATCGCAGAGCGCATACTGCTCTTCCTTGGGGAATGTTTGTAGCACGGCATAAACACGTATGACAAGTGTTTTTGCCACCGTGTAAACATCTAATGTTTTGTATGGACGTATATAGTTCATCTCCCGTAACCGGTAACCTGTAACCGATAACCGTTAAAATTAATAGTTTTCCGCTAACAGTTGGAAGTAAGCTTGTGCGTGGTGGCAAACGGGACATTCTTCCGGAGCAGCCTTGCCGACTACGATATGGCCACAGTTGGAGCACTGCCAGATGCAATCGCCTTCACGCGAGAAGACAACCTTATCCTCGATGTTCTTGAGCAACTTACGATAACGCTCTTCGTGGTGTTTCTCGATCTCGCCTACCATCGCGAACTTGGCAGCAATCTCGATAAATCCTTCTTCCTCAGCCTCTTTCGCCATGCGTGCATACATATCCGTCCACTCGGCATTCTCACCGGCTGCCGCGTCTGCGAGGTTAGCAGCGGTGTCGTTGATCTTGCCTCCGTTCAGGTATTTGTACCAGAGTTCAGCATGCTCTTTCTCGTTGGCAGCAGTCTCCTCAAAAATCTTGCTAATCTGCACATAACCATCCCTTTTCGCCTTCGATGCGAAGTAGGTGTACTTGTTACGTGCCATCGATTCACCGGCAAAAGCCTCCATGAGGTTCTTCTCGGTCTTTGTTCCTTTGAGTTCTTTCATAATGATTAAGTTTTATAGGGTTAATACGTATCGGCTGCAAAGGTACGAAAAATTTCGCACATATGCAAATTATTTTAGCATTTCTGCAATTTTCTCTAAGTAGAGTTGGTCCGTCTCGTCGAAGGTGTTGAAGTCGGTGCTGTCGATGTCAAGAACTGCCATGACTTGTCCGGCACGCATAATTGGCACGACTATCTCACTATTGGAAGCGGAGGAACAGGCAATATGTCCCGGGAAATCATGCACGTTTGGCACGATGACGGTTTGAGCGCGTTGCCAAGCCGTGCCGCAGACTCCTTTACCATACGGAATACGCGTACATGCGATAGGTCCTTGGAACGGCCCCAATACGAGTTCGCCGACTCCTTCACTCCTTAACTCCTCAACTCCTTCACTCCTTACTATGTAGAATCCTGTCCACCAGAAGCCGAAAGCTTCGTGCAAAGCTGCAGCCACGTTCGCCATGTTGGCAATCGCGTCCGTCTCTCCAGCTACCAGTGATTCGATCTGCGGAAGCAGAGTATGATATGTCTCTTGTTTGGTCATTAAAGTTATTTCAATTCCTCCGAGTCGAGGAGGATAGTGACGGGGCCGGAGTTGATAAAATCGACTTGCATATCAGCTCCGAAACGGCCTGTTTCGACGTGCAGTCCGTACATAGTACGTAGGGTTTGATTGAAATAGTCGTACAAGGGCGAGGCTTGTTCGGGACGCGCAGCACGGATGAAAGAGGGCCGATTACCCTTGCGACAATCGGCATAAAGCGTGAACTGCGAGATACTGAGGATAGCCCCATTTACCTCACGCAGAGCGAGGTTCATCTTGCCTTCCGCATCCTCGAAGACACGGAGTTGGGCAATCTTCTTCGCCAATAGATCCGCTTCGGCCTGTGTGTCCGTTTCGGAGACACCTACCAGGAGCAAAAACCCCTGCCCTATCCTGCCGACGACAGTGCCATCAATGCGCACCTCAGCACGGCTACAACGTTGTACTACGACTCGCATGGTTGTTTAAAATCAATACCGTACTCCGGCCAATCGGCTTTTCCGGCACGGTAATCGCTGAGCAGTTCCTTCGTGCCCAACGGTATATAAATTGGGTTGCGTTATTCCATTTCTAAATCCGTTGCAAAATTACAAATAATTATTGAGATATGCAAATAAATTTGCGTGATTTAACGAATTTTGGCTGTTTTCTGGCAAGTATATCCTTATATTATTTATGCGCGCGTGAGAAAAAATGAGATCTTCATCGGCAGGGAGCCAGTTGACGGATTGTAGTTCGTTGAACATCCGTTGGTAGGCTGCTGCTTTGTTGTCAAGAGACAAGGGATAGGCACGTGAGGTGGATGGCATGCGCCAAAAACGGATCGTTCTGTCGGCAAAGGTAGTTTCGACATATTCGCCAACTTTGGGTGTCAAGGTATGCAGTATTTCCGCTAGGGTCTCAGCAGCTCTGCCTCCTGTGCAACAGATGTCATGGCAATGCGGGATTTGATGCAGTAACGCGGCTATATCTGTCTGCTCGACAATCTCCAGATGTTCGTCTGCTGCGTTGCCTTGCAAGCGTCGAACGGCTTGTGCGGTGTCAAAGATAGCGATGCCTTGTTTCCGGCAGAAAGAGACGATTTCGTCGTAATTAAATTCTGCTTTGCGCCCCTTTGTACTTGGTACTTGGTCACTTGGCACTTCAAAATGCTGTTTGTCAGCGAAGAAGACTTGCCCCATGATTCGCCACATGTCGTTTTGCGGGTTTGGGTAGAAAAAGTCCATACACCACCGTTCTTTGGGCGGTGGAAAACTGCCAAGCATCAACAGCCGTGCGTTCTCCGGCAAAAACGGTTGCAACGGATGATGTTCTATTTTGTGGGTTGTGGGCATTAATTTCTCCTATTCCAATCATTGTTTAATGGAATTTTGGCACAAAATTACTACAAAATTTTGAATTATGCAATTTTTATGCAAAAAAATTTGATCAATTAAAAAAAAAGCAGTACTTTTGTGCACTGAAACGACAAATAATTGTTATTTATAGTTCACGATGGATGTTTTAAGTACCATATTATCCAACTCCAGAACGGTGTTTACTGCCCAATGGTTAGCGCTGCAAGATACAACCCGCAACCGCGAATCGCTGGTACGTTCGTTACGTTACTATGTGCGGACAGGAGCCCTACGTTCACCGCGAAGCGGGATATACACCAAACCCAAGTACGATGAGCAGGAGATGGCATGTACGCTCTTTAAGCCTTCGTATATATCGCTGGAGTACGTCTTGGCTCGAGCCGGAGTCACATTCCAATACTCCGAGGACATCACTTGTATCAGTTACCTATCTCGCACCGTAGAGATAGATGGCAAATCGTACGTCTTTCGGAAGATCAATCCAATGCTATGGGCCAACATGGCTGGTATCGAACAGCGAGATAACATCGCCATTGCGACACCTGAACGTGCATTCCTGGATATGGTGTATCTGAGTGCCGGACAATGCTATTTTGATAACCTCAGGCCACTCAATCAAGAACTCATCCGGCAGATCTTGCCGATTTATAACTCACCGATACTTACCAAGCGTGTGGAGGCGCTACTCAATGGACATCAATAAACATCGCTATTACATGATGCAAGTGCTGCTTGCTATCTTCCGTCACCCCGAACTGAGCCGGCTGTTGGCTTTCAAGGGTGGCACATCGCTCATGCTCTTCCATGGTCTGACGCGTTTCTCCACGGACTTAGACTTCAACCTACTGGATGCATCGAAAACCGAATTCGTCTATCAGGAACTGCATAATCTATTGCTTAAGTTCGGCACGATTGACGATGAAGCGATGAAGTTCTACGGACCAATCTTAGTGCTGAACTATGGCAAAGGTGAACGGATGCTGAAAGTGGAAGTGAGCAATCGGGAGTACCCAAATCACTATGAGATACGTTCCTTGCTCGGCACCGACATTCGCGTCATGACGCTGCCGGATATGTTTGCGCATAAGATGTGTGCGTTGGGCGAACGGATCACACCGCGAGACATCTATGACGTTTGGTTTTTCCTGCAGAAACGTACGGAAATCAACGAAGAAATTGTGCGGCTACGGACAGGGAAATCGGCGAGTGAATACGCGCAGGAGTGTGCTCGGAAAGTCAGAGGCTATTCCTCGCGTATCTTGATGCAAGGTTTGGGAGAGGTGTTGCCGGATAATGCGTCGAAGAACTTTGCGCGGAAGGATCTGATTCAGGAGACTGCGTCGGGGCTGGAACTGTTTGCGGCATGTCCGTTGATTGCGGGAATCTAATAGTTTGTATGAGCCGGAGTTATTTACACGATAAGGAGATTTTGAAGCGCTTTAGTTTCATGCATCCGTTGGGCAAGAATCCACATAAGCGGGACGAGATGCCGAAGAATCGCGTGTCTAAATATGTATCAAACCATGGTGGCTCGTATGCTGCATGGATGGAAGATGCCACGTCATTTGGTGGACACAAGCGACAGAAAGCTGGCCACCGCATGGTTAGCGGCATCGTCCGAGCTCATGCCAAAGAAGAGATTCGGCAACAAATCAACGAACAAATAATGTAGGCAGTTATTGAAGAAAAATGCAAAAATATTTGCGTATTTGCAATATTTTTCGTACCTTTGCAAAGAAAATCAAACATACAACAATTATGGATAAAGAAACGCTTTATTCGTTGATTGAATCGGGACTTCCCGAGGAGTATTATATGTTGGAAGGTGTGGTGTAAATGTACACATTTCCAAACGGCAAAGTATATATCGGACGGACATGCCGCGATCCGGAAGTGTGCCACAACGAACATCTTCATCCAACGCCGCATTTATGTAACAGAGAGTACTTAAGCGCGCTTCGAGAGCAAGGTGAACCCAAATACGAAATCCTTGAAACAGTGAGAAATGCCGATCGCGAAGAACTTATTCAATCGCTGAATGAACGTGAGGATTTTTACATTCAACAATTCCAGGCCACCAATCCTGAAAAAGGGTATAATCGCAAGTTTACGTTGGAGGTAGATTCTGAGATGAAGGCTAAGCGAATTGATGAACAGATTGAGAACTATGCTACTATGCATCTGAACTCCAAATATCCCCTTTATCAGTCAGTTGCGAGCAAGTTGGGGAATGTCGAGTCCATGAGCGAGGAGGAGCGAAAGTTCTATGACAAGTACTTCGGTGAGGATAATATGTTTTATGGAGCTGATATTCGCGATGGTTTTTGGCGCGAGGAATACGAAGATTATGCGCTTTTCATGTTAGAGGAAGAATCGAAGCAGATTGCAGAAGAGTTTGTCCATGAGAACGAAGCTTCACTACTTAGTATATTCTTCAAAGCATAATACCTTTCATTGCCACACTAATGGACAATGTTAGATATGCATTGAGTCATATCTTTTTCTAATTCTTTAATAAAATGATTTTGCTCTTCGGTCACATTTTTGTGGCCGTTTTTGCTTTAATTTTACAAATTTATTTGCATATTTCATTTTTTTGTTGTACCTTTGCAGCGTTTTTTTAACTTTTAAAAGTAAAATTTGCTATTGATATATTACTATAGAAAGTAAGAAACTCAATATTTATTAACACATATAAAGTAAAGAATATGGAGCAATTAGTCAATTTCTTTTATCGCTTATTGGAGCGCTATTCCGGGTTCACGCAGATGCGTTATCTGTATGAGGATATAAACTGGGATGACCAGCTTATTCTGATCCGCGGTCCGAAAGGTTCCGGTAAAACAACGATGCTAATGCAGCATATCTTGCGTACGTTTTCGGATAAAAGTAAGGTGCTGTATTGTTCTGTAGATCATTTTTGGTTTGCCTCTCACACCTTATTGGATTTGGCAGAATACGCGTACACGCACGATATAACTCATCTATTCCTTGATGAGATACACAAGTACGGAAATTGGGCGCAGGAGCTTAAGAATATCTACGATGCTTATCCACATCTTCATGTAGTTGTGACAGGAAGTAATGCTTTGGATATTATTAAGCAGACATATGACTTATCCCGGCGTTGTGGCGTATATACCATGCATGGTCTGAGTTTCCGCGAATACCTCAAAATGGAAGGTATGGCGGATTTACCGCCAGTATCCTTGGAGGAACTGGTTTCTCGTCATGTGGAAATAAGCCGTGACATCACAATTAAGCAGAACATCAAAGTGCTTTTGTATTTTGAGCGCTATATCAAAGAAGGATACTACCCGTTCTATCGAGATCAAACCATGAACTTTGGCGAGCGATTAAGCCAAGTGATTGACACCATTATCTTCAATGAGATACCGGCTGTATCTAATTTAGAATACGAATCGGTCTATAAGATCAAACCTCTGTTAGCTATCTTAGCGCAACAAAATCCATACACGCTGAATATCTCTGCTCTGGGCAAGTCTCTGAACGCTTCGCGTAATGTGCTGCTCAAACTCATCGAACTATTGGATCAGGCAGCTTTGATTCGCAGATTGTATGCAGCGACCGAAGGATGGGAGCAAGTCAATAAGCCCGAGAAGATTTTATTCAACAACACGAACCTAATGTATGCATTGTCCCCCAATGCCGATACCGGCACGATGCGTGAAACTTTCTGTGCCTCGATGTTGGCGAAGGGACATAAGATAGCCATGCCGCAGAAAGGGGACATCGTTGCAGATAAAAAGTATTTGTTTGAAGTGGGTGGCAAAAGCAAAGGTTTCGGACAAATAGCCAATATCCCAAATAGTTATGTAGTAGCAGATGACATAGATATGGGCTTCGAGAACAAGATCCCTCTCTGGATGTTCGGCCTGCTCTATTAAATAAGTTATTTAATTCCCCGTCGGGGAACAAAATTCCAAGCGGTAAATCCAATATGCGGACTTACCGCTTTTTTGTTGTGCAATCAAGCGGCCAAAACTGACAACAAACACTTCTACCAACGCGTCATCCGTTATATCAAACGCAAACTAAAGAGAAAATAAATTAGTTCGTTTCCTGCTTTGAATGACAATTCAAAGAAAATATTGACAATATTGGTAATTTTTGACTAAACATTGCAACTATGTTCAAACATACTAAACGACTTTTGTCCGACATCCGTTTCTGGTGTCAAGAACTCAAAATCCGCCGCCGTGAAAACGCCGAGTGGGAGCGTATCGAAGACGAAGAATGGCGTCATCCAATGGCCGGCTTCGGCTACTACACCACTATCAAACGCAACCGCGCCGCTCGTAAAGAGCAACACCTCCAACAACGCGCCGCTATAAAATAACGTATGTCCATTACCCCGGATTTTATCCAGATCCTCTTTGTCGAGTGCGCGAGTCATCAGGCTCGCGTTTTTCTTTCTTCTTTTCCATGGGATTAAATCCCGCAAATTTTGCATATTTTCACCAAATCTTACAATTTTCTTCCGAAATATTTGCATATGTCATAAAAAAGCACTACCTTTGCACAGTCAAAGTGCAGATTGAACCGACAGTGAACCGACAGTCAACCGACGGTCAAAGCTAACATCAAGCCTCTGTCAAGCCCAGACAAGACCAATTTTTGTACAATCTTACTATATTATATATAAATATATAATATACAATTAAAAACTTTTATTTATGGCAGAAATAGATACCGCGTCAGCGATCAACCAAATCCACGGCAAAACCAACGGAAAGGACTCCGGGTACTTTTACATGCGTAACGGCAAGCAATTCTATCGCACTCGCGAAGAAACTTATCAGAAAAATCAATCCCCAAAGCAGAAACATAACTCTGCTGTCTTTGCCTATGCCAATGCCCATATGGCCAAGCACTACGGTACTCCAGAAGGAAAAGCCCAACTAAAAGCAGAGTTTGAAGCTGCTAACCACATTGGCTCAAACGGCAAAACCTACGGTACTCCATGGGCGTGGAAATTCAACTCCCTCCAGTTCGAATACCGTCAATCCCATCCGTTTGAGTCATAAAATTAAGAAATTAATACCATGGCAGTAATACATTACAACAAATACATCTGGTTGGTGGATACGATTCGATCGGCCGGGAAGATCACGAAGGCTGAGATTGATCGACGTTGGCAGCATGCGAATCTAAACGAATACCACGAATCGCGCATTCCGGAACGGACATTCTTTCGTTGCCTCAAGGAGATTGAGGAACTGTTTGACATCGAGATCAAATGTCAACGTTCGCCATATGGTGGACAGTATTATATTCCCGATTCGGATAGTAATAGTCAGACGAAGCAATGGTTGCTCTCGCAATTTGCTATGAGTCAGTCGCTTAGTGCCAGTCGCAACTTGAAAGAAAAGATTCTATACGAGCCTATCCCTGCCGGAACGGAGTACCTGACGACGATTGTAGAGGCAATGCGAGAGAAGAAGATGCTGCAAGTGGCACATCTGCGTTTTGATAGCAAAGAAGCACCTCATGAGTTTCTATTGGCACCGCTGTGTCTGAAGGTATTTAAGCAGCGTTGGTACGTGTTGGGATTGGTGGAAGAGATTGATGACAAACACGACACCCCCAAGAACGAACCGCGAATCTATGCCTTGGATCGAGTGCAGTATGTGAAACGGACGGAAAAGAAGTTCAGGCAGCCGAGGAAATTCCATCCACAGGCCTATTTCTCAGGGTATTACGGTGTATTCTGCGGCAAAGACTATACTCCCGAGATCATTCAGGCACGTGTCATTCCGATTGCAGCCAAGTACCTGCGTTCATTACCGCTGCATCACTCACAAAAGGAGGTTGAGCCATGCGTTTTCGAGTGGTTCGTAGCTCCGACTTTGGATTTTATTCAGCAGCTCCGCACCTATGGTTCGGAATTGGAGATTCTGCAACCGCAGTCCCTGCGTGAACAGTTCAAAGCGGAATTGGAGAAACAATTGGCATTGTATAATCGCATTGAAGACCCAGAAAAAAAATAGGATAAAGGCACTATTTTTTTGAGAAAGGCTTGCGTATGTGCGGATTTTTTCGTACCTTTGCAGCCGAAATATTTTCAGGAAATTGATCACCATATGGCTCAGCATAATGAGATAGGAAAGCGCGGAGAGGAGTTGGCTGTGGAGCTGCTTCAGAAGAAGGGATTGAAGATTCTGGAGACCAACTGGCATATGGGACATTTGGAGGTGGATATCATCGCGGCGAACAAACAGGAGATCATTTTCGTGGAAGTCAAGACGCGTACATCCCTGCTCGGAGGCGCCCCGGAAGAGGCTGTGGATTATCTCAAGAAGCAACGTATTGTGGCAGCGGCCAATGCGTACAAGAAGCACATGCACGATAGTCGGAATATCCGTTTTGATGTGGTGGGAATAGTGCTCAACAGAGCCAATGAGGCAGAGCAAATCAATCACTATGAATACGCGTTCCAGCCACCGGGACATTTCATCCATCGAAACTCGCTCAATCCAACGTGGCATTGGCACCATAGACGGAGATAGTCGAAAGTCGAAAGAAAAAAGACAAAAGACATAAACATTATAAACATTAGTATATGTTAATCAAGATATATAGTGCAGCACCGGTAGGTATAGATGCCGTGATCGTGACGATAGAGGTTCACGCTACCCCGGGCTTCGATTTTATGATGGTAGGACTGCCGGATACGTCCGTCAAAGAGTCACACGAACGCATCATGGCTGCGCTGACAGTCAACAACCTGGAGGCGCTCCACCGTTCGTTCACCATCAATCTGGCTCCCGCGGACATTAAGAAAGAAGGTGCGCTCTATGACCTGCCCCTGGCGATTGGTTTGCTGGCCGGAGGCGAGAAGATCAAATCCAAAGAACTGGCCAACTATATGATGGTAGGCGAATTGTCGTTGGATGGCTCGTTGCAACCCATTCGTGGCGCACTACCAATTGCCCTGTGTGCACGCAAAGCCGGATTCAAAGGACTCATCTTGCCGGAAGAGAATGCGGAGGAAGCCGCTGTGGTAGATGGCCTGGAGGTGTACGGACTGAAGAACCTGATGGAGGTGATCCGTTTCCTGAATGGCGAACCCAAAGATGACCTGAATCCGGACGAACCGTGGCTTCCGACGCAGGTAGATACGCAGAAGATATTTGATGAGTTGGCTTTCCCGACAGATGTCGACTTCTCGGACGTTCGCGGACAATTCAAGGTGCGCCGTGCCGTAGAGATTGCCGCAGCCGGTGGCCATAACATGATCATGATTGGTCCTCCGGGAGCCGGTAAATCGATGATTGCCAAGCGCATCCCGACTATCCTTCCTCCGCTGACGCTCGAAGAAGCACTGGAGACGACCAAGATCCACTCCATCGTAGGTCTAACCAACAAGCGCAAAGGCACCAGTAGTGCGCTTATCGTGCAGCGTCCGTTTAGAAGTCCGCACCATACGATAACCGACACGGCACTCGTTGGAGGAGGTACCAATCCCCATCCGGGAGAGATCTCATTGGCCCATAACGGTGTTTTATTTCTTGACGAGCTACCTGAATATAAGCGTTCTGTGCTGGAAGTCATGCGTCAGCCGCTGGAGGATCGACATATTACGGTGGCACGTACCAAGGAGACAGTCGATTACCCGGCATCGTTCATGCTCGTGGCTGCGATGAACCCCTGTCCCTGCGGCCATTACGGAGAGAACAACCCTGCGCATCCGTGTACCTGTACTCCGGCTCAAGTGCATCGATATATGTCGAAGATTAGTGGGCCGCTTTTGGATCGAATCGACATCCAATGCGAGATTGAAGCCGTGCCGTATGACCAGTTGCGGGACGACCAACCGGGTGAGACTTCCGCGGCTATTCGTGAACGGGTGCTCCG
The DNA here is from genome assembly GCA_017509715.1 of Paludibacteraceae bacterium. Lineage (GTDB taxonomy): Bacteria > Bacteroidota > Bacteroidia > Bacteroidales > Paludibacteraceae > Colicola. The sequence goes on along the minus strand of JAFWOU010000029.1, from coordinate 87,335 downwards.
AGCCAGAGCCATTCAGACGGAAAGGTTCAAGCATAGCAAATTGGTGCATTGCAACGCCATGATGAATAATAAGATGGTGCGGCAGTACTGCGCCCTAGATGCCGAGTCGGACAAACTGCTTGAGTACACGATGACCAAGTTGGGTTTCTCGGCTCGTGCCTATGATCGCATCCTCAAAGTCGCACGTACCATTGCTGACCTGGAAGGCTCCGAGAATATCCAGAAGAAGCACATGCTCGAAGCTATCTCGTATCGTTCGTTGGATCGAAATAATTACATTGGATAATCTTAAAACGCGAATACTTATGTTACAAGTTGGAGACAAGATGCCGAGTTTTGCGGCACCGGATGAGACCGGAAAGATGGTCACGGACAAAGACCTGATCGGCAAGAAAACAGTTATTTATTTCTACCCGAAGGACTCGACTCCGGGTTGCACGGCCGAGGCATGCAATATCCGCGATAACTACCATGCTTTCTTGGCACAGGGTTACCAAGTCTATGGTGTCAGCAAGGACAGCCAAGCTTCGCATATCAAGTTCAAAGAGAAATACGACCTACCCTTCCCGCTCTTGAGCGACCCGACGACCGAGATGCTGCAAGCCTTTGGCGCATGGGGCGAGAAACGCAACTACGGCAAGGTGACGATGGGCACACTCCGCAAGACGTTCATTTTTGACACGAACGGCATCTTAGAGCGTATCATCGAGAAAGTGGATACCAAGAATCACACTGCGCAGCTCTTGTAAAATATCTATTACTCCTTTGTGAACAGCCAACCGTCGTACTGGATATCGATAGTACTATCGCTGAAGGCTGGACGATGCTTGAGTGAGGTGATGTTCATATGATGGCTATTTGAGTTGTGCGACCAGTTCGTCGCTGATGTTATTGCCTATCTGTTGACAGACGTCCTGACTCCAGCGTTGGGCCATGGCGATACGCGCCGATTGGTCGTCGATGCCTTGCCGTTTGGCATAGATGTACCCGGCATTGAAATTGTCTCCGGCACCGACGGTACTGACTGTCTCAATCCTTTGTACATCGTACTTGGTCACTTTGTCCCTTTCATAGACGCGGATGGATCGTGCTCCATCGGTTAGGATGAGCGTGGAGCAGAGCGTACGAACACGTTCGTAGATGGCGTCAGGATCCTGTAAACCAAAGAGATAGTCGAAGTCCTCCATCGAACCACGCACGACAGAGGCAAGCCGCATATTCTCCTCGATATTCGGCAGAATAGTGGGTAATTCCGCGATATGATTCTTGCGGAAATTGACATCATAATAGAGCCATGCTCCGGCCTCATGTGCCTGACGCAGAAACGCACCCACAACGGGACGGATCACGGGATTGATGGCAAAGAATGAACCAAACAGCACAATATCTTCGGCCGTCACTTGCGGCAGTTGTATGTCCAGCAAGTCCCGCTTGTGGTCCTTGTAGAACTCATACTGCGCGTCGTTGTGCTCATTCAGAAATGCCAACGTGATATGCGACTTGGTCTTCGGCTTTCGGCAGACGAACTCGTCCGACACCCCATTCTTGCGCAGAAAATCACAGATTATATCGCCAATATGGTCACTTCCCGTCTGCGTGATCATGGCGCATGGCACACCGGCACGACCCAACGACACGATGCTGTTGAACGTCGAGCCCCCGGGAACGGCTTTTTGCGGCTGGTCGTTCTTGAATAAGATATCCAGCACCGTTTCTCCTATTCCGATTACGCGTTGCATATTAACAAGTAGTTATATATTCCACTTTATTGCCCACACAGGACAGGTATTGCTGAAATGCGGCTTGCGAGATAACTACGGTACCCCTACAGTCATTCGGGTGAAAACTCAGCGATTCGGCATCTTTCAATCGACTATCCAAGAAGAGGATGACGTGGTGATCCGAATCGTTGATGAGTCCGAAAGGACTGACGCTACCCGGTTCAAGCCCCAGGTACTTCATCATCCGTTCGGGAGAGGCAAAGGATAGTTTGCCGGGAGCCTTGAGACCCTGCGAAACAAGGACATCTTTGAGCCAATGCTCGATATCGTGAATCGCCAAATCATAGTCACACGGGAAGCAAATGAGGTAATGTTGGTCGCCTTTGTGATTGCGCATGAAGATGTTCTTGCAATGCACACTCCCATCGTCGTGCCACCACCGTTTCGCCTCCTCAATCGTCTTGCCTTCCGGGTGATTGTAGGTCGTAAACGGAATGCCGTGTTCGTTCAAATACCGCAGAACTTTCTCTTGTCGATCGGATATTATCTCGTAGTTTTTCATATTAGTCATTTCGTTGATTGTCAAACCATTCGCGGCAGAGTCTCCGCAGTTCGGATTCGTTGTGTATCATCGCTCTCAGTTCTTCCAAACCCTGCACATTTCGTTCGCTATTGAGCCAAAGTTTCAGGTAACCTCCTTCGGCATATTTCTCGTGCAAGTGATCCAAACTACGTTGGTAGAGCGTATCAAAATCGGCATCAGGAAGCAGTTTGAGGCTATACGCCATAGTGCGATGAATGACGGTAAGCGGATCTATCTGCCGATCGGCTTCAGCGACGATAGCACCATAGATCGTTCGTGGTGGGTTCTTGCCACTTGCACGATGATCTTCTACTGCATCACGCATGGTCATTAACTGCTCTTCGGTGAACCATTTTCGCAAATTCTCATCTGCCATGAGGATCTCACCCGAATGAATATGATGCTTCTCCCGATCAAACTTCAACCCCAAATCATGGTACGCTGCAATCACATATGCCATGGTCTCATCTGCAGCATAAGTTCGAGCCAGTTTGAGGCTTTCTCGGATGACTGTCTCCGCATGGTCGCGCTTGTGTCCCCCGTCGAAAGCGTCGTATTGCGGAAGAATAGATTGTTGGATGTATACGTCTAAAAGCAGGTCTTGCTGCTGGTCGATGATACGCCCTACTCCATTCTCTATCAACGCTTCACGCGAAACAAAGCCCCAGGAGCATGCCACGAACGGCACTTTTGCATTTGCTGCCGTATCTCGATCCACGAGGCTGTCACCAACATAGATTAGTTGAGAGTTGAAAGTTGAGAGTTGAGAGAAGTCGTCTAGTTTATAGTTGAAAGTGGAAAGGATATCATAGACGATCTGCGGATTAGGTTTCCGTTCGATGCCTTCGCGTTCTCCGAGGATAACATCAAATATGCCGGGAAAGAAATGATTGACGATTTTCTCGGTGGCGGCCTGGTACTTATTGCTGGCCACAGCCAGTTGATGGCCCTGCGATTTGAGCGTCGCTAACAATTCGGGTATTCCTCCATACGGACGCGTATAGTCGCAGTTGTGCTCATTATAATAAGGTACGAAATACGCACGTACGCGTAAGATATTCTCTTCCGTCTGCTGATCCAAGGGCAAGGCACGACGAATGAGATTATTGATACCGTTGCCTACTTTTGCGGGGTATGCCTCAATCGGATAAGTCGGGTATCCCGTCTTCTCCAGCGCATAGTTGCACGCATAGCCCAAGTCATCAATGGTATTGAGCAGCGTTCCGTCCAAGTCAAAAATGATCGTCATGTTCTATTCGAATTTGAGTTACAAACGCGGGGTATGGTCGGCGAAGAAGATTTGGTAGCCAACTTCGCAATTGATGCACTCGTGGTGCTGGCAGTAGTTTTGGTAGAGATGAAGCAGGGCCTGGGAGTCGGCAGCATTGCGGACGGTTTGGCCGAGCATGCGCCATTGACGAACGATGGTATTGTTCTCGGGAGCGATCTGCTCCATCATCTGCATGATAGCCGGTAGGTTTTGCGGATTATACGCAAAGCGGTACGGGAGCACCGTATTGATGAGCAGGATATCTATCGAGGCGCGGCTCATACCCTCCTGGGCAAAGAGTGCGGCTAAGGAGTCGACATCCGGCAGTTCCAGGATACGACTGAAGAGGAACTCCGAGCTATGCAGAAGGTAGGCCAATTGACGGATACGTCGTTCCGGGCTATTCTGTGGCCGGATGCGTCCCATTTTCCATAGAGAGGGATTGATAGGCGTGAGCGAGAACTTGGTACGCAAGAACTCGTATTCTCGAGCCATATTCTCATCCTGGATCGGTAGGCCGGACTGCCCGAGGAGGATGGCCGTGACCTGGAAGAGGCTGTCGCGATGTTTGCGAATCGCGGAAAGGGGCGTAGCGATAGCCAGTTCCTCGAAAGGCAGACTATTGGTATGGAAACCGAAATTGCGCGCAAGGGAGATATAGAACGCATGTTCCCAACTGCCTTGGGTGATACGAAGAAGGCGCTCAATAGAGGCTTGTTTGCATTCCAGACGCTTCCGGAGCAGCAAGTGGCGCCATCCCTGGGTAAGGAGCTGCGGATCCTCAAGCAACTGTTGGGCACAGCCTATACGCATAGAGGGAGAGTCCATACGTCGCGCATCAGCGAGGAGACTTGTTAGGTAGTCGCGATTGTCCGGATAACGAAGGGCGCATTGCGGGATAAGTTCACCGCGGGAGGTATAGACAGGTTTGTCGGCATCGCGTACAACATGCAGTATAACGGAGTCATAGGCCGGATCCTGATGATGGTGGTGACGATACCAGTCGGAGGAATGAACATGAATCTCGACGTTACCTACCCACTCGCGGTCGCCGATACGGATACGCGCATGACTATAGTCGGGTCCTGCATCGCCGTTATGCTGACCTACAGAGAGGATTTGGACGGGCAAGCCGTCAGTTGTCTGCTGCGGAAATCCGGCCCACAAGCAATGTTCCCATATGTAGTGTAGCAGAATCTCGGGCATAAAATGTGTCAGTTAGGAGAGGGCTATTTTGATGCGACGCATGGCTTCCTCAATCTCTTCGGTAGAAATGGCATAGGATAGCCGGATACATTCGGGGCATCCAAAGGCGGAGCCGGAGACAACGGCTACATGTGCCTCGTCGAGCAGCCGTTCGGCCACTTCGTCACCGGAGCCTATCGCGCTAACATCGGGGAACAGATAGAACGCGCCTTGAGGTTCGCGGAAACGGAATCCCGGTACTTCGGAGGCCAGACGGCATATGAGTTCGCGTCGGTCTGCAAAGGTCTGACGCATCTCAGCCACACATTCCTGCGGACCGGTTAAGGCCGCTTCGGCCGCCTTCTGCGCCACCATCGTAGCGCATGTGAGTTGTTGCCCCTGCAGACGGGTACATGCGGACAAGAAGTCACGGTTCTTGGAGAGCAGCCATCCGATGCGATAGCCGGTCATGGCGTAGGCCTTGCTGACACCATTCACGATCACCAGTCGATCGGCCAGTTCGGGGAAAGAAGCCAAGCCGGGTGCCTCACAACCATAGGTCAAGCAACGGTAGATCTCATCAGAGAGGATGGTGACATTCGGGAAACCGCGCAAGACATCAATGAGGGCTTGCAGTTGGGCACGGGAATAGACCGAACCGGTGGGGTTGTTAGGCGAGCAGAGGATAAGCATGCGGGTACGCTCCGAAAGCGCCGCACGGAGCTGACCGGGCGTAAGCAGGTAATTGTCCTCGTAGATAGTTACGACGGGAATGACCTTTCCCTCGGCCAACTTGACCATCTCGGTATAGCTTACCCACGAAGGCATGGGAATGATGACTTCATCCCCGGGATTGATGAGCGTCTGGATGGCATTGTAGATAGCCATCTTGGCGCCGATAGAGACTATGACGTCTTCCGGGTGGAAGACTATTTGTCGTTGGTCGTTAGTCGTTGGTCGTTGGACAATGGACAACTGGTTTTGACTCGTGGCGATCGCTTCCCGAAGCGAGGGGATGCCCGGAACGGGGCCATAGTGCGACCAATGGTTTTCGATCGCCTCTTGTGCGGCACGACGAATATGCTCGGGCGTATCCATGTCGGGTTCGCCGAGCGACATACTGATGACGTCGATTCCCTCTGCACGCATTTTCTTCGCGCGCGCAGCCATCGCAAGACTCTGAGAGGCCGCTATACTATTTGCACGTTGAGAGATCTGCATCAGATCGTATCTATGAAGAATTTCTGCTTGCGGTTGAACATCGCGATGCCAAGGAACAGGAGGCACAGGATGATCAGGGCGCTATAACCGAGAGCTGTCCAGGAGAACTGTCCGGCTCCATAGGCGCCGTATTTGAAGCTCTCGATGATAGCCGTCATAGGGTTGAAGAGCATGATCTTGTGCAGGGTCGGATTCTCCACGTAGCTGAGCGGATAGACGATCGGGGTCGCGTACATCCAGAGGGAGACAAAGACGCCGAAGAAGTTGGTCAGGTCGCGATACTTGGTGGTAAGCGAGGAGACGATGAGTCCGAGGCCAAGTGCGAGCAACTGGATCATGAGAATCAGCAGCGGGAAGAGCAGCAGGTACCAGTTAGGACAGAGGTGGTAGCCATGCAGCACATAGGCCAGGTAGACGATGACGAAGGTGCTCAACTGAAGGCCAAAGCGGAACATCTTAGAAGCCACCTTGGAAACGGGCGCAACGAGACGAGGGAAATAGACCTTGCCGAACAGGGCTGCGTTAGTCTGGAAGGTACCGGCTACCTCGGTAAGGCAGGTGGAGAAATACTCCCAGAGGCAGATACCGCTGAGGTAGAAGACCGGTTGCGGCACATCGTCGGTAGGGATACCGGCTATCTTGCCGAAGACCACGATATACATGAACATCGTGAAGAGCGGCGAGACGAAGTACCAGCCCATACCGAAGATGGTCTGCTTGTACTGGACCGTGATGTCGCGCTTGATGAAGAGCCAGATAAGGTAGCGCTTCTGCCACAACTCACGCAGTCCGAGTCCTTTAGCAAACGAATCCGGGGTGATCTCTGTTGTCCAATATGTCTCGTTATTGGTCATTAGTCGTTGGTCGTTAGACGGTATCCATAAATGATTTCTGGACCTTATTGAAAAGCATAAGGCCGAAGATGAGTAGTATAAAAGTAAATACAACGCTATAACACAGCCACCCCCAAGAGAACTGTCCCTGACCAAGGAGCGAGTACTTGATGGCCTCCATAACAGGCGTGACAGGATTCAGACTCATCGCAAGATGAAGTTTCTCGTTCGTCACCATGCTGAGCGGATAGATGACCGGCGTGATATATACCCAGAGGGATATGATCTTAGCGAGCATGATTTGCAGGTCGCGATACTTGGTAGTAAGCGAGGAAAAGATCATACCGAATCCGACGGACATAAAGGCCAGGATGAGGATAAACACCGGGAAGAGGACTATTTGCCAATGGATCGTCATGGGCGTGCCCGTAGCGACATAATAGATATAGAATGCCGCAAATATAGCGAGCTGGATAGCGAACGACAGCAGATTGGTGGTGACGGCTACCAGCGGCATGATGATACGCGGGAAATAGACTTTTCCAAAAATGTCGGCGTTGGAAACGAACGAATTGGACGTTGCGCTAAGGCAACTGGCGAAATAGCCCCAAACGGAAATACCGAGCAGGTAGAACAGAATAGGTGGTACGCCATCGGTAGGGATACCCGCGATACCTCCGAAGACGGTCACATAGACGATGACAGAGAGGACGGGGGTGATGATAAACCACAGCGGACCGAGGATGGTCTGCTTGTAGGCCGTACGGAAATTACGGGCTACGAAGAGGAGGAACATGTCGCGGTAGCGCCATATTTCCTTCCAATCCACAGCGAGCAGTCGATCTCGCGGCGTGATGGTCAAATCCCAACGTTGTTCGTTACGGTTTTCCAAATCGGCTGCAAAGGTACAAAAAAAAAAGCACATACGCAAAAAAAATCGCCACATCGAGCGATTTTTTTAGGAGTGAAGGGGTGAAGGAGTAAAGGAGTGAAGGGTTTTACTGCCTCTTGAGCGATTCGGAATGAATGGCCGAGAGGATGGTTTCAACGGCTTCGGGGGAGACGCCATGTTGCCGGCCCCACTCCTTGCGTGCATGGAGTATCTGCTCGAAGCGTTGGGGCTGGAGGGGTGTCATATGGTGCGCTTGCTTCCAGGTACCTATATCTTCGCACACACGCAGACGTTGTAATAAAGTGTCCCAAAGCGAATCGTCCAATTCATCGATCTCGGCACGATACCAGTTAAGTTGGGCGTTGGGGTCTGCAGAACGTTGCAGCTCGGGCAAGAGGTGGCAGAATGCATCGGGCGTCAACTGTTGGGCCGAATCGGAGAGGGCATCGGAGGGACAAGGATGCACCTCGATCATCGCGCCATCGAGTGCGAGAAGGGAGACTTTTTGAATCGCCTCGGGGATGAGCGTGGCGTCACCGGTTAGGTGGCTGGGGTCAAGCAGCATGGGGATGTCGGGTCGGGCCATACGGACACGATGGGCCATCGACCAGCATGGCCGATGCGAGCATCCGCGATGCACGGCGATGACGGGTACGTCGGCCGAAGCGATACGCTGGAGGTTGCCAAGCCAGAGATCCGGATCCGGGTTAACGGGATTCTTGACGAGTACGCCAAGGGGCTTCTGTTTGGCAGCATGGAGTGCGTCGGCTATCGCCTGGACGGCTATCGGGCTGGCCGAGGTGCGTGCACCCAGCCAGAGATAGTCGATACCGGCCGCAAGGGCGAGGCGTACGTGCTCGGGCGTAGCTACCTCGGTAGCCACGGGGAAATGGTAGAGCAGACGAGCCTCGGCAAGCCATGTGAGGGCTTCGGCACCAAGTCCCTGGAAAGTGCGCGGGCTGGTACGCGGTTTCCACGCGCCCGCACGAAATATAATAGGTGCTGCACCGGCTTGCTCAGATAGCAGCCGGGCAGCTGTAAGTACTTGTTCGCGCGACTCTGCGGCACAAGGACCGGCGATGAGGATAGGAGATGGCAAGGTATTCATCAGCGTGCGTATTGGAATTTACCACCCTTGGTGATCTTCTTGGTCTTGGAGTCGAAGAAAACGTAGAACATATACTGTCCTTCGGGTGCGTTGTATACCAGTCCGGCCGCACTCGGCTGAACGGAGATGATACGTTGGTTGCCATCCGCATCGATGCCTACCTCTACATCGGAAGGATCGGCCGTGGGCACTTCACCCAGGAGGTGGAGGTGACCATTGAGGTCGTAGATACCCAGTTGGACGCCGATACCGATGGTGACGGCCTTGAACTGGCCATTACCGATGGAATAGAAGATATAGTCGTCGGTATCGATGGTGGACGAAGCCGCCCATTTTGCGTATTGGAAGTTGAGCTTGTAGGTGAGCGACGAACCGTCTTGGGCTGTGGTGTAGAGTTCCACACGATGTCCGTTCTCTACCTCGACAGGCATACCCTGATCCCAAGAAGCGAGGGTGTCGATAGTCTCGGCCATGATGAGGGGGAGGTTTGCACCTTGTGCCAGTTCGATGGTATAGCTGAGCGTATCGGGATGGAAGCCACGCTGCTCAACGCCATCCAGCCAAATCATGCGCAGACGTGCCTCTGTGGAGAGGAGTATACGTTGCTGCACGACATAGACGCCGCGCGTACCATCGGGAGCGGTTACGAGGATTTGGGCTGTGGTACCCTCCATGGAGATCAGAAGCGTAGCATCCGGATCTTCGGGTGTAGCAGCCACGTCGTCGAGGACGAAGAGGGCCGATTCGGGTGTTGCCACCGGATAAGTGACGGTATATTCTACCGAGTCGGGATGGAAGCCATCAACCGTCACGCCACGCACACGCAGGTCAGCCAGACGGCAGTTGGACGAGAGCATGTGGAGGAAGGTGATGGTATATTCCGTGATGGAGGTACCATCGCCGGCCGTGACGGTAATGGTGAGTTGGGTATCCCCTACCCACGCAGTATCTACGGTCTGTTGCTCGTCGGCTACGGTCCAGGTGACGACAGGCATCGTGGCGCCGTAAGCCACCGTGTCGGTATACTCGAAGTGGTCGGGCTGGTAGCCGCGCTGCTCTACGCCATCGAGGGCGATGGAAAGCAAGTTGGCGTTGGTGGACGGCAGATAGGTGAACGAGAGCGTATAGGTAGCAGTCGTTATGCCATCTTCAGCCGTGACGGTAATGGTGGTACCATTGATCTGAACAGTAGCGGCCGGATCGGCGGGTTCGGCATCAATCGTCGGGATGGAGGCACCGTAGGGCAGGGAAATGTCGTAGTGGTGTTCATCGGCAAAGAAGGTAGCCAAAGGTGCGTCGTCGAGCAGGATGGATGTCAGATCGGCGTTGGTGGACTTAGCGATCGTGAAGACGATGGTATAGTCCATAGTGTGGATACCATCTTCGGCCGTGACGGTAATGGTCAGGGTCTTGTCATCGGTATTTTGAACCGCCGTACTATGATTATCAGCCAGGACGTAGTCGACGTCAGGCAACGAAGTAGTACCATAAGGCAGTTCTATGCTATAGGTCGTCTGAGCCGGATCGAAGCCATCGATAGTGAGGCCGGAGACGAGCAAGTCGCTCAGGGTGCAGACCTCGGACGGCAGGACTTGGACATCGACGGTATAGATACGCTGGGTGGTACCATCCTCGGACGTGACGGTAAAGGTGAACGTCATCGACGCACCATGCTGAACGGTTGCGGTCTCGACGGTAGCTCCCGGACAAGCTATATTGGAAAGCGTTGGGATGGCCGAGTGGGCAGGCAGCACAATCTGGTAGTCGTACTTGCCGGACGCAAAGTCGGAGAGGAGTACGTCGTCGGCGTGTATGGCTGTGAGGTAGGCCTGGGACGAGAGGGTACGTATGTTAGCCAGTACGGAATAGCGACGCTGCGTAGTAGCATCGGCAGCCGTGACGAGCACAAATATAGCGGCATGGCTGTCATCGATCGGCACAACGGTATATTGTACGTCGGCATCCGGGTCTTGCGGAACGGCCGAGAAGGAGTCGAGCGACTGGATGGTGACATAATAGTCGTAGGTCTCGCTATAGAAGCCGGGAACGGACTCATCGTTGGTAGTCATCGAGGCAAGGAGGGCGTTGTCGGACACCTCACGCGGGATGATATAGGTGGTGTCGGCGGAAGTGCCGAAGACGTGGAGTTCGTACTGCAGGCTGGTAACCACCATGAAGACGCTATCGAGCGCATACTCACGATCGTAGTTGAGAACCGGATCGGAGATGATATTGATGAGCTGGGCCGTAGAGGTGCCTGCAATCTGAGGTTCGCCCGGGATGTCGCGGATAAGGGGTGCGGCAGTAGAGGTGTTCTGCGCCCATGCGGCGTAGTAGACAGCTTCGGCACCCGACTCGGCCGTGACGGTAATGACAAACGCCGTATCGTTACGGGTGACGGCTATGGTCTGGTAGGGCGAGCCCTTGGAGACGGACAGGTCATGGTCGGTGAGGACGTAGGTGCAAGACGTGTTGGTCGAGCGCGGACGGGTGACCGTAAGTGTATAGTCGGTATAGGACAGGTCCTCTGCATAGTTGCGAATAGTAGCCGTACGAACGCCATTTACCTCTTCGGACCACGAGAATACCGGCATCTGGTCAGGCACAGGGTGCTGGAAGGTAAGGGCAGGTACACCGAGCGTCTCAGGATCGATAGTAGCGGTGAAGTCGTTGCCGCTGAGGGTAGCAGCTGTTCCGGCTACGTTCAGTCCGTTGAGCGAAGAGTTGTACGAGAAACGGAGGTTGTCCACATACATAGTAGAGGTACTACGCGAAACTCCGAAATTGGTGTAATAGTCGCTCAGGACGGTAGAAGGTGCTGCACAGATCAATATATCCAGATTCATCGGGATGAAGTTAGGATCGTAGGTTATAGGCTGCGAGCAGGTGTACCATTTGTTCTTGGTCAGTTGACTGAACGACTGCGAGTAATTAACCTGGCGCATACCGTTAGCGTTGTAAACAAACATCCATCCGTTGGCATTGTTCTTATATGCGCTAAGGTTGTAGTCGATCGCAATATTGTCGGGAGTATTACGGAAAGGAATTCCTTCGCCAAAGGCCAAGGAAGAGTTCATTTCCACAACACCTAAAAGCCATTTTCCTATATTCACAGAAGGAAGCGCGAGAGACAAGAAGCCCGGCATTGCCTCAGCTGAGGTAAGTAGATAGGTGGTAGATAATTCGGCCGAACGGCTACCTTGGGTTTTCGGGCTGGTAGCGGCGTGGGTATTATCCCATGGATAATAGGTGCCTGCATCGCCCTCGGTAGGCGCCGTGATCGGAGCGTTCCAACCGATAGGACGTTCACCACTCTGAGAAGTCACGTTCGGATTTTTGAGCGTCTCCCAGTTCTCGAAGCCGAGATCGAAGGTGAAGTCGTTGGGATAGAAGAAGGTGACGAGATAGGTATGGGTATATTCGTCCTCCTCACCGGCCAGGACGGTCAGCTTGACCCATTTGTCGTTGGCATCCACATCCACTTCGGCACCGGTTTGTTCGGTATAGGTAACGGTAGGCACATCTCCCGGAGCAGAGACAACATAGCTGTAACGATCGGATGCAAACTGGGCGATGGAGACGCCGTCAACCTGGATGTCAAGCAGTTGAGCCGGATCGATCGACGGGAGACGAGGCGTCAGGGTATATACCTTATCAGCCTCTTCGGACTTGACGGAGTGGACGGTAATGGTGGTGGGAGAGAGCACGCCTCCGCTAACTATCTCGACGGTTTGTTCAGGATAGGTCTTGGTAACGGACAGGATCTTGAGCGAGTCGGCTCCGTACGGCAGGTCGATAGTGAAGTTGGGGCCTTGCGTCAAATCGAGAGCCCCTTGTGGATCAAGCACAATAGCCAGCAGTTCGTTGGCCTTGTCGGGCAGGGCGACGCGGTAGGTGAAGGTATAAGTAGCCTGGGTACCATCCTGGGCCGTTACGACGACAGACGAGGTTTGGCCGATAGGTGCCTCGGTGATGAGGAGCGACTGTTCGGGTTCGGCTCGCTCGACGGTAATAGTCGGCGATTTGTAGGTACCATAAGGCAGCGGGATATCGGCATAGTGGTGCTGCGCGGTATCGAACGTGATGGTGGCACCTTCAATCTCGATGCTGAGCAGTTCGGTACTGGACGATTTGGCTACCGGGAAAGCGACACGATAGGTTCGAGACGTGGTGCCGTCAGCAGCCAGAACTTGAATGGTCGTGGTGTTGTCGACCTGTCCGTGGGCAACGGTGATAGTCTGCGAACGATCACCGGCAACGGGTACGACAGCCGGCACTTGGGTAGTGCGGTACGGCAGGGGATAGGTGTAGTCGTACTGGTCGGGCCGGAAGGCATCGTAGGCCAGGCCGTCGATAAATAGGGCGGCTAAGGAAGCGTCCGAGGAGGCAGGGAACGAGTCGACGGGGAAAGCCGGGAGGAGTACCTGGTCGGGCGAGAGGAACTGGACAGTATATACGTTAGGTGTTCCTTCCTCCGGAGTAACGACGATGCGTGCCGTGCCATAGGTGGAGGGCGAAGAAATGGTGATAGTCTGTCCCTCGTCAGGCAGGACGGTGATATGCGGCATGGTGGCGGTAGACCACGTGAGCGAATAGTCGAGTACAGAGGGTTGGAAGTCGGAGAGCGGCGCACCGTCGAGGTAGATCATCTGCAGGAAGGCATTTTCGGATTTCTGCACCTCGAAAGTGATGACGTACTGACGCGTAGAACCGTCGCCGGCCGTTACAACGAGACGAGCTGTAAGAAGCGACTGGTTGACGGAGAGGTTCACCGTCTGGTACTGATCACCCTGCGTATAGGTGATAGCGGGCAGCGTGGACGTACCGGCAGGCAAGGTGACACGATAGGAAAGTGTGTCAGGATCGAAACCGGGGAGCGCGTCACCATCCAGCATGATGGCCGAGAGGGCGTTGTTGGACGACTTAACGGTACGGAACTGCAGACGATAGGTCGTAGTGGTGCCGTTAGCGGCTGTGACCTCGATACGGGTCGTACCCTCTACTCCACCCTCGATGAGCCGAACGGTCTGGTAGGGATCGCCCTGGGTCCACGTGATCTGCGGCAGGGACGTCGTGCCGAGCGGGAGGGTGATGCTATAGACCGTTTGCTCGGGCGAGAATCCCGGGAGCGGCGTGCCGTCGAGCGAGATTCCGGCCAGATAGGAATAGGACGAAGCCTCTATCTTGTAAGTAAGTTTGTAGGTCTTGGAGAGCGTCGAACCGGGGAGCGATACTTGGATTTGTGCACCCGATTCGAGGCTATTGTTAAGCAGTTGGATAGTCTGAATACCAGCGGGATAAGCCGACTCCCAGGTAACGGCAGGCGCTTGGGTCGTACCGAGCGGCAGGGAGACGGAGTAGTTGGATTTCGACGGCTGGAAGCCCGGCAGGGGGCTGCCATCCAGGAATATGTTGCGGAGCGTGACATCCGTAAGCGCAGCGATAGAGAACGAGAGCGTATAGGTCTGCGTCGTTGTGCCATCACCGGCTGTGACAAGGATGGTAGCCGATCCTGTGACGGATGTAGGCTGCGTGATCTGGATGGTAGCCGTAGCGTCCTGAGCCGTAGCCGTAACGATGGGAGCGTCGGTCGTACCGTAAGGCAGCGCTACGTTATAGGACGTGAGGTAGGCGTTGAAGCCGGAGATGGTCTGTCCGTTGACCTGGATGTCCGACAGACGAGCGTTGTTTGAGGCCTGAGAGACAAACTTGATGCGATATGTAGAGGTGGACGAACCATCTTCGGCCGTGACGGTAATGACGGTGGGAGCACCATCCACCTGGCCGTAGGTGATGCTACACTCGTTGGTGCCGAGTCGGCGTCCGGGGAAGGGCGTCTTGTTACCGCGTACGTTGGTGATCGATCCGGCTCCACGGACAGCGGAGATCTCGGGTATCACGGTAGCGCCGAGACCGAGCGAGTAGACTTGTTCGGTTGTTGTGTTGTTGGGATCGAAAGCTTTCCATTCGCGTCCGCCTACGTAGATCTTCTGGACCTTGCTGGAATAGATGAGTTGGATATCATCCACATCGAGCGTACTACCGGCATACTGGCCGCTATTGGCTCGGAAGTTAGGATAGTTACCGGCCGATAGGATGACGTTACATTTCTCGGGAACGTCATCATTGAGATAGTAGATGGGGACGACGATACGGGTCCAGTTGTTGATGGTTTTCTTCTGGTAGATCCAGCCTTCGGCTATCTGCTTGGCCAGCACCTTGGTCTCGCACTCGTTACCGTTGGTAGCCTGACGGATATCCGACTCTTCGTCCACGATATAAGCGGCTGCGCTGGAGACGTTGGAGAGGTCGGTACAAGAGAGGTTTTTGGCCCTGTAGGACTTACCGCGGGAAGTACCGGACCAGGAATAGAAGACGAGGTTGAAGTTCTCATCCTTGGTATGGTCACCGGCCGCACTTTCAACCGAACTGTCGTAGTAACGTTTCACCCAAACCACCATAGAGTCAGGGCGATACGTCCATGCGATACCGCCGTAGGTACCGGCCGTAGCGTCTTCGATAGAGGTCAGTCCGGAAACATAAGCCCAGGGATGACCAAGCGCCACGTAGCCCGGAGAAGTGGCACCGAGACCCAATACACCTACAAATTGGTCTTGGATCTTGAGTGCCGAACCGGTACGACCGGTCGTCTTATGGGCGAAGTTTTTATCCACACCCATCTGGGAAACGTTGGAGAAGTTCCAATATTTCGGTTGCTCTTTTCCGTCGAATTGAGCACCCGTCCAATCCTCAAATCCCGGGTCGGGCAACTGTTGTGCATAGCCAATGCCAAAGCCAAAGCCAAGGCCCAAACAAACTAATACAGCTTGTAAAAATTTACGCATATTAAGATTTATATTAATTTTCTTACGATTTTCGCCTACAAAAAGGCACAAATTTTATCGGGTGCAAAATTACTGCTTTTTCAGCAACCCCACAATAGCGATTGTTATGAAAAAGGCTACGATTGTTAAGCGCGCGCAAAATGGGCGTGCGTACGAAGGTATTGTGAGGTCGTAGGATGGTCATGCCGTGCTTGTCTTAATCACCTATTTTTGACCTACTGATGACATACTTATAACGCACTTATGACTATATTATAACCTATTTATCACCTACTAATAACCTACTTATCACCTACTAATCACCTACTACTCTCCAAACAAAAGCCGAAGAACAGAACATAGATGAGGGGAGGTAGATAGAAGACTGTGGTGAGAAGAAACGGTTACTTCTGTAGCGTCTGGACTATTTCGACGTAGTGCGAGTCGGTGAATCTGGTGTGTCGTCCCAATAGATAATGACACATGAGGTGGTCTTGTCCAAGAATTCTAACGAATACATATCGACATCGTGATAGACATTCTGTCTTTTCGTCCAATTGCCATATGAATCGATCTGAGGATATGTAAATGAGGTAATATATTCCATGCAATCGCCCTCACAACTCTCAATTGCCTGTTTGTGACGGCCGTTAGCGTCATTTGTGAATGTAGTGGTTGTATATGCCTCAAAAAATTCTTCTCCTATCTCGCTTACATATCCGGAAGCATCGTAGGTATATCCACGAAACAATTCCGTATGCGATCCGTCTCCGCAGGGTTCGCAAAACACTTTATAAGATATCTGTACGATTTGTCCCTCAGAATTACGGCGAATGTCAATTTTTGGAGGCCGATCGTATGATGCGTTCGTGAAATACAAGGAAGTAATTCGGCCGCTTCGGTCGAATTGCATCGTGATGCCATCCTGGATGATGGTTTTCACGGGACCTTGTGCCTCCGCCCATTTCAAATCGGGCGAGGTGGTCACAGCATATAACGAATTTTGGCCAGAGAAGCACAAAGCAGCTATCAGCAGCAAACAATATATGTATATCCTTTTCATGGAGCTATGCATTCTAATCCACTGCAAAGATACAATAAAAAAATGAGATATGCAAATTTAATTTGCAAAAAATGGCAAAATTGCCACAAAAGATGTGATTTATTTCTGGGCGAGGCGATGGAGGTGGCAGAGCATGAGGGAGCCGTCTTCGCGGCGGAGGTGCATGCCGTTACCCTCGCAGAAAGAGAAAGCCTTGCAAGACTTGCAGGGTTCTTGTTTGCGCATCCAGGAGCGGTCGCGATAGGATTGGAAGCCGTTTTCCCAGACTTGCCAGAACGAGTCGCGATAGATATTTCCTTGGTGGTACTTGCCACGAATAGAGGTGCAAGCCGATATACTGCCATCAATCAGAATGGAGGCTACGGAGATGCCTGCTGCACATTGATAGAGATGGTCACGGACGCGCCCTTCGTATGTCCCCAGGTAGCCTTCGCAGGAATAGGACACGTGCCGTCCGGCTTCGCGTTCGGAGACGATGAAGTCCATGAGCGTCTGGAATTGCGGATCGGTGAGTAGCAGTTCCGGATTCTCGGCTGCACGTCCCATAGGATCGATGCCGAAGATACGCCAGTCGCGCACGCCAAGCGACCAAAGCATGTCACGGATAGCCGGCAGATGGTCAATAGTACGTTGGTTGACGCAAGTGACGACGTCCCATGCTAGTCGTTGGTCGTTAGTCGTTGGTCGTTGGAGGTGGGTCGTTAGTCGTTGGCTGTTAGTCGATAGTTGTTGGTTGTATTCGGCTATAAGCCGGATGGCGCGGGTGGCACCCTGGAAAGCGAGAGGATGTTGGCGAAGCCAAACGTGATCGGCTTCCAGTCCGTCGCAAGAGACGGTAATGGAGCGGAGGCCGGCATCGATGAGTTCATAGAAACGCTTTTCCGTAAGGGCAAGTCCGTTGGTGACCATACCCCAGGGATAGCCGCGCTGCATGAGAGCACGACCAACATCGGCCAGGTCCTTGCGCATCAGGGGTTCGCCGCCGGAGATGATGATCAGCACCTGATGGGGATCTACATGCGGCGTGATCTCGGTGTCGATGACGTGGAGGAAGTCTTCGGCCGGCATGTCCGGCGTCTCGACGGAGGCGATGCAATCGCTTCCGCAATGCAGACAATGCACATTGCAGCGGAGAGTGGACTCCCAGAAGAGTTGCTGAAGCGGATGAAGTTGCTTGAGGTTATTGCGCCTCAGACTCTCCAGCCACAACGCTATTTTCAGACGAAGCTTCATAGATCTGTTGTTCTATTTTCTGTTTCGACTTTTGCGAATCGGGGTTATACTCACGATACCACTCCTCGTCATAAGGAGCGGGGGCATAACATGCCGCGAAGGTGAACGCGACGCCGGTGAGCATACACAGTCTGATGCCCGTGCGGAGGATTTTGTCGATCAGAGTACGCATAGTGTGAACGGATTTAAAATTCGGTGCAAAGGTACGACTTTTTGGCGAGATATGCAAATTTTAGGGTTGGGATTTTTCTTGGGAAAGTACAAAATCCGCTTTTACATAGGCATTGTAGCGGGTATAACCGGCAACGGTTCGGACGGTGTCGTAGGCGACGGGCACAAAGCGTTGTTGCTCTTGGTAGAGACCCGTGGAGTCGGTGGCGACCACCGTGACTTCGACGGGCAATTCGCGTCCGCGGTAACGGATGATGGTGTACTGACCGGCCGAGTCGGTAATGGCATAATTGTAGGAAAGGATCTCGCGTTCGTTGGGTTCACGCTCGCCGGGAACGGATATATAGATGCCGGGCAGAGCGACGTTGGCGGTATCGGTCACCCGACCGGAGATGATCATGCGCGGAGCACCTTTACCGGCGGGATCGTTCGGGTCGGCAATAGAAGGACCGTCCTTCATTGAACAGCCGATGAGGCAAAGGGCGATGAGTAGTATAGGAAGGGAGTGTTTCATAGTCGTTTGAAGAATTTAGTCATCGTGGTACCTATATTGGTTTCGACCTGCAGGACATAATATCCGGCAGGTAAAAGGTTGAGCGATTCGAGCGACGTGCCCCACAGATGACCGTTAAGATCGACCAGGGTGATGCGGGTGACTTGGAAGTGTCCGACAAAGTCGGTTTTCCAGCAACCGATGCGAATGGTATAGTCGCCGGTACGGGTAATGGGACAGGTGACGGTGCCGTAACTGAGGTCGTAGAAATAGTCCTGTCCGGCCTGTTCGCTGGCTGTCTCTTGGACTACGACGTACGAGACGGCATCTTGCTGGGTCCGGATAAGCAGGGTGTTGCCGGCGAGGGATGCCCGGAACTGATTCGGGTCGGTGGGATCGGGTGTGCTGCCGGTAGGTTTATCCATGGGTAGGTAGGGAAAAACCGACATCGTGAGGGGAATGGGGATGGTGTCGTTGGCCCAAGCGGGAACGATGAGGCTGAGGAACAATATGGAGAGGAGTAACTTACGCATGGAGAGGTTCGTGGGCTATATAGAGCAATGTGGATTGCAGGTCCTTGACACTGACGCCAAGTCGCTTGGCAATGAGATACTTATCTTTTCCGATACCGCTCTCGGCGCGATAAAGCACCTCGGCCATATGGGCATAGGAGAGGCCTATGAGCACGAGGACGCAGATACGTATCTCGCGTTCGGAGAGTTCGCGACGTTCGAGTTTCAGCACGATGCCACCGAGGCGCTCGTTGCAGATGGCGCTGAATTGCGGATAGTCGTTCCATTGCAGTTCTTCGCGCAAGTCGGGACATTGCCGCAGGAGGCGACATTGATTTTCGAGCGTGTTGAGGCGGCGATAGCGGAGCCAGAAGAACAGGAGTGTCAGGGCAACCGCAAGCAGTATGGGAGCAGCAATCAGGACGGATAGGATTTCCGGACGCATAGGCGCGTTCTCAGGAAGCAGGGATGCCTCGGCCAGTTGGACAGCCTGCATCCATTCGGGGCTGTTGCGTTCGAGCGAGCGCTGGACGTCGGTACGCGTTTCCGCGAGGGCTCGGATATCGTCGGCCTCAGCCTCGGCGTTGCAATGTGCGAGTACGTAGAGCGCATCGTCCAGATAGCGGGGATTGGTAGTTTGGGCACAAACCAGACGCGCATAGTGAACAGCTGAGTCGTTCTGCTCCAAGAAGGCGTAAGTTTGCGCCAAGAGGATGTCGAAATAGACGGAACAGGTCGGAGACTGACGGATATAGTAGATCACCGAATCATATTCTGCTGCATAGAGGCATGCCGCAGCACGGGATTCGAGCACTTTGTGCTGCACGGCGGTATCGGGGCAAATGGAGAGAGCCGAGTCGATGAGCAGGGAGGCTTCGGTTTTGCGGGCCTGAACGGCCTGCTCCCACGCCATATTGTTGAGGGCATAGGCTTGTGCAAGGGTGTCGTGAGCGAGGGCGAATTGCCGGAGGGACTGCTCGTAGAGGGCATAAGCCAGATCGTGTCGCTCGGCTATGCGGCACATCGTAGCCATGTTGCTATACGAGCGAGCCCGGAAGGTATATTCTTGGGAACGGACGCGCGTGGCGGCAATGAAAGCCTGCATCGCCTCGACGGGTTGGTCCTGCTCGCGCAATTCGCGTCCGCGGAGATACAACGACTCTGCCGTAGGGGAGGAACAAGCCACCCACCCTACGGCAAAAATCAAGAATACTATTTTAGACAATTCATGCAATTATAGTGCGCTATAGGCTTATTTCTTTTTGAGTTGGAAATCTTGATAGATGGAGGCGGCACCTTGGTTCCAGTAGTCATCTTTTGCTACGCCGCTTTTGTCGTAGGTGAGCTTGACGCGCACGGAGTCCGGGGCATATATATCTGCCGTGTCCGAGGCGATGATATAGATCGAATCAAGATAAGGGGAGCTACCCAGCATACCGGTAGCATACTCGCCGTCCGCGTCGGTATAGATCTCTTGCAATTCCGATCCGCTCTTCGTTTTTATACGTACGCGGATGTTTTCTATAGGTTTAGCATTTTCATCCGTCACCTTGCCGGTAGCTTCCAGGGTGCTGTACGGACTGCCGTATTTCACCAAGGGAGGCGCGCCGTACTTCACACAACTGGCACATCCGAAACCAAACAGGGCTAAAATCAGGCCGATCAGGGCATTGAAGCGGGTTAGAAATTTTGCTTTCATAGCTGTACGATTTTTAAAATTACGGTGCAAAGGTACTGCTTTTTGACGAGATATGCAAGAAAAGGGGTTGGGAAAATACTTGGGAAAATAAAAAACGACCGCAAAAAGCGGCCGTTTTGCAGGATGGAATGTTATTTCTTTTGTTTACCATCGGTGGGATCGCAAGCCTCTTCGTCTTTGGCTCCGTTCTTACCATACTTGGTTTCGGAGATCTCGCCGGAACGCTTGTAAATCGTCAACTGCGCCTTCAGTTCCTCTACTGCGTCCCGTTCGGTGCCCCAAACACGACCGATGAACGACTGTGTCTCATTGTTCTGCACCCAGGAAATGGAATACTCCCAGCAAGCCACCTCTACGCTGTCCAACTTGGTTACATCAATCGAATCGATGTCCACGCTGGTCATTTTCTTCTCACAGCTTGTCAAGACCAACAGAGCAAGGCAAGCAAAGGCAAATAATACTTTTTTCATAATACTTTTTATTAAATAATATTGTTTGGATCTAAATCCGCAGCAAAGGTAGTACAATTCTTTCGAATCCACAAATAAATCGGCACCATTCTTAACAATCGACCTACTTTTCGAAAAAGCCGACCTATGATATAAAAATTTTCACTCCCGCAAGCACTCTGGCACGGATATTGCATATATTTCTAACAGAAATAAAAAATTTAACACGCTATAAAATTTATGCAAACAACTGTTGACATTCGCGAACTGCAAGAGCGCATCGAGCGCGAGAGTTCGTTTGTAGATGCCCTGACGATGGGTATGAATCAAGTGATCGTGGGTCAGAAGCACTTGGTAGAGAGCTTGCTGATCGGTCTGCTGAGCGACGGACACATCCTGCTGGAGGGTGTTCCGGGCCTGGCTAAGACCCTGGCAGTAAAGACGCTGAGCGACCTGATCAAGGCTAATTTCAGTCGTATTCAGTTCACGCCGGACTTGTTGCCGGCCGATGTGATCGGTACGCAGATCTACAGCCAGAAGGACGAGACATTCAAGATCAAGCGGGGTCCGATATTTGCCAATTTCGTACTGGCCGACGAGATCAACCGTGCTCCGGCCAAGGTGCAATCCGCCCTGCTGGAGGCCATGCAGGAGCGTCAGATCACGATAGGCGACAAGACCTTTGCGCTGGACGATCCGTTCCTGGTACTGGCTACGCAAAACCCCATCGAGCAAGAGGGTACGTATCCGCTACCCGAAGCACAGACCGATCGCTTCATGCTGAAAGTGGTGATCGGTTATCCCAACAAGGACGAAGAGCAGCAGATCATTCGTCAGCAGATTCAATCGGAGCAGAAACAGGTGCTCCCTATCCTATCCACCGAAGATATCAAGAAAGCGCGTAAGATCGTACAAGAGGTATATATCGATGAGAAGATCGAGAAATACATCGTGGATATCGTCTTTGCGACGCGTCAGCCCGAGCAGTACGGCCTGGAGAACCTGAAGCCGATGATTCAGTTCGGCGGTAGTCCGCGTGCAAGCATCAACCTGGCGCTGGCCGCCCGTGCATACGCGTTCATTCATAGAAGAGGCTACGTGATCCCGGAGGATGTACGTGCGGTATGCTACGACGTGCTGCGTCATCGTATCGGTCTGACCTACGAGGCCGAGGCCAACAACGTGACGACTGAGGATGTAATCACGGAGATACTAAACGCTGTTCAAGTTCCCTAAACTAGGCGGCCTAGGAATCCTAGGAGGCCTAGGAAAACTAGAAATATTATGACTTCAGAAGAGTTACTAAAACGGGTACGGAAGATAGAGATCAAGACTCGCGGACTGAGTCGCAATATCTTCGCAGGTGAATACCACAGCCAGTTCAAGGGTCGTGGTATGGCCTTTGCGGAGGTAAGGGAATACCAGCCGGGCGACGACGTGCGTACGATAGATTGGAACGTGACGGCCAGGTTGAACAAGCCGTACGTCAAGGTCTTTGAGGAGGAACGCGAGTTGACCGTGATGCTACTCATCGACGTGAGCGGAAGCCGCAATTTCGGTACACAGGTGCAGACCAAGCGCGACATGATGGCCGAAGTGGCAGCTACCCTAGCGTTCTCCACGATAGAGAACAACGACAAGGTGGGCGTGCTCTTCTTCTCCGACCACGTAGAGAAATACATCCCGCCCAAGAAGGGTAAGCGCCATGTGCTGCATATCATCCACGAGTTGCTCAGTTTCGAACCGACGCATACGGGTACGGATATCAACGCGGCCTTGCAGTATTTCCGCAACGCACAGAAAAGACGGACGACGGCTTTTCTCATCAGCGACCTGCAGGACGACCAGTTTGCCCAAGTGCCGGAACGTATCGGTAGTCTGCCGCTGACGCTCACGAGTCGTAAGCACGACATGAACGTCATCCAGATATACGACCAACGCGATGCCGAGATGCCCAACGTAGGCCTGCTGAAGGTGAAAGATGCCGAGACCGGCGAGCGCCTGTGGATTGATACCGCGAGTGAGCGTGTACGCAAGCAGTATGCACAGGACTGGCAGGACCGTCAGGACCGGCTGGAGGCGCTCATGACCCGCACAGGCGTGCGCCAAGTGAGCATCCGAACGGATGAGGACTACGTCAAGGGGTTGATGAGATTGTTCAATAGTTGATTGGTTGATTAGTTGATTAGTTGATTAGTTTATTGGTTTATAAGTTTATTAGTAGATGCTAAGTCTTTTATTAAGCATAGTGGTGAGTGCGTCGATCGACTCGACGATGATCATGTTGGGCGACCAGACCGACATGCACATACAGGTAGTATGCGATCCGACGGAGCAAGTGGAGATGCCCAAGATCGGGCAAGAACTGATCGAGGGTATCGAGGTGGTCCGGGCCGGCAAGGTGGATACTACGCAGACGCCGGATGGTCAGCGCCAACTGAGTCAGACCCTGACGCTCACCAGTTTTAAGGACTCGCTGTATGCCATCCCGCCCGTAGCCGTCGTGAGCGGCAAGGACACCTTCCGATCAGAGGCGATGAGCCTGAACGTGGTGCAACCCTTTGAGATGGACACCACGATGGCGATCGCGGATATCAAGGACCGCGAAGACGTGCCAATATGGTGGTGGGGTATTATTCGCTGGATTTTGCTCGGGTTACTTGTGCTGACCGTTATAGGCGGTATTGCGTATATCGTATGGAAATACATGCGCAAGAAAGAGGGCGAAGATGAGGCGCCGCAAATACCGCTGCGTCCCGCTGAGGAAGTGGCGCTGGAGAAACTGCAGCAGATTGAGGCCGAGAAGATCTGGCAACAGGGCGAGATCAAGCTCTACCAGACCGAACTGACCGATGTCATTCGTGAGTATATCGGACGCCGCTTTGGCGTGATGTCCACCGAGAAGACCAGCGACGAGACGCTCCGGGAGTTGCGAGCGCTGCTG
This sequence comes from Paludibacteraceae bacterium, assembly GCA_017509715.1. Classification (GTDB taxonomy): domain Bacteria; phylum Bacteroidota; class Bacteroidia; order Bacteroidales; family Paludibacteraceae; genus Colicola. Next base: position 63,134 of record JAFWOU010000029.1, on the reverse strand, counting down.
ATGGAAAACGGCAAATGGAAAATGGACAATTCCCATGAGCTGTACGACGAACTGAAATCGACGCTCAAGTTGGCCGACCTGGTGAAATTTGCCAAGTGGACCACGACGCCGGACGAGAACGAGCGGTCGCTACAGACGGCTTATCGCTTCGTCAAGGAGACGACGCCCAAGGAAACGGAAAATGAATCGGAAAATACGGAGGGTAAGAAATGAGTTTTGCAAATCCGGGATATTTGTTTTTGCTCCTGCTGTTGCTGCCTATAGCCGGCTGGTACTGGTATGAGCTGCACAAGGCGGACGCGAGTCTGCAGATAGCCGACGCGGGTAGTATCAAGCGTCAACCCAAGTCGTTGAGGCTCTACCTGCTACACGTACCGTTTGCGTTGCGCGTAGCCGTAGTGATCCTGTTGACTTTGGCTTTGGCCCGTCCGCAGTTGACCAACCGATATAATAACGAAGATATCGAGGGTATCGACATCATGATGGCCGTCGATATCTCGGGTACGATGTTGGCCGAGGACCTGAAGCCCAACCGACTGGAGGCCGCGAAGAAAGTGGCGGGAGAGTTTATCAAGAATCGTCCGAACGACCAGATCGGACTGGTGGTATTTGCCGGCGAGAGTTTTACGCAATGCCCGTTGACCACGGACCATACGGCGCTGCTGAACCTCTTTGGCGGCGTACAGTATGGCATGATAGAAGACGGTACGGCTATCGGTCTGGGTCTGGCGAATGCCGTCAATCGCATCAAAGAGTCGCCTACCAAGTCGAAGGTCATCATATTGCTTACGGACGGATCGAACAATAGAGGTGATATTGCGCCCAAGACGGCTGCTGACATCGCCAAGTCGTTCGGCATCCGTGTATATACCATCGGCGTAGGATCGCACGAGCAGGTACGCATCCCGATACAGACCCCGACGGGTATCCAGTACGTGACCATGGATCCGGAGTTTGACGAGACGACGCTCAAGGAGATTGCACAGACCACCGGCGGAACATATTTCCGCGCCACGGACAACGCGAGCCTGGAGGAGGTGTATCAGCAGATCGACAAGATGGAGAAGACCAAGCTGCACGTGAAGCAGTATGCCAAGCATACCGACCACTTCATGCCCTACCTGATCGCCGCCCTGATCCTTCTGCTGATGGAGGTCTTCCTGAGGAATCTGGTGCTGAAAACGGTAACGAATTAGTAAGGAGTAAAGGAGAATAGTTATGTTTCGATTTGCTAATATAGAATTACTTTGGTTGCTGCTGGCCATTCCTGTGCTCGTCATGGGTTATACGCTGATGGTCATTCATAAGCGCAAGCAGTTGGCCCGGCTTGGTGATCCGGAACTGGTGAAGCAGTTGATGCCCAACGCCTCTAAGGTGCGTCCGCACGTGAAGTTCGCATTGCAACTGTTGGCCCTCACGATGCTCATCCTGGCGGCTGCCCGTCCGCAGTACGGCGTGAGGGAAGAGACCGTGACGCGCGAAGGCGTAGAGGCCGTCATCACGCTGGATATCTCCAACTCGATGTTGGCCGAAGATGTTGGCGCGGGTCAGACGAGTCGTCTGGATGCCTCCAAGCAAATGTTATCGCAACTGATGGACAAGATGGTGGACGACAAGGTGGGCCTGGTAGTATATGCCGGCGATGCCTTCGTACAGCTGCCTATCACGTGCGACTACGTGTCGGCTAAGATGTTTCTAAACAACATTAAGCCCGACCTCATCCAGACCCAGGGTACGGCTATCGGTAAGGCCCTGAAGACCTCTATCTTCGCCTTTGGCGACAAGGAGTCGGCGGCCGGACGGGCTATCATATTGTTGACTGATGGTGAGAACTTTGAGGACGACGCCGTCGAGATGGCTGAAAAAGCCAACAAGGCAGGCATCAAGGTAATCGTCGTTGGTATCGGTAGCGAGAGCGGTAGTCCGATTCCCGTGCCGGGCACGACGGAGTATATGAAGGACCGCGAGGGCGAGACCGTGGTTAGTAAACTGAACGAAGACATGTGCCGCCAGATCGCACAAGCCGGTAATGGCATTTACGTGCATTACGACAGTAGCAATCTGGCCCTGAAAGCCATCAAAAAGGAACTGGACAAGCTCGGCAAGGAGCAACTGGAGTCGCACGTGTTCCGTGAGTATAACGAGCAGTATGCCTCGTTCGTACTGATTGCATTGCTGCTTCTGGTGATCGACTTCTTCATCTTCAACCGCCAGAACAAATGGCTGAACCGACTGAATATTTTTAAGGAGAGACGTGTATGAAACGACTGATTTATACCCTGTTGGCGGTGCTGATGATAAGTCCGCTATGCGCCCAAGAGGAGAACGCGGATATCCGTCGTGGCAACCGCGCATACGACCGCGAGGACTACGCCGAGGCGGAGGTCAACTACCGCCGTGCGCTGCAGAAGAACCCCAATTCGTTTGCCGCCACCTACAACCTGGGCAATGCCCTACTCCGTCAGGAGAAATTCGACGAGGCCGCCAAGCAATATATCCGCGCCACGACGCAGGTAAACGCCGAGGAAGAGGGACAAAAGCTCTCGAAAGCCTATCACAACTTGGGCAACAGTTTCTTCGTCATGGAGCAGTACGACAAGGCTATCGAGGCCTATAAGCAGAGCCTCCGACTGAATCCCTCGGACAACGAGACGCGCTACAACCTGGTGAAGGCTATGCAGCAGCAGAAACAGCAGCAGCAACAGCCGCAACCCCAACCCCAGCAACAGCAGCAACAACAGGACCAGATGGATCAGCAGACGGCCGAACAACTGCTGCAAGCCCTGGAGCAGGACGAACAAGATGCGCAGGAGAAAGCGCAACGCAAACAAAACAAACGCAAAGAATTAGAAAAAAACTGGTAATATGAAACGCATTATTTGTATCATTTTCGCAGCCGCATGTATCGCTACGGGTGCGTGGGCAAAAACCAACATTGAGGTTCGTACGCCCCACCAAATCGTGTTTGGCTGGGCTTTTGACATCGCGTATATCGTAGATGGTAACGGACAGGAAATCAGTCTGAAGACCAACGATCAGTTTGAGGTAATAGCCGGTCCGTACCGTTATGCCGAGGACTATACCGTGCGCGAGAAGGGAAGGCTGGTGATCCGTACCCGCACGGCTTATTCGTATCGCATGGTACCGCGCGTATCGGGTGAGGTCAAACTGCCGAAAGCAAAGGTAAAACTGACCAAAGGTAGCGCCACCAGCAAGGCCGAGAAGGTCAACGTACTGGAGCCGCGTCAACCGAATCCGTTTGATTTCTGGGACATGGATCCCTTCTTCGACCAACCCGCTCCGCCGGCATGCGGTCAGCATCCCGGTCATCGGCACCATGGTAAGCATCACCACGGCGAGTGCCCGCATCATGAGGTGCATGTCGAAACTTTCACCCCGGAGCAGGTGGATACCACGGGCTGTGAGTTGACCGTTTGCGCCCCGGATAGCGCCGTAGAGGGTGAGACCTTTTGCCTGAGTTACGCCATCGGCGCACAGGCCGACAGCATTCAGCTGAGCGACACCACCGACTTTGAGATCGTGGGCGGTCCCGGCTACGGAACGAGTTGGCAGAGCGTTTGGCAGAACGGCCAACAGCAAAACCGCTTTGAGCAACGCTATACATATATTTTACGTGCGCGTAAGGCCGGCGAGTTGAACTTGCCGAAAGCACAAGTATGGGTGGGACAGACGCGCAAGGAGTCGGAGCAGAAGACCATCAGTATTCAACCGAGCGAAACCAAGTAAACAATGAGAAAACAAGTAGCGATCATACTACTTCTTCTGGCTGCCACGTGCGCTACGTGGGCGGTGGATTTCCGGGCGGTCGGACCGAGTCAAGTACCGGCCAATCAGCCCTTCCAGATCCAATACATCATCGACGAGAAAGCCGATGATATCCAGCCGCCGAGCATGCCGGGATTCGAACTGCTGGCAGGTCCGTTTACCTCGACAAGCAGTTCGTTCTCGTTTGTGAACGGCAAGCGTACGTCCACCTACCAGAAGACTTTTACCTACACCTACCTCGTCTCCAAGCCGGGTACCTACAACATAGGCGCGGCTACCATCACGTCCGGCGGACGCAAGTACCGCAGCAACGGGCTGAAGATCACGGTCGTCAAGGAAGAGTCCGGCTCGCAGCCGCAGGCTTCGTCCTCGTCGCGTGAGGAACGCCAGGAACGCGCCTCGCGTCGCGAAGAACGACCGCAGGAGACCAGCATCTTCATCCGCACCATCCTAAGCAAGAGCCACGTACGCGAACAAGAGCCGCTGACGCTCAGCTACAAGCTCTACTTCATTGGTGCCGACAATGTGCAGTTGGCGGGCGTGACCAAGATGCCTGACTTCACGGGTTTTCTGAAGCAGGAGAGCGACAACGAGCCCCTGCAGGCACATATCGAGACCTACAACGGGCGTCAGTACAACGTAGCGACCATCTACAAGGTACTGCTCTACCCGCAGCATTCGGGTGAGATACAGATCACGCCGGCCACGTTTGAGGTGGTCTATACTATTCCGGGCGCAGGTCAAGACCCGTTCGGACAACTGTATGGCTACCAGGCGCATAAGACGCTCAAGGCTCCGGCGGTGACGGTCAACGTGGATGGTCTGCCCCAGGAGAACAAGCCCAAGCAGTTCTCGGGCGGTGTGGGTCATTTCACGATGACGCCTACCATCTCGGCCACCGAGCTGAGCGCCAACGAGCCCATCACCCTGCGTCTAGACATTACGGGCAAGGGTAACATGAAGCTCATCAAGACCCCGGAGGTCAACTGGCCCGAAGGGTTTGACGTGTACGATCCCAAGGTGAATAACTCGTACCAGAATACCGACAGCGGTTCTACGGGTACCAAATCGATCGAGTATATGGCCATCCCGCGTGAACCGGGTGACTATACCCTACCTCCTGTGACGCTCAGCTACTACGACAGCGAGACCGGCGACTACCGTACGCTCACGACCCCGTCCTACCAGCTGCATATCAAGCGGGCACAGAAGACGCAGGACGGTGGACAGGTGTCGGACTACTCACAGGAAGACATCAAGCAGTTAGCAACGGATATACGTTATATCCATACCGACGAACTGCAGGAAGCAGCCGACGGTGCTGCTCGCCCGTCAAGCGTTCGTACCGGTACGGCGGCCTGGTGGGCCTGCTATCTGGTGCCGCTCTTGATCGCCATCATCATGCTGATCTTGCTCCGTAAGTATATCCGCGAGAATGCCGACCTGACGCAGGTTCGCTATCGCCGCGCCAACAAGGTAGCGCGCCGTCGACTCAAATCGGCTAAGCAACTCCTGGAAGCCGGACAAGCGGCTGCTTTCTACGAAGAGATTGAGCGCGCTGCCGTCAGCTACCTGAGCGACCGCCTCACCATCCCCACGGCTGAACTGACCAAGGAGACCATCGGCGAACAACTGCGTAGCCGGGGCGTGGCCGACGAACTGATCCGCGAGACGCAAGACGTACTGAGCGAGGCTGAGTTTGCCCGCTATGCACCCTCGTCGCAACAAGACCTGCCGGCTATGTACAGCCGCACCGAGGCACTTATCAACCACTTAGAAGACCAGAAGATATGAAACGTATACTCTCACTAATCGTTATCTTGGCGAGCATCCTGCCGCTTCGGGCCCAGACGGCTTTTTCGGAGGCCAACGACGCCTACGCCCGGGGCAACTACGTAGAGGCGGCAGCAGCTTACGAACAGCTCATCGCCGATGCGCAACAGCGCGAGGCGCTGACCGACAACTACGCCGAGGTGTATTACAACCTGGGAAACGCCTATTACAAACAGGGCGAGATGGGTCAGGCCATCCTGGCCTATGAGCGGGCCCTACGCCTCCAGCCGCGAATGCGCGATGCCAAGCAAAACCTGGAGTTTGTCGAGCAGCGTATCACGGACCGCATTGACGATACCCGTTCGTTCTTCCTGCAGGACTGGTTGATCGCCCTGCGCAACGGGTGGAAAGAGAGCACTTGGACCTGGCTGTCTATCCTGCTCTTCTCGCTCATGCTGGCAGGGCTACTGCTCTTCCTGCTGGGTAAGGAGGCCGCTATACGCAAAGCCGCTTTCCACGTAGCCTGGATCAGTCTGCTGTTATCCGTCTATACGGGTATCAACGCCGGTACGCTCCATAGCCGCGACACCAATCGCGAAGAGGCTATCATCATGCAGGGCGTGGTGAGCGCCAAGTCCTCGCCCGACCAGTCAGGCACAGAACTATTCCTGCTCCACGAGGGCACCAAGGTGCGCATCACCGACCAACTGGGTGATTGGTACCAGGTGCGCGTAGCGCAGTACGAGGGCTGGGTGGAAGCCCGCACCGTAGAACGTATCTAATATAGAACTGACAAAACGGTCTGCCATTTTGGCAGATTGTTTTGTTTTGGCACGGATATTGAAACTCCCTACTAGGACTCCTAGGACACATAGGACGCCTAGTAAGAACAAGACAAATAACTAAAAATACATTATACTATGAGTAAGATTCAACCATTAGCAGACCGCGTGCTCCTCAAGCCGCAGGCTGCAGAAGAGAAGACCGTTGGCGGTATCATCATTCCTGACTCCGCCAAGGAGAAACCGTTGCGCGGCGAAGTGCTCGCCGTAGGCGAAGGAACGAAAGACGAGCAGATGGTGCTCAAGGCCGGTGACCAGGTGCTGTACGGCAAGTATGCAGGTACCGAACTGGAACTCGACGGCGAGAAATATTTGATTATGAGACAAAGCGACGTATTAGCAATCCTGAAATAAAAACTAGTCCTACTAGTAATACTAGTTCAACTAGTCCAACTAGAAAACTATCAAAATCATGGCAAAAAATATCACATACAATACCGAGGCGCGTGAGGCGCTGAAGCGTGGCGTGGACCAGTTGGCCGACGCAGTTAAGGTGACCCTGGGTCCGAAGGGTCGCAACGTCATTATCGACAAGAAATACGGAGCTCCGCATATCACCAAAGATGGCGTGACCGTAGCTAAAGAGGTGGAACTGGCTGATGCCCAGGAGAACCTGGGTGCACAGCTCGTCAAGGAGGTGGCCTCCAAGACCGGCGACCAGGCCGGCGACGGTACCACAACGGCTACCGTACTGGCACAAGCTATCGTAGGTGTAGGTCTGAAGAACGTGACCGCCGGAGCCAATCCGATGGACCTCAAGCGCGGTATTGACAAGGCTGTCTCGGCTGTAGTGGGCGAGATCAAGAAAAACGCTGTTGTCGTTGGCAACGACTTCGACAAGATCGAGCAGGTGGCTACTATCAGCGCCAACAACGACGCTGAGATCGGTCGCCTGATCGCTGACGCCATGCGCAAAGTCTCGAAGGACGGTGTCATCACCATCGGCGAGGCCAAGGGTATGGACACCACCATTGACGTCGTACAGGGTATGCAGTTCGACCGCGGCTATATTAGCCCCTACTTCGTTACCAACACCGAGACCATGGAGGTGGAGATGGAGAAACCGTATATCCTCATCCACGACAAGAAGATCTCCAACCTCAAGGAACTGCTGCCCGTACTGGAGCCGGCCGTACAGAGTGGTCGTCCGTTGCTCATCATCGCTGAGGACGTAGATAGCGAGGCACTCACGACGCTGGTTGTCAACCGTCTGCGTGCGCAACTCAAGATTTGTGCTGTCAAGGCGCCGGGCTTCGGCGACCGCCGCAAAGAAATGTTGGAAGATATCGCTATTCTCACCGGCGGTACCGTGATCTCCGAGGAGAAAGGTATCCGTCTGGAGCAAGCTACGATTGAGATGCTCGGTACGGCCGAGTCAATCACCGTCAGCAAGGAGAACACCACCATCGTCAACGGTGCCGGCAACAAGGAAGCTATTGCTTCGCGTATCGCCCAGATCAAGGCACAGATCCAGGCTACCAAGTCCAGCTACGACAAGGAGAAGCTGCAGGAGCGTCTCGCTAAGTTGGCAGGCGGCGTAGCACAGCTCAACGTAGGTGCAGCCAGCGAGGTGGAGATGAAGGAGAAGAAAGACCGCGTAGATGATGCTCTCTCGGCAACGCGTGCGGCAATAGAGGAAGGTATCGTGCCCGGTGGTGGCGTGATGTATATCCGTGCCCAGAAAGCTCTGGAGAGCCTCAAAGGCGACAACGAGGACGAGCAGACCGGTATTGAGATCATTCGTCGTGCTATCGAGGAGCCGCTGCGCCAGATCGTGGCGAACGCCGGTAAGGAAGGTGCTGTAGTAGTGGATAAAGTGCGTGCCGGTAAGGACGACTTTGGCTACAATGCCCGCACGGACGAGTATCAACCGCTGCTGGCTGCAGGTGTCGTAGATCCTGCTAAGGTCACCCGCGTAGCGCTGGAGAATGCTGCTTCTATCGCAGGCATGTTCCTCACCACCGAGTGCGTCATCGTGGATAAGCCCGAGGAGCACCCTGCTCCAGCGATGCCGAACCCCGGCATGGGCGGCATGATGTAAGTCGGCTAACGCGCCGCTATCAGACGTGATAGCAGTTCATATACCGCACGCTGGTCGTCGTTCAGCAGCGACACATGGTGCGCCATCACGGCCCGGTCATCTCTTTTGGCCGGGCCTGTTTGTGCCTCACGGGGCGTGAGGGTGTGTACTTTCTCGGCCGTCTGGTCGATGAGCGGGAGAAGCACTTGGAAAGGTATCTGCGTATCCCTGAGCAGGTCGGCCGCCATGCCGTACATCAGGTTCGTAAAATTGTTGGCAAACACACCCGCTACGTGCAGCCGCTCGCGGTCATGCTGCGTGCACTCAAACACGCGACTGGTTAGGGTCTGGGCAAGGGTGAAGATAGCTGCGACGTCGTCTATCTGGCGTCCCTCCACAAAGACGGGTATCCGGCTCCAGTCCTCTATCAGGCTCGCCTTCGAAAACGACTGAAAGAAATACAGCACACCCGCATGCGGTTTGTCCTCGCCAAATACGTCCATCGGCACCGTGCCCGAGGTATGCAGGTGTAGCGCACGGGGCGCATCTACCTGCGCCGCCACCTCACGCAAAGCGTGATCGGCTACCGCATAAATATAGCAATCCGCCTCCGGCAAGTCCGTGAGGCTACGCGACGAATGCATCGCTACGCGAATATGCTTCTGTTCAAAACCATGTACCAGATTCGTGGCTACATTGCCCGTTCCGATAATACAGATTTTCATGTTCCCTTCGATTTTTGCCACAAAATTACTGTTTTTTTTGCATATATACAAATTTTTTTGTAATTTTGCAGCCGCTTTGAAATTAGGGCTCCCGAAAAAATCGTACATAGTTAAGAAAATGTACGTTTTTTTGGGGAAGATGAGAGTGCTATTGTTTTTCCACTCTCGACCAACAATAAAAACTGAAAACTATCTATGCGAACAAACGACGAACTGCAGGGCGTGACCCTGCTGGGAAACCAGCATGTTAAGTACTCGGACCAGTACGACCCCGAGGTGCTGGAGACCTTCCCCAACAAACATCCTGAGAACGAGTACCTCGTGACATTCAATTGTCCGGAGTTTACCACCCTTTGCCCCAAGACCGGTCAACCCGATTTCGGGCACCTCTACATCAGTTATATCCCACGCGAGCGGATGGTGGAGAGCAAGAGTTTGAAACTATACCTCTTCTCCTTCCGAAACCACGGCGATTTCCATGAGGACTGCGTCAATATCATCATGAAGGACCTCGTGCGACTGATGGATCCCAAGTACCTGGAGGTGACGGGCTGGTTCATGCCCCGCGGCGGCATCAGCATCTATCCCTTTGCCAACTACGCCGATGAGGATCACCAAGAACTGAAAGCGCAACGTCTCCGCGAACAATTTGCATTAGCCATTACCCGTAACCCGTAACCCATAACCCGTAACCCCTCATGAAGGATTCCCTTATCGTTTATTCCGGCGGATTGGATTCTACGACCCTACTCTACGAGTATCGGGATCGTATCGCCCTTGCCATCTCGTTCCACTACGGCAGCAACCACAACGACCGCGAGATCCATTTTGCCAAGTTGCATTGCGAGCGCCTCGGCATCCCGCATATGGTGGTGCGCCTACCGTTTATCAAGGATTTCTTCCGTTCCTCGCTGCTCGAGGGTGCGGACGCTATTCCAGAGGGTAACTACGACGACGATAATATGCGATCCACCGTTGTGCCGTTCCGTAACGGCATTATGCTGTCGATCGCAGCCGGCATGGCCGAGAACAACAAACTCCAATATATCATGCTGGCAAACCATGCGGGCGACCATACCATCTATCCCGACTGCCGTCCCGAGTTTGTCGAGGCGATGGATCGCGCAGCGCAGGCCGGCACCTGGAACGGCGTACGGCTGCTCACGCCCTATACGCATATCACCAAGACCGACATCGTACGTCGTGGCCTCCGCTTGGGCATCAACTACGACGAGACCTGGAGCTGCTACCGCGGTGGCGAGAAGCCCTGCGGCGTATGCGGTACCTGCCGCGAACGCGATGAAGCGCTCCGCGAAGCCACCCGTAACCCATAACCCATAACCCGTAACCCATATGTATTACGTTCAAAAAACTATAGAGATCTCCGCCGCTCACAACTTGATGCTGAGCTACGAGAGTAAGTGTGAGAACCTGCACGGCCACAACTGGATCATCGTTGTCTATTGCCGTGCCCGTGAACTCAACCAAGACGGTATGGTCACCGACTTCACGCACATCAAGCGCGTGGTCAAGGACACCTTCGACCACAAGTATATCAACGACGTGTTGGACGTCAATCCCTCGGCCGAGAATATTGCCCGCTGGATCTGCGACCACGTCGAGAACTGCTACAAGGTCTCTGTCCAAGAGAGCGAAGGAAATATAGCGATTTATGAGAAAGATTAAGGCTTTCGACTTTTGACTTTTGACTTTCGACTATGTATAAAATAAACGAAGTTTTTTATACATTACAGGGCGAAGGCGCCCACTCCGGCATTCCTGCCGTCTTCGTGCGTTTCTCCGGTTGCAACCTGCGTTGCCCCTGGTGCGACACCGAGTTCTCGGAGTTCACCGAGATGTCGGCCGACGAGATCGTCCGTGAGGCCCTCTCGCTCTACGACATCCCCAACGAGCGCCGCAAGATGCTGGTGCTCACGGGTGGTGAACCCTCTCTGCAGGTCGACGCACCCCTCATCGACGCCCTCCATCAGGCCGGCTTCTATATCTGCATTGAGACCAACGGCACCCGTCCCCTACCCGATGGCATCGACTGGATCACCTGCTCGCCTAAGATAGTCGAAAGTCGAAAGTCGAAAGTCGAAAGCCAAATTACCACTTTAGCTCTACATAAGGTTGATGAGGTAAAAGTGGTTTTTACGGGAACATATGATCCAGAGATCTGGCGCAGCCAGCTGGAGGCCGAGCATTGGCTCCTCCAGCCCTTGCGTTATACGGGCGAATGGCTGCTCAACAACTGCGACGCCTTTGAGGACGACCGCAACGACAACCTCGACGACACAGTCCGTTACATCCTCTCCCACCCCTTCTGGCGCCTCTCCGTCCAGTTGCATAAAATAGTCGGCCTCCGTTGATGGAAGCCGACTATTTTATAACGTTTAGCAGAAACTTTCCGATTAGAACAATTCTTACTGCTGCTTTCTGAAGGCAGCTGGACTCATTCCTTCGTGGCGCTTGAAGAAGGTGCCGAAATGGCTTTGGTTCTGGAAACCGAGCTGGTCGGCTATTTGCTGTATGGGCATAGGCGTAGAGACAAGAAGTGTTTTGGCACGCTGCATGAGTGCGCGTTCAATAAACGAACTGGCGGTCATTCCGAGTGTCTCTTTGATGGTGTTGGCTACGTAGCGTGTGGAGAGGCAAAGCTGGTCGGCATACCAATCGAGCGAGTGCTGTTGCTCACAATGGGCATCCACAAGGTGCATGAAACGGCCGGTGATCTCTTCGTTGCGTGACATGGACGGCGCATGCATTTTGGTGTTGGCAATGTCCCCTGCCAGAAAATGGAAAAGCGAATAAACGAGAAACATGGTGGCTGTGCGATTTTGCGAGGCAACCACCTCACGTAACAATTCAAAATAATGGATGCTACATTGTACTGCCTGCGCGTTCATGTGCCAAACGGGATGAATATACGTATGTGAAATGAGCGACAAAGGGAATTGCGGATTCATTTCTTTCATAAATTTGCGGGAGGTGGCTAAGATATACATATCTATGTTACGATCCAAGTCGGAGGGGCGCTTTACCAAGAATTCCGGAGCCAAGAGAAATCCGTCATTGGCTTTAATATCATATTCTTCGTTGTTAATATAGATCTTGCCGAATCCTTTATTCACAATTTGAAAACAATAACTCGGCGAAAAATACTGCTCGGGAATAATCCGATTGATAATAGCACTTTTTTCACCTTTGACATGCATGACGCATATATCGTCCACGGACGTCTCTCCGGGGATAAAACTGACCCATTCAAAACCTGAAAAGTCCAGCAAAATGTTGTTTTCCTGCTTTTGTATCTCCATGTATCATATACGTTTTAAAACAATTTGTGTGCAAAGGTACAACAATTTTTTGACATGTGCAAGCGGATTAGTAGAATTAGAACAATCTTCGTACGGATTAGAAAAACGATAATTGATTAAAAAGCAGTACTTTTGCAGTCGATTTTGAAGAATAACTCACAAAAACAACAAAATATATGAAAATTTTATTCGTAATAGACAGTTTTTATACAACGAATAACGGAACCTCTATCTCCGCCCAGCGTTTTGCAGGGGAGTTGCGCAAAAGAGGTCATGAAGTGAAAGTTCTCTGTTGGGACACTCCAGAGTACATTGAGAACAATTTGACAGATGGTGATTTTACCACAAAAAAGTTCCATATTCCGGTATTCCAACCGCTATGCGACAAACACGATTTCAGTTTTGCGTATAATGAAACTGTTATCGTGCATCGTGCTTGCGATTGGGCGGACATCGTGCATGTGTTTGTGCCGTTCGGTATAACCTGGGAAGCCGTTCATTATTGCAACAAAATCGGCAAACCGGTTACAGGTGCGTTCCATATCCAGCCGGAGAACATGACGTCATCGGTCAGTATGGGCAAAGTAGAATGGTTCAACGAATTGTTCTACCGGACATGGAACCGCGATATATACAGCCATTTACGTCACATACATGTTCCTTCTCAGTTTATGGGTGAGATGCTCGCCGAACGCGGTTACAAGGCAAAGATTCATCCGATCAGCAACGGAATCCAAGATGCTTTCATGGTAGCAGGGCTTCGTAAGGGACAAAGGGACAAAGTACAAGGTACAAAGGAAAAGGACGTTTTCAAGATCATGATGATAGGAAGACTTTCACAGGAGAAGCGTCAGGATGTGATTATCAATGCGGTGAAGTATAGTAAGTACGCTGATCGTATCCAACTCGTTTTTGCGGGTCGCGGACCGGAGTACGAGAAATATGTGGAACTGGGCAAAGAACTCAAACACCAACCGCAGTTCATCTATGTCGGTCGTGACGAGTTGATTGAGAATCTGTTGGAGACGGATCTCTACGTACATGCCTCGGACATGGAGAGCGAAGCCATCAGTTGTATCGAAGCGTTCGCAACAGGTCTTGTACCCGTCATCGCTAATAGTCACGTCAGCGCTACACCGCAGTTCGCTTTGGACGGGAGAAGTCTGTTTATGCCCGGCGATCCGAAGGACCTGGCACGCGCCATCGACTATTGGTTGGACCATCCGCATGAGCGGCAATATATGGAAGAACAATACCGTCTGGCGGGTCGCCAATACAGTCTGGAAGCTTCCGTTACTAAGTTTGAAGAGATGTTGAACGAAGAAATTCAGGAAAATGAAGCGCGTAATACTCTTGAGCCTCTTCGCCCTGTTCGTCGGCGTGAGCGTTTCGGCCGCAGACTCCGTCGCGTTGCCGCACTTTGATAAAACCGACAAAGGACTTTTCGGCGGCTCGGTGGGGAAGGGCAGAATGTATTTCGACATCGTTCTGCCGGCTATTACTCCTAATTTGCTGATAGACGTGGGAATGAGTATGTCGCGTGTACATGGTGTTGTCGGAATGGCTCCGCGATGGTTTGCCATGTTCAGCCCCACAGCTTGCCCATACAACGAACTCCATGCCGCCCCGAAAAGCAATTCGAGCATCATGCTCACATGGAGAATATATTTTTAGAATTAAAAATTACGAATTATGAAAACGAATAAAACATTAGCGGTTATACTCACCGCATTCCTTATACTAACACTCCTATTTGTTGCACTTAGGGTGTCGGCACAAGAACGCATAGAAATGTTGCCCTTCGGAAACTTCGACAACTGGGCAGAACGTCAGATCAAGGAGTCACGACTCATCGGCGGCCAAACCCGCACCCTCTATAAGATAGGTGGCCCGTGGGGAAGCAGCAACGCCCACGCTAAAGCCTTCGGTATTGACAAAGTATCCGTATCGGTGCGTCCTGAGAAACGCGGTAACGGCTACTGCTGCCGCATGGAGAGTACGCTGGAGGTGGTCACCGCCATCGGTATTGACCTCAAGGCCTTGGCTACCGGTTCGATCTACACGGGCAAGATGATGGACGTAGTAGGTATGAAGCAGAGTTCGGATCCTAATTCGGCGATCGACATGGGTGTACCTTTCACCAAGCGACCGAGCGCGCTCGTGCTCGACTACAAAGCACAGATTCAGAACAAAGCTGCTGTCTTTGCGAATGCCGGCACGAAGGTAAAAGAGGTAGGCGGACACGACGAAGGGCACATCACCCTCATCCTGCAACACCGCTGGGAAGAGAACGGACACGTATATGCATATCGTGTCGGCACAGCCGTAAAACGCCTCAATCAAACCACCGATAGTTGGGTCAACAATTTCCGCCTGCCGATACAATACGGCAAGCCCGCCCAGGTCAAACCATACGAAGCGCTCGCCAACGACCGCCACAAGACGCACAACAGCCAAGGCAAGATGGTTTGCATCGAGGAAGTGGATTGGCGACCGGATATGAACCCAACACATATGATCATCCAGATTTCGGCAGGCAGCATGAAGCCATTCACCGGCTGTCCGGGCAACGTAGTATGGTGCGACAATATTCGCTTGGCTTATGCGAACTAAACCGACATGTTGGATTTTTCTTTTAGCATTTGTAGTGGGGCTATTTGCTCCACTACAGGCGCAGGTAACGGTCAACGAGGATGGTAGTCTCCGGATTTGCTACTCGGGCGATGCCAAACGCGTGAGTGTGCTGAGCGATTTCCACTATACCGACGAGGACAGCAGCCGTTATACGGATCGTACGCGTAGCATCCGACTTCGCCGCGACAGCGACGGCTGCTTTCGCACCACGACGCGGCCCGTACATCCCGAGATGTACACCTACTGCTTTCGCGTAGATGGCAAACGCTTGCCCGACCCGCTTTGTAGCGATACGGCTTGGCAGATGATGCACCGCTGGAATATCGTCGCTATCGGTGGCACAGAACAAGCCGACCTGTATCAACAGCCCGCACAGCAAGGTACATTCATACGCACGAGTTGGTATAGTAGCGCTGAGGGGATCAATCGGCGGGTAAACATCTACCTGCCTGCGGGATATCAGCCAGGTCAGACCTGCGTCAGCTATCAGCCGTCCGTTTTTCCCGTGATGTATCTTATACATGGCATTAACGGCTACGAGGGATCATGGGGCGAGCGCGGACGCGCGATACAGATACTGGAGAATATGATTGCAAGCGGGAAGTGTCAGCCAATGATACTCGTCATGCCCGATGTCAATTACGGCGTACACGAAGATCGTCCAAGCCACCATACGCTTTGGAACAATGTGATCAACTATCCACGTCTCTGCCACAATCACGATATAGAGCATTCGCTTGCAGAACTGATCGCCATGATTGACTCCACCTATCGTGTCTCCTCAGAACGGTATATCGTAGGCTTCTCCGACGGCGCACGCATGGCGGCCAATTTGGCTAATATGCGGCCGAGCTATTTCAGGGCGGTAGGATTGTTTTCGCCCGTGGTGCATCGGGATCAAATGCCGCAAGACAGCACCGCCTATGCGATCTATGTCGGCCGTTCCGACATGTTCTACCGGAATGCCAAGCGTTTCCACCGCCGCATGGAGAAAGCCGGCATCCCGCACCGTTATATAGAGACTATCGGCGGTCACACCTGGCGCAACTGGCGAATATATCTATCTGATTTTCTGAACAACTTCACAAAATAGTCGGCCTCCGTTGATGGAAACCGACTATTTTAGTCTTTGGTCGTTGGTCGTTAGTCCTTAGACCAATATCTATTATCGTATCTTAGTACTGCGCCGTATCATATACCTGGTCGGCTATCTCCGACGAGGCGAGGCGCTCGATGAGGCAGAACGCGAAGTCGGACGACAGGCCCGGTCCCTTGGCGGTGATGACGTTCTTGCTCTCCACCACCAGGCCACCTACATAGCTTTCACCCAGGTATTTCTCAAAGCCCGGATAGCAGGTAGCCTGCTTGCCTTCCAGGATGCCCAGTTGGCCCAGTACGGACGGGGCGTAACATATAGCGGCTATCAGTTTGTCAGCCTCGTTGTGCGCTACCAGAAGTTCGCACAAGTTGGCATGTTCAATCAGGTTGGTCTGTCCGCCCGGAAGAATGAGCATCTCTGCGTCCGAGAAATCGATATCGTCCATCAGTCCGTCAGCCTCCACGGCTACGTTATGTGCTCCCAGCACCAGCGGTTTGCCGGTGAGCGAGACAGTAGTTAACGCAATGTTGGCACGACGCAAAAGGTCGATCGTTGTGATAGCTTCAATCTCTTCGAAGCCGTTGTCTAAAAACAAGTAATTCATACAATTTATTATTCGGGAATAATATATGTTATCTGACCTTGTTGGTCATTCTTCTGGTCACTCTCTGTGAAGCGCGCTTCCATCGCCTTCTTCTTCATAGCCTCCAGGGTGGATGTGTCGCTTACCGTAGTACCCTTGCCTATGCTGGCATTCGTCACCTTGCCTTGCGGGTTGACGTAGATCACTACGACCACCTTTCCCGGCTGGTACCGTCCCTTCTCCGGTTGAGGTAGCGAGCCTATGATGTCGCGGCCCGACAAACTCCAACTGCCGTTACCGCTCTTGCCGCTTCCCTTGCCCTTGGCGGGGTTTTGTCCGGTACCCGTATTACCCGTTGAGGCCGATCCGCCTGCGCCACCGGCACCTCCGGCTCCGGGACCTACTTTCTGTCCCATCCGCTGCGCCTTGGCGATAGCTTCAGCACGGGCTTTCTCTTCTGCCTCTTTCTTGGCCTTAGCAGCCGCTTCCGCTTTAGCGCGCGCCTCTTCGGCAGCCTTGGCGGCTGCATCCTCTTCCGTATCGGGTTCTTGCTTCACGGGCGACTCCGTCTGCTGGGTCATCGGGGGCTTGGTAGCCTCCTGCGGCACTACAGGTCGGGGTGTCTCGGCCGTCTTAGCCGGCGCAGCGGGTGCCTCGGATGGCTGGGGTTCGCCCTCAGCGGCCGACGATCCGGCAGCACCTTCCTCTGCCTGGTAGGGCAGCGGCATCGGTTCGGCATCCTCGGCAAAGGCTATCTCTACGCCCTCCTCCTGCGTTTCCAGTTCCTTCTGCACATTGATCACAAAGAACCATAGGAACAGGAAGAGCAGCACCGCAAACAGCAGCGTCAGCACGGAAGCGATAATATGTGATTTATTCTTCTGTTTCCGCATTTTCTGCAGGCTGGTTGTCTACACGATGAGTAGCTACCACCAGCTTCATATGATTCTCATTCGCAATATCCAATACGCGCACTACTTCCTTGTAGGCTATATCCTGATCGGCATGCAGTGCAATAGTGAGTGTGGAGTCGGCACGTTGCATCTCCTGCAGTTTCGTCTCCAGGGCTTCGGGCGCGATCTCCACGGGCTGCTCATCACCTACGGCCAGGAAGTACTGACCCAAGTTGTTGATCGACACCTTGGCCATCTGGGGCTTGGTGGTGTCGGTAGAACGTGCCTGCGGCAGGTTGATCTTGATGTCGTTGGGCGACGACATTGTGCTGGCCATGATGAAGAATAGCAGCAGCAGGAAGATCAAGTCGGTCATCGACGCCATCGCGAACGTGGCCTCTACCTTATTTCTACGTTTTAATGCCATAATAATTTCAATTTGGGCTTTCAGCATTCAGCATTCAGCATTCGGCTCTTTTTCGGAGTGCTCGGAAGCACCTGACGGCTGATGCAGGTCTGACCTGGCTGATGGCCTTTAAACATTCGCCATTATACCGGCTCATTCATGAGGTCCATAAACTCCAGCGTACGACCCTCCAGGCGGCGTACCACCTTGTCAATACGCGATACCAGCAGGTTGTAGGCAAACATGGCGATGATACCTACTATCAGACCGCCGATGGTGGTCACCATAGCCTGGTACATACCGGTGGAGAGCATCTCCATATCGATGGCTCCGCCGGCCTTGTTGGCCATCTCGAAGAAGGTCTGTACCATACCCAGCACCGTTCCCAGGAAGCCCAGCATCGGGGCGCCTGCAGCGATGGTAGCCATCAGCACGAGGCCTTTCTCTAGTTTGCTGACCTCCAGGTTGCCCACGTTCTCAATCGCCACCTGTACATCCTGCATCGGACGTCCGATACGCGTAATACCCTTTTCGATCATACGTGCAGAAGGCGTGTCGGTC
Source organism: Paludibacteraceae bacterium (assembly GCA_017509715.1). GTDB lineage: Bacteria > Bacteroidota > Bacteroidia > Bacteroidales > Paludibacteraceae > Colicola. The sequence goes on along the minus strand of JAFWOU010000029.1, from coordinate 44,492 downwards.
TGGTTGCAGAGCTTCTGCGCCGACTCGATCTTACCCTCGTGGATATAGTCGCGAATCTTGTTCATGAAGGTTTGATCCTCCTTCATGGCGGCCTTGAGCACTACGATGCGCTCGATAAAGATATATACTGCGCCCAGCAGCAACAGGGCCAGGATCACCATGATCCATCCGCCCAGTTGGGCCATTTCCCACAAACTAATTGTCTTGGTCGTTACGGTGTCGGTCACCGCCTGAATTTGAAATAACATATTTTTTCGATTAGTGATTAGCGATTAGTGATTAGAGATTTCCGAGCAGGGCGCGGTACTGCTTGATCGTCTCCTCGATACCTAAGTAGAGCGCGTCGGAGATGAGTGCATGACCGATGCTCACCTCGGCCGTCCAGGGGAAGGCACGGACGAAGTCGCCCAGGTTATCACGGTTCAGGTCGTGACCGGCATTCATACCCAGACCCAGCTCATGCGCTTTCTCGGCCGCCGCACGATACATATCGATCGCGCGCTTGGGGTCACGCTCGTGCATATCGGCATACGGACCCGTATAGAGCTCTACGCGGTCGGCACCCGTCTTCTTGGCATACTCGATCGTCTCGGCATCCGGATCTACGAAGATACTTACGCGGATGCGCAACGAATGGAGCTGGTTGACGATGCCCTTCAGTTCGTTCAGGTGACGCTTCACGTTCCAGCCGTGATTGCTGGTGAGCTGGTTCGGATCGTCCGGCACCAGGGTCACCTGCGTAGGACGCACATCGGCTACCAGCGCCAGGAACTCCTCCGTAGGATTTCCCTCGATGTTGAACTCGGTACGTACCAGGCGCTTGAGTTCATACACGTCCTCCTTGCGAATATGGCGCTCATCCGGACGCGGATGCACCGTAATACCCTGTGCACCAAACTTTTCACAGTTCTGTGCAAACAATTCTACGTCGGGCATTTTACCTCCGCGCGAATTGCGCAAAGTAGCCACCTTGTTGATGTTTACGCTAAGCTTCGTCATAGCAAGATTGATTTTACGCTGCAAAATTACAAAAATATTTTGATATGTGCAAATTTTTTTGTACTTTTGCACCCGAATTTAATTTAGCGTAATATGGCCTTATGACTATTGCACTGTTTGGAAATACGATGAAGAGCGAGACGATGACCGAAGTTTCGCACATCCTGGAGTTCATGAAACGCCACGATGTCAAGGTCTTACTGTCGCAAGAGTTGCGTCAGGAACTCAATATCCGCGACCTGCCGGCTTTCCCGGATGCGACCGAAAACACGGATGCGACCGAAAACACGGATGAGACCGAACTCATCGACTTTGCCGTTTCGGTAGGTGGCGACGGTACGTTCCTGACCACGGCCTCGATCATCGGCGACCGCAACATACCCATTTTGGGTATCAACTGCGGCCACCTGGGTTTCCTGGCCGACGTACAGACCCGCGACGTGGACTCTATCATGCGCCAACTCATCGACGGACAGTATACTATCGAGCAACGCTCGCTGCTGCGCGTCAGCTGCAACAAGGACAACCTCATCATGGCACCCTTTGCCCTCAACGAGGTATCGATCCTCAAGCAGGGTTTCAGCAGCATGATCTCGATCGAGGCAACAGTGAATGGTCAGCTGCTCCACCGTTACCATGCCGACGGACTCGTGATTGCTACGCCTACGGGCAGTACGGCCTACAACCTCTCGATCGGCGGTCCGCTCATCGTGCCGCAATCCAAGGTCATGGTGCTCTCGCCTATCGCGACCCACAGCCTCACCGTTCGTCCGCTGGTTATCCCAGAGGACTGGAAGATCGACCTCAAGGTGCAGGGACGTTACGGCAACTACATGATCTCCGTGGACGGCCGCAGCCAGATACTCAGCGACGAGGTGCAGCTACATATCGAACGCGCACCCTATACGGTCAAACTGGTGCAGATCGGTGAGAACAGTTTCTTAGGCTCGCTGCGCACAAAACTGAATTGGGGAAAGTAATGGCGAAAGGCTAATGGCGAAAGGCTAAAGTATGTTATTAGATTATATAACTTGGGATGTGGACCCCGTATTGTTCCACCTTGGCGGTCTGCAGATACGCTGGTACGGTCTGCTCTGGGCTGTAGGTCTGTACCTCTGCTGGCTCGTCAACGAACGTATGTACCGCCGCGAGAACTGTCCCGCAGAATGGGCTGACAAGATGTTTTTGTACATGGCGCTGGGCGTCATCATCGGTGCGCGCCTGGGTCACTGCTGGTTCTACGAGTGGCACCTGACAAACGATCCCATCCAACTCTTCGGATGGACCATCCACTACCGAAACCCCTATATCGAGCATCCGCTTCGGTTGATACAGATTTGGGAGGGCGGACTGAGTAGTCACGGTGGTGCGATCGGTCTGATCACAGCTGCTTTCCTGCTCAACTGGCGTGTGTTTAGCCGTTATCCGCAGTTCCAGACCTCGTGGCTCTGGATCCTCGACCGCCTCTGCCTGGGCGTCTGCATCACGGCGACGCTTATCCGTCTGGGCAACCTGATGAATAGCGAGATATACGGCGGTCCCACCGACCTGCCGTGGGGCTTTATTTTCGTGCGCGGCGATGTGAACACCGATGTACCGTGCCACCCCACCCAGATCTACGAGATGATCTACTGCCTCGTGGCGATGGCTGTCACCTGGCCGATGTATTACCTCACCGACGCCCGTCGTCGTGAGGGTCTGCTGCTCGGCGTATTCCTGGAGATCGTCTTCGTGACGCGCTTCTGCTTGGAGTTTATCAAGAACGACCAAGAGGCCTTCGAGGCCGGCCATCTGCTGAATATGGGTCAGCTGCTCAGCATCCCGTTCATTGTGTTGGCTACATACCTTATTATACGCGCGTATAGACGGCCGCTGAGTCCGGTAGTGGATAAACAGCCGGAGTCCTTAGACCCTAAATATCGAGACCAGTCCCAAGTCAAAAGTCAAAAGTCGAAAGCAAAATGACCAAACAAGATATCAGAATAGTTTATCTCGGTACGCCCGAGTTTGCCGTAGCCGGTCTTAGGGCCTTGGTAGAAGGTGGCTACAACGTAGTAGCTGTCGTGACCATGCCGGACAAGCCTGCCGGTCGCGGCCACCAAATGCAGTATTCGGACGTCAAGAAATACGCCCTGGAGGTAGGACTACCCGTGCTGCAACCCGAGAAACTGAAGGACGAGGCATTCGTAGAAGAACTTCGTAGTTACCGTGCCGACCTGCAGATCGTGACCGCCTTCCGCATGTTGCCGGAGGTAGTATGGGCCATGCCGCGTCTGGGAACATTCAACGTCCACGGCTCGTTGCTGCCGCAGTACCGCGGTGCCGCGCCTATCAACTGGGCCGTGATGAACGGCGAGAAGGAGACCGGTCTCACCACCTTCATGCTCAAGCACGAGATCGATACCGGCAATATGTTGCTGCAAGAGCGCATCCCGATCGGTGAGGACGAGAACGTAGGATCGGTGCATGACCGACTGATGGAGCTCAGCAAACAGATGGTGCTGCGTACCGTGGACCTGATCATCCGCTGCGAAAACGAGGGCATACCCGTACCTACTACCCCGCAGCCGGAGAATGTGAAATTGAAGCCGGCACCCAAGATCTTCAAGGAGAACTGCGAGATACGTTTCCCGGAGATGACCGCCCGCGAGGTGAAGAACTTTGTTCGCGGACTGAGTCCCTACCCTGCTGCGTGGGCAAATCTGGAGATCAACGGACAAAATTTTGAAAATGTCAAAATTTTTGCCGTTGATATAGTCGAAAGTCAAAAGTCGAAAGTCGAAAGCCCGAGTGCCTCGGGAGTCGGAAAGGACATTATCGTTCCTTGCCGCGAGGGCGCAGTACATATCCTAGAACTCCAGGTTCCCGGGAAAAAGAGAATGGACGCAAAGGCCTTCCTGAACGGCCTCCACTAATCCACTCATCCTCTAACCCACTAACCCGATGCTCGACTACATTAAGCTCATCGATAAGTACTATGCCGACTCGCCGGAGTTGCGCCATGTGCTACTGACGCATAGCCGCCAGGTGGCGGACCGTGCGTTGCGCATCGTGGATGCACATCCCGAATGGACGAATGGCGAAGGGGCGAATGGCGAATGTTTGGTAGACCGGCAGTTTATCGAGGAGGCGGCCATGCTGCATGATATCGGTATTATCTTCTGCGACGCACCTAAGATCCATTGCGTGGGTCCGCATAAGTACATCGAGCATGGCTACCTGGGGGCCGAACTGCTGCGCCGTGAGGGACTGGAGAAGCACGCCCTGGTAGCGGAACGTCATACCGGTACGGGTATCACGATCGAGCAGGTAGAACGCGAAGAACTGCCTATCCCGGAACGTGACTATTGTCCGCAGTCGCTCGAGGAGAAGATCATCTGCTATGCGGATAAGTTCTATTCAAAAAGCCACCTCGGTGAAGAGGTGGCTCTGAGCAAAGTGAAAGCCAATATCTGGCGGTATGGTCATGATGCCGTTCTGCGTTGGCAACAACTCGTCGCCCTCTGCGGCGAAAACCTTTCCTAAGCATTCAGAATTCAGATTTCTGATGGCTGACGGCTGACGGCTGATGGCTTCTAAAAGTGCACTCCCAGACCGGCTTTTATCAGGGCATCATAGCCCAGGTTGGTCTCTATGTAGCCATATACCGGCCATGAGCCGAAGGCTACCCCGATAGGCGTCAGGTTGAAGGCAAACAGGGGTGCAAAATTATCTTCTTTCGGTTTACTCTTATCGTCGTAGCGTGTGTGCATGATATGCAGCCCCGCACCTACGTCCGCACCCGAGTATAGTTGCACTTTCGGCCGGTTGAGATAGGTGAACTGCGTACTGAAGACCAGCGAGACGGTATTATTGGTCGTATAGCCTATCCGCACTGCGTCGGCCTTGCTGGAGTTGTTCACCACATAGCCGTCCATCTCCCAGTTGGCTTTCGCACCGATACGACACCAGCGGTTCATCTGGCAGTAGTACTGCAGACCGTAGTTGCCGAAGAAGTGCCAGTTGGTGCCATGCTGCGCCACAGCCGGAATCCACATAAAGGCCATCTTGCCGTAGTAGAACAGACTGATATATCCTGCACTGACTTGCAGGGTATGCCGTTTCTGCAGGTAGTATGGCACTTCCTCCACCGCAGCCGTCGGCATCGTATCTACGATCTGTTCCGGCGCGAGGGCCGGCAGCGTCACCGCTGTCAGCGAATCCACCTCCTGTGCCATCACGGCCGTACTACTCAGCACGGCTGCAACTAAAAATAGAAGTATTCTCTTCATACCTTTCACCTTTAGCCATTAGCCTTTCGCCATTAGCTTTCCATCCGTCCGTGGCACTGTTTGTATTTCTTGCCGCTTCCGCAGGGACACGGGTCGTTAGGACGCGGTTTCTTGTCGACGTGTATTGGCATCGGGCGCTGCTGATCGCGGGTGTCGCGACCGGCGGCTTGTGCCTGTCCGCTCTGTGCGGCGGCCTGCTGGACGGCATCCTTCTGGGTGCGGTAGCGCGAGAGGTCGAGTCGGCGTTGCTGCTGTGCCTGCTGTACGCGGTCGGGATCCTGTTGGTAGATCTGGCCACGCATCAGGATCTCTACGGTACGGCGGTTGAGTTGGGTCAACATCTCGCGGAAGATACCGAACGACTCGAGTTTGTAGATCAATAGCGGGTCTTTCTGCTCGTAGCTGGCGTTCTGAACGCTCTGCTTGAGGTCGTCCAGACGGCGGAGGTGCTCCTTCCACTCATCGTCAATGATGAGCAGCAACATACGTTTCTCAAACTCGCGGATCAATTCCTTCGACTCGCTCTCAGCTGCCTGACGGAGGTTGACGGAGATATTATAGACGCGTTTGCCATCGGTGATAGGTACGCTGATGTTCTCAAACATCGCGCCCTTGTCCTGGTATACACGTTGGATGACAGGATTGGCTACGCGCGTCAAGGTCTCCATGCGGCGCTTGAAGGTCTCGAGAGCTGCCTCGGCCATGCGGTCGGACAGCGTCTGCGTACGCTCGGCGAAGAACTCCTCTTCCGAGTATGGTGCCTCCATGGCGAAGACGCGGCTGGTCTCCATCTTGAGGTATTCGTAGTCGTGTGCATCGCGTGCGTCGGCCACGATCTGGTCAGCCACGTCGTAGATCATGTTGGTGATATCCACGCCGATACGCTCACCCATCAGGGCGTGACGACGCTTGGCGTAGATCACGTTACGCTGCTGGTTCATGACGTCATCGTACTCGATGAGTCGCTTACGTATACCGAAGTTGTTCTCCTCCACTTTCTTCTGGGCACGCTCGATGGAGTTGCTGATCATCGAGTGCTCGATACGATCACCTTCCTCGAAGCCCATGCGGTCCATGACGCTTGCGATACGATCCGATCCGAACATACGCATCAGGCCGTCCTCAAGGCTGACGTAGAATACCGAACTACCCGGATCACCCTGACGTCCGGCACGTCCACGCAGCTGACGGTCCACACGGCGCGATTCGTGGCGCTCCGTACCGATGATAGCCAGACCGCCAGCGTCCTTCACCTCCTGGGTGAGCTTGATATCCGTACCACGACCGGCCATGTTGGTGGCAATGGTTACAACGCCCTTGCGTCCGGCCTCGGCTACTACTTGCGCCTCCTGCTGGTGAAGCTTGGCGTTCAGCACGTTGTGCTTGATCTTGCGCATGTTGAGCATGCGGCTGAGCAACTCGCTGATCTCGACCGACGTCGTACCTACCAGCACCGGACGACCCTCGTTGACCATTTCTACCACCTCGTCGATCACGGCATTGTATTTCTCGCGTTGCGTGCGGTAGATGCGGTCGTTCATATCATTACGGGCGATGGGTTTGTTGGTCGGGATGACCACCACGTCCAGTTTGTAGATATTCCAGAACTCACCAGCCTCCGTCTCGGCCGTACCGGTCATACCGGCCAGCTTGTTGTACATACGGAAGTAGTTCTGCAGCGTGATGGTGGCAAAGGTCTGGGTAGCCGCCTCTACCTTGACGTTCTCCTTGGCCTCAACAGCCTGGTGGAGTCCGTCGCTCCAGCGGCGTCCCTCCATCACACGTCCGGTCTGCTCGTCCACGATCTTCACCTCGTCGCCGTCGATGATGTAGTCCACATCTTTCTCAAAGAGCGTATAGGCTTTCAGCAGCTGGTGAACGGTATGTACGCGTTCGGACTTAATGCTGTAGTTGGCCATGATATCGTCTTTGCGTTGCTGGCGCTGCTCGGGCGTAAGGCCTGCTTCGTGCTCCAGTTCGGCCATCTCGCTTCCCACGTCGGGCAGCACGAAGAACTTGGGGTCGTCGGTCGAACCGGTCATATAGTCGATACCCTTGTCCGTGAGCTCGATCGACTTGTTCTTCTCGTCGATGACGAAGTAGAGTTCGTCCGTCGCGATATGCATGTTCTTCTCGTTCTCCTGCAGGTAGAACTCCTCGGTCTTCTGCAGGCGCACCTTGATGCCGGGCTCCGAGAGGTACTTGATGAGTGCCTTGGATTTCGGCATACCCTTGAACGCACGGAACAGGGCCAACTCACCGGCCTCACGCTCCTTGTCGTCGTCGGATCCCATTTTCTGCTTGGCCTCCACGAGCAATTTGGTGGTCAGCGTCTGCTGGGCACGTACCAGTCGCTCTACGCGCTCTTTGTACTCGTCAAACATCTGGTCCTCGCCCTTGGGCACCGGACCGGAGATGATGAGCGGCGTACGGGCATCGTCGATCAGCACGGAGTCCACCTCATCCACGATGGCGTAGTTGTGGCCACGCTGCACAAGGTCGAGCGGCGAGATAGCCATGTTGTCACGCAGGTAGTCGAAACCGAACTCATTGTTGGTTCCGAACGTGATATCGCAGGCATATGCACGGCGACGCTCGTCGCTATTGGGGCGGTACTTGTCGATGCAGTCTACCGTCAGACCCAGGAACATATATATCGGGCCGTTCCACTCCGAGTCACGCTTAGCCAGGTAGTCGTTAACGGTCACTACGTGTACACCCTCGTGGGTCAAGGCGTTCAGGTAAACAGGCAGCGTAGCTACCAGGGTCTTACCCTCACCCGTGGCCATCTCGGCGATTTTGCCTTGGTGGAGAACCACACCACCGATCAGCTGTACGTCGTAGTGGATCATGTCCCACGTGATCTCGTTGCCGCCGGCTGTCCAATGGTTGCTATATACGGCCGTGTTGCCCTTGATCTCCACGAAGTCGTAGCGCTCGTCAGCCGCCAGGTCGCGGTCCATCTGGGTCGCCGTCACGCATACCTCGCTGTTCTCCGTGAAGCGGCGGGCGGTGGATTTGACAATAGCAAAAGCCTCGGGCAGGATCTCGTTGAGTTCCTTCTCATAGACCTCCTTGATCTCCTTCTCCAGCTTATCTACCTCGTCGTATACTTTCTCACGCTTGTCGATCTCCAGCGCGTCGATCGAGGCTTTCAGCTCCCGGATGCGGTTCTTGCGGTCCGCTACGGCTGCTTGCAGCCTATCCATGAGCGCCCACGAACGAGCACGCAGTTTATCGTTATCCAGTTTGTCAATTTCCTCATAAGCCGCCTTGATTTTCTCCACGTACGGCATAATGGCACGCATGTCCTTCTGCGACTTATTTCCAAATAGTTTGGTAATGATTTCTACAAAATTCATATATCGTATTTTTATATTATTCGCAATGATTATATATCGGAGTGCCCGGAGGCACCTTGTTGTAAACAACAAAAATCGTGCAAAATTACAAAAAAATCTGCACATACGCAAATTTTATGTGCAGATTTCTGATTTTTGCCATGTATGGCAGTCATTTTTCCGGGTTTAGTGCATCGTGGCATAGGCGCGATAGAACTCCGTCACGGCCACGATGCCTCGACGCCATACGTCCAAATCCATCGACTCGTTGGGCGAATGGATGGCGTTCTGCTCCAGTCCGAATCCCATGAGGATGGTCTTGCGTCCCAGGATCTGCTCAAAGGCAGCGATGATAGGTATACTGCCTCCCCGGCGAGCGGCCAACGGACGCTTACCAAAGGCGATCTCAAAGCCGCGTTCAGCCGCCTTGTATGCCGGTATGTCGATGGGGCATACATAGCCCTGACCGCCATGCATCGGTTGTACCTTCACGCGTACGCCCTTGGGAGCGATCTGCCGGATATAGTCCACGAAGGCACGGGAGATCTCCTCGTGGTCCTGGTTGGCCACCAGTCGGCACGACACCTTGGCATAGGCCTTAGCCGGCAGTACAGTCTTGCTACCCTCGCCCGTATAGCCGCTCCACATGCCGCAAATGTCGAACGACGGACGGCATGAATTGCGTTCCAGCGTGGAATAGCCCTGCTCACCTGCTACGTCATCTACGTCGATGGCGGCATTGTATTTCTGCTGGTCAAAGGGTATCTGGGCGATCATCTCGCGCTCGGCATCGGGGATGGGTAGTACGCGGTCGTAGAAACCGGGGATAGTAATACGTCCCTCGGTGTCCACTATCTTGGCGAGCATCTCGCAGAGCGCGTTGGCCGGATTCTTTACCGCACCGCCGAAGTGACCCGAGTGCAGGTCGCGATTCGGACCCGTCACCTCTATCTGCCAGTAGGCCAAGCCGCGCAGACCCGTCGTGATCGAGGGCGTGTCCTTGCCGATCATCGAGGTGTCGCTCACCAGGATGATGTCGGCCGCCAGCATCTCTTTATGCGCTTCCAGGAAGGCTTCCAGCGAGGGTGAACCGATCTCCTCTTCGCCCTCGAAGATGAATTTCACGCGGCATTGCATCAGTCCCTCGCGCACCATGTACTCGAAGGCCTTGGCCTGGATCATCGCCTGTCCCTTGTCGTCGTCTGCACCGCGGGCATAGAGGCGTCCGTCGCGAATGTCGGGTTCCCAGGGATTGGACTTCCATTCGTCCAGCGGCTCCACGGGCATCACGTCGTAATGAGCATAAACCAGCACCGTTGGAATGCTTTTATCACCCGTAACCCGTAACCCGTCACCCGTAACCCGTAACCCTTCCGGCTCAAATTCCGCATACACAAAGGGATTTCCCGCCGAAGGCAGCACCTCGGCGCGTTGGCATCCGGCCTCCAGCAACAGGTCGCGCCACCGTTCGGCGCAGCGCTGCATATCGGCTTTATGCTCGGGTTGACAACTCACGCTTGGAATGCGTATCAGCGACGCCCACTCGTCCATCCATCGCGCCTCATTTGCGCGCATATAGTCCTGTATAGTCATAATGCTATGAATTTTGCTGCAAAATTACGAAAAAAACTTGACATGTGCAAAAAAATCTTGCACAATCTTAAAAATCGTATATTTTGAGGCGAAAAATGGGTAGTTATAAACCATGGGAAAACCATGGATTGCATATGGCTTGCCCATGACTTGCCCATTAGTGCGAGAAATCTTAAAAATCGTACATTAGCGTAAGTGGCGCGAGAGTGGCGCGAGAATGACTGTCGCGCCCATTCCCATCTAACATCAGTGACGTCAAGGATGCGAACGTAATGCGAACGTAATGCGAACGTTCTTGGGCTGAGTTTTTGCATTTTTTTGTAGCAAAGTGGAGCAAAGACTGGCTCTTCATCGGGATGTTATTGGGAGATGATCCCGTGATGGAAAGGTGGAAGAGTAAACTTGCACAGCGAATTAGGCCATGCTACTCCACAAAAAACATACGGCCCCGTATTCGTGCTTTTGCGTTCCCCATCCGCAAAAGAACGTTTTTGAATGAGTACATAGTCCTAATCCGAAGACAACACACTTCGTGGGGACCCGGATAAATTGACAATAGAAAATAGAAGATAATATTTTTTTACCCGTGGAAACGGGAAGAAACGGGAAGAAACGAGAATATTTCAAAAGACATGTTTATATTGTCCTTCGCATTCGGCAAGAAGATCGCACGGAATGAGCCCGGCTCATTAAAGCGACCAAGGCTACCGCTCTCCCCATGCGAAACAGCACAAGTGCTTGGTATCTGTGGGGGCACCGAATTTGGAAAACAGGAGTGGTAAAAGAAAAGAAGCAAAAGAAAATTTAGAAAGAAAAAAAATATATATTCTTTCTTTCTGATAGATATAAAAAGAAAAAAAATAATTAAATTAAAATATTCTTTCTTTCTATTATGGAGCAATTGGAAATAAACGGAAAAACGTCTTTTGACTATTTGATGGATCTGCTGGAGCCAAAAGAAGAGTACATGCCGGTGATACCTCGGTGCCGGAGACTATGGGAGAGTTTTCCTATAGAGCAGCAACGGGACATCTATCGCAGGATCAATCGAAAAAAGAGAGAACATCGGTTTGTTGATTTTAATCCGCTGTTCGCGATTGAGAAGAATGCTACCGCGCCACCGGAGCAGCCGAAATTTCTGAGCGGGCTGGAACAATTCGACGCGATGAACGACCATATACCGTTGGTGCAGGTAGATATTCCTGGGCGGAGAGAAGGCCGTTATCCGATTTGTACACGGGAAGTGGCAGAGCGATTTGGGTTGACTATACGGAGGAATTTTTGAAAAGTTGGCACAAAAAATCGACGATTTCTTGCATATTCCAGATATTTGTAGTAATTTTGCAGTCGAAACAAAATAAAGCAATTTTCGTATGAAGCCAAAGAACTACTTTTTCCTATTGGTAGGAATGTCTTGCATGTTGATCGCTTGCAACAACGGAACAACATCCAAAGAGGAAAGTACATCGGTCACGCAAACGGATTCGACGAGCGAGCCGAAAATTGTAGAGGAACAAAATATGGCCGCAACAGAAACGGAGGAACTAATCAAGGCGGATTGGAATGATGTAGAGCAATATATTAAGAAACAGCCGAATGCAAAAGCAGAATTAACAGGTGCTATTGGTCCGTATGATATTCATATGTTTCTTAATACCAGCCTGGAGGGATATTATTACTATGACAGCCATCCGAAGAACCGATTTAAGCTGCGTATATCAAAAAAGGCTGACTATGTTTGGGATGAAGTAGACCCAGTTCATTTCTGCGGTGGCGGACACTTGGAGCTACAGGAATACACTTCAAAGGATGTGAACTCCGGAGAATTTAAGGGAGGCATTTATTTGAAGGGTATTATACCGGAGGCTGATCTGAGAGATGAAGAAGATATGAATTCAGTCGCTAAAATACTAATTTTTGAAGGCGAATTTCGGAATAAATCGAATGATAAGGTCTTCGAGTTCCACGTGAGTACAAATTAAAGACAGCGGCTTGGCCGGTCGGCACCGCAGGTAGGTACCCGCCGGAGGCACGGTTGCCGCAAATATGCGACAAAAATGCAAAATGAAGCGGAGCTAAAGCTCCTTGTCAACGACGTATTCTATACCGGCATCAAATGCCGGGCTAAAAGACAAAGGATTATCAACTCCGGTCTGACGCCCAGAGCACATAACAAAGAAAAAAAAATAAAAAACACGCGTACGCTTGCGTATGTGCGGAAAAATTTGTACCTTCGGCACGCCCCTTCCACTACGGACGACTACGTCCCTCCTTGTGGTGGGTTCCCTCCGAATGTACGTTCGCGTCCTGCCGGGCATATGCTAAAGCGAGTCATTTTTTTGCAGAAGCCTATAGGCTTATCCCTATTATAGCCCGAATAAATACCAACTTATGCGAGCATAGTCGCTATCTATCCGTTCTAAATAGATAAAATTATATTTTATTTGCAAAAAAAAGCCTCAAACACTTGCATATGTGCAATTTTTGTAGTAAATTTGCACGCTGAAACACTTTTTACGATCATGGGAGTTGAGATTCATGAAATACACACCAGACGCGAACTGAAGCAGTTTATTCAGTTTGCCAACGACTTGTATAAGGACTGCCAGTACTACTGTCCGCCCCTATTCTTCGACGAGATGAACTGCTTCAACGCCGAGAAAAATCCGGCGCTGGAGGTGAGCGACTACCAGCTATGGATGGCCTACCGCGACGGTAAGCCCGTAGGACGCATTGCCGGCATCATCAACCGTCGTGCCAACGAGAAATGGAACGTCAAGCACGTCCGTTTCGGTTGGTTCGATTTTATCGATGACCTGGAGGTCAGCAAAGCCCTCCTGGACACCGTAGCCGCCTGGGGAAAAGCACGCGGCATGGACGGACTGAACGGACCGGTGGGCTTCACGGACTTTGATCATGAGGGCCTGCTGATAGAGGGATTTGAGTACCTGCCCGCGATGGCGAGCCTGTACAACTACCCCTACTACGAGCAGCACATGGAGGCCTATGGTCTAAAGAAGGAGGCCGACTGGATCGAGATACAGGTATATCCGCCCTACGTGGTGCCCGAGCGTCTGGACCGCATCGCCAATATCGTCAAGGAGCGCTCGCACGTACGCGTAGATAAGGTACAGAACACCCGCGAACTGGTGAAGAAATACGGCATAGAGTACATGGACGTGATTGACGTGGCGTATCAGAAGCTCTATAACTTCCAGCCCATGACCGACGCACAGAAGCGCTACTACATGCGGATGTACTTCCCGATGCTGAACTTCGACTTCGTAACGATCGTAGTGAACGAAAAGGACGAAGTGGTAGCTGTTGCGGTAGGTATGCCGGATATATCGGAGGCGCTGAGGAAATGCGGCGGAAAGTTGTTCCCCCTGGGCTGGTACCACATCCTGAAAGCCCTGCGGGCAAAACGCATGGACGCCTTCGACATGCTGCTCATCGCCGTACGGCCCGACTACCAGGACAAGGGCATCAACTCGCTCTTCTTCCAAGACTGGATCCCCTATATCGCCAAGTACCACATCAAGCGACTGGAGACCACCAATATCCTGGAGACCAATGCCAAGAATATCGCCAACTTCACGCAGTTTGACCATAAGGTACACAAGCGTCACCGCGCGTATATCAAGGATATCTAAGCACACACTGAACGAAAACTAACCCGAAAAAATATCTATACGATGAAAAACAAAATTCTCTTCTTTCTCTGCATGGCGCTCGCGCTGACCGCCTGCAGCATGAAGCCCGTAGAACGTATCGCTACCGGACAACCCATCATGCCTATCCGCATGACGACCGACACGATGCACGTAGAACTGACCGACTATATTCCCCTGCTCTCGGCCGACAGCATGATCTGGGAGACCCTGGAATGGGAGGAAGACAAAGACCTGCCGTGGGTGGCTGTAGACGGCGACGCCTTCTACATCCGCTCGATCGACATCACCAACCCCACCAACACCATCCGCCATCTCGGCATCACGCAGGGCAAACATAGCTTCGCTATCCCCGTACTGCCCAAGAAGCCCGTGATGCAGAACATGATCTCGCTGGGCTACGAGGACGGCAAAATCAACATCGGCATGTACCGCCAGGTGCAGGGCAAGGTGACGCTGCAGGCCTATGTGCAGAACATGCTCATAGAGCCGCAAGCCTGGTCTCAGACCCCGGACGGCAGCTGGATGCTCAATATCGCCGAAAGCCAGACCGTACAGCGCTGCGCCAAGGGCCGCGCTTATATCCGCGTATTTGCCGAGACAGAGGACACGCTCTTCAACGACCTGATGATCCCGCTGCAGGACGGCATCGTAGTGACCGACGCCCAGCAACTCACGCGCCACGACCAGCAGGCACAGGTGCTCTACTCCATCCTGATCGACCGCTTCTACAACGGCAACAAGGACAACGACTGGAAGATGAACTCGCCTGAGGTGCTCGACATCGTGGACTACCAGGGCGGCGACTTTGCCGGCATCACGGAGAAGATCCGAGAGGGCTACTTCGACAGCCTGGGCGTCAACACCCTATGGATCAGCCCGATCACCCAGAACCCCGAAGACGCATGGGGCAAATACGTCTTCCGCAACGGCAACAAGTACGACTCCACCAAGACCTACACCCGCTTCTCAGGTTACCACGGCTATTGGCCCATCTTCGCCACCCAACTCGACTGGCGTCTCGGTACGGACAAGGAACTGAAAACCCTGCTTCGCACTGCCCACGAGCATGGCATCAACGTAGTGCAAGACTATGTGGCCAACCATATGCATATCAACTCGCCCACCCTGCAGCAACACCCCGACTGGCATACCGACTCCATCCTGCCGGACGGACGCCGCAACTTCGAGCTATGGGACGACGCGAGACTGACCACCTGGTTTGACGTACATATACCGACCCTGGACCTGGAGCGTCCGGAGGTGTGCGAACCGATGACCGACTCGGCGCTGTACTGGCTGGAGCATTACGACTTCGACGGCTATCGCCACGATGCCTGCAAGCATATACCCGAGGGCTACTGGCGTATGCTGGGTCAGAAAATCGCGACCCGCTACCCCGACCGCGCACTGTGGATGATCGGCGAGACATACGGTTCGCCCGAACTGATCAATACCTACGTGAAGACCGGTATGCTGAATGCCCAGTTTGACTTCAACGTCTATTTCACCCTGCGCGAGGCGCTCTGCGAGAAACGTGACCTGCAGGAAGTGGCTGAGGCCGTGCTGACCTCGCTCGCCACCTACGGAAGCCACCACACCATGGGTAATATCTCCGGCAACCACGACCAGGTACGCTTTGCCTCGCTCGCCGGCGAAGCTATGCGCTTTGACGAGGACGACAATGGAGGCAAGGAGACCGGCTGGACCCGCAACGTAGGTATCGGAGACCCGCAGAAAGGCTACGGACGCTCTATGCTGCTGGAGGTCATCAACCTGACGCTGCCGGGCGTACCCTGTATCTACCAGGGCGACGAGTATGCCGAAGTGGGTGCCAACGACCCCGACAACCGCCACATGATGCGCTTCGATGGCCTGAGCCCGGAGGAGCAAAACTTCCGCACCGAACTCGGAAAACTGATCCACCAGCGTCGCGCATCGATGCCGCTGCTCTACGGTGACTATATCCCCATGCAGTGCAACGAAGACGTTTGGCAGTTCTGCCGCTTCTATATGGGACAACGCGTTGTGGTAACTATCGATCGTAAGAACCTTACTTACTCGATCGAGTAATTAAAAATTAAAAATTAAGAATTAAAAATTATATGAAGAAAATTCTGCTTAGTACTTTGTACCTGGTCACTTTGTCACTTGGAACGATGTGGGCGCAAGAGGCGACCCACCCGAAGTGGGCATACGATGCCACGATCTACGAACTCAACACCCGCCAACTGACGCCGGAGGGTACCTTCCGCGCTGCCGAAGAGGTGCTGCCTCAGCTGCGCGAGAACGGCATCGACATTCTATGGATCATGCCCTGCCAACCGATCGGTAAGATCACCCGCAAGGGTACGCTGGGTAGCTACTACTCCATCATCGACTACTGCCAGATCAACCCCGAGTTTGGTACGTTGGACGATTTCAAACACATGCTCGGCCGTGCCCACGAACTGGGCTTTAAGGTGATCCTGGACTGGGTAGCTAACCATACCGCGCCGGACAGCAAATGGACCGAGAATCCCGGATGGCACTACCGCGACAGCCTCGGCAACCTAATGGTACAGTACGACTGGACCGATATCTCCAAACTGGACTACCACAACCAGGACATGCGTCAGGCCATGCTCAAGGCCATGCGCTGGTGGATGGACGAGGTAGGCATCGACGGCTTCCGCTGCGACGTGGCCGGCGAGGTACCGACCGACTTCTGGAACTGGGCGATGGGTGACCTAAGAAAGACCCACCCCGACATGTTCACCTTGGCCGAAGACGAGGACAAAGCACAGGAACTGACCGAGACGGCCTTCGACATGTACTACGGCTGGACGCTCCACCACATCATGAACGAGGTAGCACAGGGCAAGCAGACGGTAGCCGACCTCTGGGCTTACTTCGCCAAGGCTGAGCAGCTTCGCCCGCGCGCGATCCGTATGAATTTTATTACGAACCATGACGAGAACTCGTGGAACGGTACGGAATGGGAGCGTATGGGCGATGCCGTCAACCTGATGGCAGCGTTCTGCTACGTAGTGCCCGGTATGCCGATGATCTATACGGGTCAGTTGGCTGGTAACCACCACCGCCTGGAGTTCTTTGAGAAAGACGTGATCGACCACGATGCCAACTATGCGCGCGCCGACCTCTACAAACGTCTGAACCAACTGCGCGAGGAGAACCCTGCCCTGCAGAGCAACGAACTGGGTGCTCCTATGCGTCGCCTGCCGGCTGACAACGACAAGGTGTTTGCGATGGTTCGTCCGAGCAAGCAGAACACGGTTGTCGTACTGATGAATATGTCGGACGAACAGCAGACCGTAAGCGTCGATTTGACCGGCTACGAAGGTAAATATACCTGCCTCTGCGGCAAGAAGCATAAACTCTCGCATCACGAGACCTTCACGCTGCGTCCTTGGCAGTACAAAATTTTAAGAAAATAAAATGCCATCAGCCGTCAGCCATCAGCCATCAGAAAAAAGCTGAATACTGAATGCTGAAAGCTGAAAGCCCTAAAAAAGGCTGCCCCGTGTAGGACAGCCTTTTTTTTGTTTAGCGTCTGCGGCTTCCGCCACCTCCGCCGCCACCGCTGGAGCGACCTCCGCCTCCGGAGTATCCGCCACCGGAACGACCGCTGCTTCCGCCACTATAGCCTCCGCTACTGCGGGTACTGCCGCTATAGGTGCCGCTACTACGATGCGTAGAAGACGAACTTCCGCTGGAGCGGGTACTGCCGCTATAGGTGCTCGAAGAGCGAGTGGTGCTCGTAGAACCGGATGATCTGGTCGTCGTGGAGCTACCGGACGTTCTTGTCGTGGTGCTCGAAGAGCTACTCGTGCTCGGCGTGCGGTAGAGCGTGCCTGCCGTGGTGCGGCTGCCCGAAGAGCGCGTGGTGCGCGTGGTAGTAGCAGACGAGCCGGACGTTCTAGAGGTACTAGCAGAACTAGAGGTACTAGGAGTCCTAGAAGTACTAGAGGTGCTAGACGATCTAGTGGCACCGGACGTAGTAGCTGTTCTCGTGCCTGTAGCACCGTTGGTGCGCGTGGTGCGGCTACCGAAGGTACGATCCGTAGAAGTAGAAGTCGTACGAGCGGGACCGGCTGTTGCGCCTGTGCGTCCACCTGCCGAAGCACCTACTTGCGTCTGACGACCGCTGCGTCCCGGGCCACCGGTCTGGAGCGAACGGGCATTGGTAACACCTGCGTTGCGGCTGGAGAAGCTACGCTCGGGATGAGCGGTTGCATACTCTCGGCGACTTACGCCGGCGTGGCGTGCGTACATCTCATGATAGCCGTGGTGCGGCGTGCGACCGTAGCGATACGAGCAATGGTGATGGTGGTGATGGTATGCGTAGCAGTGGTGCCAATACATATCCCATGCTATGCAGTGGTGATGATACCACCAGCCGGGGTAATAACCCCAATACCAAGGCGAATACCATGCGTACCATGCGGGCGACCAAAACCAATCGTAGATAACAGGACGGTAGATATATACGGGTTCGATGATATAGTTGGTACCATATACATACTCATCGCCGATGATCTGAACCGAAACCTGGTCGTTAGCATCTTTCTCTACGTATATCGTGGCGATATCCTGGTAGATATCTTTTGCCAAGATAGCTTGCAGGATGATCATACGCTTCGTGCCTTCGCCTACCTCTACTACGCGGATATAATCTACGTCTCCGTCGCCATTGAGGTCGAGGTTGTTGTAGAACTCACTCGGGTCGTTGAGTTTGGTCTCAAATTCCTCCAAGTTCTTGGCCTCTGCGAACAGGTTGGCTACTACCTTCAGGTCCAGGGCCTGAGATATATCCGAACTGTTGGCCGAAACGGTGATCGTCTCGTCGGCCCATAGCGCGGCACTCATGAGCGCCACAGCCGTCAGAAGTGTCATTAAGCGTTTCATAACTTTTTTAGTTTATTAGTTTATTGGTTGACTAGTTTACTAGGCGCCCTAGGGGGCCTAGGGGACCTAGTTTACAGGTGATGTTGCAAAAAGCGTGCCAAACCGATTAGACGAGGCGTAAATCGTGGTGCATTTTTTCTTTCTTGGTACGCATATAGCGCTCGTTGTAGGGATTCGGGCGAATCTCAATCGGCACATTCTCAACGATTTCGATACCGTAGCTCTCCAGTCCGATACGCTTCACGGGATTGTTGGTCATCAGTCTTAGACGCAGGGCACCCATCTCGCGCAGGATCTGTGCTCCCACGCCGTAGTCGCGTTCGTCGGGTCGGAAACCCAGGTGCACATTCGCCTCAACGGTATCTTCCCCCTGCTCCTGGAGCTTATACGCGCGTATCTTATTCATAAGGCCTATACCGCGACCTTCCTGATTCATATAGACGATGATACCACGGCCCTCCTTCTCTACCATCTCCATCGCACGCTCCAGCTGTTCGCCGCATTCGCAGCGCATGGAGCCGAACACGTCGCCGGTCATGCAGCTAGAGTGCACACGACACAGGATGGGTTCGTCCTTCTGCCACTCGCCCTTACAGAGCACGACGTGCTCCAGACCGGTAGTGAGGTCGCGGAAAGGCGTGAGTTGGAACTCACCGTGGCGCGTAGGCAGGAAGACCGTCTCGCCGCGCTCTACCAGACCGGCTGCGCCCGTAAGACTTTCGACTTTCGACTTTTGACTTTCGACTTTTGACTTTTGACTTTCGACTTTCAGACGATAGTCGATCAGGTCCTTGATAGTGATGATCTTTAGGTCATGCTCGCGGGCCACCTGCTCCAGTTGGGGCATACGGGCCATCGTGCCGTCGGGATTCATGATCTCGATGAGGGCGGCTGCAGGATGCAGTCCGGCCAGGCGGGCCAGGTCGACACCGGCTTCGGTATGTCCCGCGCGCTGGAGTACTCCACCCGAGCGGGCATAAAGCGGATTAATATGTCCGGGACGTCCGAAGGTCTCGGGACGCGACTCGGGATCAGCCAAGGCGCGTATGGTAGCGGCACGGTCGGCCGCGGATACACCCGTAGTGCAACCGGCGAGCTTATCGACGGTGACGGTAAAGGGCGTACCGAGCATCGAGGTGTTGTTAGCCACCTGGTGCATGAGGTCGAGTTCAGCACAGCGTTGCTCCGTGATGGGTACGCAGAGTACACCGCGTCCATGCTTGAGCATGAAGTTGACCTTCTCCGGCGTGATCAGTTCGGCCGCCGTTATGAAATCGCCCTCGTTCTCGCGATCCTCGTCATCTACTACGATGACAAATCGTCCTAAGCGAAAATCCTCTAAGGCTTCTTGAATAGTGTTCATATTGTTGTTTTATCCATTTATTCTTTGTTATGGCGCGAAGGGGTCGGAGCAGCGCACGTTGCCATGCTTCGGGGTTGAAGAGCGCCGAGTCGGTCGCCGCCTTGTAGGTCAGGAAGACGCCGATAGGCAGCAGCACAAACGAACTCAACCACATTCCTGCCCAGCAGGGCCACAGGGCTTCGCGGGCCATCTTGTAGCCGGTGTTGTCGATAATATAATATATAATGAAGAGTACGACGGATATCACGACGGGTGCGCCGAGACCTCCCTTACGGATGATCGCACCCAGCGGTGCACCGATGAAGAAGAAGATGAGGCAGGCAAAGGCCAGCGTGAACTTACGGTACAGTTCTATCTCATGACGCCGGATATAACGCTGGGAGTCGTCGAGCAGCAGGGCGTTGTAATCCACCTGGTCGAGGTAGTTCTGCGCACGCTCGCGAGCAATGGTGACGCTTTTGAGTTTCTGTTTGGTCGTCATCCGGGCGAATAGCCGTTCGGGATCATACACGCGACGCAGGGCCGGTTCAACGGGTATCAACTGTCGCGCCTCGTGGCGTTCGCGTCCGAAGTAGCGGTTTTTGACCAGTTGACCACTCTGCTCCAGGCTCTGCTGATGAGCACTCTTCTGCACCGAGTCGATCGACTGGATCAGTTCCACCACGTTCTTGCTCACATGCTGGTCGTCCAGCACCGACTCGTCATAACGCGCAAACTCGGAGTCGAAATCCAGCAAGACCTGTTTCATGGAGAAGGTCTCGCGGCGGTACGGGATGCTGGTGGTACCGGTGGCCTGTTGCTCCTTCTGGCTCATATTCTCGAACGACTCGCCCGAGTAGAGCCGCAGCAGCAAGTATTTCTTATCCTCGGTGAAATAGAGTTGTCCGGTATCGGCCACGGTGACGGACACGTTCTTAAAACCCTGGGTATAGTCGTAGATCATGACGTCGTAGAGCTTACCGTCTACGGGGTCTTTCTGCCGTACGTAGATATTGATGCCGTCGATGCCGCCGTAGAACTCGCCGACGGGAATCGACAGTTCGGGCGATTTCTGGCGCAGCGAGAAGATAAGCGCCCACAGTTTGGCCTGGGCCTTGGGCAGCACGTTGTTGCTAAAGAAGAAAGCACCTACGGCGATGAATGCAATCGTAAACGTCAGCGGTCGCATGATGCGGAAGAGCGAGATACCCGCCGCCTTCATGGCCGTCAGTTCGAACTTCTCGCCCAGGTTGCCGAAACTGATCAGCGACGAGAGCAAGATCGCCAAGGGCAGCGCGAGCGGCACGACCGTAGCCACGGCATAGACAAAAAACTCGGCCAGTACGCTGAGTGCCAAGCCCTTACCCACCAGGTCCTGGACATGCATCCACACGAACTGCATCAGCAGTATGAACACGCTGATGAACAATGTCGCAAAGAACAACCCTATAAAGTTGCGCAACAGATATATGTCCAGCCGTTTGACTATTCTCAATCTATCCTTTCAAATTGTCGCTTACAAAGATCAGCGGAAGCAGGTCGGCAGCGGAACGGAAGACATAGGTCTGCTGTTCGCCGTAGAGCAGCACCTCCATGGGCTGACGGTAGCGATGTTCGGTCTCAATCATGACCTGGCGGCATGCACCGCAAGGCGAACCCGGTTCGGCGGTGAAATGGCCATCGGTGAAGCAGGCGATAGCGAGCCGCATGACGGGTTGGTCGGGATGCTGTGCTCCCGCAGCAAACAGTGCCGTACGCTCCGCACACAGACCACTCGGATAAGCCGCGTTCTCCTGGTTGCAACCCGGCACAACAACGCCGTTCTTCAGCTCCAGCGCCGCACCGACGTGGAAACCCGAATAGGGGCAGTAGGAGTGCTGGGTCTGCTCCTTAGCCACGGCCAACAAGGCACGCTGCTCGTCGCTCAGTTCATTCCATGTACACGCCGTTATAGGCGTCTTGATTTCATACTTCTTCATATCTTGTATCGATTTTTAAGGTGCGTATTATCTCAAATTAGTCTGCAAAGATACAACTATTTTTTGATATATGCAAATAATATTGCATATTTTTGCAAAAACGAGGTATTCTGCATGATTTTATCCAATTCATTTTCGGTTTTACGATTTTTTTCGTACCTTTGCGTCCTAATTTGGAAAAGAATGCCATTATGCGTACGACTCGCTATACGATACTATTGATGATGCTGAGCGTGAGCCTGGGTATACAGGCCATCACGCCCGAAGCCCTTGCCGACTCGCTCAACCGCAACCTGGGACTGCAGCGCACCCGTTGGCTGAGCAAGGTGAAGGTAGACCGCATCGAGACGCGCGGCCGCAGCGTAAGCGTCTACACCAACCGCACCCTGGGCGGCATCTCGTTCACGCCGGCAGGACTGGACTCGCTACGCCAACAGGTAGGCTTCTGGACCCTGCGCGACTCATCCGCCACAGTCAGCATCTACTCGGATAACGTAGAGATCGGTACGCTCATCTCTTCCTACCACCGTCCTAACGGACGCCGGTACAGCTACCAGAACCGTACCCCCCGCACCCACATCGAGGGTCTCGCGCCGCTCAACCTACCCGGCCAGGAGCTGTGGACCCAGGGTTTGCACGACCGCTACATCGCCCTCTGGCCCAGCCACGGCACGTACTACAACCGCAAACAGGAACTATGGCGGTGGCAACGCGCTACGATGTGGACCACCGTCGAGGACCTCTATACCACCGAGTATACGCGTCAGATCAGCCGTATGCTGGAGCGCGCCGGCGCCGTGGTACTGCAACCGCGTCCACGACTGGAGGGACGCGACCTGATACTTCGCAACGGACGCTGGATCTACCGCGAGACCGGCGAGGCATACAAGCAGGGCCGCAGCGGCATGATGCGTTGGCAAGAAGCCGCCCGAGAATGGCTGGAGTATGCGGGTTTTCCGGATACGATATACGACTATTTCAAGGGCGAGAACGACTATAAATCCGACATGATCTGTCGCGGCAAATGGGTGAATTTCCTCGTGGGCGGCAGCGAAGCCCATCCCACCGCCGACGGACTCGGCATACCCGTAGACCTCTGTCTGGCGCTGCATACCGACGGCCTCTCGGAGGACGACAACCGCTCCATCGTCGGTACATTAGCCATCTACTACAGCAAGGGCGACGACAAGAAGACCTGCTTTCCCAACGGCGTGAGCCGGCAAATCAACCGCGACCTGGCCGACTACGTCCAGACCCAGATCGTGCAGGACATACGGCGCCTCTACTGCCCCGAGTGGACACGACGCATGCTCAACGATGCCAACTATGCCGAGTCGCGCGTACCGGAGGTGCCGACCGTGCTGATCGAACTGCTGAGCCACAAGAACATGCCCGACATGATCTACGGCCTCAATCCTCGCTTCCGCTTCGATGCCTCGCGTGCCGTGTACAAAGGCCTCCTGCGTTACCTGCACGCCAAGGACGGTACGCAGCCCGTCGTACAACCCCTACCCGTCCACAACTGCCGCGTAGACCACGTGGCGGACGACAGCCTCTCTATAAGCTGGACCGCCACCGACGATCCGCTGGAACCGACAGCTCAGCCTACCTACTACCTCGTCTATATCCGCGAGAACGACGGCGCATGGCAAGCCCACCGCTCCGACACGACATGTTATCAACATCATGCTAAGCGCGGCACACGCTACAGCTACTACATCGCCGCCGGCAACGCAGGCGGTCTGGGCTTTGAGTCGGAGACACTCTCCGCCTATCTGGCTCCGCATCATGGTAAGACCGAAGCGCCGATGGTGCTCATCCTCAATGCCTTCAACTACGTAGGCGGGCCGGAGTGGTTTCGCGACTCCACCTACGCCGGTATCGTACCGGGTTCCTACGCCGTGGAGGACGGCCTGTACGGCGGCTACATAGGCGACCAGATCATCTTCGACCGCCGACTCGACTGGACCGACGATGACAACTGCGGTTTCGGAATGTGCAACCGCGACCAGCAACATATCTTCACCATGGGTAATACCCACGACTACCCCGTGCGTCATGGCAAGATACTCCAGGAGATGGGCGTGTCGTACGTGAGTGCCAACCTGACAGCCGTTCGCGCCATCAGTTCCGACTATGCCGCCGTCGACCTCATCTACGGCAAGCAACCTGCCGAAGGCAAGCAGGCCGTGATAGACGCCCAGACGCGACGTATGCTGACCGAGTACCTGTGGAACCAGGGTAGCCTGCTCATCTCCGGCAGTTACCTGGGATCGGGCATGCATACCGCCAACGAGAAACGCTGGGCAGAACAGTTGCTCCACTACCGCTTCCGCGCCCCGCGCGCCTGCCATAACGGGCAATTGACAGCCGAGCAGGACTGGATGGTAGTCAAGGACATCCAGCTCTGGCAACACCCCTCCGACAGCCACCTCTTTGCCGAGTCACCCGAGTCGCTCGAACCCACGGGCGATGCTGTGCGCCTGGGATGCTATGCCGATATGCGTATCCCGTTCGGCGTAGCCTGGAAGAGCTATGTGAGCAAGAAGCACCCGAAACAAATACGCACCTTGGTCTACGGTTTTCCGCTGGAGTGCAGTCCGCAGTTTGAGACGCTCTACCGAGCATCGATGCGGTGGGTGCTGGAGAAAGACAGCCATAAAAAGAGTCGAAAGTAAAAAGTCGAAAGTCGAAAGGTGCCTCCGGGCACTCCGATAAATAGTTAAAGAATTAAAAAATCAAATATGGGAAAGAAGAAAAATCTGCCGAAATACGAGCATGTAGAGATCACGGGTATCGCGGCCGAAGGCAAGGCGCTGGTGCGACTCAACGACATCGTATGCTTTGTACCCTACTGCGTGCCGGGCGACATCGTCGACCTGCAGATCACGCGCAAGAAACACTCGTTCATGGAAGCCCGCGTGGAGCGTTTTGTCCAATATTCCGACAAGCGCTGCGAGGCCCGTTGCCGTCATTACGGCGTATGCGGCGGTTGCAAATGGCAGATCCTGCCCTATGACGAACAACTGCGCTATAAGCAGCAGCAGGTCGTAGACAACCTCACCCGCATCGGTAAGATCATGCTACCGGAGATCAGCCCCATACTGGGTTCCAAGCATGTCTACGAGTACCGCAACAAACTGGAGTTCACCTTTGCCGACCGCAAATGGATTACGACCGAAGAACTCAAACAACTGAAACAGGATAACGCCCCCCTGACCATCGAACCCGGCCTGGGCTTTCATATCCCCGGCGCGTTCGACAAGGTGCTGGATATCCGGGAATGCCACCTGATGCCCGAGATCAACAATCGCATCCGCAACGGCATACGCACGTTCGCCCTGGAGCATGGCATGAGCTTCTACAACGAGCATACCCACCAGGGCCTGCTACGCACCCTCATTCTGCGCTCGAACCACAAGGGAGAACTGATGGTGGTACTCTCCTTTGGAGAGGCCATCAGCAATCAGCCGTCAGCCTTCAGCCTCTTGGAGTATCTGCATCAAGAGTTCCCGGAGATCATATCGCTGCTCTACGTAGAGAACACCAAACTCAACGACACCATCGGCGACTTGGACATCCAAGTCTATTACGGCCGGGATCATATTATCGAGGAGATGGAGGGACTGCAATTCAAAGTCGGCCCCAAGTCGTTCTACCAAACCAACACCGAGCAGGCGTACGAACTCTACAAAGTAGCACGCGATTTTGCCTTCGACCAACTACCAACGACCAACGACCAACGACCTTTAGTCTATGACCTCTATACAGGAACAGGAACTATTGCGAACTTTGTAGCCAAGAAAGCCCGTCAGGTCATCGGCATCGAGTATGTGCCGGAAGCCATCGAAGATGCCAAGGTCAATTCCAATATCAACAACATCGAAAACACCCTGTTCTTCGCCGGTGACATGAAGGATATTCTGAACGATGATTTTGTGACACAATACGGTCGTCCGGACATCATCATCACCGACCCACCCCGCGCCGGTATGCACGAGGATGTAGTGAACGTGATTCTCAATGCCGCACCACAACGCATCGTATACGTCAGCTGCAACCCTGCCACCCAGGCACGCGACCTGGCGCTGCTCGACAAGAAATACCGTGTCACTAAGGTGCAACCCGTAGACATGTTTCCGCATACACAACACGTCGAGAACGTAGTTCTCTTAGAATTAAGGAGTTAAGGAGTTATGAAATTTCTGTTGATCCTGCTACATATTTATTTCGTCAGTTTTCTGGATAAACCCGAGAAAACGGCCCCTCAGCTCTCGCCACGTGCCATCGAGCAACGCCAGAAATGGAATATCCCCACCGACCAGATGGACTACCCCGTCAGCCCCATGTATATGGACAGCCTGCGTCGTATGGGTGCCAAGATCATGCACAAGAGCCGGTGGATGAACGGCGTGACCTGCGAGATGAAAGACGAACTGGTCCCCAAGGTACGTGCCCTCAGCTTCGTCACCGGCGTCGAGATGACCCGCGACAACAGCACCCCCATCTACAGCCCGCGCAAGCGAAGCCAGGCATTTACGGCCGCCACTACCACCACCGAAGACCGATACGTCAGCGATGCACAGCAGGCGCTCTACAACCTACAGCCGCTCCGCGATGCAGGCTTTGAGGGACAAGGCATCCTTATGGCCGTTTGTGACGGTGGATTTACGAATGCCAACTCGCTATCCTGCTTCCGCCGGGAACAGGAACTCGGCCATTTCGACTTCACCGACGACGGTACGGACTTCTACGGCTGGTCGGGCGTACACGGCACCGAGTGCCTCAGCACCATCTCCGGCATCTCTGACTACTACCGCGGTGCCGCCACGCGCGCGAACTATTATCTCATGCGTAGCGAAGAAGAAGTCACCGAGAGTCCCAAGGAGATGGACAACCTGGTAGCGGCGCTGGAGAAAGCCGACTCGCTGGGCGTCAACGTCTTCTCCGTTTCATTAGGCTACGCCTATTTCGACAACGATAGCTGGTCACTCAATGCCCAAACCGACCTGGACGGACAGACCACCCGCTGCAGTCGCGCCGCCACGATAGCCGCCCGAAAAGGTATGCTCGTGATCGTAGCCGCAGGCAACGAAGGTAATAGCGCATGGCGCACCATCTCCGCACCCGCCGATGCCGATAGCATCCTCACCGTAGGCGCAGTGAACGTAGATAGCCTTGTAGCCGATTTCTCCAGCTTCGGTCCCTCGTCCGACGGACGCATAAAACCCGAGGTATGCGCCGTAGGCCAACAGACGGCTCTCATCTACCCGGACGGCTACGTAGTCTATAGCAACGGCACCAGTTTTGCCGCACCCCTCATTGCCGGCCTCGCCGCCAGCCTATGGTCGGCCCTGCCCGACGAGAACGCCATGCAGATACGCCAACGCATCATCCGCAGTGCCCACCGCTATGAGCATCCCGACCGCGCAAATCATATCGGCTACGGCATTCCCGATGCCTGGGCTGCCTATACGATGTCGACGGAGGATGTCAGCGAGGTCAGACCTGCATCAGCAGTCAGCAGTCAGAAGATCATGCAGAACGGCCAACTCTATATTCTGCGGGATGGCAAACTGTATGACGTGTTAGGTCACCGTATAGAATAAAAAAAAGAGCAAGCTGACTACATCGCACCGCTACAACCTCCTACCCTTGCTTCGGTCAAGACCTGGGGGAATTCAGAGGGAGCTGGTCGTATAGGACTTGCTCTATGCTTAAGCTAAAACTCGCGTAACTCGCGACCTCGTCGCTCGATGACGCTACGTTTTGCTCTACGCTCTTCGGTCTGCAAAACACAAGGTTTTACATCCCGAGGTATTTAGTAGATTTGGATCGCTTGATTTAAAACCGGCTGCAAAATTACTGCTTTTTTTTGACATACGCAAATTTTTAGGCAAAAAAGATACTAATTTTTGATTTTTCCGCTTGTTAGAGGACTTTATCATATCGCGTATTCGGGCCGAACTGCCGTTTGAGCCGAATGAGGAGAAAGAGCAACTATTCCGGGTGCTCGGTCGTTACCTGGTCTCTACCGACCCCCGCCGCGCCTTTATCCTAAGCGGCTACGCCGGCACGGGTAAGACGAGCGTGGTATCGGCCCTCGTACGCGCGATGGAAAAACTGCAGCAACCCTGCGTACTGCTGGCACCTACCGGCCGTGCCGCCAAGGTCATTGCCCGCTATTCCGAACGACCCGCCTACACCATCCATAAGTACATCTACCGCCAAAACCAACTGGGCGTGGAGCAATTCTCGCTCAGCGACAACAAGCACCGGCATACCCTATTCATCGTCGATGAGTCATCCATGATCTCCGCCATGCGCGACAACACCGCCTTCGGTAGCGGATGCCTACTGGACGACCTCATCCAGTATGTCTACCAGGGTGAGGGATGCCACCTACTCCTGCTCGGCGACTCAGCCCAGTTACCACCCGTAGGGACACTACGCAGCCCCGCCCTCGACCCCGACCACATAGCCGGCTACGGATTGCAAGTTAGCAGTTTCCAACTGACGCAAGTAGCCCGCCAAGCCCTCGACAGCGGCATCCTGAGCGAAGCAACGCGGCTTCGCCAAGGACTAGAAGACCTAGGTACCCTAGGCTCCCTAGGAATCCTAGAAAACCAAAAAGACATCATCCGCCTCCGGGGCGCCGAGGTGCAAGACCAGCTCGAGCAGAGCTACCGCGACGTAGGCAACGAAGAGACCCTCATCATCACCCGCAGCAACCGGATGACCAACCTCTACAACCAGGGCATCCGCGCCCGTATTCTATGGAAAGAAGATGAGTTTTCCACGGGTGATCGACTGATGGTCGGCAAAAACAACTATTTCTGGACCCGCGAGTACGACGGCCTTGACTTCCTCGCCAACGGCGACTCGCTCGAGGTCGTTCGCACCCGCAACCAGCACGAGATGTACGGCTTCCGCTTCGTCGAGGCCAGCCTGCGTGCCGTGGACTACAACTGGGAGATCGATGCCCTCGTCTGGCTCGACACCCTCTTCACCGACACACCGGAACAGAACTACCAACTCCAGCAACAGCTCTTTGCTGCCATCGCCGAGGACTATCCCGAGGTCAAAAACCGAAAAGAACGCACCAAACTCATCTACGAGTCACCCTACTACAACGCCCTCCAAGTACGCTTTGCATATGCCGTCACCTGCCATAAAGCCCAGGGCGGACAGTGGCGCCACGTCTATATCGACTCCGGCATGACCGAAGAGCGACTCAGCGAACTCACGACCACCGACCGCGAAGCCTATCTGCGCTGGCTCTACACCGCCCTGACGCGTAGTACGGAACGCGTCTTCCTATTACGATAAGCAAAAAATCGACATTTTTGCAAAATAAAATACATTTTATTTGCATATCTGAAAAAAAAGTTGTAATTTTGTGCGCTGAATTGGGAAATTATTTTTTTATTCACACAATAATTACAACGCTAATGAAAAACTTTCATTTTTTTCATGTGCTCATCGCCACACTGCTGGTAGCCGGCATGCTTACCGGTTGCCGTTCCGACGTGGACGTGTCCAACATCGACACCCGCGCCGAGCTGGAGATGGGCATCGCGCTGCCGATCGGTAGCATGAGTGTCACGTTGGGTGATTTCCTGGGTCACGGCCTGGGTAGCATCTACATCGACTCAGTCGACAACAAGGGTGTCATCTCTTGGAAAGACACCTTCAACATCTCGCGTAATTTCCATCAAGTGGACCTGGCGCAGTACATCTCCGAGAAGCAGCTCACCCTCAACGTCTACGACAAGATCCCGGCTGCCGTCATGATCGGTACCAACAAGCAGGTCACCGGTACGGGTATGCCTGTCACGCTCGACTTCGAGATGCCGCTTAAGCTCACGGGTATCAACCATCCCGACTCGCTCGACAAAGAGCGTCTCGACAGTGCCCTGATCGAGATGGCCAGCTTCTCGTCTATCATCAAGACGCACAACCTGCCGCTCGAGTGGGACTGGATCGACCAAGTCACCATGGACCTCGGTGAGCAGATTCGCCGTCCTGCCGGTGGCACTATGGTCATCTACGACAAGAACCGTGACAACTACGGTTACAACCAGACCATCCCCACCAAGGTTGACAACTTCACCATCAACCTCATGAAGAAGAACGCCTCCGGACAGTTCGTCACCGGCCAGGTAGTGGACTCCTGCAGCTTCACGATCCACTTCACCTTCACCATCCCGATGAATACCACAGTCAGCATACCCGAGGATGCCGGCTTCGACTACAAGCTCGGCGTGCAGTTTATCGACTACGCCGCTATCTGGGGTAAGTTCATCCGTTCCAAGGACATGTACGACGAGGCCGTGGTCGACCTCAGCGAGAGCTGGGGCGCGCTCGACTTTATCAGCAAGTCCAACGTGCCGTTTGCCGATCCTAAGATAGATATGTATATCGTTACGCGCGTAGCCGGTGCCCTCAAGGTGGACGGCGACTACCTGTACGCCAAGGATGCCAGCGGCAACAAGCACTATGCATCGTTCCGCTACGGCGGTTCCGACCATAAGGACTTCCACCGCACCTTCCGGAAATGGGAGTACCTCGATCCTTGGACCAGCATCATCGGCGACTCTACCACCAACATGATGATCCCGTTCGACAAAGATCCCGAACGCGGACACATCGACAAGATGTTCCAGAACATGCCGCAGGAGCTGGGCTATAAGTTCAACCTCGACTTCGACTACACCCAGACGCCGCAGATACGTATCACGCCCAACACGGCCATCCGTATCAAGGCCATCTGCACCCTGCCCTTCATCTTCAACGAGGGCCTGCGCTTCGAGTACTCCGACACGCTCAAGAACCTGGATATCTCCAAGGCTTCTATCGACTCGCTCGTAGCCGACGTCGACGTCATCGACACCATCAAGACATCCGACGTCAAGCTCGTGCTCAAGGCCAAGAACACCATTCCGCTCGACGTCTATGCATCGCTGCGCTTCCTGGATGAGAATAACCAGATCATCATGGATCCCGACGATCCCAGCAAGCCGTTTATGATCATCCCCGAGGATACCATCCGCCTCGTGCCGCCTACGTACGAGTACACCGGCGGTAACTGGAACCGTACCACCCCGGGCGAGACCGTCATCATCGCGTCGGTCACCAAGAAGAAGATGGACCTCATGCCTAAGATCAAGGCGATGACCTACACCGCCATCATCAACGACAAGTCGTTGGCCTATGCTTACCAGCGTGGCCTCTTCAATGTCAAACTCACCGAGGATGCCGGTATACAGTTCGTGATCGGTCTTACGGGCCGACTCGATGCCATCATGGATTTTAAAGGTAACAAATAATTAAGGAGGGCGCACTATGAAACGAATCAAACAATACATCCTGGCAGCCCTCGTGGCAACGATGACGCTTAGCGCAACAGCGCAGCAGGTGACCACCATGTACTTCCTCGAGAACGCACCTATGCGTCACGTCATCAACCCCGCCCTACAACCCGTCAGCAAGGGGTATATCAACTTCACTCCGCTGGGCTACAGCAGCATGTGGGTGGGTAATAACTCGCTCACTATGAGCGACCTCATCTACACCTACAACGGTCAGACCGTCACAGCCCTCCACCCCGAGGGAGGTGACCGCCAGAAGTTGCTCAACCAGTTCCGCAAACTCACGCTCGTCAATGGCGACATCACGCTCGGTTTGCTCAACATGGGATTCCGTATCAAGGACGACGGCTACCTCACTATCGGCCTCAACCAGAAGGTCGACATGGGCGTTAGCGTGCCGCGTACTGTCTTCGACTTCCTGCTCGGCGGCGGTATGACCGACCTCGACGGCGGCATGAACTATTTCAACCTCACCCGCCTCGGACTCTATGCCAACCTCTATGCCGAGGTGAGCGGCGGCTATTCCCACCGCATCAACGAGCATTGGACCGTCGGTGGAAAACTCAAGCTCCTCCTCGGCGAAGCCTATGCCGGTCTGCGTACCAGCAACCTGGGTATCGACGCCAACACCGAGAAGTGGTGGCTCCATGGCGATGCTGACCTCTATGTAGCCGCACCGCTCGACTGGAGCTTTATGCCCACGACTGTCAACAACTTCGACGACTTCATCGGAGGCTTCAAGAACTTTAACGCCAAACAGCACCTCAAATACGCCCCTGCCGGCTACGGTGCTGCTATCGACCTCGGTTTCACCTACAAACCCATCGAGCAACTCCAGATCTCGGCAGCTATCGTCGACCTCGGCTTCATCTATTGGACCAACGCTCGGCGGATGGGTATGGGCATCGACACCACCTACACCGGTGTGGGTGACTTCCAGTACAAGGACTATGTAGACGAGAACGGTACCTTCCAGTCCGACCAACTCAAGGACGATGTGGTCAATAACCTCAAGGACCTGGCTAAGGCCGCTAAGATCCAGAACCAGGAGTCCAAGAGCTTCATCCGCATGCCGTCGGCAAAACTCAACGTCGGTCTGGATGCTAATTTCTGGGACAACCGCGTAGGCGTAGGCGTCCTCTCCCAGACCCGTATGTACGACTGCAAGATCTACGAAGAGGTCACCATCGGTGCCGCCTTCCGTCCGGTCAACTGGTTCAACCTGGCTGTCTCCTACTCGCTCCTGGAGAACGGTAAGTACAGCAACATCGGTGCCGGTCTCGGCTTCATGCCCTACGACGGTATCAATATGACCCTCGCCATGGATTATATCCCCACCTCCTATGCCGGTATGGACATCAACGGCAGCAAGAAATATGTCCTGCCCTACAAGTCCAAAGGCGTCAACGTCGCCCTCGGCTTCTCCATCTGCTGGGGTTCCAACCGCCGCGACCGTGATAAAGACGGTGTATGGGACAAACTCGACCTCTGCCCCAACACCCCGCGTAGCGTCGTAGTGGACGAGCACGGATGCCCGCTCGACGAGGACCATGACGGCGTACCCGACTACCTCGACCGCTGCCTCGGCACACCCGCCGCAGCTATCAGCACCGTCGACTCGCTCGGTTGCCCCATCGACTCCGATGGTGACGGCACGCCCGACTACCTCGACCGCTGCCCCAATACCCCCGCTGCCGCTATCGGCCGGACTGACTCACTCGGCTGCCCGCTTGATACCGACAAGGATGGTGTACCCGACTACCTCGACGAGTGCCCCAACACCCCCGCTGAGGCGATCGGCCACGTAGATGCCAAGGGTTGCGAGCTCGACTCCGACTGCGATGGTGTCAAGGACTACCTCGATCGTTGTCCCGGTACGCCCGCAGGCGCTAGCGTAGATCGCAACGGCTGCGAACTCGACACCGACGGCGATGGTGTACCCGACTGGCGTGACGAGTGCCCGCGCACCGACAAGCATGCTATCGGCCATGTAGACAGCAAGGGTTGCGACCTCGACTCCGACGGCGACGGTGTACCCGACTGGAAAGACGAGTGCCCCATGGTAGCCGGTGTCAAGGAGAACAAGGGTTGCCCGGAAGTAAAACGTGAGATACGCCAACTGCTCAAGAAAGCCATGCAGGGTATCGAGTTCGAGACCGCAAAAGCTACTATCAAGCCGGCCTCCTACCCGCTGCTCGACCAGATAGCTCAGCAGTTCATCGAGAACCCCTCCTTCATCATCGAAGTACAGGGCCATACCGACAATACCGGTAAGGCCGACAAGAACCTCGAACTCTCCCAGGCGCGTGCCGACGCTGTACGCGACTACCTTATCTCTAAGGGCGTACCCGCCGAGCGCATGACCGCCCGCGGCTACGGACAGGATCGTCCGATCGCTGACAACAGCACCAAGGCCGGACGTGCCAAGAACCGCCGCGTTGAGTTCGACATCACCTTCGAAGAAGTCACCATCGAGACCATCCTCGACCACGCCGATCCCGTCGTAGAGGAGGCACAACCTGAGGCTGCTCCCGCCGACAATACTGTCGTAGAGCAATAAGCTGCGATTTTGGATGGCGGCTTTGATCGGCCGCCATCTAACCAAGACAAAATAATTTATATAGTTTAACCATTTTAAAACCCTCTCCGGCACGGAGGTGTCGAACAGAAGTCTTACAGGCGAAGCCGGTCTTACAGCCGAAGGCGGTCTGTTCGGCGAGAGTGCCGAACATAACATGGGACGCGCATTTGAATATCGCAAAGCGACAAAACTGAAACGTTGGGGTCATATGGCCCGTACATTTACCAAACTGGGTAAAGAAATCACTATCGCCGCACGTGATGGTGGTCCCGATCCCGATAGCAACCCCCGTCTGCGTACGCTGATCCAGCAGTGCAAGAAGGAGAACATGCCCAAGGAGAACATCGATCGCGCCATCAAGAAGGCCACCGATAAGTCCTCCGAGGGCTACAAGGAGATCAACTACGAAGGATACGGTCCGCACGGTATCGCTATCTTCGTCGAGACAGCTACCGACAACAACATGCGTACCGTAGCCAATATCCGCTCCTACTTCACCAAGTTCGGCGGCACACTCGGCACCCAGGGTTCGCTGCAGTTCCTCTTCGACCGCAAGGCTTGCTTCACCGTGACGATGAAGGACGGCATCGATCTGGACGAACTGGAGCTGGAGCTCATCGACTTCGGCGTAGAGGAGTTGGCTAAGGACGAGGAAGAAGGTACCATCGTTATCTATGGCGACTTCGACCAGGCTAACGCTATGCAGAAATACCTGGAGGAGAACGGCTTTGAGATTCAATCGTGCGAGTTTGTTCGTATCCCGAACGACTACAAGGAACTGTCCGACGACCAGAAAGAGGCTGTCCAGAAACTCATCGACCGCATCGAGGAAGACGAGGACGTACAGAACGTATTTACTAATCTGGCATAATAGACAAAAGTCAAAAGTCGAAAGTCGAAAGACTTATGCTGATTAAGGACTATTTTACTCTAACACCGCATCAGGAGCAGCAGTTTGCCGCTCTTGATGCCCTCTACCGCGATTGGAACGCTAAGATCAACGTCATCTCCCGCAAGGATATCGACGCCCTCTATACCCA
Source organism: Paludibacteraceae bacterium (assembly GCA_017509715.1). Classification (GTDB taxonomy): domain Bacteria; phylum Bacteroidota; class Bacteroidia; order Bacteroidales; family Paludibacteraceae; genus Colicola. Next base: position 9,396 of record JAFWOU010000029.1, on the reverse strand, counting down.
CCATGTGCTCCACTCGCTGGCTATCGCCCGTGTGCTCCGTTTCCAGCCCGGTACCACCATCCTCGATGTCGGCACCGGAGGCGGCTTCCCGGGCATACCCCTCGCCATCCTCTTTCCCGAGTGCGAGTTCCTGCTCGTCGATTCGGTTAAGAAGAAAGTGCTCGTAGCCTCCGAAGTGGCCAAGGCCCTCGGGCTCACCAACGTGGAATGTGCCTGGGAGCGCGTCGAGGACGAGCGCCGCACCTTCGACTTCGTCGTCTCGCGTGGCGTCATGCCTATGCCCGACCTCGTGCGGCTCACGCGCAAGAATATCGACCGCCATCAGCGTAACGCCATGCCCAACGGCTGGCTCGTCCTCAAGGGAGGCGACCTGCGCGACGAGATACGCCCCTTCCGAACAGTCATAGAGACCACACGTATAGCCGACTTCTTTGAGGACGAGTGGTACAAGGAGAAATACGTACTCTATTTGCCGAATTGATTGTATCCGTTATGCAGACCAAGATTTTCTATTTCAATCCGTACAGAGAGTGCACCTACGTGCTATGGGATGCCGATCGTCATGCCGTCATCATCGATGCCGGTATGCTCGACGAGCGTGAGCAACGCCGTTTTCGTGAGTTCATAGATGCAGAACAGCTCACGCCGGTAGCGCTGCTCATTACACACACCCATCCGGATCATGTATGCGGGGTGGATTGGATGCAAGAGACGTATCATCTGAGCCCTGTCATCTATCCCGAGGAGGGTCTGCTCGACCTGCCGTCGTTTGCCGAGCGCATCGAGGTGCTCCGTACCCCGGGACATAAGGAAGACTGCGTCTGCTACTACCTGCCCGGGCAAGCCATGCTCTTCTCGGGCGACACCCTCTTCCAAGAGTCGATAGGCCGTACCGACCTGCCGGGAGGCGATATGCACACCCTGCTCACATCGCTTCAGCGACTCACTACCCTACCCGCTGACACCCAGGTGCTACCCGGTCACGGCTATGCGACCACTATCGCACACGAAATCCAATACAACCCCTACCTACAGTGACCCGTCGGCTCGTCATATTGCTCCTTGCCGGCCTGTCTGCCACCATGGTCATGGCCCACCGCCGCCATACCTCGCCCGACCCGATGCGTAGCCAACGCTTCTACCTCCTGGGCGACACACACACCCGCGAGGGCCTCTACATCGATGCCTACGACTGCTACACCCGGGCTATCGAACTGGACCCCTCCTGCGCCCCATGCTACGCCCGTCGTGGCGACCTATGCATGACGCTCGCCTACTATCCCCTCGCCGTCGACGACTACGCCGAGGCACTACGGCTCGAGTCCTACAACGCCGACTACCGCGTCGAGTACGCACGCGCCCTGCTCTCCAGCGGCCAACTCGATGAGGCAGCCGCCCAACTCCGGCAAGTCCTGGCCGACGACCCAGGCATGCTCGAGGCGAAACGACTCCTCGCCACCTACCATTACCTCCAGGACGAAGTGCCCCTCTATATCGACCTCTACCTCGCCTACCTCCAGGAGTACTACGAGCTCCACCACGAGCCCTCCTCCTTCGACCACCTGCTCTATTCGCTCCAGGACTCTGCCGCCTACCTCTACCTCTCCCGGGCACTCACATCGCGTATCAGCCATACCGACGGCGACATCCAGGTCATGTTCCGCTTCATACGGGCCTCCATCCGTACCCTCCACCGTGACTACGCCGATGCCATTGCCGACCTCAGCCTGCTTATCCAAAACTTCCAGGACTACGACCATTCCGCCCTTCGGATGCGGGCCTACTGCTATATGCAGACCGAGCAGTACCCCCTCGCCCTCATCGACTACAACTGCCTCATACCCCTCTTGCCACGCGACACCCAAGCCTACCACTATCGCTCCCTCGCCCATCGCTACCTCGGCCACATCGATGAGGCCATTGCCGACCTTATCTCCCTCACCCGACTCGACTACCGCCTGGCACCCGACGCCTTCTACCAAGCCGCACGCCTTGAGGTGCTGCGCGAACGCTATACCCCTGCCATACGCTACCTCTCCCGCGCCATCGAACTGGCGCCCGACCTCGCCTACCTATATCGCTACCGGGCCGAACAGTACGAAGCGCTCGGCAACTCCCGCATGGCCTCGCTCGACTACCATGCCGCCGACCTGCTCACCGCCTCACCCGACGATAGCCTGCCCATCCTCCCGCTCGGCTACGATGCCCCGTCCAATGCCGAAGCCGTCCGCCTCACCATCGACGCCCTCACACGGCGCTACCTCTCCGACCGCACCATAGGCGATGCCGACATCCTCTTCATGGTAGGCGCCATCGACTACCCCTTTGTCTATCGCGCCCTGTCCGATGAGATAACGCGCTATGATGCCGCCGAGCAGTACGAACTGCGCGACCTCTTTTACCTCCTCCGCGCATCGCTCCTCCACCAGCGTGGCCACACCGCCGACGCCCTCGCCGACCTCGACTCCGTCAGCATATTCTCCTTCCCGCGTGAGGTAGAACCCGTCATCGAGCAGCAACGTATCCACTGCCTCTCCCAGCTCCGACGCTGGCCTGAGGTCATCGACCGTACCACCCCGCTCATCGCCCTCCGGCCCGACTCATCCCCCTGCTACGTCATACGCGCCGAGGCCTACTACGCCCTCGAGCAGTACCCCGCCGCCGAGGCCGATCTGCGGCGTGCCTTCTCCATCGACTCCTCCGCCCATACCGCCTATCTCTTCGCTACGCTCTGTCAGCGTCTCTGTCGCCATACCGAGGCTGTCCGCTATCTCACCCATACCATCCTTCACGCCGACACGCTCTATCCCCACCTCACCCGGGCCTACCTTCTGCGCGGTGAGTCCTACCTCCGATGCCGCGACACCCTTGCCGCCTATGCCGACTTCCATGAGGTCCTCCGGCGCGACACCACCTACCGCAACACCCTCCGCCATTACGCCCTCTATCGGCTCGGTCACCACGACGAGGCACTCCGTTGGGTCCGCCAGCTCATCCGAGAATACCCCATGCCCGACAACTACTACGACGCCGCCTGTCTCTATGCCCTCGAGGCCGATACCACCCAGGCACTCCGTTACCTCGAGATAGCGCTCCGTTGGGGCTATAGCGAGCCGCGTATGCTGCTGCACGACCCTAACCTCGACCCGATACGGTCCCACCCGGACTTCCAAGCCCTCATCGAGCGCTACGTACCCTCCCTCAAACCCAAAAAGCAACCCAAAAATCAAAAAAAACATTAACCACTAACCATTCGCCATTAACCATTAACCATTAACCATTAGCCATTCGCCATTATGAAACGCTCCGTTTCCATATTACTGCTTCTCCTGCCCCTCACCGTCCTGGCCTACGATTTCCAGGCTGGCCACCTATTCTATCGCATCGTCAATCCCCTTCAGCAACAGGTAGAGGTCACCTACGAAGACCCCTACCAGGTCCGCCTATATGCCCGCCTGCGCGTCCTCACCATCCCCGAACGCGTCATACTCGACTCCACCGTCTTTACCGTCATCGGTATCGGACCCACCGCCTTCCACGACTGCCCCAAGCTGCGCCGCGTGCGTCTGCCCCATACGCTCCAGTATATCGATAGCGCCGCCTTTGCCGAAGCCCTCTCGCTCGATAGCATCATGCTGCCCTATAGCCTCCGGCGTATCAGCGATGCCGCGTTCTACCACTGCCCCAGCCTCAGCTTCGTCGACATTCCCTCCACCGTCGACTCTATCGGCCATAATGTCTTCTCCTACTGCCGCCTGCTACGCCGTATATTTGTCGATCCCGACAACCCCCGCTACGACAGTCGCGGCAACTGCAACGGCGTATGCCTCACCGACTCCGACCGACTCATCGCTACCTGCGCACGCACCTCCTTCCCCTTCGACCTCCGCCAGGTCGGCGACATGGCCTTCATGTACAGCCCCTACCTCCGACGCGCCATCCTGCCCGATAGCGTCCACCGGATCGGCTATGCCGCCTTCGCCGGATGCGACGTGCTCGACACCCTCTACCTACCGCCTACCCTCTCATCCATCGGCGAGTGGGCCTTCTACGCTTGCCGACGACTCCGATACGTCACCCTGCCCGACGCTATCACCTCGATCCCCTACGGATGCTTTGCCGAGTGTACCGACCTGCGCGAGATCACCACACCCCTCGGCGTCGACAGCCTGGCCGAACGTGCCTTCTATTTCTCCGGCATCCGTTCTGCCAACCTCCGTGGCGTACGCTATATAGGCGTCTCCTGCTTCAGCGGCTGCCGCTTCCTGCGTACCCTCACGCTCTCGTCTGCGCTCCAGACTGTCGAACCCACCGCGCTCGAGAACTGCAACGCCCTGCAGCGGATATACATACCCATGGGCCAACGCAAACGTATCCAAAAACTGCTACCCGAGAAATATCATAAAATCATTTACGAACGATGAATATCACCACCCCCGAAGACGAGGTACGCCGCCTGCGTGCCCAGATCGAAGAAGATCGCCGCAACTGGCGAGCCAAACGTATCAGTTATACCATCGCCCTCTGCCTGATGCTCCTTATCATCATCGGCCTCACCGTGGCGGTGGTCTACGGACTCAAACTGCGCACCGACATACGCGACGTCCGGAAGTACAACCAGCGCCAGTCCGAGCAACTCGCCGAGGAGCAGGAACGTGCCGAGACACGCGAGTACCAACTCTCCGAGATGCAGCAGGACCGGGACTCGCTCCAGGAGCAGATCGTCCTTCTCCGCACCCAGCGCGACTCGCTCCAGTACCAGCTCACGCGCCATGCACGTCCCGATGAGTATGCCGTCCACAACCCCGACGCAGGTGGTGCCTTTGCCTACTACCGCCGAGGCGGACAGTTCCTGCCCACCGATAGCTGGTACGACAACGGCTACGAACTCTATGTCTACCTCCACGTAGGCGACTTCGCCCTCACCGACTACGGCTTCTTCCGTTTTGCCGACCTGCAAGGTCTCTAAACACACACCCTACGCCTATGAAACGCTGGAAAAAAATCGTCATCCTCTCTTCCGTCGTGCTGGCCATAGCAGCCGTCGTCGGAGGGTTTGCTATCCGACGCGTCACCTACCTGCGCTATCCTGACGGTAAGGACCATATCGACTATCGCGACGTACCCGACAATATCCTGCTCCGAGAGGTCTATATCCCCTCCAGCGCCGAGTATATCGCGCGTTTCACGTTCTATTTCTGCGAATCGCTGCGCCGGGTCGAACTTAACGAAGGACTCCACGCCATCGGTGCACGCGCCTTCTCCGGATGCCGCCGCCTGCACGAGATAAACCTGCCCACCACGGTCGACTTCATCGGAGCCGGTGCCTTCCATTTCTGCGACCAGCTCCAGACCGTCCGGATGCCACCCGTACTCGACACCATTCGCGACCATACCTTCTCCTACTGCTTCAGCCTCCGCGAGATCAATATCCCCGACAGCCTCGTCTATATCGGTACCTCTGCCTTCGATATGTGCAACAGCCTCAACCATGTCGACCTGCCGCCTACCCTCACCTACATCGGCGAGAGCGCCTTCTTCGACTGCCAGACCCTCGATAGCATTGCCATACCCGCACGCGTCCGCACGCTCCATCATATGTCCTTCGGCAATTGCCTCCACCTCCAATCCGTCACCTTCCTCGGCCGACTCGATACGCTCCACCGCACCGCTTTCCACCATTGCGACCAGCTCCGCGAGATACGTATCCCGCGTGGCACTACCCGCCACTACCGCCGCCTCCTCGATCGCAGCCAACTCCCCGAACTCAAACCCCTCTTAGTAGAATCTAAAAAATCAAAAAGCTGACGGCTGATAGCTGACGGCTGATAGCTAAAATCATGAAAAGAACAGCAATCATCCTCCTTCTGGCGCTCCTGAGCCTCACCGGCTTCGCCCGCCCCGTACGCATCTCCTTCGATTCCCTCTCCGTCCATTGGGATCGCTATATCGGTCAGCAGGTCTGTATCACCACCCCGCTCCGGATCTCCGGCATCTTCTACGACTCGCTCCTGCTCTCCCCCTCCCGCCTCATGGTACCCGAGCAGTATGCCGAGGGACTCGCTTCCGGCGACAGCACCCGCTACCACGAACTCGTCCGCGCCAACCTCGCCCATAGCGCGCGCCTGTGTACGCGTTTCTATGGATATAAACTCCAGACTGGCAACACCGTCCGCAACCTTTGTGCTAAGGTCACGGGCGAGCGTACGCTACTTAGTGCCAAGACACCTAAGTTCCGTCAGCAGCGCCACCTCGACGCCCTGCCCGACCTCGGGGATGCTACGCTCCGCATATGCCAGGCGAATATCCAGAATTTCTTCGCCGACCTCGGCGGCTATGCCGGTGCGAAGACCCCGGCGGAATTCGAGCGCCAGACCCTGAAAATAGCTAAGGGGCTCACCTACCTCGATGCCGATATCTACGCCCTCTGCGAGATAGAACGCGGTCCCAAGACCGTCACCGTCCTCGTCAATGAGATGAACCGCCTCACCCGCAACCGCAAGCACTATGCCTGGGTCGACCTGGGCTTCACCGATGGCGACTCTATCTCCTGCGGCTATATCTACCGGGCCGACCGCGTCGTGCCCTACGGCACCCCGCAACTGGCTGTTCACGATCCTCGCTCTCATTACCACTACCGCTTCTCCGCTTGCGGCTTCACGGAGCTCTCCTCCGGCGAACAGTTCGTGCTCAGCGCCAACCACCTCCGCTCCAAGCGCGGACGACCCTCCCGTTCCGACAGCATCCGGGTCCAGAATATGGATAGCATCCTCCTCATGATCCGCCGCTTCCAAGACCAACAAGTCTTCAACGATCCCGACCTGCTGCTCCTCGGCGACTGGAACTGCTATCGTCAGGAGCGTCCTATCCGGTACCTCCTCTCCCATGGCTATCAGGACGTCCTCGGCCACTTCGACCCCGACGGCTACAGCTATGTCTATCGCGGCACGAGCGGCTACCTCGACCAGGCCTTTGCCTCCCCCACCATGATGACCCAGATCACGGCGGCTCACCCTGTCCACCTATGTGCCGATTTCTACTACTCACTCGGTTACAAGCGTGGCTCCGATCTCACCCTCCATCGCTACTCCGATCACGACCCCGTGCTCATCGGTATACGCCTCCACAGATGACCGCCACCGTTCCTTTCATAGCCGACTGCTTCCGGCGCTTCAACGAGCGCTACTTCGAGTCCTCTTTACCCGAGATTCCCATCCGGCTCAGCAATGCCCGGGGCTTCCTCGGCAAACTGACCTATACCCGCGTCCGCTCTTTCTGGCGCACCGACCGCTGCGAGAACTTCGTACTGCGTATCAATACGCGCATCGACCTCACCCAGGCCGAACTCGAGGACACCATCATCCATGAGATGATCCACTACTACATCATCTACCACCGCCTCGGCGACACCTCGGCCCATGGCACCCGCTTCCGGGCCATGATGACCCGGATCAATCGCCTCGACGACCGCCACGTCCGCATCTCCTACCGCCTCTCGCCCGACCAGCAAGCCCAAGCCGCCCACCGCTAACACGGACGCTTAAATCTCATTCGCAGAAAAAAAATCGCGCGTACGCTTGCGTATGTGAGAATTTTTTTGTACCTTTGCACCGTCTTTTGTTTAACAACAAAAAAGTAACAAATAAATCATCCTTTATATGACACTTTTACTACAGATTATCACGCTCATCGGTTCCGTAGCGATGCTCATGTACGGAATGAAAGTGATGAGTGAGGGTCTGCAAAAAATGGCAGGTAGCAAGTTGAGCAACGTGCTGGGCACGATGACCACCAACCGATTCTCCGGTGTGCTGACCGGTGCGTTCATCACCGCCGCCGTCCAGTCGTCTACCGCCACCACTGTGATGACCGTCTCCTTCGTCTCAGCCGGCATTCTGAGCCTGGCGCAAGCTATCTCGGTCATCATGGGTGCCAATATCGGAACCACGTTCACGGCCTGGATCATGGTGCTGGGAGGCGGTTCGTTCGATCTAAGGCTCGTGGTCTATACCGCCATCGTGCTGGCTGTAGCCCTGATCTACACCAAGCGCAACGCCAACCTGGGCGATTTCCTCATGGGTCTGAGCCTCATGCTGCTGGGACTCACCACGCTCAAGATCAACGCCACCGAGATGCACCTCGACCAGATGGAGCCGGTGCGCAATTTCTTCATCGCCACCTCCAGTTGGGGCTACGGTAGCTATTTCCTCTACCTGCTCGTGGGCGGCATACTGACCTTTGCCGTCCAATCATCGGCCGCCATCATGGCCATCACCATGACGCTCTGCTCCACCCACGTACTGCCGCTCGATATGGGTATATCGCTCGTGCTGGGTGAGAATATCGGTACCACCATCACGTCCAATATCGTGGCTCTCTCGGCCTCCGTCCAGGCACGCCGTGCCGCCCTGGCCCACTTGGTATTCAACCTCTTCGGCGTCATCTGGGTGCTCTGCGTCTTCCGCTGGTTTGTAGGCGGCGTATGCGAGCTCTGGGGCGTCAACTTCGAGCCCGGCCGTCCCAGCGACGTCTCGCCCGACAAATTGAACGCCATCCTGGCTACTTTCCACACCGGTTTCAACGTGATCAACACCTGCATACTCATCGGCTTTGTGCCCTATCTGGAGAAGCTCGTCATGTGGATCCTGCCGTCCCGTCCCGAGCAGAAAGATACCGACAGCCAGCTGCGCTTCATCTCCGGCGGCCTCATGTCCACCTCAGAGCTCTCGATCCTGCAGGCTTGGAAAGAGGTGCACGTCTTTGCCGTTCGTACCCAGCGTATGCTCGGCATGATCCACGATTTGTACTACGAAAAAGACGAGGCTATGTTCACCAAGATCTACTCGCGCATCGAGAAATACGAAGGTATATGCGACCGCATGGAGTACGAGATAGCCCAGTACCTCAACCAGGTAGCCGACGGACGACTCTCCGACCAGTCGAAGCACGAGGTCCACAAGATGCTCCGTATCGTCAGCGAGCTGGAGTCGGTGGGCGATGCTAACTACAACCTCTCCCGCTATATCCGCCATAAGCATGAGAATAACGTGCAGTACACCGAGTACCAGAATAAGAATGTCGAACTCATGATGTACCTGCTTAGCGGCGCCGAGACCAAGATGGTGGAGGCACTCGAGCGCGTCAACATCTCCGAGGACAGCTTCCACGAGATGACCAACATGGAGAACGAGATCAACAATTTCCGCGACGAACTCAAGATGCAGAACATGCAGCATATCACCGAGAAAGAGTACGACTACTCCGTCGGCGTCAACTACATGGATATCATCCTCGAGCTCGAGAAGATGGGCGACTATATCATCAATGTCGATGAGGCCATCTATGAGCATAAACACGATAAGTAGTCAAAAGCTGATAGCTGATAGCTGATGGCTG
>JAFWOU010000028.1 GCA_017509715.1 Paludibacteraceae bacterium | reverse complement strand
GGATTAGGGATTAGGGATTAGACAACCTATCAAACTCATTTAACAGATACTGCAATCCAATCATAAACTCCCTGCCTTCAGGGACATCGATTTTGTGCATCGTTTCTATTATAAGTTTGCGTGCCTGCGCCTTCTCTCCTGAGCGCCATTCACAAGAAGCCGCTTGTACCGCCATTTGAGCATAAGCAGACAGATGCGGGGCTTTCTCCATCGCCTGCCGGAACATATATGCTGCCAATGGCAACGAATTACGTTGAGCCAATAGAGCAGCAACACTACTACGTGCTACGCAAGCATGAGAAGCATTATCCGGATAAAGAGACAGCACACGCTGAATGACATCTATCATTTCCTGTTGACGGAAATGCTTTAGATGATCCAATACCAACAGCTGATACAAGAGGAAGAGACGGTTCTCGCGAAGAATAGGTTCGCTATCTTCTCCTTTTTGAGGTTGGCTTTGAAAGGCGATAAGTGACTTACACTCCATTTCGTCACCAAGTCCGGAAGCTATAATATAGCGCAGCAAAACCAGATAATTAGCCGTAGGCGAAATGGCAACAGCCGAAGAAAACAAGGCATTAGCAGATTCATAATTCCCTGCACTGCAGCAACAGAAACTCCGCACTACATACATCAAGGCTAGCAGTTCAACATTCTGTTGCGGACAGGCCTGCAAGCGCTGAATGAGTTTATCCGCTTCTTCGGTAACGCGATAGATACGCGAACCTAATATATAAGGTAGCTCTTGCGCCGTAAACTTAACGATATCGCCCCTATTGATAGCACTTAATTCCGTTTCCGCCCAAGTGGTTTCAATATTCCCAGGGAGTGCATTGGTAGTATGATTTTTCAGAATTGACTTAATATAATGTACCAGCCTATATTTCAGCCATATAGGTATACAACTACGCATAATATGCTGACGTAGGATGAACAAATTTTCGGGGGTCCCTTTCAATCTGTCCAAGCAAAAGGTCTGGAACTCATCCGGCCATAGTTTCACCCCCATCATCCATAATATATTGGGTCGCAAAAACAGCATCAATCTATCCGGATGCTCATAATAGACGCGCTTGATTTCCATCAGCACTTCGCGTTCCGCCGAGACGCTAAACAAGAGCAGATACAGTGACCGTTTGCGAGCCAAACCTGTATAATCATTGAGGCAGAGATACTGCCATATCAAATCGGCATCTATTCGACAGAACTGTCTCAACTCGGCAACCGGTGGCAGTGCATATCCCAAATGAAACCGAAGCCGACTACGCCATCGTTGCCAAGGCGAGATCTGCCTGAAAGCAGTATCCAATTCTTGTCGGTATTCTTGCTCGCGTATAGCGCATATCCCACGCCGCCACCTCTCCACTTGGAGCGAGTTGTCCATATATCGCCCGGCAACCGTCGGCTTGATGTAAGAATACAGGCTGATCCTGTTATCAATCCTATGAAACATTAAACAGGCAGCTTCACTGAGTGTAGTCAAATCAAACACACTGAGTCCGGTAATCCGGCATATATCCTCCTCCGACAAGCCAATACGAGTAGTAGCCAACAGGCCATACAAACGCCGTACCGCTTCTGCACCATAATCCTTCTCCAAACGATCAAAAATCCTATATAGCAATTGTTGACCCGTAGTTGTTTGCAAATATGTATCCATAAACGCATCCAGTTGCTCATAAGATCCGAACTGCACTATTTCCCAAAGAAACAGTTCTAACAGATAGACATTATCGAACAGTGGGCATTGAACTACTTTTTGCATTTGTGCTTCAGACAGTTCCTTGGCATATTGTCTCAGAAAGTCTGTCACAATCTGTCGTCTTTCCGCATCGCCGATTGGCTGCAAACGTATTTCGGAGAATGAGCGATTGGATTGGATTGCCATCGCTTGTACGCTACGAGCCATGATTTCATCAGCGGTGGTAAGAATCAGGTTCACATTGGCCAGGAAGTCACTTTGCAGCCATTCTAGCGAACGATCTTCGTCGGTTTGCAGATACTCCAAGCCATCTATAATCCAGACAAAGTCTTCTTTTCTAACAGCCTCTTTCAGCCAATCAAGCGATCGATTATCAGGATTCAAATATGTCAGCGCATCGTTAAGCCATGCAGAGCCGTATGTCTGGCTGCTATACTCTGCGTGCTGCAATCCGAAATGCTTGACTGCCTTCTCCCAAGTATTGATTTCATCATTGAGTATCGTGCGAAAAACTCGTCCGTTCATCAGACAGTTTGAAGCAAGCGAGGTCTTACCCGTACCACTTGCGCCAGTGATCAGCACACACCAGTGTTTAGCAGCCATACTGTTAACAACAGCTTCTAAATGCTCCAATGACCGAGTAGGCACATATCCAGTACGATACCGTCGAATAATTGCTTGCTGATTATCCAAAATGACTTGGTTGGGTTCGCTGCGATCTTCGGGAAACAAGCGGTCCAGAAGCGATATCAGCGCATCATAAACATATTGCCCCAACTGTTTCAGCGTAGAGAAATGCCACACCCCACATTTATCTCCTGCAGCAGCCTCTATCCGATGCTGCAATTCCTTCAAACGAGGATCTCGTACAGTTCCACCATCACGAATAAAGAAATCCGCCCATACCGAATCGGGATTGTCCAAAACTCCGCAGCGCATTTCAATCTCTGTAATGCTCCTACCCTGCTGCAACAATTCAGCAACCTGAGGATATTTATTCAATACATATTGAGGAAGGTGAACCTCATCCGCTTTCGGACACCATCCATAACGATCTCCCAGCAATCCGATAAAGAAAGGGTGTGTATTCTGAATCTGATTCAGACAAATCTCCACAACTTTGCCGGCACGACTTTCCTCTTCCGTCACACCCCATCGCAAATCCACAACGGAGAAATCCACATAACGTTTCTTTGCGATCTGGCGAAATGCAGGAAAGACTGTTTTCACAAGATAGTCTCGCTCCGTCTGCATATCTGCAAACGTAGAAGACAAGAAAACACGAATATTACGAGGTGACTGTTGCATTTAAGAGAGAAAAGATAATGAATGAGGAAGAATTTTATTCCCAGTACGTGATTTTGCGGGTGGTCGTAACAGAATAGGCATAGTTGTTTTCACCATCATTTTCTTTAACCTTCATCTGGCACTTCATCCAATTGCCCTGTTCATCTATGTCAGAATAGGTATAACTCTGCGTACCGGATCCATATGTACTGTCATCCGTGGGATCTATAAAAGCCGTTTTGGTAGATACCGGCCAGCCATTTTCATTTAAAGTGTATTTGAAAGTCTTCTCCTCCGATTCATAAATATATTCCGACTGACACACATACCCATCCTTATTGTATTTATATTCGTAGAAATCGATATCATACTCATCATCATACTGCTCTTTCATACTGATAATCTGCCCCTTGGAATTGCGTTCGAGGGTGATCCTCTGGTCAGGAGTCCACTTACCCTGACGATCAAAATTATATGTAACCGACCCCGTCGTTCCGTCATTCCTCTTCCACTTCTCCACGATTTGTTTCACAGGGCCTTGTGCATGATGGAATTTCAGATCCGGCGAAGTGAAAGGCGGTTCGGGTTCAGAGGGCTCGGGCTCTGCGATTACGCTATTGACAACCGAGTCGACACCAATGGTATCGGTAGTACTACCCTGCCCTTCGTGACCGGCAGTGTTACAGCCGCAAAGAAGAGCGGCAATAACGGATAAAAAGAGGATTCGTTTCATAACATATATTTTTGATAGGTTATTCTGTATGATTGACAGCATGGATATTATACCATCCTATTCCTTTGACAGTTAGCAGGTATTTCTGGCGCGGATGCTTTGGGCTTTCTGGATAAAGCATACGCACAAATCCTGTATTAATCGCCGGGGTAAGAGAATACTCCATGAAATTCATTCTATCTTTTAACCCCACTCTTGCCATCAACTCTTTAACCGATAATTTTTCATGCCCTAATGCCTGCATTAATCGTATTACATTCTCGTTGTCCGTTTCAAACTGATTATGACTACTTGCGGGGGTACTTGATGGGGTACTTGATGGGGTACTTGATGGGGTACTTGATGGGGTGCTTGATGGAACTCCCTTCCAATCCAAGTGCATTTCTCGGTTAAGGAGCGGATTGTTCTCGCCCAACAGCAAATTGCGGAAGAAACGCTCCAGGTATATCGGGCTATAGTCAACACCCTGCGGGACATTCTTATAATTCGCGCGAACGAGCGCATTGCGGAAATACCATGAGTTCTCTGCAAACAGGTCATTCGCCACGTTGAAACCAAGCGTATGCAGATACTTTATCATAAAGACCGCAGTGGTACGCGTATTACCTTCGCCGAACGGGTGTATTTGCCAAAGGTCTCTGCAGAAGAGCGTTATGTGCGTGATAGCGTCTGATAAAGAGACCGAGGAATAGTCAAACTCTTTTTCTCGGCAGAAATCATAGTCAAGCGTTTCACGAATAGTATCGGCACTTGCATAATAGACCGTTTCGCCACGAAGCACCCATTCCTTCTTCGTAATATTATAATCGCGGATCTTACCGGCAAACTTATATATACCTTGGAAAAGATGGCGATGAATAGCCACCAACTGCGCAGGGCTAAACGTAAAGGTCTTTTGCGAAAGGAGCTCCGCTATACGCTCAGATACCTTATCCGCTTCCTGCTTATCCTCTGCATCTTCGGTATTACGTGCATCTTCGGTTCGGTAGTAACTATCAATGAGCGACTTGACATCCTTCAACGTAATATCTCCCTCGATATGCTGGCGAGCGACCTCGCGCAAGTATTCCGAGGTCTCCAGTCCATCTACTTGTTGCAAACCGATAGCGGTGCGCCAGATTTGCGCACGCTCTTTCTTATCGGGTTCTCCCTGACGGATATATTCCTCGAAATCGGGTGTATATGTAGGTATCTCTTTCATATTTATCTTGGACGGCGGAATTCGGCGAGGATGATGGCGGTGGCGATGGCGACGTTGAGGCTCTCGGAGGTGGGTTCGCCGGGAGGATAGGACGGGATGAGCAGCGGATGGGCGATCAGACGACGCACGGCGGGAGAAATGCCGTTGCCCTCGTTGCCCATGACGATGATGCTATTAGTCGAAAGTCGAAAGTCGAAAGTCGAAAGCTCATCGTACATATTATGCCCCTCCAACAAGGTGCCGAAGATCTCGATTTTCGATTCTCGATTTTCGATTCTCGATTGGAGCCATTGGGGGAGGTCGACGTAATGGATGCGGACGCGGGCGAGGGCACCCATCGTAGCCTGGACCACCTTGGGACTATAGCAATCGGCCGTGTCCGGCGAACAGAAGATATCGCGTACGCCGAACCAATCACAGGTGCGGATGATCGTACCGAGGTTGCCTGGATCCTGAATGCCGTCTAAGGCGAGGATTAGACCGGCTTCGCCTGTAAGACCGTGTTGTTGTAAGACCGCTGACGCTGTAAGACCGTCCTCCGGACTGTAAGACGGTTTGTGGAAGACGCCGATAACGCCTTGGGGGGTGCGGAGGGAGGAGAGTTGCTCAATAGCCGTGCGGCCTACTTCCTCTTCCGTTATAAGCGCCTCGAGGCGGAAAGCCGAGCGGAGTTCGTCCACACACTTAGGACCTTCGGCCAGAAAGAGGCCGAGCTGGTCACGAAACTTCTTCTGCTGGAGGCTGCGATATGTTTTTAGTTGTGCCTTGGAATATCCCATATATTTTTTATAAAGAAAAAAAACATAAAAAAGTTTATTAATCAAAAGTCCATTTGAGGCCGAGGCAGGGGTTGCACATGAAGCCAGAGCCGGAGAAATTGTAGGAGAACTCGATCTCGGTGCCGATATGCAGGTTGGGGCAACCGAACCATTGTCCCACGTTGTACCATAGTTGGGGTTCGCTCAGGATGCAGAACGACTGACCGGAGGCGTTACGCTGGCCCCAGACATCGAGGAAGCCGGAGAAACGCAGACCGGGTGCGGTGCAGAAATCGTTGCAGCCCCAGACGAAGGTGAACTGGAGCGGGACTTGGTTTTGCAACTTGTTGTACGGATCGGCGATATACTTATAGAGCAACTCGAGATTGAAGACATTCTCATAGTCGTCGGTATAGAGGCAGTAGTTGAGGCCGGCGAGGGCAGCATGGTGGATGGCATAGCCACGCAGGTCGCCCACAGCGTCTTTGTAGAGCCCGAGACCACCGTTGTACTCCAGCTGCAGGCTCAGGTCGCCGGCGGGCGTCTGCTTCCAGAAATTGAAGCAGCGGGCTATCTCGGTATACGCCATGAAGGGCGTGTTCTGAGGGTCGTTGGGATGGATATTGTAGTCGAGGTCAACGAAGGCGAAGGTAGAACCCCAGGGATCGGCGTAGAAGAGTTCGAAAGTCGTGGTGACGCGGTTGGAACGCTGGTTGGGACAGGCCGTACCGAGCGAACCGAAGTCGTAGTAGAGTTGCAGGTTGGTGCCTGCACTCGCGCTAAGCGAGCACAGACACAAGCCTACAATCAGCGATATTTTTAATTTCTTAGAAAAAAACACTTATTCTCAATTATCCAGTTGCTCTTCTGCTACGTGTTCTTCCACAAGGATGTTCTTCACCTCCCAAGTGGGGCAGGTCTGACCGGCCTCGGTCTTGTAGCGGAAGCCGATATAGATGGTCTGGTTTTTCCACTGGCTAAGATCCATCGCACCGGAACTATAGTAGGTCCAGCTATTGGCATCGGGTACGCCGGTGGTGCCATTCCACTTGTTCCAAGGCAGTTGGGTCCAGGTAGCGGAACGGGCATCATCCACAAAGTCGGTAGATACCCAGACGGTAACCTGCTGCTCGCGGGTCTCATCGAGCGGACCGTAGTTGAGCGCATGGTCGAACAAGAGGACCGGTTCGGTAGCATTCTTAAGCTTGATCTTAGGCGTCACGAACCATCCCTCGCCGTAGTGCGGGCCACCTACGTAGGCCGAACCACGCATACCATAGAGGTTGTCGAAGCGCCAGATATAGGAGATACCATCCTCCAGGTCGTAGTGGAAGAGCTGGATCTTACCCAGGTTGCCTTCGCCGGCTACAGCCTGCTTGTAGTAGGTAGAGAGGTTGGCTGCCCATCCCTGGCCGAGCATGAAGGACATGGTCTCCTCGACAATGCCGGTGGTGGCATTCCAGGTGGTGCCATCGAAGACGTACTCGGTAGCGACGTAGAGCTTGGTCTTAGAGTCGTAGGTCATGAGCACCACTACCTGATCGGCTACGGCATACGGATAGGTATTCTGCAACCACTTGAGCGCCTGGCCATTGGCCGAAGCGGGCAGGATATGGACATCTACGTCGGTGGAAGAATAGACTTCCCATACGACGCCATCACGGTAGAGATAGAGAACCTCCTTGGTGGTAACCGGTGCGCCTACAGCCTCGGCGTAGTTGTACTTCACGCCGCAGAGGTAGTCGTCCTCCACCATCGGCAGGAAGAGCGTCACCTGCGACTCGTTAGCCGGGGTGAGGTAGTTGGTGTCGTCGCCGTAGAGGTTCTTATAGTCCTTAGATTTCAGCTCGTACTGGATAGTCTGGTTAAAACGCTCCAGGTAGGCAGGTTGTCCCTCGTCGACGAGGTACGTAATGTTACAGGTAGAACCCGGATCAAACTGCGGATACTTGCTATAGATGAAGGCGGGTACGTACTGGTCGGCCGTAGCGATATCGTTGAAGCAACGCTTCTCGCCTACGAGCGCGAGGGCCGGAACATTCAGGTCGGTCTGACCTACCGAGTCGAGATCGGCAGCAAAACGACGGTTGGTTTTATTATCAGCGATGGTCTTGTAGTCGTCGCTGGTGAGGGTATATTCGATGGTGGTCACGACCGACTTCTGGGGATCGCCGTTGTCCATGTATTTCTCATCGAAATAGTTGTCACAGGATGTACAAAGTGACAATGTACCAAGTACAAAGGCTGCGCCTAAAAAATATCTTGCTTTCATAACTATCTAAAATTTTCAATTAACCATTTGTGATTGTTTAGAATTGCAGTTTTAGACGAATATTCCACTGACGTCCCTTGTTGTAGAAGAAGTAGATATTGTCCTTCGTATTCTCGGAGACGGTCTGCGTAGCGGTATTAGCCGACCATGCTTTCTCGATATAGTACTGGTTGAGTACGTTGGTCACGTTGCCGGCGATGGTAGCGCGCAGGGGGCCCATCTCGAAGGTGTAGCTGGCGCGCAGGTCGAGCGAACCGCCCAGCGGACAACGGTAGGGCTCTACAATCTTCATCTCCTTGCCCAGGTTCAGGTTGGAGCCGGAGAAGGAATAGTATGAGTAGTTGCGGTCGTAGAGGGTGTACTCACCACCGATACGCAGGCCCTTGATGGGCTTGAACAGTATTCCGAAGTTGGCCGTAGTCTGTGCCTGGCCACCGACGTGGATACCCTTCATGTTGATCTTAGCCCAAGCGTGGTCCGGAGCACCGATCGTGGTACGCTTGCCGTCGGCCGTCATGGCGAAGCCGTGCTCGTCGTAAGCGCGTCCGATGACGCTGTCGCTATCCCACTTCCAGTCGCCGAGCGAAACCATAGCGGAGAGTTCGAGCCACTTGGTAGGACGCGCCTTGGCCTCGAACTCCAGACCCATATGGCGTGCGTTGACGCCGGTCATGTTCATATAGTAGGCGGTCTGGTCGGGGTCGGAGAGGTTGCCGTACTTAGTCATCGACTTGTCCATCCACTCGGTGAAATAACCGTTGACATGCACCATAGCGTACTGGTTCTCAAATCCGTAACCGAGTTCTACGCTGGCGATCTTCTCGTTGCGAGCCTCGTTGTTGATCGCGTTGGAGGTGCTGACCGACATATATACGGCCTGGTACTTCGGTGCGCGGGAGATGAAGCCGGCATTGAGGAAGACGTTGTGGTACTTAGCGAACTTATAGTTGACACCACCCTTGATCGTTCCGCTGAAGCGCAGGACGGAGTCGCGTGCGGTGACGTTGTCGTAGTAGTAACGATCGGTACGCCAGTTGTGGTTGAAGGCGATGGATCCGTTGATGAACGCAGAGAGGTTGTTCTTGCTGTACTCCAGGCTACCGAACAGACCCTCCTGAACGATCGTACCGGTATAGTCACGATAGGCGATATCGCCTACGCCGAGCTTCTCATAGAGCCATGCGTCGTCGTTGCGCTTGGGGTTGTTCTCGGCCAGTACGCTGGCGCGGGTAGCATCGATATAGTAGCTACCGCCGAAGAGGTCGGAGATGACGGCCTGGTGGATACCCTGGTACCAGCGTACATCCACACCGGCGGTGAGCTCAAGGCAATCGAGGAACTTGGTATCGTAGGTGGAGACAAGTCCTACCCAGTTGTGGTAGTTACGATTCTCGCAGATGACGAGTTCGGAACCGTAGGCGCTGGCGGCGTTGATCTCCTGAACCTTGCCATAGTCGAACATACCGGTGACCGGGTCACGGAAGGTGGTGGTCACAAGGCCGTTGTATGCGCCGCGGGTGAGGTCGCTATAGCTATAGGCGGAGTTGAGACCATTCTCGGCCGTACGTCCGAAACCGCGTCCGATAGATACGTAGGCGGTGGTGGAGAGGCTGCTCACGGAATTGATCTGCCAGATATGGTTGAGCGAGATCTGGGGCTTGTGGTACTGGTTGTAGTTGGTACCGGCCTGCTCGCCGCGAAGATCCTTACCGTAAGACGGGTTGTACTGACGGCGGTCCATACCGCTGGGCATATACTGCTCTACTCGATTCCACTCGGCCAGGGTGAGTGCGCCGCTGGAGCCGCTGGGACGTGTCCAGTGGTGCTGGGGAGCACCGAAGCCGGAGAGCGAGAGCTGGTGACGCTCGTTGATACGCTTGGAGATATTGGCAAAGTAGCTATAGCCCTGGAAACCTGTTCCCTGCACGTAACCATCACCCCAGGTGCGGCTACCCATGACGGTGATCGCCCAGCCGCTCTTAAGCAGACCTGTGCTGACGGAGAACGCTACCTTGTTGTAACCGTCGTTACCCATGGCGTAGCTGAGGAAGCCGCCCTTCTTGGCGTCAATACCGCGCGTGACGATATTGATCGTACCGCCCACGGAGGGAGCCGAGAGCTTGCTGGCACCCATACCGCGCTGGGTCTGCATGACGGAGGTGACGTCGCTGAGTCCCTGCCAGTTGGACCAATAGACGGTACCACCCTCCATGTCGTTCATCGGCACACCGTTGATCATGGTGGCTACGTTGGTGTTGTCGAAGCCGCGCATCCAGATCTCGGAGTCGCCCCAACCGCCACCAACACCGTTGGCGTGTACGCCCGGCGTGTTCTTAAGCACTTCGGGAAATTCCAGACCGGCGATACGCTCCTCGATCTCGAGGGCATTGATCTGGCTGACGGCTACAGGCGTCTGCTGGGTACGAGCCATCTGACCCGTGATGGTGACGTCCTGAAGCGAGACGGAAGCCTGCTCCATGCGGATGAGGCCCAGGTTGCCGCGCTTAGCAGCCAACTCGAGGGCGGCGTAGCCCACGTAGGAAAGTTGCAACTTGTGGTCGGGCTGCACCATGAGCTGGAAGTGGCCATCCAGGTCGGTGACCGTTCCGTTGGTGGTTCCAAGTTCCATAACAGTAACGCCGATCAGGGGTTCGCCGGTCTCGGCGTCCACTACGGCTCCTGTTACTTTCTGCGCCTGAGCAAACATCACAACGGATGTCAGCAGGCAGAAAAACAAAGTAAATAGTTTTTTCATAAAGAATAATTAATAGAAAAAAATAAAAAAGTATTTATTTATATATTTCGTTTAGCACTTTTGCGAGTCGAATGCCGGCGATGTAGAGCTGGTACTCCATGGGTTCGTGCCAGCGATAAACGTAGTGCCAGGAGTTGCCGTCCCAAGTCTGCTGGTAACGGTAGATCTCCTCGGTGATATGATAGCTATAGATGAGCAAGTCGGCATCGGAGGCTTGCTCTATCTCGCGCTTGCGGTCGGCATAGTCGCGCTCCAGCTTATCGGCATACTCGGTATAGGAATAGCCCTGGGAACTGATGAGCTTCTCGTCCCAGACGCTATGGAGGTTGGTGTCGCGTCCGAACCACTTCATCTTGACCGCATTACCGCCCTTATCGTCCATATGGGCCATATGCATCGGACAATAGCGGTCGCCGGAGAGATGAACCAGGAAGCGCAGGGTATGCGCATCGCCGCGACCGTCACGCAAGACCGCCACCAGGCTGTCTAACGCGCGAAAAAGGTTGCCGCCTTCCGCCGGATAATTGACCAGCGCGTCAGCAACAACCTCATCCTTTAACCCTCCCGAAAAGTCCTGATAATGCCATCCGTCGCGAATCGACTCGGGGTAGATGGTATCACTCTTGATCTCGTCTGCCCAGTTGGCCCAGTAGATAATGCCCTGGCTACCAAGGATACGGTCAACCGATTTGCGGGCATGGCGCGAGAGGTTGTCGTACGCAATCTTAGCGATAATACGATGGCCCTCCTGTCCCCAAGAGAAGACGGGTAACGCGTACGCGCATGCGCACACTACTAGTAATAAGGAGAGTAGCGTGCGATTGTGAATAGATTTCATAATGCTCTGAAGATTTAACGCTGCAAAATTACAAAAAAAAAATGACATACGCAAATAAAAATGCAAAAAAAATCCCCCACTCTATGAGAGAGAGGGGGATTTGGGAAATCGCCCATATATGGTCGATACTACTTGACTTCCTCGAAGTCGACGTCTTCGGCGCCGGAGGTGTTGCCGTTGTTGCTATCGGCACCGGGTTGCGGACCTTGCGGGCCTGCCTGAGCACCTTGAGCTTGCTGCTGGGCAGCGTACATCTCGGCGGAGGCGGCTTGGAAGGCGTTCATGAGTTTCTCGTTAGCGGCTTCGCATGCGTCGGCGTCGCGCTTCTCGTAGGCCTCTTTGAGTTCCTTCAAGGCATCCTCGATCGGAGCTTTCTTGTCAGCCGGGATCTTGTCGCCCAGTTCGCGGAGCTGCTTCTCGGTCTGGAAGATGGTGGCGTCAGCCTTGTTGAGTTTCTCAGCCTGCTCCTTAGCACGCTTATCGGCCTCGGCGTTAGCTTCTGCCTCCGCCTTCATGCGCTTGATCTCGTCGTCGGAGAGACCGCTGGAGGCCTCGATACGGATCTTCTGCTCCTTGCCGGTAGCCTTATCGCGAGCGGTCACGTTGAGGATACCGTTGGCGTCGATATCGAAGGTTACCTCGATCTGCGGTTCGCCACGACGTGCCGGCATGATGCCATCGAGGTGGAAGATACCGATCTGCTTGTTCTGGGCAGCCATCGGACGCTCACCCTGGAGCACCTTGATCTCTACGGACGGCTGGTTGTCGACAGCGGTGGTGAAGGTCTCAACCTTCTTGGTCGGGATGGTGGTGTTGGCCTCGATCATCTTGGTCATCACGCCACCCATGGTCTCGATACCGAGCGAGAGCGGGGTTACATCGAGCAGGAGGACATCCTTGACGTCGCCGGTGAGGACACCACCTTGGATAGCTGCACCTACGGCTACAACCTCGTCCGGGTTAACGCCCTTCGACGGGGCCTTGCCGAAGAATTTCTGTACTGCATCCTGGATAGCCGGGATACGTGTCGAACCACCTACGAGGATGATCTCGTCGATATCGGATACGCTGAGTCCGGCGTTCTGCAGGGCCGTGCGGCACGGTGCGATGGTACGCTGGATGAGGTCGTCGATGAGTTGCTCGAACTTAGCACGTGTCAGGGTCTTTACCAGGTGAGCCGGTACGCCGTTGACAGGCATGATATACGGCAGGTTGATCTCGGTGGAGGTGGTGTTGGACAGCTCAATCTTAGCTTTCTCAGCCGCCTCTTTCAGACGCTGCATAGCCATCGGGTCTTTCGAGAGGTCGGCACCGCCGTTCTCGGCCTTGAACTCCTGGACGAGCCAGTCGATAATACGGTGGTCGAAGTCGTCACCGCCGAGGTGGGTATCACCGTCGGTAGCCTTTACCTCGAATACGCCGTCGCCGAGCTCCAGCACAGATACATCGTGGGTACCACCACCGCAGTCGAAGACTACGATCTTCATATCCTTGTTGGACTTATCGAGTCCGTAAGCCAGGGCCGCAGCTGTAGGCTCGTTGACGATACGACGTACGTTGAGACCTGCGATCTCGCCGGCTTCCTTGGTAGCCTGACGCTGCGAGTCGTTGAAGTAAGCCGGTACGGTGATGACCGCCTCGGTGACCTCCTGACCCAGGTAGTCTTCAGCGGTCTTCTTCATCTTCTGAAGGATGACAGCCGAGATCTCTTGCGGGGTATAGAGACGTCCGTCGATGTCGACACGCGGGGTGTTGTTGTCGCCCTTAACTACTTTATACGGTACGCGCTCGATCTCCTTCTGCAGGCGGTCGTAGCTCTCACCCATGAAGCGCTTGATAGAGTAAACGGTCTTGGTCGGGTTGGTAATAGCCTGACGCTTAGCTGGATCACCCACCTTACGCTCGCCGCCCTCTACGAAGCCGACAACCGAAGGCGTAGTACGCTTGCCCTCCGAGTTGGCAATTACAATAGGTTCGTTGCCTTCCATTACGGCAACGCAGGAGTTGGTAGTTCCTAAATCAATTCCAATAATCTTAGACATAATATATTTCCTTTCTTTAATTAATTTCGTTTTTTTTCCGAGATTTCGACATATCGGGATATCGAAATATCGAAATCGTTCGTTATGAATAAGACAAATACTATGCCAAATAAAAAAGTCTGCCATTTTGTCAGTTTTGGCAGACTTTTAAGGGTATGGGTTATCGGTTACGGGGTACTTGTCATGACAAATCGTAGCCATAATGGCGTAGTCGGGAGGAGCTGGAGCGCCAGTCGCGATCCACCTTGACAAAGAGCTGGAGGAAGACCGGCTTCTGGAAGAACTCTTCTATATCTTTTCGCGCAAGCGAGCCCACGCGCTTGAGGGCCGAACCGGCGCGACCGATGATAATACCCTTCTGGCTCTCCCGCTCGCAGTAGATGACGGCAACTATATGCAACATAGTTGCATGATCGTCCTGCGGACTATAAGACCGCTGCGCTATAGGAACTTCTTTGAAGGACTCGACTTCGACTTCGACGGAGTATGGTATCTCCTTGTCGTACTGGAGGAGGATCTTCTCGCGGATGATCTCGTTGACAAAGAAGCGTGCGGGTTTGTCGGTGAGTTGGTCCTTGGGGAAGAAGGGCGGTCCGTCTGGCAGGGCCTCGCGAATGGCGTCGAAGAGTTGGCTGACGCCGAAGCGCTCCTGGGCCGAGATCGGGAAGATACGCGCCTCAGGCAGCTGGGCATGCCAGAACTCAACGAGGCGCTCCAGGGTGTCTTGGGTCGTCAGATCTATCTTGTTGATAATAAGGAATACGCGTGTACCCGAAGCGGCCATATGCTTGACCTTTTGGAGGAAGTCGGCATTGCGCTCGGGGTTGTCCTGCACCTCGGTGACGTAGAGCAGCACGTCGGCATCTACGAGTGCCGAGCGCGAGAACTCGAGCATTTGTTCCTGGAGACGATAGTTAGGGGAGAGAACTCCCGGCGTATCGGAATACACCATTTGGAAGTCCTCTCCGTTGACGATGCCCAGGATACGATGGCGGGTGGTCTGTGCCTTGGAAGTGATGATAGACAGACGTTCGCCAACGAGGGCGTTCATAAGGGTGGACTTGCCAACATTGGGGTTGCCCACAATGTTGACAAATCCGGATTTATGATTACATGATGGCGTCATAGAGTTCTTGCGTCGAGTTGAAGAGCTTAGCGGGCGAGAGCTTGGTCACCTTGCAACCGCACTTCTGCTGGATAGCCTTGAGGTCGATCTTCTTGGGGTCGCCCATGAGGATGATGGTGACAGGTTTACCCTTTACGTTCTCCTCGTAGAAGCGCTCGATGTCGCTGAAGGTGAGGGCATCGATAGCGGCAGCGTTGACGCGTGCGGGATCGTCGGTGTAGCCCAGACGCTTCCAGTACTCGTAGGTAGCAGCCTTGCCACGCATCGAGGGCTTAGCGGTCTGTGCAGCCTGCTTGAGGGCTGCCTTGAGTGCCACGAGTTGGGTAGAATCCTGCGGCATATCGGTGAGGATATCCATGTAGACATTGATAGCGTCTACCACCTTGTCGCTCTGGGTACCTACGTAGCCGTAGAAGTAGCAATCCTTACCGGGCAGCGAAGGCGTAGCGTTGACACCATAAGCGGTGTAAGCCATGGAGCGCTTTACGCGGATCTCGTTCATGATGACGCCGGTGAAACCACCCGAGAGGTACTGGTTGAAGGCGTCGGACTGTACGTCCATTGCGATATCATACGGACGACCGTTGATATAGAAATAGAGGTCAGCCTGCTGTACGTTAGAGTTCGGCAAGAAGAGCACGGTCGGCTTGTCGTAAGTCACACGGTCCTGGATGAACGGCGAGGTGGACGGCTTCATACCCTCGGTGAGCGGGAGCTCACGAACGAGCGCGTCTTTGCTGAGCGTACCGCAGTAGAACACGTCGAGCGCATAGGTACGAGCCGAAGCGATGAGCTGCTGTACCTTCACGCCATCGAGCGTCCAGATGTCGGCAAACTTGACCTCGTCGAGGTAAGCAGATTTCTTGCCATAGAGAGCATACTGCATGAGGGCCGACTTCTGCACAGCCGTACGTTTCTGGCGGCTGAGACGCGAGAAGAACTCCGAACCCTTGACATTGTCGAGCTGCTTCTGCTCGAGGTACGGCATGAGGAGCTGACGGTTGACAAGGTTCATGATCTTGTTGATATTCTCGTCCTCACCGGAGATAGATATGGTGAAGTAGGAGTCGTTGCATCCGTAGGAGATGTCGGCACCCAGTTCGGCCAGCTGTACCTTGAAGTCCTCACCCTTGGTAGCAGGAGCACCCATAATACCGGCGTCGCTCATGAGCGCGGTAGCATACGGAAGCATAGGCATCTCGTGTGCACCTACGCCGTAGCGCAGCGTGAGCGTGAAGATATCGTTCTTAGCATTCGGCGTCATATGGAGCGTCACGTTCTCGCCGAGCGAGCTAACCTGTACGTCGTTGAAGTCGTTGAAGGTCTGCTTGAGTTCACCCTTCGGCAGTTTCTGGAACTGCTCTGCGTACTCGGTCTTGGCATTCTTAACCGGGTCGAGCGGCTTGATATTGGGCTTCGGCAGAGTCTTGGGCTTCTGGGTCTTGGTGTCCTCGTCGAAGGAAACGGTCATATGGTCGGCGTTGAAATACTTCTTAGCCACGCGTACGATCTCGTCCTTGGTGAGGGCCTGGATCTTGTCGTTGGCGGTGAAGATGTCGTCGATCGGCTTGCCATAGGTGAAGGCATCCACGAGGGCGCTCATCTTGTAGCTGGGATTCTCGTTGGTCATCTTCTCGCGCTGCGCATACATACGCTTCACGTTAGCGATGAGTTCGTCGTCGATATTACCCGATTTGATCTTGTCAATCTCGCGCATGATGATCTTCTCGGTAGTAGCATCGTCCTCAAACATCTGCTGGTTAGCATCATAGTAGGGCACAGCCTCGATGATGAGACGACCCGAGTTGCGGCGTGCATCGCTGTAGACGCCGGCGAACTGTACATCACCCTTGGTGTTGATCTTGTCGAGCAGACCGGTCTGGCCGTTGTAGAGCAGGGCGCAAACGAAGTCGAGCACGTCCTGATCGGGATCACCCTCCTTGACGCCCGGATAGATCCAGGTGACCATGGGGTTGTAACCCAGGTTGTAGTGCTTCTTGCCGGTGAGTTTCACCTCGGGATACGACGGACGCTCGGGCAGGGCCTTGGGTTGGATACGACCAAAGGTCTCAGCGATCATCGGCTTGGTGGTCTCGGTATCGAAGTCACCGACGATGATAAGAGCCATGTTGTTAGCTACATACCAGGTGTTGTAGAACTCAATCAGACGCGAGAGGCGCGGGTTCTTGAGGTGCTCGGGCAGACCGATCACGTCACGCTCGTAGGGGCTACCCTTGTAGATATCTGCAAAGAGCTGCTTCTGAACCTGTGACGAGGGCTCGTTGGCGTACATATTGTACTCCTCGAACACGTTCTCCAACTCAGCCTGGAAGGTACGGAATACAGGATCGATCAGACGATCGGAGAAGATGGTCAACCAGCGATACATCTCCGCACCGGGGAACGAGTTGTGGTAAGCCGTCAGGTCGTAGGACGTATAGGCATTGACACCCTCGGCACCGATGAGGTCGAGCATGTTGAAGAAGTCCTCGGTAGAGGAGATCTTAGCCTCGCGCATGGAGCACTCGTTGATCTGGGTAGCGAGCGCTTCGCGCTGCTTAGGATCGGTGGTCTCGCTGTACTGGTCGTAGAGCGCGATGATAGAGTCGTAGATCGGTTTCTCTTGCTCCCAGTTGAGAGCGCCGATACGTTGCGTACCCTTGAAGAGCATATGCTCCAAGTAGTGCGCCAGTCCGGTGTATTCGGCGGGTTCGTCGACTGCACCGGCACGAACTACTACGTAGCCCGTTACGTCCGGCTGGTCGTGGTCTTCCCACAACAGCACCGTCAGGCCGTTGTCTAACTTGTACTCCGTCAGTCCCTCGCGGGTAAAAGCGGAGACGTAGGCGATGCTACATACGAGTAGCAGAGCGCTAAGTAGAATTTTTCTCATTGTTTAATAATTATTTAGTTAATAATCTGAATATTCTGAGTAATCTGAATAATCTGAATAATCGGAGTATTCTGATTTACCATTCTAATAATACTTTTCCGCATTGGCCGCTGACCATGACGTCGAATCCTTTCTGGAAGTCGTCGAAATGGAAGCGGTGGGTGATGACCGGCGAGAGGTCGAGTCCGCCGAGGATCATCTGCTCCATTTGGTACCACGTCTCCCACATACGTCGTCCGGTGATACCCTTGATAGTGAGTGCATTGAAGATGACGTCGGACCAGTTGACCTTGGTGTCGGACGGCAGGATACCGAGTTGGGCGATATTAGCGCCCTTGTACATATGCGCGATCATGTCGTTGAAGGCAGCGGGAGCGCCCGACATCTCGAGTCCCACATCAAATCCGCGTATGCCAAGTTGCTTCATAGCTGCCTCGATTGTCTCGCCCTTGGAACCATCGACGGTGAGCGTAGCACCCATCTTTTTAGCGATATCCAAGCGAAGCGGGTTAATGTCGGTCACAACAATATTCTTCGCGCCCGCGAAGCGGCATATACCGGCTGCCATCGTACCGATCAGGCCTGCGCCCGTGATGAGCACATCTTCGCCCAGAAGCGGGAAAGCGAGGGCGGTATGGGTGGCATTGCCAAAGGGATCCATGATTGCCGCAAAGTCGTCGGGTATCTCGGGGCGGAGCTTGACGACGTTGGACTCGGGTATGGTGACATACTCGGCAAAGCAGCCATCCTTGCCCATGATACCGACGGAGATGGTATTCTCGCATACGTGACCCATGCCACGGCGGCAGTTACGGCAATGACCGCAGACGATATGTCCCTCGGCCGTGACTCGTTCGCCGACCTGGAAGTTGCGCACTCCCTGCCCTATTTCCACCACTTCGCCCACGAACTCATGGCCCATGGTATACGGCGGACGGCAGTGGGCCTGGGACCAGGCGTCCCACTTGTACATATGCAGGTCGGTACCGCATATAGCGGCCTTCTTGACCCGGATCAGTACGTCGTTGACACCCACTTCTGGCATCGGTACCTCTTCCATCCAGATACCCGGTTCGGCATATTTCTTAACAAGAGCTTTCATCTTTCCACTTTCTACTTAAAAACTTCTCTAAACTCTAAACTCTCCACTCTCAACTATTTCAACACTGCAAGTTCTGTGCCAATCTTCACAAAGGCGGCTACACATTTATCCAATTGCTCGCGCGTATGGGCGGCCGATACCTGGACGCGGATACGTGCCTGGCCCTGCGGCACAACGGGATAATAGAAGCCCGTGACGTAGATGCCTTCCTTCTGCAGTTCGGCTGCGAAGACCTGGCTGAGCTTGGCATCATAGAGCATGACGGCACATATAGCGGACTGCGTCGGCTTGATATCAAATCCGGCGGCCTTCATACGCTCTACGAAGTAGGCGGTATTCTCGTGGAGGCGGTCCTGAAGCTCGTTGCTGCGTGTGAGCAGCTCGAAGGTCTTCAGTCCGGCTGCAGCAATCATAGGCGGGATGGAGTTGGAGAACAGATACGGACGGCTACGCTGACGCAGCAGGTCGATGATCTCCTTGCGACCCGTGGTGAAACCGCCTACTGAACCGCCGAAGGCCTTGCCGAGCGTGCCGGTGATGATCTCCACCTTGCCGCGCATATTGTAGAGCTCGGTGACGCCATGACCGGTACGGCCTACGACACCTGCCGAGTGGCTCTCGTCGACCATGACCATGGCATCGTATTTCTGGGCCAGTTCGTAGATCTTATCCAGCGGACATACGTTGCCGTCCATGGAGAAGACGCCATCGGTAGCGATGATACGGAAGCGCTGGGCCTGTGCCTTTTTGAGTTGCTCCTCCAGGTCAGCCATATCGCCGTTGGCATAGCGATAACGCACGGCCTTGCAGAGGCGTACGCCGTCGATGATAGACGCATGGTTGAGCGCATCGGAGATGATAGCATCGTCGGCCGTGAGCAGGGGCTCGAACAGACCGCCGTTAGCATCAAAGCAAGCGGCATAGAGGATGGTATCCTCGGTGCCGAAGAACTCGGAGATAGCATGCTCAAGCTGCTTGTGGGTATCCTGGGTACCGCAGATGAAGCGCACGGAAGCCATGCCGTAGCCACGCTCGTCCATCTTCTGCTTAGCCGCCTCGATGAGTTCGCGGTTGTCGGCCAAGCCCAGATAGTTGTTCGCACAGAAGTTGATAACCTCTTGTCCGCCCTCTACGGCAATGCCGGAAGACTGCGGGGTGATGATGACGCGCTCGTTCTTATACAGACCGGCGTCCTTGATTTCTTGCAGCGTCTGCTGCAGATGTGCTTGAAATTTTGTGTACATGGTATATTTTAACTTATATAGAATAACATGATCATCAGTTGTCCGGTCAGCACACGCAGGAACATGGTGAGCGGATAGACCGTAGAATAAGCCACGGCTGCCCGGTCGTTCTGCGAGGACTGAGAGGTGGCGTATGCCAAGGCAGGCGGGTCGGTGGTAGCGCCTGCCATGAGGCCCATGAGCGTGAAATAGTCGAGCTTCAGATACCAGCGGGCAAACACACCCACGATGAGCAGCGGCAGCAAGGTGATGAGCAGACCATAGCCGATCCACACATAGCCGCCATCGAGCAGCGTAGGCACGAAGCTCTTACCGGCCCCGAAACCGACGGCCGCCAAGAAGAGCGAGATACCTATCTCGCGTATCATTAGGTTGGCCGACGAGGTGGTATAGGTCACGACGTGGAAACGCGGACCGAAAGCACCGACCAGGATCGCCACGATGAGCGTACCGCCCGCCAAACCGAACTTAAACGGTTGACTCAAACCGGGCAGCATGATAGGCAGCGAACCCAGTGCTACGCCAAAGACTATGCCGATAAAGATAGAGGTGAGGTTAGGCGCGTCGAGCTTCTTGGTGGAATTACCAAAAGCCTGGGACACCTTGTTGACCGCATCCTCTTCGCCCACGACGGTCAGACGGTCGCCCAACTGCAGGATGAGATCGGGCGTAGCGAGCAGCTCTATACCTGCACGACGTACGCGGGTGATAGTGATCTGGAAGGCATCGCGTATCTTAAGGTCCATGATACGCTTGCCGTTATACTTGGGTTTGGTAACCACGATATGCCGGTTGACGAGGTGAACATTCTTCTCCTTTTCCTCCCACGCCACCTCGATCAGTTCGCCCAGCAGCAGGGCGGTGCGCTCGTTTTTCTGGTCGGTGACGAAACGTACGCGGTCGCCGATATGAAGAATGGTATCGGCATCAGGCATCGACTCATTGCCCTCGGCATCCAGCAGACGCGTCACAACAATGGTGACATGGGTCAGCAGCGCCAGGTCACGCACACGAATACCATCCACCTGGGGGTTGGTCAACTTGAGGTCGAAATGCACCACTTGCTGCACCTCCCCCTTCTCGGCATTCACCTGCTCTTCCTCCTTGTCCAGCTTGATACGGAAGAACTGGCGCACCAGCAAGAGCGAGCATATAATACCCACTACGCCAAGCGGATAAGCCATGGCGTAGCCGTTGGCTATATTGGGATTGGCCGTACCCGTTATGTCCTGATACGCTTGCTGGGCGGCACCCAGACCGGGCGTATTAGTCACAGCTCCGAAGAGCACTCCCGTAGCCGTAGCGATATCGAGGCCGAATACCCAGTGGACAGCCAGGGCCGTCAGGCAGCCAAGCAGCACAATCGTAGCCGCCAGCATATTCAGGCTCAGGCCGCCCTTGCCAAAGGATGAGAAAAACGAAGGTCCGACTTGCAGACCGATACTATACACAAAGAGTATCAAGCCCAGATCCTTGGCAAACGACTCCACCAGCGGATCGAGGCGCATATCAAAGTGCGCGAAAGCGATAGCACAGAACAAAATCCAAGTGATACCCAGCGAGAAAGACTTGATTTTCAGCTTCTGGCTCAAAAAGATACCACAGCCGATCGCCAAGGTCAACACCAGTATAGAATGGGCTATTCCTTCTCCAAAAAACAAATTATGCAACCACATATATCATTCAGTTATACATTTCGGCCGCAAAATTACAAAAAAATCCGCATATACGCAAGCGCGCGCGCATTTTTTTCCAAAAAAAAATAAAAGAGGACAGCTCCGAAGAGCCATCCTCCATTCGTTCGCATGATGAAAATAGGTCTTTAAATAATTCCCTGCTCCAATGCAAAAACACCTTGAGCAGCTGAATTAAATAATTCCCTGCTCAAGCATAGCTTGCGCTACCTTCATAAATCCTGCAATATTGGCACCCTTGACATAGTCGATCGTGCCGTCGGGTTGGGTACCGAAGCGAACGCACTGCTCGTGAATCGACTGCATGATATGGTGCAGACGCTCGTCCACCTCCTTGGCAGTCCAGCTGAGGTGCTCAGCATTCTGGGTCATCTCCAGACCGGAGGTAGCTACGCCACCGGCATTGACAGCCTTACCCGGTGCGAAGAGCACGCCATTGTGCTGGAAGTAGTGGATAGCACCCGGCTGGCATCCCATGTTGCTGACCTCGCAGCAGCACCAGCAGCCGTTAGCCTTAAGCTCCTTGGCATCGTCCTCGGAGAGCTCGTTCTGGAAGGCGCACGGCAGGGCGATATCGCACTTGACGGACCAAGCCTTCTTGCCGGCAGTAAACTGGCAGAGCGAGGGGAACTTGTCGGCCATATCCTGCACCTTGTTGCGGTTGGACGCACGCATGACGAGCATATAGTCGATCATCTCCTTGGTGATACCATCAGGGATAGCTACTACGCCGTCCGGACCCGAGATAGCTACCACCTTGGCGCCCAGTTCGACAGCCTTGAGGGCAGCACCCCATGCTACGTTGCCGAAGCCCGAGAGCGCGACGGTCTTGCCCTTGATGTCCTTGCCGGCCTGATGGAGCAGATGTTGGGTGAAATAGAGTGCACCGAAGCCCGTTGCCTCGGGACGCAGGATCGAACCGCCCCAGGTCATGCCCTTGCCGGTGAGTACGCCGGTATGGTACTCGCGAGCGAGCTTCTGGTACATACCATTGAGGAAACCGATCTCACGACCGCCAACACCTACATCGCCTGCCGGGATATCCTGGTCGGGACCGATGCAACGCCAGAGCTCGAGCATAAAGGCCTGGCAGAAACGCATGATCTCGGCGTCGGATTTGCCTACCGGATCAAAGTCGGCACCACCCTTGGCGCCACCCATTGGCAGCGTGGTCAGCGCATTCTTAAAGGTCTGCTCAAATCCCAGGAACTTAAGCATCGACGGCGTTACGGCACGGTGGAAGCGGAGACCTCCCTTGTACGGGCCGATGGCCGAATTGAACTGCACACGATAACCGAGGTTGGTCTGTACCTGACCCTCGTCATCGATCCACGTCACGCGGAACGTAAAGATACGATCCGGCTCTACCAGGCGCTCTACGATACGCGCCTCCTCAAATTCCGGGTGCTGGTTGTACACCGGTTCAATCGACTCCAATACCTCTTGAACGGCCTGCAGATACTCTGCCTCGCCCGGATGTTTCGCAGCAAGTTGCTGCATAATGTCTTGTGTCTTCATGCTGTTTTTTTTTATAAAAAACGGTTTGTAAATTTATGTTTTGGGGAGGTAAACAAAGAATGTTGTACCTCGACTATTTGTGTCAAATCGGATGCGTCCCCCAGAGCCCTCGACAATATTCTTAGAGATAGCGAGTCCAAGTCCGGTGCCGGTGGTCTTGGTGGTAAAGTTGGGCACAAAGATCTTTGGTTGATCCGCCTCCGGAATACCGGGTCCGTTGTCGGATATGGATACCTCGATCTCGCGATCGGAATAGGCGGCATTGAGGATGACGATGATGTCGGCCTCGGGCGTCTCGCCGATAGCCTGGATGGCATTCTTGATGATATTGGTAAACACCTGCCCTATCTGCTCGGGATCGGTCTGAGCCTCGACACCTGCATCGGGTCCGACATAGCGGATGGGCACATGCTCCGCGTTGGTACGCATGAGCGTGACTACGCCCGAGAGGCGCGCTGCGACATCGGTGCGGCTCACCTCCACCTCAGGCATCTTGGCAAACGAAGAGAAGGAGGTGGCTATGTGGCTGAGGTTGTCGATGGCGGCCACGAGCGAGGTAGTGGTACGATCGAAATACGCATCGAAACGATCGGTGCCACGCAGGCGCTGGAGTTGCTGGATATTGAGCTTGATCGGCGTCAGCAGGTTGTTGATCTCATGGGCTATCTGCCGTGCCATGGTGCGCCAAGCGCCTTCGCGTTCGCTGCGTGCCAGTTGGCGGGAAGCCTGCTCTACCTGATCGACCATCTCGTTGTAGCGGGCCACCAATTCGCCCAACTCATCGCGGTAGGCATAGTCGATATGGTTATCCTCTTCACCCAGGCGGAAGTGGCTCATCTTCTCCGACATACGGCTGATGGGTCGCGTCAGTCCGCGCGCCAACATATAGCTGACCACGATAGAGAGCAAGAGCAGCACGATACACGGCGGCAGGAGCTGGAGCAGGAAGGCATTGATCTCGCGATGGACAGCCAGTTCGCTCACAAAGAGCGGCACGGCGACATAACCGGCTGTTTCCGCCTCAGCATCCAGCAGGGGGATATAGCCTGCCAAATAACGCATATCGCCTATCTGCTCGTGGTAGATACCCACCGAATCGCCCTTAAAGAACGGTGCCGAAGCCATCAAGGTAGAGGCCAGCCCTTTCTGGAAGAGTTCCGGAGCCGAAGTGCCCAACAGTTCGCCCTGGCGATCATAGAGGTGAATATCGGTCTCGTAGGTATAACTGAGCTTAAGCAGATCGCTGCTCAGGGTACTGCCATCCACGAGTCGGGAGCCTGCCGAGGAGAAATAGAGGTCGTGCAGATGAGACTGGATATAGAGGGTCTTCTGCAGCAACTCATGCTCCTGGCGCTGCTGGTAGTGACTACGCACGTAGCGCGTGGATATAAAGAACACGTATGCGAAGGCCACGCATAGCATCGCCATGATGGCATATACCACGCGGGTGCGGAGCGGCATATTCCGGAAACCGCGATGCCGAATCAGTCCGATCACGCCCAAGAGGAGCAGCACACCAAACAGGGCCGTGAGCAGAATCCAGTAGAGGCGCACACGCATACGCGGACGCTTGTACCACGCAGGGCGGTCGGCATTCGGATCCACCAACTGGCGATACGAAAAGCTGTCGGCCAGGGGACCGGCTACCGCCTCCTGCTGCTCATAGGGCTGGCTACCCGTAATGGAGAAGAGGAAGGTGCTGTCGTTGGCATATACCGGGTAGAAACCGCTCACCGTCAGTTCGGAGAGTTGGTACTGCTCGTCGGCACGGAAAGGCGGGATAAAACTGTTGTGGAGTTGGCGATTCTCGAACTGGTACTGGTACTTGACAGGAATAACGCTGAGCACCGCATAACGGTCAGCCTTTTGCCAACGGGCTACGACATGGGCATTGTTGGCGCGCTCGTACCACCACCCGACGATAGTATCCGTTCGGCGGATATCGTCGGCCGAGAGCCAGTTGTCGGACCAGTAGATCAGCTGTTCGCCCTCATAGACATAATAGAGGATATTGTCATCATCGCCCGAGCGGACGCACCATTCGTTGATGCTATTGCCGGCTTTCAGAAAACGCAAGAGGCTATCCGCATGCTGCTCGGCCGCAGATTGCTGACGGAGTAGCGTGCGTTGCACGCGATGCGCATCGCGCTTAGGCGTATGACAAGCGGTGAAACCAACCGCCATAAACGCCATCATAAGCAAAAAAACAAGTGTTTTTCGCATTATTTTCCGAAATCTTTTGCAAATTTACAACTTTTTTTGTACCTTTGCAAGCAAAATCGAAAAAAAAAACCATTTTATGCAAATTATAGCTGCTTTTGTGCTCGGATTGCTAACTATTTTGGACCCTTGTACACTTTTTACGTCCATAACGGCTATCGGATACATCGATCGCGAGATCGGCAACCGCCGGAAGGTGCTCATGAACGGACTGATGTTCGTTTTGGGTAAACTGACCACCTATATCCTACTCTCTGTCCCCTTCCTGCTGGGTGCACAAACCGAGGGACTGCAACACGTACTCGGTCACTGGGGCGAACCCATCCTGGCGGGCTTCATGCTGCTCTGCGGCGTGATCCTGCTGCTAAGCGGACACCACCATCAGCACGATCACGGACTGAGCAAATGGTTGCAGAACGTGGATGACCGTTCGTCGTGGCTATGGTCGTTCATGCTGGGTATATTCTTTGCGATCGCTTTTTGTCCCCACCGTCTGATCTATTTCCTGAGTATGATTGATATCATGCTGACGCTTCCTATGTCGTGGGGATGGACCATGCCTGTGATCTTCGGCCTGGCAACGGGTCTACCTATCATGCTCATTGCGTGGCTGATAAGCTATAGCGCCTTCACCGTAGGACAACTAACTTCCAAACTGAGCACCTTTGAGAAATGGTTTCGCCATATATGTGCCGTGCTCTTCCTGCTGGCCGGTATATACCTGACGGTACATTGCATTACCGACCCCACGCACGAGCATCATCACCATAAGCTCTTCCATATCGAGCTTCCCATCGATCATCATCACCACCACGAATAAGGTATGTCTCGCTCGGAAGGCTTTCAATTCAAGCAGTTCTACCTGCGTCACGACCGCTGCGCCATGAAGGTAGGCACAGATGGTGTTCTGCTGGGCGCATGGGCACCCGTACCGAGAGCCGACGGAACGCACAGCCTGCGCATCCTGGATGTCGGTACCGGATGCGGACTGATTGCACGCATGCTCATGCAGCGTTGTCCGGAAGCGGAAACAGAAGGTATCGATATCGACGAAGCGGCCGTGGAGCAGGCCAGAGAGAATGGCGTCAAGGCGTATTGCTCCTCCCTGCAAGAATGGCAAATCGTAAATCGTAAATCGTCAAATCGTAAATCATACGACCTTGTCGTATCCAACCCACCCTATTTCCGTAACAGCCTGAAGAATCCGGATGCGGGACGTCAGTTGGCACGTCATACCGACAGCCTGAGTTATGAGGAACTGTTCCAGCACAGCCGGCGTCTGCTCGCCCGGAACGGCAAACTGGCACTGATCCTACCCGCCGAGGCAGAAGCGGACGTGATCCGGTTGGCGGCACAACACTCCTTATATTGTACGCGCATGACGCGCGTGTACGGGCGCGAAGGCAAAGCGGCCAAACGTATCCTGCTGCTCTTTGAACAAGAAAAAACCAACGCACCCGAAACAGATACGTTGGTTCTTGAGTCCGCGGACGGCGGTCGCAGTCCGCAATATAGCGCTTTGGCTAAAGATTTCTATTTATAGCCTTTTCGGCTGCGGAGCCTACTCCGCTTATTTAGCGTAGTTGACGGCGCGGGTCTCACGAATGACGGTCACCTTGACCTGACCCGGATAGGTCATCTCGTCCTGGATACGCTTAGCCAGATCGAACGAGAGCAGCTCGGTATCCTTGTCGGATATCTTGTCGGCACCTACGATGACGCGCAGTTCGCGACCGGCCTGCAGGGCGTATGTCTTGATGACGCCCGGATACGAGCGTGCCATATTCTCCAGGTCGTTCAGACGCTTCACGTAGGTCTCTACGATCTCACGACGTGCACCGGGGCGGGCACCCGAGATCGCATCGCAGGCCTGTACGATAGGCGCGATCAATGTCTCCATCTCGCACTCATCGTGGTGGGCACCTACGGCATTGCATATATCCGGCTTCTCGCCGTATTTCTCGCACATCTTCATACCGATCTCTGCGTGCGGCATTTCCAGGTCCTCTTCAGCTACCTTGCCGATATCATGCAAGAGGCCGGCACGGCGTGCACGCTTGGGATTGATACCCAGTTCGCTAGCCATGGCGGCACAGAGGTTAGCGGTCTCGCGCGAGTGCTGCAAGAGGTTCTGACCGTACGACGAGCGGTACTTCATACGACCTACCATACGGATCAGCTCCGGATGCAAGCCGTGGATACCGAGGTCGATGGTGGTACGCTTACCGGTCTCGATGATCTCCTCCTCGATCTGCTTCTTCACCTTAGCCACCACTTCCTCGATACGAGCGGGGTGGATACGACCGTCCTGTACCAGTTGGTGGAGCGAGAGGCGTGCTATCTCACGACGTACGGGATCAAATGCGGAGAGCGTGATAGCCTCGGGCGTGTCATCCACCACGATCTCCACACCCGTAGCGGCTTCCAGGGCACGGATATTACGGCCCTCACGACCGATGATACGTCCCTTGACCTCGTCATTCTCGATATGGAAGATCGAAACGGTATTCTCTGCTGCCGTCTCGCTGGATACGCGTTGGATAGTCTGGATGATGATTTTCTTAGCCTCCTTGGAAGCCGTCATACGTGCATCGTCCATGATCTCGTTGATATAAGACATCGCGTTGGTCTTGGCCTCATCTTTGAGAGCCTCCACGAGTTGCTTCTTGGCTTCCTCGGCCGAGAGACCGCTGGCAGCCTCGAGTTGCTGCTGGGCCTGATGATGCATCTTGTCTATCTCCTGGGTCTTAAACTCAACGGCTTTGAGCTGCTGATCCAGCTGCTGGTTGCGTTGCTGCAGATCGTTCTGCTGGCGCTGCAATTCGCCTTGTCGCTGGTTGAGTTGCTGCTCACGCTGCTGGAGACGCTGGTCTTGCTGCTGTTGCTTGCGCTCGTGCTCGCTCACCAGTTTCTCGTGCTCGAGCTTGAGGGCGATGAATTTCTCCTTGGCCTCCACGATCTTGTTCTTCTTGATCATCTCGGCTTCCTCCTCAGCCTTCTTGACCAGTCCCATGCTCGTAAAGCGCACGATCATGAAACATATGCCGGCTCCAATCAGGAGAGATACAATTCCGATAATAACTACAACTGATAATGATAATTGCATAAATAAATTGGATTTTAAGTGTTAATTCTCCGGCTCGGCCGGGTCGTCCTTCAAGTCGGGGCGATCCTCTGCCAAGCGTTGCAGTACCTGTTGGTTAAGCGCTGCCAACTCCTGTTCTACGGGTTGCAAGTCCTTCTCATGCGCATCGCTCCGCCAGTTGACAGCCAACTGGAGCGCCACGTACATCCATAGTTGCTCGGTGGTAGCCGTAGGCATGGCCTTGCGGAAGTACTGGTAGCGCTGATTGAGCAGCTTGGCGCCCTCACGATAGAAGGGCTCCTGAGCGGGGTCGATACGGAGCGACACGGGATGCGTGTCGAGTTGCAGACGTATGTTTAACTGTTCAGGCATGCGTGTGTTTACTGACTTAGTATCTCCATCGTATGGTCGATCTGGGATATGAGTTGCGTCAGGCGGCGACGCGCTGCATCGCGTTCCTCGGGCGTACCCGTGATGGCACTGGCCAGGCGGAGACGACTGTACTGGGTCTCCAGTTCTGCCAGTTCCTGGTGCGAACGCAGAATCTCCTCGCGCTGACTCTTGTTGGCCTCTCGCAAACGACGATTCTCCTCACGCAGTTCATCATACCGCATGAGAAGAACTCGTAGATTCTCTGAGAGTTGCTCCAGCTGATCCATCCGAAAGACGATCTTGTTTTTTTAGAACGAGTAGCCTACACCCAGACCAATCATTCCCTTGAACTGAACGCGCTCCGCCTCGTCGCCAGCCTTGTTGGCAATCTTGACGCCATTGTAGTAACGCAGGTCGGTAGAGAGGGTGACCTGGAGGCACTTGAGGAACTGATAGCTCAGGTTGACGGTCCAGTCGACGTCGAAGTTGCCAAAGCGACGGTTGTTGTCGCGGAAGCCGAGGTATTTGTAGGTAGCCTCCGGGTAGGTAGCACCAGTCCCTAGGTCGGCATATATATCGCCGGTGGCTTTCTCTTCATACACGCGCGTCTTATCCCATGCATAGGGAGTGTAGAGGCCCAACGTGGTCTGGAGCTTAAAGTCCTTGTAGGTGTAGTTGATCGCACCCTTGATGTTCAAACCGAGCTCGGCACGGGTGTTCTTCTCATACGATTTGTTGACCTTGCCGGTGGTCTCGTCGGTGTTGTAACGCCAAACAGCGTATTTGTCCTTGAGAGCATATTCCAGTCCGGTAGCACCATAGGCAGCCTCCTCAGCGGCGCTGAGCTGGTACATGCCGGCTTTCTGATAGTCCGCCTTGTCGGCGAAATATTGATTCATCTTCGGGCCTACCACCACAGTAGTCAGACGACCTGCCACCGGAGAGAGGTAGAGCGAGAAGTCGGCACCGTTGACCGAAGTCTTCCAGTCCACACCGACAGACACATCGATATAGCCCGGCGCCATGAACTTAGATACGATAGGATCTGCATCCGACGTACCGTTGTAGTTCAAACCCGGAGCAAACTGGGTATTGAAAGCTCCGAGAACGGTAAGATACCAGTTTTTCTGGAACTCCCAACCAAACTTGGTAGCCAAGCTAATCTTATCGTTCGATTTCTGCAACTTGTCATACTCCTGATCAATCCAGCTCAGACCGTACTCCAGGTCCAGGTTGGTATCCCATGCGATATTGTTGCCGTGGTAGAGCAGGCGCAGGCGGGTATATGCCACGCCGTTGATATTGTTGTTACCACCGGCAGCCCAGTTGAACAATCCGGTAGCAGCGGCATTGAGTCCCACTGAACCAGAGAACTTCCACGCCTTATCACCCGTATCCACAGCTGCCAGATCTTTCTTGGCCTTCTCGGCAGCACTCACTTGTGATTGCACAGCTGCCTTATCCACCTCTTGCGCCTGAGCTGTCAGCCCACATACTGCAAGCGCTACAAAAAGTACATGTTTCAATTTCATATGCTTTCTTTTTTGAATTTTAAAATAGTATATTCCGTTTTCGCACCCGACTATATCGAATGCGTCTGCAAAATTACAAAAAATAATTGAAATACGCAAGCGCGCACGCACAAAGAGTGCAAAAAAAGCCTAAAAAAACAATTTTTCTACAAAAAAAAACAATTTCTATACGCATATGTCAGAAAAAAGCAGTAATTTTGTAGCGTGAATTATTATCGGGCATTGTGTGCTTACAAAATAAGCCCCCGCAAAAGCAAATGCCATTAAAATCGAATATTAAACAAAATCAAATATGAAAAACGAAGTTAAAAAGAGTTTTCTTATTGCAGTTCTATGCTTAATTGTAGGCTATGTTAATGGAACACCATTAGCCAATTTAAATTTCTCGGAACCTACAACACTTCCTGGGAGTTACACTTACTCCAGCGCGAATACTCCTTCAATAGTCAACAATATAGGTGGAAAAAGCTGTATTTATGTTGCTAATGGTGGAGGCTCCCAGTATCCGTCTTTTGGCTCTGATGGATCAGTCACAAGCACAACAGGTAAACGATGGATGGCATTCTGCCCTGATGAAGACTGCAGTGTTGTAATTTCCGTATATTCCAACAAAAAGAAATTCGAGCTCTACGACAGTAATGGCTCTTTTGCAGTATACACAAATGAAAATAAAAACGTCTGGGAAGATTGGACAGTTACGGGCTTAAAAGCAGGGAAATGGTATGTACTTGGAGCTGCAAATTCTCAATGCTATGTAAAATCCATGAACTTCACCGCAACAGGTGGTGGTACTCCTGTCACCCCGACGGTTAACAGCGTTACCATTTCTCCGACATCGGTTACTTTGGATCCGAATGGCACGCAGCAATTAACTGCTAACGTGGACGCTACCCCTGCTTCGGCAGACAAGAGTGTTACATGGACAAGTAGCAATCCAAGCGTAGCTACCGTCAGCGAAAGCGGTTTGGTAACAGCTGTAGCACAAGGTACCGCCACCATTACGGCTACCTCGAATTTAGATAACACCAAATCGGGAACTTGCTCCGTGACTGTAAATGCTCCGGCAGCTCCGATTCCTGTAACTGCCATATCGCTCAACAAATCAGCCACCACCATTGGCATTGGTTCATCTGAAACATTAACTGTTAATTACACTCCAGCTGATGCCAATACGGGAAAGGCTGTAAGCTGGTCCAGTAGCAACACCAGTATTGCCACCGTGGATAACTCAGGAAAGGTAACCGGAGTAGCAGCGGGTACAGCTACTATCACCGCGACTTCCACAACAGACAATACCATTTCAGCCTCTTGCTCGGTTACAGTAGAAGCTATTGCTGTCACAGGCGTGAGCATCAATCCGACATCTGCGAATCTCCAAATTGGAGGCAGTACGGATCTCACAGCTACTGTTTTGCCGGCAAACGCAACGGACAAAAGCGTCTCCTGGACAAGTTCCAACACTGCAGTAGCCACCGTCAACAATAACGGACATGTATCCGCTGTAGCAGCCGGCACGGCAACTATTACCGTCACCACAACGGATGGAAGCAAAACGAATACCTGCTCCGTAACAGTTACAGCAGGTCCTCCAGTGCCTTCTACTAATCTCACCCTTCATGTGCCGGAAGTATATGAAGCCAAAGAGATTGCAGGCGGTTACGGAGGAACACTCGCTATCTTCAGCGGACGCGAATACGAGGTGTACTATGCCGGCAAGACCAGCGAAAGTTATATGACGGTGGATGTCAAGCCCTGCCAGAAAATGCCGGGTATTGCCACGACCAGTTCGGCTACGGCTTGTAAGGCGAAAGACGGCTGGTTTGAAGCTCAAGCAAATAGCATTAGTAACTATAGTTGCCCAAATATTGACGAGTTCAGTTCCGGCGACGCCTGCATGCATAAGATATACAACAACAACGCCTATAAGTTCCACATCAAGGGTTATGACCAATTCTCCTTCTACGGCAAAGACAATAGCACTACTATTGATCCGAATAATGCCTCGAAGAACAAGCGTTTCCAGGTGTATATCGATGATGTACTGCAGCCCGAGAATCCAAGCAACTCAGCTACTATTCGCCGCTATGACATTTCCACCGGCGAGCACGTGATCGAGGTGCGCGGTATAGGTGGTAGCAACAACGAGTTCTACGGTTTTTCACTCCGTATAGCCAAAGAGCCTCGCACCAAGTGGCTCAAGGGTAACGACTCGACGCAGGTAGTCATGCAGACCACCGCCCCGAAACCCGTTTACTACTTCACTAAGTACAACAGCATGGGCGAGACACGTCTGGTATGGGAAGGACAGGAAGCCAATGGCATCACCCTGAACACCTATGCTCAGGGTCCGCTGGGCGACACGCTCGTGCTGGGCGGAACGGCCAACTGCGCCGTAGGCGAGTATCGCTACAACGTCATCGCCTACTACAATGGTGTAGAGACCAGTCGTGCTGCAGGTAAATTCCGTGTAGCTTCCGACATCCAGGCTACCTCGGAAATAGATATAGATGCTTACCAGAACGAGGAGATGGACCAGATCACCTTCAAGTACTACGCCCTCTCGGCCGACGATGTCCAGCTGACCTGGCCTAACGGACAGCCGCAAGGTATCTCCGGCAACGGAAACAATGGTAAGTATATCATCGGCGGTACACCGAACGTCTCGGGAACGTTGCCCCAGACCTTCCCCTTCACGATCACGGTAGCTGGCGCAGACACTATTATACAAGGTAAGATCACTGTCAAGGCACTGGACTATGGGCAGAATGCCGTGCTCTACCTGTATAAGAACAACAAGGCATACGAGAAAGACGGTGTCTATAAATACCTGGACGGTGCCGGCAAGTATAACCTCATCGCCCGCAGGGCCAAAGAGGACGGTTTGCGTCCCGCTGATCAGTATGCCAACTATAAATGGGTACTGATCTCCGAGGATGTGGATGCCGATAACCAGGAGGCTTTGGCCCTGGCACGCGGCGAAGGCAACCTGCCCGTACTGAGCATGAAGTCGTTCTCCTACACGCCGGGTCGTCTGAACTGGGGAGAACCGAACAACGGTTCGCTGACCATGGAGGAGGGACGTTATATCACCGTACAGCGTGCCGACCACCCGATTTTCCAGGCGCTGGGCAAGCAGCGCGGCGATCGCATCATGGTGCTCGACACAGTCGTAGGCAAAGGCCTGATGCCTGTATCGGTCAACTACAGCGGTACGCTCTGCCTGGCTACCGCTCGTACCCGCGACATCAACGACTATTACGCCGACGGACCGGAAGAGACTTTCCTGCACGAAGTGCCGTCCGAGATGCACCGCGGCAAAAAATACCTCTGTCTGCCGATTGGACTGGAGGGCAGCAACTACCTGAGTTCGCAAGGCAAGAAGCTCATCGACGAGACGATCAAGTACCTGCTCGGTGCACAAGCTACCATCACCCTACCCGACCTGGCTATCACCGACTTCCGCATCGGCAACTACGTGGGTCGCATCAGCGATAGCGAGAACCTGATCCTCATTCCTGTCCTCCAGAGCGATAGCGACCTCATGAAGACGGCCGTGCCGCAGATCACCCTGGCCAGCCCGCTGACCCACGTTACGCCTGCCGTCAGCAACGAGGACGGTTCGGTGGATTTCTCCAACTGGCACTACGGCGTACGCTATACGGTAAGCGACTATATCAACACGCGCTCCTACGACGTGCTCGTCCAGCTCTACGATCCGCAAGGTATTGATGCTATCTATACACCGGGCGAATGGGTGAATATCTATGATATGCAAGGTCGGAAGTTAACCACGACCAACGAAGATATTCGTCAGATGGCACTTCCGACCGGTGTCTATATCGTCGTTACCGAGAACGGTACGTTCAAGCTGACACGTTAGTTGCGAAAACCGAGTTGGCCGTCCTTGAGTTCGACCACTACCGGTTTCTGCTGATCTACTTTCCCTGCAATGATTGCGCGACTCAGTTCGTTGAGTACCAGTCGTTGCAGGGCTCTTTTTACAGGACGCGCACCGAACTGCGGATCGTAGCCCTCGCGAGCGATATAGTCGATGGCATCGTCCGTGACGCGCAGGTCTACGCCGTTCTGCATGAGCATCTTGTGTATGCCGGCTATCTGCAGACCCACGATATCGCGTATCTCCTTCTCGCTAAGCGGCTCAAAGAGGATGGTTTCGTCGATACGATTCAGAAATTCCGGACGGATAGTCTGGTGCAATAGGCCCAGTACTTGCTGACGCGTGGTCTCACGATCTACGCCCTTCTCCTCGTTCTCACGGATCAGGCTCGAGCCCAAGTTGGAAGTCAAGATGATGAGCGTGTTCTTGAAGTTGACCGTAC
Source organism: Paludibacteraceae bacterium (assembly GCA_017509715.1). Classification (GTDB taxonomy): domain Bacteria; phylum Bacteroidota; class Bacteroidia; order Bacteroidales; family Paludibacteraceae; genus Colicola. The sequence goes on along the minus strand of JAFWOU010000028.1, from coordinate 57,591 downwards.
GTCCCTTGTTGTCCGTCAGTCGACCATCGTCCAGTACCTGCAGCAGTACGTTGAAAACGTCCGGGTGGGCTTTCTCTATCTCGTCGAAGAGTACCACACTATACGGCTTACGACGAATGGCCTCGGTCAGCTGACCGCCCTCGTCATAACCTACGTATCCCGGAGGCGCACCGATGAGTCGGGTGGCTGAGAATTTCTCCTGGTACTCGCTCATATCGATACGGGTCATCATGTTCTCGTCGTCAAAGAGGTAGTCGGCCAGGGCCTTGGCCAGTTCGGTCTTACCTACGCCCGTAGTACCCAGGAAGATGAAGCTGCCGATCGGTCTCTTCGGGTCTTGCAGACCGGCACGGCTACGACGTATCGCATCCGAGACGGCCTTAATGGCCTCGTCCTGACCCACTACACGCTTGTGAAGTTCTTCCTCCAGGTGCAGCAGTTTGTCGCGCTCGGACTGCATCATCTTCGTGACGGGGATACCCGTCCAGCGTGCTACGATCTCGGCGATATCATCTTCGTCCACTTCCTCCTTGATCAGCGTGTCCTGGCTGATGGCATGCAGCGAGTCTTGCGCCGCCTTGATATTGGCTTCTGCGGCCGGTATCTGGCTATAGCGTATCTCAGCCACCTTGCCGTACTCACCCTCACGCTCGGACACCTCGGCCTGATGCTTAAGCGTCTCGATACGTGCTTTCTCGTTCTGGATCGTGGCTACGTAGCCTTTCTCCTTGTTCCAACGCGCATTCAGTTCGGCCGACTGTTGCTTAAGGTCCGAGAGTTGTTTCTCTATCTCGCCAAGTTTGGCTTCTACAGCCTGCATAGTTTCATCGGGTCCGGAGCCTCTCCGGTCGCGTTTTATGGCCTCGCGCTCTATCTCCAGCTGTTTGATCTGACGGTCCAGCGTATCGATCTCCTCCGGCTTGGAGTCCACCTCCAGACGCAACTTGGCGGCCGCCTCGTCGATCAGGTCGATAGCTTTATCCGGCAGGAAACGATCCGTGATATACCGATTGGAGAGCGTCACGGCCGCGATGATGGCATCATCCTTGATACGCACCTTGTGATGTGTCTCATAGCGCTCTTTTAGGCCACGTAGAATACTGATCGTAGCGGCTTCATCCGGCTCGTCCACCATGACGATCTGGAACCGACGTTCCAATGCCTTGTCGGTCTCGAAGTATTTTTGATACTCATCCAATGTGGTCGCACCGATGGCACGCAACTCGCCACGTGCCAGCGCCGGCTTCAAGATATTAGCGGCATCCATTGCGCCGCTAGTCTTGCCCGCGCCTACCAGTGTATGGATCTCATCGATGAAGAGGATGATCTCGCCCGAGGCTTGTACCACCTCGTTGATGACGCCTTTCAGTCGTTCCTCAAACTCACCCTGGTATTTCGCACCCGCGATGAGCGCACCCATATCCAGCGAGTAGATCTTTTTCTGTTTCAAGTTTTCCGGCACATCACCGCGTACGATACGATGTGCCAAACCCTCGGCAATAGCGGTCTTACCCACACCGGGTTCACCGATGAGGATAGGATTATTCTTGGTCCGGCGGCTCAATATCTGGAGCACGCGACGTATCTCATCATCACGTCCGATGACGGGATCGAGTTTGCCTTGTGAAGCCCGTTCGCACAGATTGATGGCGAACTTCTGCAAGTTTTCGTTTTGATTCGTGTTCTGATTCATAGTTGTGTGTTGTTTAGTTTAACATTTTGCACACTATGTATCAAAACGTGTTCCAATCCGAGCGGAACTGCCATTTTGTCAGTCCCGCCCGAATCGTTTATTTCGTCATCGCGTCCAATCCGGCGGTGAGCGCAAAGAGCGTCACGTTCCAGTTGATAGTCACCTCGTTGGAGGCGTAGCTGGGTTGCTCGTCCAGGTACGACTCGTCGGCCGTCACGTCCTTAGGATACTTCACACCATCGGTCTCTGCGTCCTGACGCATGCGGTTGGGTCCGCCGGCCAGGAAACCGGGATGCGTACCCTTGGGATGCGAGTAAGACAAACGATGATGCGGATGACTCGTGGGATGCGTACCAAAACCCGTCACGTAGCAATAGCCCGTACTGTTCTGACCTAAGATATAGTTGAGGCAGCGCTCCGCATTCTTTCGGTAACGCTCATCACCCGTCAGCCGGTAAGCATACAGGCACTCTACCCCACGCCAGCAGCATCCCTCGGAGTTGCAACCCCAGAAGAACTCGTCCTCACGGTTGCCATACGGCGAACGATGCACGGAAACAGTCTCCGCTTCATCCAGATACGGCTGCAGATGGTTCAGCAATGCTTTCTTAAACTGTTCCGGATACCCCTGGTAACAACCCGAGTGCATCATCACTTCTAACATCGCCAGTTCTGCAACATTACCCCACACAGCCGAAGTATATTGGCTATTGGCAGTTAAATTTTGAAGACAAATTATTGTTTCTTTGGCAAACTCTTTGGAAGACGTTAGGAGATGCAATTCGGTAGCAGCCCAGTAGAACTCGTCCGTCACGTCAAAATCGTCGTAGGCACCGGTGGTGATTGCCGGCTGGAATTCCTCGTTCATCTTCGGCTGGTCGTAATACACAGCCGGATGCGCCTTTGCCCATTGATAGGCACGCAGAGCTGCCTCACGGGCTTGCACGCAGAAAGCCGAATCATAGGGTGCATAGACACGTGCCGCAAGGGCCATCGTGGCTGCAAAGTCGAGCGCCGCAGCGGTGGTCTTCATAACCACATAACGCGGCTTCTTGCATTCGTCGGGACGGATAAAGCCCTCGAAATCGGGTTCGGTCAACTTATGATACACGCCGCCATCCAGATCCTGCATGGTCAGCATCCAGTGGATGTTGTACATCGCTTCGGCCAGCATGTCAGGCATCGGCGAACCACTCTCGGGAATATTGAGCTGCAGGGTATCGAAATAGGACTTGTTCATCTCGTACGCCATGAGCCATACGCCCATCGTATAACCGCTGTTGACGATATATTTGTTGTAGTCGCCCGCATCGTACCAACCGCCCGGGCAGGAGATGACCGTTCCCTCGGGACGCTCCTTGGTGGCGGCAGAGGCATGCACGATCACCTGATCATCCGGATGACCGGCCTTGCGCTCATAGCCCTCGGCATACGGCTCTACGATATCCATCGAAGCACGCTGGTAGTAGAAGGCACGCAGCGCTTTGCGGGTCAACTCGCGATAAGGGCGCTCGCAAATGGAAAATGGTTGATTGCTTATCACACGGGTTGAATCAATCGACTCACATACTTGGAGCACATAGGATCCAGGGCGCGTCACGGTAGAGAAATCCACTATCTGGCATGGTTTACCGGAAACAGGATTCAGTACTGTCTCTGAAGCATAGCCTGACCATATTGTCTCGCAATCCTCTTTTATCACCACCCAACAAGGTGCAGTCTCAGCCGACGACACCAAAATCGTAGCCGTCTTCTCCTGATCGGGCGCAAAGCCCAACTGGTTCATACGGATCGGACCGTTATCCACAGCGGACGGACTGCAAGCCACCATGAGCAGCGCACCGAGAATACAATAAAAGGAAATTTTCATACCATTCATTTCTTAATTGGGAATTTATACGCCAGCAACGCCATGATGGCAGCTACAGCTGCAGGGAAGAGCGAGAACAGTGCCCAGATCATGGTGTTCACCGTCTGCTCTGCACCTTCCGCGATAGTCACTACGGTCTCGCCCGTCAGCATATCAGTCTCAGACACCAGTCCGGCATAGCCCAGCAGCAAGGCAATGAGGCTACCGGAGATAGCACCGCCGAATTTCTGGGCCATCGTACCGGACGAGAAGATCAGTCCCGTAGAACTCGTTCCGTTCTTCTCCGTCGCATAGTCAGCCACGTCGGCATACATCGACCACAGCAGCGGCGAGTACAGACCTGCACCCACCGACACCAGCACGGCTATCAGAATCATCAACCAGATAGACGAAGCGCTCATCGGGATGAAGAAATACACTACTGAGAATACACAGCAGATGACCGAAGCCCAGAAGAAAGCCATGTGCTTCGTGCCTATCTTACGGGCAAACATCGGGCTCAGTGCACCGAAGATCATGCAGGTCACCTCGCCGATGGCCATGAAGGCAGCGTAGTCAATCAGGAAGCGTCCTAACGTGATGTTTCCGCCAACGCAGTATTCGAACATATACGCGGCTACGGCATAACGGAAGCCGTTGAAGAAATTCGAACAGAAAGCAATAGAGGTCATATAGACCCACGGACGGTTGCGGAACAAGTCGCCGTATTGCTTGAAGCTGAATTTCTCGGCCCGAACGGGTTTATGACGTTCCTTGGTCAGCAGTCCGCACGTAATGGTCATCAGCATCGCTACCAGACCGAAGATAGCTCCGGCGACGGCGTACTGGTGTTGCTCCGTGCCGCCTATCCATGCCCGCAGCGGACCAAAGGAGAAGAGCGTGATGAAGCCCATCGCGTACGCACCTACCATACGGAAGGCCGAGAACTGGTTCTTCTCGTCATCATCGTTGGTCATCACGTCGAGCAACGAACCGTACGGCACGTTGACCATGGTGTAGCAAGCCATCATGAGCAGGTAGAACGAGTAGGCCCAAATACGCTTGCCCGTATAGCCCAGTTCGGGTGTGAAGAGCAGAAGCGCAAAGATGAGGCCAAAGGGGATCGCGCCGAAGATCAGCCACGGACGATACGTGCCCCAGCGGGATTGCGTACGGTCGGCGATACTACCCATGAGCGGGTCGGTCACCACGTCAAACATACGGGCAATGAGCATCAATGCGGCCGCATCGGCGAAGGTCAACCCAAACACATGGGTGAAAAACATCGGGAAAGCGATGGACATAATCTTCCAGGTGATACCGCCGGAAGCAGCATCACCCAGAGCATATCCGATTTTTTCTCTTAATGGAACAGCCATTACTTATACGTGATTTTGGTGATTTGTAATCCGAAACCAACCACGCAGAAGTCGTTACCACCGTTAGCCAAACTCTTGCAGCCGGCGTCGAACGTAAAGGTATACGGATTCGGCTGACTGGCCATGCCGTCCACCTGCGGCAGATAGTCGTTCGACCATGCCGGATTGGTGATACGCAGCGCATGGTATTCCGCATCCGGTACGGTATAGTATACCAGGATGGTGGCACCTTCCGGTATAGCGGCCAGTTTATCGGCACTGATGCGCAGCAGGTCGGCGTTCCATTCAATCACTACCGAACCTTCCCACAGCGTGGTCTCGGCGCTAACGATGGTCTTCGCTTGGGCTACAGCACCCTCCGAGGTGATGAAGAGCACGTCCGAACCGTCGGCATTCTTCATCGAGATCGTATGCTCGCCTACCTCCGCATCCGGAGCGGTGAACGTTACGGTGGTTGCGGTAGCTACGAGGTTGGTAATTGTCGTCTCATCCACCTTCACAGACGCTACGTTCTGTAGATCCACACCGGTGATTACCCACTCTTCACCCGGAACAAACGCAGCAAAACCGGACAATGCCACCGATGCGTTGTGCACCGTCAGACGGTCAGCACCATAGCGCTTGCCTGCGGCATCTACGAGACGGATCAGGTAGTCGCCATCGCTCATCTCGGGCAGGATAAAGTCCAGACGCGAGTCGGTTGTCGTAGCCTCCGGCGTGATAGTCTGCAGTACGTTAACGCCAAATACGTCGTTCGACAGTTCGATCTTAGCCACCTTAGTCAGGTTCACACCATCCAGGCTGCTTACCACGCCCGGCACCATATGGCGACCTGCTGCAGGAGCACCCGAATAGGGATCCGCAGCAAACGGATGAACCGTCACCGTACCGGTGCGCTCAGTGCGTTTGCCAGCCTGGGTAACAGCCTCGATGGTCAAGTCATACCGTCCGGCCATGAAGCACATCTCGATACGCGTACCGGTATATACCAATTGGCCATCCAGGTACCAGTTGACGGTTGTATATCTCGACGGCGTCACCGTCACCGAGTCCAGGAGCGGCGTCTCGGGGTTCGCCAAGTCGTAGGTGAACGAACCCGTGCCGGACTCATTATAGGGCTTCAAGATCAGCGGCGCATCGTCCGCAGACTGGGTATCAAACGGCGTCTCTTTCTCACAAGCCGTGAACATCAGGACGCTCGCCATAGCCGCAAATAAAAATATCTTTTTCATAATCTCTTTCAACTTTAAACGTTAAACCTTCAACCTTACTTCACATCCCACCACAGGCGAGCGTGCCATGAGTAGCTGCCCACGCGGTCCTTAGCTTCCTGATAAGCCTCTTTGCTGTAGGTCTCTTCCTTGAGCGGATAGCAGAAGCGAACAGGGATAGTCGTACCGTCGATGAGCGGGTTCTTCGCACCCGTAGGCGGTGTCAGTGCCGGATAGTCAGCACGGCGGATATTAGCCCATGCCTCGGCCGGGTTGTGGAAATGCAGGATCCAAGCCTGGGTATTGATCTGGTTCTTCTGCTGTGCGGCAGAAGCGCCGAAAGCGATAGCCGGTTGTGCGATATAGGCGGAATACTCGGCATCGGTGATCACGCTGCACTCGTAGTACTTAGCCAGCACATCCATAGCGGCACGGATACCGCTCTCATACATATCCTTGGCGTTGTCGGAGGTCCAACCCAGCACGGCAGCCTCAGCACGCAGGAAGCATACCTCGGCATAGGTCATGATCATACCCGGGTTGTCCGACTGCAGGAAGTTGTTAGCCAGTTTAGGCATCAACCAGCGGGGATTGCTACCCGGATTGAAGTCGGGATGTGCAGCCTGTACGTTAGCCACCTCCGTAGCCAGATCGCTGCCCGGCAGGTCGGGATAGCTGGGCCAGTTGTCCCACGAGAACTCACCCGGAGCAATCTCGTAGATGACGTTGCTAGCGGGGTTCGCCTTCTGCGTAGCCACTACGGCGTCCGTCATATCGATACGTCCTTCGCCGGTAGAGATCGAGATATAGTCATCGATGTAAAAGCGGCAGAGACGCAGGGTACGCGGGTCGTTGTTGTCGTAGAGTTGCTTCCAGAAGGTCTGGCAGATATACGACGGGTTGTTAGCCGGGTCGTTGCCGTAGAAATACTTAGCCAGGGCGTTGCCGCGGAAGTCCTTGTACGACTCCTGACCGAAGCTGTAGCTGACGTTGAGGTGCTTCACGCATGCATCGTCGTTGATGCTACTCATCACACCGTCGGCCAGCGCCTCGTTAAACTCCTGCTGGGCCAACGTAGGCAGCACGTCGGAGATACGCATCGCATAACGCAGACGGAGCGAGTTGGCAAACAGTTTCCACTTGCTGATATCGCCGCCAAACATCGGGTCGCTGGTGATAGCCGTGGCCTTGATGTCAAACTTCTGCGCAGCGGCTTTCAGCTCGGTAAAGAAGAACTTATAGAGGTCCTCCTGCTTGTCGTACTTAGGTTGCGTATTGCCGGTGATATAGCCCAGTCCGGCTTCGCTGAACGGTACGTCGCCGTAGTAGTCGGTCAGAAGCGATCCTACGTATACGCGGAAGATACGCAGCGCAGCATTGATGTTCACCTGGGTGCTGTCGTCCTTGGTCTGCTCGATAGCATCCGTCAGGTTGCGCATAGCAGCCGGATAGAGGTTGTTCCACGGACGCGACATCTCGTTGTCGTCCATGCGGTGCTGACCGCCATAGTTGGTGGTGTTCCAGCATCCCATCAGGTGTTGCGTAAACGCATAGGTGTAGAGACGATGTACGTCCACATAGTTCATATCTCCATAAATCTGCAGAATTGCATAGGAGAGTTGCGAGGAAGGATTCACGGTAGAAGCCTTCGTGGGATCGGTATTAATCTCCTCGTAAACCTTGTCAGAGCAAGAAGCGAAGAAGATTGCGCAGAGCGCTATATAAAATAACTTTTTCATAATATTACGCTTTTTTCTTTCGACTTTTTACTTTCGACTAGAATTTAATATTGAAGTTCAGACCGTAGCTACGGCGGCTAGGCAGCGAACCGTACTCCAGTCCCAGACCGGACGTATTGTACTGTGCATCCGGGTCGATATCCTTGATGTTCTTCCAGATGATGAACGGGTTACGAGCTACGAAGCTGATACCTACGTGCTTTACGATACCCTTCTTGTCCAGCCATTTCTTGGGGAAATCCAGGGTGAGGGTCAGCTCACGGCACTTGATGTAGGAGTTGTCGTAGATGAACAGCTCCGGCGACTTACGCGATACCTCGTACCAGTAGTCCTCGGGGTTGATGCAGATATCGTTCTCGCGATACGTACCGTCACCATTGTCGATCACACCGTCTACTACGTAACCACCTGCATTGCCACTGGCGCGCCATGCATTGATGTCGGTCACACCGGCAGCACGACGAGCCTCCTCGGATGCGTACCACTCGGCACGGCCTACGAGGGTCTCTTTCGCCTTACCGGTCTCGTATGCCGAACGCTCGGACATCGAGAAGATGTCGGCACCTACCTTCACGTCAAACAGTGCCGTCAGGGTCAGCATACGCCAATGCAGCGTGGTGCTCAGACCGCCGGTCCATTTCCACTGGGCGTTACCCAGCACCTTGTTCTCCGTGGTGAAGGTGGGCAGACCCGTCGTAGCATCTACGATCACGCGTCCGTCAGCATTGCGAGCCATAGCCGGTCCGCATATCGTTCCGTACTCCTCGCCCTCGCGAGCCGATACGTATACGTTGCACCAGGTAGCCTTAGCCAGCTCCAACTCCGTCGTTCCCTCGGTGAGCTTGAGCACCTTGTTGGTATTCTTCGACCAGTTGAGGTTCAAGTCCCAACTGAAGTCCTTGGTCTGCACGAGACGTGCACCGAACGTGATCTCAAAACCTTGGTTCAGGATCGCACCGGCATTGATCATGCGGTAGTCGTAGCCGCTGGTAGGCGATGTAGCCATGGCGATGATCTGGTCGCGCGAAGTCTGATGGTAGAAGGTGAAGTCGAGCGAGATACGCTGGTTGCACCACTTGGTCTCAAAACCGGCCTCCCACGAACGGGTACGGGTCGGCTTCAGGTCGGCGTTAGGAATGGTATTGCCATAGAGATAACCGATCGTGTAACCCGAGTAGCCAAACTGCGACTTGGTGTAGCGCAGGCTGAGCTGATACGGGTCGGTATCGCTACCTACCTCGGCCCAACTCAGACGTACCTTACCATAAGGCAGCACCTTGCGGTTGGACTTGATCAGCTCCGAGAACACCCACGATGCGCTTACCGACGGATAGACGTACAGGTTCTTGCCGCTAGCCAGGGTCGAGGACTTGTCACCACGCACCGTAGCATCCAGATAGAGCATATGGCGCCATCCCAGGTTAGCTGAACCGAATACGGAAACGATACGCTTATTGTACGTAGCTTCCTCTACGGACTGCTCCTCAAAACTCGACATTGCCACTACCTCGCGGATACCCATGTCCGTACCGGTGTTGACGGTCGTTGCGTTGTGTACGTTATAGATATTCACACCCGCTGTAGCGGTGAAGTCAAAGTCGCCCCATGTGTCGTTGTAGATAGCCAGCACATCGGCGTTGAACATACGGTTGTTGAAGTAGCTGTTCTGCAGACGACCGGATTCGAAGCCCGGCGTGGTCGGATACTTGAAGTCCGAGAACTCAAAGCGGTTGAGCTCGGCACCCACCGTCGCTTGCAGTTTCAGTTGCGGAATGATGGTATACACGATCTTTCCGTTCATACGCAGCAGGTCTTTGTAGCTCTGGTTGTTGTTCTTGTAAATCTCCCAGTACGGGTTCACGTTGTACGGATCCATACCGTTCCAGTTCTGATACTCACCCTCGGCGGTCTCGTAGTTCTTGAGCCATGCCTGGTCGTAGGTGGTGGAGAGCGTCATCAGGTTCTTACCTACGTTCGACTTGTCGTCACCCAGCGCCGGACGGTTCTTTACGTCCTCATGTACGTAGTTGACGTTGAAGTCCAAATCCACCGGACCCAGGCTCGTGTTCGCACGCAGGTTGAGCGTGTTACGACTCATCTTGGAGTTAGGCAGAATGTCCTTATTGCGCATATCGGTATAGGAGAAGCGGATACCCGTCTTGCCGGTGTTCATCGAGATCACGGCGGTATTGGTAGCCGTCAGACCGAGGTCGAAGAAATTGGCCGTGTTGTTCGGGATGATCTGGAACGGATGCTCCTGACCGTCAAAGTAGCGCAGCACCAGGCCGGCGTCGGCTTTCGGACCCCACGACTTGTTGGTGTTGCTCACCGCGTCGATGTTGTACTGTCCGTCCGAACCCATACCGTACACCTGTTGTACGTTGTCCCATTTGCTGAGCTGGCTGTCAAAAGTCAACGTACCGTTGTACTCTACGCCCCACTTGGCATCGCCCGTATTGGCTTTCTTCGTGGTGATGAGGATCACACCGTGGCTCGCACGGCTACCATACAGCGCCGCAGCAGCCGGACCCTTCAGCACCGACATCGATTCGATGTCATCCGGGTTGATAGCCGAGATTCCGTCACCCAGGTCATAACCGCCCTCGGTACCTGCCTGGCCGTAACTGGTGTTGTCCATCGGCACACCGTCAATGACGTACAGCGGCTGGTTGTTACCCGTGATCTCGGTGTTACCACGCAGCACGACGCGCGTCGAACCTGCAGCACCACCGGCCGTCTCTTGTACTACCAGTCCGGCCACACGACCGGCCATCGACGTGGCAGCATTCGGGTTGCCGGCTTTGGTCAGGTCATCACCCTTGACCTCGCCTACCTCATAACCCAGGGCTTTGCGGTCACGCTTGATACCCATAGCCGTTACTACCACCTCGGAGAGCACTTCCGTATCCTCCTTCATCAGCACGCGGATCACGTCCGTAGTGATGGTGATAGTCTGCGAAGCATAACCCATGTAGGAGAACACCAGTTGTTCGCCCTTGGATGCCTCGATTGAAAACTTACCATCCATGTCGGTCACCGTACCACGGGTGGTTCCTTTGATCAGCACAGTAGCCCCCATCAGCGGGCCGTCAGCATCCTCGACGAGTCCCGTCACGGTGCTTTGTGCAAACGCCATGCTCGCAAACCCCATGAGGAGCGCTACGAGCAAGAGCATCGGTCTGAAAATGTGTTTCATACGATAATAAATTGGATTTTATGGTAATTGTTATTCGTTGTTATACGTACTATGTGCGCCTTTCTGTTGCGGCTGACCTTTGCGGCTACTCTCCGGCGCCGAGTCATATACCGACTGCAGGGTATAGTTCGGATCGTTGTTCTCCCAACTATCCACCATGGCGCGTACGGCCTGCTCACCGCTGCCAATGTACTTACCGGTCTGGTGGTTAATCACGCCAAAGCCGTCGTTGCCGGCCTTCGAGTTACCGTTGTCCCAGTACAGCGCCGGGATCCTGCGGTCGCGCATCGCCTTGCATATATAGCGGAAATAGTAGAGACGGAAGGGCTCATCCTCCTTGGCGGTACGACGTACGGCACCAAACTCACCGAAATAAACCGGTATGCCGCGACGTACATACATGTTAAACAGGCGGTTAAGCATGCCTACATACGCATTCTCGTCCGCGCCTTCCACGACATCCACACCCGTATGTCCCCACTCCTGCACGTTCGCCGAACCGGCAAAGTCCCAAGGGTCGTAACTGTGTACGGCCACCATGATGCGGTTCTCCACCACATCCTCAGGGATCACCAGATTCTCTACCGTCAGTTCCGGATTGCATACATAGCCCGGCACGCCGATATAGCGGGTCTCATTCATGCCGCCGGCCGCACGGATAGCATCCACGCATACCTGGTTCCACTCGTTCAGCACGCGGTATTGTGCGCCGCCGTCCGTACGGTTGTTGCCGCCGCCCCAACCGCCGTCTTGTATCTCGTTCAGCGTCTCGAAGACCAGCCACTCGCCGTGATTCATGAATCGCTTACCGATCTGGAGCCACACCATCGTCAGCTCCTGTTTGATGCGCTGGTTGGTCTCTTCGCTGGCAACTGCCGCCGGCAGGTCGAGCCAGTGCGCACCCTTGCTGGGCGTGTCCTGTGCTCCGTAACCATCGTGATGGATATTGATGATCACGATCAGTCCGGCTTTATGCGCCATATCTACCAACTCGGCGACACGGTCCATCCATCCTTTCTCGATGGTGTAGGTCGGCGCGTTGCCGATATGACCCATCCATGTTACGGGAATACGTACCGAGCGGAAGCCGGCTTTCTTCAGTCCGTTGAAAGTCTGCTGGGTAGCGGCTTTGTTGCCCCACCCTTCTTCGTACGAACAGCCGTTGTAGTGGGCGTCCATCTGGTTGCCCAGGTTCCATCCGATACCCATCGACATAGCGAACTGAATCGCCTCGTTGTCCATCGGACGCGGTTTCTTCTCCTGTGCCTCGCAAGCAGTACATACCGCCAGCAGCACGACAAATACAGCTAAGAATTTCTTCATGGTATTATTTTATAAAATGATTAAATATCTAAATAAACCAAATAAATCGTAAATCGTAAATGACCAAATCGTAAATTACAATTCTATTGTAACCTCATGTCTTCCCGGCTCATACGGTAGCACCACCGGCTCCGCGAGTCGCTGCTTGCCATTCGGGTTCTTCACCGTGATGACATACTCGGCGTCGCGCCACTTACGCGTCACCTTATACTCTTTCATGTCGCTCGGGATACACGGATTCACGCGCAGGCCCTCGTAGGTCGGCTGGATGCCCAGGATATGCTGACTCACTACGAGCCAGTTCCATGCGGCCGTACCCGTCAGCCAACTGTTCTTACCCTCGCCCGGCTTGGCAGCCTCTTTGCCGGCTACCATCTGGCAATATACATACGGCTCCACCTTATGCAGGTCCTGATCCTCAATCCATGCCGGAGCGATCTTCTTATAGAGCGTCCAGGCATCGTTGCCACGACCGGCTTCAGTCTGGGCGATGATCACCCACGGGTTGTTGTGGCAGAAGATACCGCCATTCTCCTTATAACCTGCGGGATAGGTACTCTGCTCACCCAGCTCTACGTGGTATGTCGTGTAGGCCGGATAGTTCAGCACCATACCATGCTCGCTGTCCAGCAGACGAGCGGCGCTGTCCAGTGCCTTCTCCGGCATGCCCTTGTCCGCACCGATACGCGCCATGCCGCACCAGCCTTGGCTCTCGATGAAAATCTGGCCCTCCTCGTTCTCGTGCGAACCTACCTTATTGCCATAGTAGTCGTACGCACGCAGATACCACTCGCCGTCCCAGCCGTACTGCTCCACCGCCTGACACATCTTCTCAATCTCAGCCTCGAAGTCCGTAACCCGTAACCCATAACCGGTAACCTTGAGCAATTTACAGAATTGGCGACCACAATACACAAACAGTCCGGCGATCATCAGGCTCTCGGCCTTACTACCTTCGGTCTGGTTGCCCGTGGTCTGGAAACTCTCATTCGGGTCCCAGGAGAAGCAGTTCAGGTTCAGACAGTCGTTCCAGTCCGCACGTCCGATCAGTGGCAGTCCGTGAGGACCGAGGTTGTTGACCACGTGGTTGAAACTGATGCGTAGATGCTCCATCAGGCTTACCTCTGTACCGGGTTCGTTGTCCCAAGGCACCATCTCGTCCAGGATCGTGTAGTCGCCTGTCTCGCGGATATAGGCCGTCGTACCGAAAATCAACCACATCGGGTCGTCGTTGAAACCACCACCTATGTCGTTGTTGCCGCGCTTCGTGAGCGGTTGGTACTGATGGTAACATCCGCCGTCGGGGAACTGCGTAGCGGCTATATCCAGGATACGCTGACGCGCACGCGACGGGATCTGGTGCACAAAGCCCACCAGGTCCTGATTCGAATCGCGGAAACCCATGCCACGTCCTACGCCGCTCTCGAAGAATGATGCCGAACGGCTCATGCAGAACGTGACCATGCACTGGTATTGGTTCCATATATTCACCATGCGGTTCAGTCGCTCGTCCTCGCTCTCTACGCGGTACTTGCTCAGAAGATCGTCCCACAGCGCATTCAGTTCCGCAAACGCCTGATCCACAGCCTCTACCGTCGCAAACCGACGAATCACCTCGTGCGCGCGTACCTTATTTATAATATGATGGTCCTTCTCGCCTAGAGAGGTGATCAATTGGTCGTTGGTCGTTAGTCGTTGGTCGTTGGCAAACTTCTCCTCCTGCGGATTTTCTTCATAGCCGAGAACGAAGATAAAATCTCTACTCTCGCCCGGCTTCAACTCCACCTCGATATAGTGACTTGCTATCGGACTCCAACCGTGTGCCAGACTATCTTCTGAATGCTGACGGCTGACAGCTGATGGTTCTGATAGGTCGTTGTAGAGACCTACGAACGTCTCACGATCCGTATCATATCCGTCCGCAGCGCAGTTGACGCTATAGTATGCGTAGTGGTTACGGCGCTCCTTGTACTCTGTCTTATGGTAAATGGCCGTAAAAGCTGAATGCTGATGGCTGATGGCTGAACGCTCAATTTCCACTTCCCCCGTCGAAAGATTCCTCTGAAAATTCTCGCCATCCGTAGCTGCATTCCATAGGCACCACTCAGCATAACTGAATAGTTTGAGTTGTTTGATGTCGTTTGAAAGGTTGGTGAGGGTCAGCTTCTGGATCTCTGCCTTCACGCCCAGCGGCACGAAATGCAACACGCTCGCGCGAACCTTATTCTTCTCGCCCGTGATGCGCGTGTAGTTCAGTCCGTGGCGGCACTCATACTTGTCCAGCGGCGTCTTACACGGCTTCCATCCCGGATTCCAAACAATGCTTTGAGCGGCTTGTCCGCGGTCTTTCGACTTTTGACTTTCGACTATATAAAAATACCGCCCTACCGAGTCCATCGGCACACTGTTGTAACGATAGCGGGTGATACGACGAAACTTGGCGTCTTTGTAGAAATTATAGCCGCCACCTGTATTCGAAATCAAGCCGAAAAAGTCTTCATTCCCCAGATAGTTGATCCACGGAAACGGAGTGCGTGGGTCCGTGATGACATACTCGCGATGCGCATCATCGAAAAAGCCGTAGTTTTTGTGTTGCATGATAGTATTTCAATTTCGGGTGCAAAATTAGTGCATTTTTCTGACCCGCACTAATACTTTTCCGACCGAAATTGTGCGTTTTCCGAAAAAATGCAAAATTAAGTTTGCACATATGCGATTTTTTGTGTAATTTTGTCCCCGAAATTAAAAAATGGCCGTCAGCCATCAGCCTTCAGCATTCAGAAAACGGGAATCTAATAGCTGATAGCCGAAAGCTGAAAGCCCGAAATATTATGCGCGAATCCTTCACCGAAATCACCCGTCTCGAACCGCTCGACATCTTCTACGTCGGCGAACGTCATAAGACCTACTTCGAGTACCCTGCTCATTGTCATGCCACCTACGAACTCAACTTCGTCGAGAATGCCGCAGGTGCCACCCGCACCATCGGTGACAGCTACGAATCGATCGGTGCCCTGGACCTCGTCCTCATGACTGGTAGCCGACTCGTACATGTCTGGGAACAAGGCACTTGTCCGCGTCAGGACATCCACGAGATCACCATCCATATGGACCCCGACACCTTCCGCGGACCGCTCATGGAGAAGCGTGCCTTTGTCAGCATCCGCCGCATGATGGACCGTGCCCAACGCGGCCTGGCGTTCCCCGAACCCGCCATCCGCATCCTGCGGGAGGATATCATCAACCTCGCGCAATCCAACGATAGCTTTGCCTCTGTCGTGCGCCTCTTCAACCTGCTCTACCGTCTATCGCTCGTAGAGGAAGCCCGCGAGCTGTCTTCTTCGTCGTTTGTCGATGCCCGCGAGGAGAATGAGGACGAACGAGTACGACGTGTCTGCACATACATTGCCGACCATTATATGCACGATATCAGCCTGAGCGATATGAGCCGTCTGGTCTGCATGGCCGATGAGTCTTTTTCGCGCTTTTTCCGCAACAAGACGGGACGCACGCCCAACCGCTATCTGATCGACTATCGTCTCGGTATCGCCGCACGCCTGCTGCTCACCACCCAGCGCTCCGTGGCCGACATCGGCTACTCTTGCGGTTTCAACACCTTGAGCCATTTCAACCGCCTCTTCCGCGAGTCGAAAGGCTGCACCCCCTCCGAATTCCGCGAACGATTCTAAGAGCAGAACTCCTTTACTCCTAAAATCGCGCTTCGGTGCGATTTTTTTGTATATACCCAAAAAAGTAGTACCTTTGAATACTTACCTTCTATCAACCCTCACGCTATCTCATGTCTTCCACATTCGCATCACGGGACCATCTCCCGAGAACATCCCAAGAAAGACCCAAGCAAGGCTCAAGTAAGGGGTAAGTAAGGGGCAAGTAAGGGTAATCCTAGACCATTGCCCATAGAACACCATAAGAAAAGGCTATCCAAAGGTACCCTAAAAACAACAAAAATCGCACCCCGTTTTGTGAGGTGCGATTTCTTGTATATATACCCTACTCGGATTAGATGCCGAGGGAAGCTTTCAGGGCGGGAACGCGGGCTTCAGCCGCAGCCGTCGCAGCCTTGTAGCCTGCTGCATCGGGCGTAGGCATCTGGGCCGGGATCTCGAAGTAGAACTTGATCTTCGGCTCGGTACCCGACGGACGAACGCTGACCTTGAGGCCACCTTCGGTGAAGTACTGCAGCACGTTGCTCTTGGCGTTGAGCGCCATCTTGATCTCCGACTTGCGCCACTCGCCATCCACGAGTTCTCGCTGCTCAGAGAGCTGGAAGTCCTTGATTTTAACCACCTTCTCGCCTGCGATCTCCTGCGGCGGGTTCTCACGGTAGTTGACCATCATAGCCTGGATCTCCTCGGCGCCGGTCTTACCCGGACGAACGACGTTGACGGTCGTCTCACGCTGGAAGCCGAACTCGTTGTAGATATTGATCAGGTACTCGTAGAGCGACATACCCTGGTCCTTAGCGGCAGCTGCAATCTCGCAGATGAGGCAGATAGCCGACGGCGAGCACTTGTCGCGCACACCATCAAAGCCGAGCCAGCCGAACGACTCCTCGCCACCACCGATGTACTTATGGGTACCTTCCCACATACGGATACGGTTGGCAATCCACTTGAAGCCGGTGAACTCATCGGTGAGGGTGACACCCTCCTTATCAGCCATGCGGCGGATAACCTCGGTGGTCACGATGGTCTTCACGAGATACATATCGGGACGCATCTTGCCGAGACGCTTCAGGGCCTTGATGTTGTAGTAAGCGAACATCATGCAGGTCTGGTTGCCATTGATGATGATCCACTCGTCGTTCTCGTCGCGGCATACGATAGCGATACGATCGGCATCGGGGTCGCTGGCGATAACGAGGTCGGCATTGAGCTTGGTTCCGAGCTTCATACCCAGGGTCATAGCCTCTGCATTCTCGGGGTTAGGCGAAACAACGGTCGGGAAGTTGCCATCGATGACCATCTGCTCGGGCACTACGTGGATATTCTCGAATCCCCAGGAGCGGAGGCACATCGGGACGATCTGGCGTCCGGCACCGTGGAGCGGCGTATAGACGATATTCAGATCCTTATGGCGCAGGATGACGTCTTGATCTACCATACAGGTCTTAACAGCCTGCATGTAGTCGTAGTCCATCTCGCCACCGATGATCTCGATGAGGTCGTGATTGGCGTTCCACTTCACGTCGGCCATGGTCACCTTGTTAACCTCGTCAATAATGCCCTTGTCGTGCGGCTGGAGCACCTGCGAACCATCCTCCCAGTAAGCCTTGTAACCATTGTACTCACGCGGGTTATGGCTGGCGGTGACGTTGACACCACCCTGGCACTTGAGGTGACGGATAGCGAAGCTCACCTCCGGCGTAGGACGCAGACTCTCAAAGAGATATACCTTGATACCATTGGCCGAGAAGATGTCGGCAACGGTCTCAGCAAACAGACGTCCGTTGTTGCGGCAATCGTGACCAACGACGACAGCCACCTGGCCGTTCTGTACGTTCTTGAAGCCGCCTTCGCGCTGCACCTTCAGCAGGTAGTTGGCATAGCCCTGGGTAGCCTGGGCTACGATATACTTGTTCATACGGTTGGTGCCGGGGCCCATGATACCACGCAGACCGCCGGTACCAAACTCAAGCGTACGATAGAAGCTATCGATGAGTTCGGTCTTGTCCTCAGCCTCCATCATCGCCTTCACTTGTGCGCGGGTTTCCGCATCGAACGGTTCGCGAGTCCATACCTCGGCTACCGCCATTACTTGTTTCAGTTCTTCGTTCATGATTGATTTCAGGTTTATTAGTTGATTAGTTTATTAGTTGATCAGTTTCTTACTTGGCGATGACCAAGTAGTAGGCTTTCTTGCCTTTCTGGAAGAGCAGGTACTTGCCGTTGAGCAGTGCCGCATCGGTGATGGGCGTCTGCGGGTCGGTCAGTTTCTCCTTGTTCATCGAGAAGCCGTTAGCCTGGATCATCTTGCGTGCTTCGCCCTTGGAGGGGAAGATTTTCGTCTTTTCTGCCAATAGGTCGAGCGGACCGATACCGGCACGCAGGTCGTCCATTGCTATCTCGTACTGCTCTACGCCGTTGAAGATATCCAGGAAGGTCTCCTCGTCCAGCGCACGGAGTGCGTCGGCCGTGGTGTTGCCAAAGAGGATATTGCTGGCCTCGACCGCAGCGTTGTAGTCGGCTTCGGAGTGAACCATACAGGTGACTTCCTTAGCCAGACGTTTCTGCAGCGCACGCAGATGCGGAGCCGCATCGTGCTCGGCGATGAGGGCCTCGATCTCCTCGCGGCTGAGCGAGGTGAAGATCTTGATATAGCGCTTGGCATCGTCGTCGGAGACGTTCATCCAGAACTGGTAGAACTTATACGGACTGGTGTATTTGCGGCTGAGCCATACGTTGCCCGACTCGGTCTTACCGAACTTACCGCCATCGGCCTTGGTGATGAGCGGACAGGTGAGCGCATAGGCGTCGTTGCCCGTCATCTTCTTGATGAGCTCCGTACCGGTGGTGATATTGCCCCATTGATCCGAACCGCCCATCTGCAGCTTGCAATTGCGGTGCTGATTCAGATAGACGAAGTCGTAGCCTTGGAGCAGCTGGTAGGTGAACTCGGTGAACGACATACCCTGCGAGAACTCGCCGTTGAAGCGCTTCTTAACCGAATCCTTGGCCATCATATAGTTGACCGTGATCAGTTTTCCCACGTTGCGGGCAAAGTCGAGGAAGGTGTAGTCCTTCATCCAGTCATAGTTGTTGACCAGTTCGGCAGCGTTGGGTGCATCCGAGTTGAAATCCAGGAAGTGCTCCAATTGCTCGCGAATACACTGTACGTTGTGGCGCAGAGTCTCTTCGGTGAGCAGATTGCGCTCGGCCGACTTGCCGGACGGGTCGCCAATCATACCGGTAGCTCCACCGAGCAGGGCGATGGGCTTGTGGCCGCATGCCTGCAGGTGGCGAAGCATCATAATACCGCAGAGGTGACCGATATGCAGACTATCCGCCGTGGGGTCAATCCCCACATAGGCGGTAGTCTGTTCTTTCATCAATTGCTCTTCGGTACCGGGCATGATATCATGGAGCATGCCCCTCCAACGCAATTCTTCTACGAAGTTTTTCATCGTGGGAGATTAACGCAGTTTCTTGTAACCGTATTGTGCACGTGCACCGAGTTGCTCCTCGATGCGGATGAGCTGGTTGTACTTAGCCATACGGTCGGTACGGCTGAGCGAACCGGTCTTGATCTGGCCCGAGTTGGTAGCTACAGCGATGTCAGCAATCGTCGTGTCCTCGGTCTCACCCGAACGGTGGGAGGTAACGGTGGTATAGCCGTGACGGTGTGCCATCTCGATAGCGTCGAGGGTCTCGGTGAGCGAACCGATCTGGTTCACCTTGATCAGGATGGAGTTAGCAGCACCCATCTTGATACCCTTCTCCAGGAACTTCACGTTGGTTACGAACAGGTCGTCGCCCACGAGCTGGCAGCGGTCGCCGATACGCTTGGTGAGCAGTACCCAGTTGTCCCAGTCGTTCTCGTCCAGACCGTCCTCGATAGAGTCGATCGGATACTTGGTGATCAGGTGCTCCAGGAAGTCGATCTGCTCGGCAGCGGTCAGCTTCTTGCCGTTCGGATCTTTCTTCTTGCCGTCCTTGAGCTGACGATAGTCGTAGAACCACTCGCCGTTCTCGCAGGTAGCGAACTCGCTGGCAGCGCAGTCCATAGCGATCTTCACGTCCTTACCCGGCTCGTAGCCAGCGTCCTTGATAGCCTGGATGATGCTGTCCAGAGCGTCCTCGATACCATTCAGTGCCGGAGCAAAACCACCCTCGTCACCTACTGCGGTGCTCAGACCACGCTTCTTGAGCAGCTTAGCCAGTGCGTGGAATACCTCGGCACCCATGCGGATAGCCTCACGCTCGTTGGGAGCACCTACCGGACGGATCATGAACTCCTGGAAAGCGATCGGAGCGTCGGAGTGTGCACCACCGTTGATGATGTTCATCATCGGAACGGGCAGTACGTGACCGTTAGCACCACCGATATAGCGATACAGCGGAATCTCCAGGTAGTTAGCAGCTGCGTGAGCGCATGCCAGACTGACGCCCAGGATAGCGTTGGCACCCAGTTTCGACTTGGTAGGCGTGCCGTCGAGCTCCAGCATCTTCTCGTCGATAGCGCGTTGCTCCAGTACGGAATAACCCATCAATGCGGGAGCGATGATGGTGTTCACATTCTCAACAGCCTTCAGGGTACCCTTACCCAGATAGCGACCCTTGTCGCCGTCACGAAGCTCCAGGGCCTCGTTCTCACCCGTAGATGCACCCGACGGAACGCTTGCACGACCCATCACACCACAGTCCAAAGTAACTTCTACCTCAACGGTAGGATTTCCGCGCGAGTCCAAAATCTCGCGAGCATGTACGTCTTGAATAAACATAGATTTAAATTTTTGATTTTTGATTTATGATTTGTGATTTAAAATTTTCCATTTTCCATTTCCCATTTTCCATTCCCCACAATTCCGACTACAAAGTTACGACATTTTTCGCACCTATGCAAATCTTATAGTAAGATTGGCATATTCAGTTTGCAATTTTCACTCGCGCGGCAGATAGGGTGCGTAGAACTGCTTGATGGAGTCGCACAGATGACGCGGATTGCGCAGCAGGGGACGCGTGGAGTAGAACACCTCACCCTCGATGCCGGGGATGGTGCGATTCAGGTGCATCTGGCGCACGATCTCGTTGCCATTTTGCCAAGCTGCAGCCTCGCCCTTACGACCGATGCGGTAGGGCGCCATGCCGATATACAGGCGCGTATGGAAGCGATTCTCGGCCCACCAGTGGCAGAGGTGCTCATAGTCGGCCAGGCGATGACCGATCTCCCAGTAGAGCTGGGGTACGACATAGTCGATCCAGCCCTCCTGCATCCATAGGCGTATATCAGCATAGAGTTTGTCGTAGTTGGTGAGCGCCTTAGTATGGCTGCCAAGCGTATCCTCGCTATAGTTGCGCCATACGCCGAAGGGCGAGATACCGAACTGCACCTCGGGCTTGATGGCCTTGATGGTATCATGCAGTTCGCGGATCACCATATTGGTATTGTTGCGACGCCAGTCGCCCAGGTCCTGGAAGCCGCGCGGGTACTTACGGAACGTCGCCTCGTCGGGGAAGACCTGTCCCTGAACGGGGTACGGATAGAAATAGTCGTCCATATGTACGCCCTGGATATCGTAGCGGCGCACCAGGTCGGCCACAACGCGGCAGATCCACTGGCGCGTAGAATCCAGTCCCGGATTGAAATACCACTGGCCGTTGTACTTCACGAACCACTCCGGATGACGGTTGATCACGTGGGAGCGATGGAGCGTCTCTCGAGTCATAGCGCCCTGGGTGACACGATACGGATTGAGCCATACATGCACATCCATATGGCGGCGATGCGCCTCATCCACAGCGAATTGCAGCGGGTCGTACGGCAGTTGTCCGGCCCATTCGCCCTGCTTGCCCGTCACCCAATGCGAGAGGGGCTCCAGTTCGGACTTATAGAGTGCATCGGCCGTAGGACGCACCTGCAGAATAATGGTGTTGAGTCCCATCTCGGAGAGCGAGTCCAGAATGCCGCAGAGGTCCTCCATCTGCTGGATGGTATTGCCGCGCGAACCGGGTGCCGGCCAGTCAATACCTGCTACGGAGGCTATCCAAGCCGCGCGAAAAGGTATGGTCACGCGCATCTGCGCCCCCAGCGAGAGGGTCAGCAGCGCGGCCAAGAGTATCGTGAAATATCGTTTCATCATGTTGTTAGCAATTGTATCTGTCCGTCCGCCACGTGGAAGATACGCGCCTCGGGATCGGGACGCAGGATATCCGTCAGGTGTTGGCGGTCGGTATCGGTTATAAATATCTGGCCGAACTCCGGTCGCTTCACCATGCGCACGATACGCGCTACGCGTTCGGAGTCCAGTTTGTCGAAGATGTCGTCCAGGAGGAGGATTGGGCGGCTGAAAGCTGAGAGCTGAGAGCTGACGGCTGATGACTGATGGCTGACAGTCCTCAAATACATCGCCTGAGCCAACTTCATCGCCAGCAGGTAGGTCTTCTGCTGCCCCTGCGAGGCGACGCGCTTGAGCGGATAGTCGCCCAGCATCATCTGCAGTTCGTCCTTATGCACACCCTGGCTGGTCCAGCCCAGGATGAGGTCGCGCTGCCGCGTGGACTGATAGGCCGCCCTGAGGTCGCGAGTATGCAACTGACTCTGATAGATGAGCGAGACCTGCTCTGCCCCACCCGACAGTTCGTCGTACAGCTCCTGGAAAATCGGCACGAAGCGGCTGATAAACTGCTCGCGGGCCGAGAAGATATATTGGGCCGAAGGAATCATCTGCTCCTCCAGCACCTCGAACAAGTCCCACGCCACCTCCGGCGCGTCCTGGTACTGCTTGAGCAGGGCGTTGCGTTGTTTGAGCAAGGCGGTATAGCGCGTGATATGCTCCAGGTACTGCTTGTCCAGCTGGGAGATGACGCTATCCATGAAGCGGCGTCGTTCGTCGGAGCCTTCCTCGATCAGTTGGTGGTCAGCCGGCGACACCATGACGAGTGGGATCAGACCGATATGATCAATCAGCCGCTTATAGTCCTTGCGATCACGCCGAAACTGCTTCTTCACGCCGCGACGCAACCCGCAAGAGACGGTCGTTGTGTCGCTTTCGACTTTCGACTTTCCGCTTTCGACTCTATACACGCCTTGCACCATTGCCATTTCCTGGTCGTGGGTGATATTGAGCGAGTCCTGGGTAGTATAAGCCGACTTGGTAAAACTGAGCATATAGATGGCGTCCAGCACGTTGGTCTTGCCCTGCCCGTTCAGACCGATCAGGCAGTTGAGCTTAGGCGCGAAAGCCATCGACGCCTCGCGGATGTTGCGATAGTTGAGTATGTTCAGTTCGGATAATATCATCTAGTCTACTGGTCTTCTGGTCTTCTGGATATTATGCGTAGGCCTCCACATCGGATGCTGTAATAGTGGGTCCGGCCAGGATGATGAGGCGCTCTACCACGTTGCGCAACTGGCGGATATTGCCGGTCCAGGAGCGGGCCTGGAGTGCCCGGATAGCAGCCTCGTCAAAGGCCTTGACGGCGATACGTTGCTCACCGCAAATCTGCTCGGCAAAGTAGCTGACCAGCAGCGGGATATCCTCCTTGCGGTCGTCCAGCGCCGGCACCTGGATAGGAATGACGTTGAGGCGATGGTAGAGGTCCTCGCGGAAATTGCCCTGGCGGATCTCCTCCTCCAGGTTCTTGTTGGTAGCGGCTATGACGCGCACATCCACCTTGATGGCTTTGTCGGAACCTACGCGCGTGATCTCGCTCTCCTGCAGGGCGCGCAGCACCTTGGTCTGGGCAGCCAGACTCATATCGCCTATCTCGTCCAGAAAGAGCGTACCGCCGTCGGCTTGCTCAAACTTACCGGCACGATCCTTGACGGCACCGGTGAACGAGCCCTTCATATGGCCGAACAGTTCCGACTCGATCAGTTCACCCGGTATGGCGGCGCAATTGACCTCCACCATGGGTTGCGAGGCACGCGACGAGCCTGCATGCAGCAGGCGCGCTACCACCTCCTTGCCCGAACCGTTCGGTCCCGTGATCATGACGCGGGCCTCGGTGGGTGCCACCTTATCTATTATATCGCGTACGCGCGCGATAGCCGGCGACTCGCCCACCATCTGCTGACCGCCTTGGGCCTGCACACGGCGGCGCAGTTGCGTGGTCTCCTGCTTGAGCGATTTCTGCTCCAGCGCGTTCTTGGTGGTGACCAACAGTCGATTGAGGTCGATCGGCTTCTCGATGAAGTCGTAGGCGCCGGTCTTGATGGCCTGGACAGCCGTCTCTATATCGCCATGCCCCGAGATCATCACCACTGGGCAGTCGTTGCACTCCTCGCCGCTTTCGACTTTCGACTTTCTACTTTCGACTATTTTCGACAGCAGCTCCATGCCATCCATCTCCGGCATCTTGATATCGGAGAAGATGAGGTCGTAGGCCTTCTTCTGCGCCATTTCCAAGCCCGTTTTGCCGTTTTCGGCCACCTCTACATCGTGGCCTTCGTCGGTCAGAATCTCGCGCAAGGTGTTGCGAATACCGCGCTCGTCGTCTATGATTAGCAATTTAGCCATATAAATCCAAATTAGGCCACAAAATTACAACTTTTTTTCGAAATATGCAAGTAAATTGCAAATAATATTTTTTTTTGTCGAAAAACTTGCGTATATGGTTTTTTTGTTGTACCTTTGCAGCGAATATGTGAAAGGACGAACATATATATGTTATAAAACATATTTTATTAACAAAAAACCATTTTTTTAACAAAATTCTTTAAAATCATGAAGAAATTTTTCTCATTTGTAGCTGCTGCTTTTGTAGCGCTGACAATGAATGCGCAGGCACTGACCGTAGCGCAAGCTATGGAAATCGGTATGGCATTGGATTCTATGGCCACTTCGGAGGTAGAGTACACCGTTGAGGGTTATGTAATCAACGCCGGTGCGTTCAGCATGACGTATCACAATCAGAGCTGGTACATGGCAGACGATGCTACGGCTACCGCTTCGGACTTCCAGGCTTACAATTGCTATCCTATCCAGGGCAATGACACCCTGAAAGTGCTGAACGGTGACAAGGTTTCCGTTACCGGTAAACTGAAAAAGTACTACAACAAGAATGCGGCTAAGTACATCATCGAGTTCGAGAAAGCAAATGCTACTTTCATCACGATGGCTGACGGTGACCACACCGTTATCGAGCAGATCGAGGAAGCTACCGTAGCTCAGGCTTTGGCAATCGGTAACGCATTGGCAAACGGTGGTGTTACGGAGAAGCAGTACAAGATCCGCGGCTATGTATCCGCTATCAACGTAAAGAGCAGCGATGCTTACAGCGATCAGTACAAGAACCAGTCGTTCTACGTAGCTGACGACGCTACCAGCACGGCAGCCAGCAACGCAGAGGGTGCTTTCTACGTATATCGTGGCAAACCCGAGACCGAGGCTGAGATTCCTGTAGGTACCCAGGTTGAGTTCGTCTGCACCATCAAGAAATACGTTCCTTCGCAGGGTGATCCCGTGATCGAGAATGCAGACCAGAACATCACAATCAAGATTCTGGGTGACGTTACTCCGGTTGAGGAAGCTGACGTAGTATTTACAGTTGCTGATTTCGAAGGTCAAGGTCAAGAGGCTACTCTCCAGACCCCGGGTGGTGCAGTTTCTACTACCAAAGACGGTGTAACGGTTGCTACCGATAACGGTTATGGCCACAACTTGGCTCTCCGTGTTTACAAAGGCGCACACTTCTCCATTACTTCTGCTGAGCAACAGATTGGTAAGATTGTTTACCAATTCTATTCGAACTACGATGGCGGTATGGATAAAGAAGTGATCGTTAACGGAATGGAATACACCGTTGAGTCGATGGCTAAGCAAGCTCGTATTGAGAAGATTTATATCTACTTCGGCGAGTATGAGCAGGAGCAGGTTGATACGCTGACCGCAGCTCAGGCTCTTGAGATCGCTCAAGGTCTTGCAGTAGGTGAGACTCAGAAAGTGGTTTGCAAGGCTTACATCGCTAAGGTTAAGGAAGCTTATAGTGCGGAGTACGGCAACATCACCGTTTTCCTGACCGACGATCCTACCAGCACCTATGGTGACATCCAGGCTTACCGCGCTAAGTGCTCGGCTGAGGATGGTGCTGCTATCGCAGAGCATGACCTCGTTCTGATCGAGGGTAACGTAACCCATACGCAGAACGAAGCAGGTACCAAGGACTACTACGAGTTCGCTTCGGGTGCTCAGCTCAAGCTGCTGCAGAAGGCAGAGGGCATCGAGAATATCACGCTGACCGAGAAGGCTCAGAAGGTAGTAGTTGACGGCGTAATGTACATCATTCGCGACAACAAGCTCTTCACCGTTCAGGGTACTGAGGTGCGTTAATTCGTAACTGATTGATAAAAAATCCCACGTATCGTTTGGATATGTGGGATTTTTTTTGTAATTTTGCACCCGATTTGGATTTTTTGCTCCGGATCTAATCCGGTTTGCAGCCGATTTTGGATTTAGCTACATGATAGAGATCAAGGATTATATAGAGCATGCCGTGCTGGTGGGACTCATCACGCCCCGTCAGTCGGAGGAACGTACCAAGGAATATCTGGACGAGTTGGCCTTTCTGGCCGACACCAATCATATCGTACCCGTCAAGCGTTTTACCCAACGTCTGGACCAGCCCAACACCTCCACCTACCTGGGTGAAGGTAAACTGCAGGAGATACACGACTATATCGCCCGTTGCCGCGAGGCGCATCAGCAGGACGAGGAACAGCCGGAGATCGACATGGTGATCTTCGACGACGAACTCTCGCCGCGTCAGTTGCGCAACGTAGAGAAAACGCTGGGCGTACGCATCATGGACCGTACGATACTCATCCTGGAGATCTTCCTACAGCGTGCGCAGACCAGTTATGCCAAGACGCAAGTGGAGATGGCGCACCTGCAGTATATGTTGCCGCGACTGACCCGTATGTGGAGCCACCTGGACCGTCAGCGAGGCGGTGGTGGTACGAATCGTGGTATGGGTGAGACCCAGATAGAGGCCGACCGCCGTATCATCGGTCAGCGTATCGCCCTGCTGCGCGAGGACCTGAAGCGTATCGACAAGCAGATGACCACCCAGCGCCAGAACCGCGGCAAGATGGTGCGCGTGGCGCTGGTGGGTTATACCAACGTGGGCAAATCCACGCTGATGAACCTGCTGAGCAAATCCGAAGTGTTTGCCGAGAACAAGCTGTTTGCGACGCTCGACACCACGGTCCGCAAAGTGACGCTCCAGAACCTACCCTTCCTGCTCTCGGACACGGTCGGCTTTATCCGCAAATTGCCCCATAACCTGGTGGAGTCGTTCAAGTCGACCCTGGACGAGGTGCGCGAGGCCGACCTGCTGGTACACGTCGTAGATATCTCGCATCCGAATTTTGAGGAGCAGTACGAGGTAGTGGAGCAGACCATCAACGAACTGCTCACCACCAGTCGTGAGGAGGGCGAAGCACAACCTTGGTCCCGTTCGAAGAAGCAGGGCGACCGCCGTCAACGCACCTCCACCTACGTGGCCGACATACCGCGCATCGTGGTGTTCAACAAGATAGATGCCTTCACCTACACGCCCAAGGATGAGGACGACCTGACGCCTATCCGCCGCGAGAATATCTCGCTGGAGGAACTCCAACATACCTGGATGGCCAAGCTCCACAACGACTGCATCTTCATCTCCGCCCGCGAGAAGAACAATATCGAGGCGCTCAAGGACTTGCTCTACGACCGCATCAAGGCCATTCATATCCAGCGTTATCCCTACAACGACTTCCTCTTCCAGCAGTATGACGAAGTATAAAGCCATATTTCTGGATATTGACGACACGTTGCTGGATTACGACATCTGCTGTCGCCAGGCGTTTGATTACGCGATGGAGGCTATTCATCAGCCTTCGTCCGACGAACTGTTCGATCTCTTCTTCGCCATCTCCGGACGGCTCTTCGAGGAGGCCAAACATGGCCAGCATACCATCGCCGAGGTGATGGAACTCTACCCTGCCGAGTTTATCGAGCGCTCCGGGCTACCGGCTGAGTTGCTGGAGGATTTCAAGCACGCCTTTCGTCGCGGCTGGGGATTGAGTCATGCCAAGGTGGCCGATGCCGACACGCTGCTGCAGGCCCTGCACGGACGCTACCGACTCTTCGCTGCCAGCAACAGTTTTGCCCACCTGCAGCGCCAGCGATTGCAGCTGGCGGGACTATCCCCTATGCTGGAGGATGCGTACGTATCGTCGGAGATAGGCTTTGACAAACCCGACGTCCGCTTCTACGAGGAGGCGTTGCGCCGATGCGGATGTCGTCCGGAGGAGGTACTCATGATGGGTGACTCGCCTACCACCGACGTCATCGGCGCCCAGCAGGCCGGACTGGACACCTGCTGGTACAACCCCCACAAAAAAGAAAGGCCGGACCTGCATCCGACCTATACTATTCACACGCTCACGGAACTTATTCCGCTACTGGCGTAGGCTGGTTATACCAGTTCTCCAACTGCTCGTTAAACTGACGACGCTCCATCGTCTGTGCCCATCGGCGCAGATCGGCGGTGCGGTCCTCGAAGTAGAAGTTGACCGATCGGCGCAAGGTATGCGTCGTGGTCTTGAGTTTCGACCATCGGCTCTCCTCCAGGCCACGCATGCGGCAGAGCACCACCGTCGTATTCTCCGGCAGGTCGCGGCACACCTCATAGGCCAGCCGCCGATTGCCGATCACCTCACGGTCCACCGTCTTAATATGTCCCGAGGGATAGAAGATCAGCGAACGGCCCTCACGCAGGGTATCCAGCGCAATACGAGTCAGTTGGCTTGCAGCAGCCGCTTTCGATTTTAGACTTTCTTCTTTCGACTCTGCCATCAAATCCGGCACCTCTACCGCCCCGATCCAGCGCATGGTATGCTTCAGAAGCGGATGACGCATGAAACGTTCGTCCACCATGGGGCATACCGGCACGTCGTATATCTCGGAGCATAGCAGCAACGGATCGACATAGGCGGTATGGTTGGGCAGCAGGAGGATCGGACGCTTGCCGTCGAAGACCTCGCGACCCTGCATCGTCACACTATAGTGGCACCGCAGCACCAGGTGGACCAGTCGCGCCAGGAAGTTACGATACCATAGAATCATGAGCGGCCTCCGTTGAGTTGCGATACCAGTTCATCCCAGCTGAGGTCCTCGCCCTCGGTGGTGGAGGCTATATAGCCCATCTCCGCGCGAGCCTGCTCCTGCGGGAACGTGAAATACGTACACTGGCACGAGCAGAGCAACTCGCCCTCCGCGCTCAGCAGTTCGCCATCTACGATGGCTACGTTCCTACGCATCTCCGTCAGGCGGGCACGCAGCTTGATATAGGGTTGCAACGTGCTGACGGGTTTGCGATAACGCATATCCATCTTAGCTGTCACGCCGGCCGTCTGCAGTTTGTGAAACACCACCCATCCGCATACCTCATCCAGTAGCACAGCTTGTATGCCGCCATGCAGGGTATTGATCCACGACTGGTGGTTCTGCGTGGGCTGCCAAATAGAGACGATATCATCGCCGTCCTCATAGAAGCGCATGCGCGCACCGATGGGGTTGTCCGGACAGCATCCGAAACAATTATACCCGGGCACACCGCGCCAAGGGTTGTTGATTAGTCGCATGATCGTCTCGCTTATTTAGTCGCCTTGAAGCTCATGTCGAGCGATTTGTAGGAATGGGTCAACGCGCCTACGCTAACAAAGTCCACACCCTGCTCGGCATACGAGCGGATGGTATCTATCGTGATACCGCCGCTGGACTCAATCTCCATATGGCGACCGGCTGTCTTCTCCCATTCGCGTATCAATACTACTGCCTCACGCGTCTTCTCGGGCGTGAAGTTGTCGAGCATGATACGATCGGGGATATTGGTAGCCAGCGCCTCGCGTATCTCGTCGAAGTTGCGCACCTCGATCTCGATTTTCAGGTCTTTGCCCTTGGCCTTGCAGTAGTCGCGCGCACGCTCCAGCGCTGCCGTGATGCCGCCGGCAAAGTCCACGTGGTTGTCCTTCAGCAGAATCATGTCGAACAGTCCGATACGATGGTTCATACCGCCGCCGAGCTTCACAGCCTCTTTCTCCAGGTAGCGCAGGCCCGGCGTGGTTTTGCGGGTATCCAGCACGTGACAGCCGGTGTCCTCGATCAGGCTCTGGTAGCGGTGGGCCGTCGTAGCTACGCCCGACATACGCTGCATGATATTGAGCATCGTGCGCTCGATCTGCAGCAGGCTCAGCACCTTGCCATATACCTTGAAGGCGATATCGCCCGGCTTCACCCGGGCGCCATCCTCGAGGAATTGCTCAAAGCGGCACTCGGGGTCGAAGTAGGAAATGATCTCCTTGGCCACCTCTACGCCGGCCAGGATACCGGTGTCCTTGATGATCAGCTGTTGGCATCCCATCTCCGTGGGCGGGATGCAACTGAGCGACGTATGGTCGCCGTCACGAATATCCTCGTGAAACCAGATCTCGATGAGTTTTTTCAATTCTTGCTTATCCATATTGCTATATCATTTATTTCTTTACACGTATTTTCTGTCCCGGGTGGAGCACGGTCTTGTCGTTGAAGCGGTTCAGCTTCTTGAGTTCCGCCACGGAGATGCCTTTCTTGTTGGCTATCGACCAGAAGCTATCGCCCTCGCGCACCACGTACCACTTGGCGGCCTCGGCAGCCTTACGTTTGCGTTCCGCCTCGGCTTTCTTCTTGGCCTCAGCCTCTTTGCGGGCTTTCTCGGCAGCCAGTTTCTTAGCACGTTCGGCCGCCTGCTGGCGAGCTATCTCAGCCTGACGAGCTTTCTCGGCACGCTCGGCTTCCTCGCGGGCACGTTGTTCGGCCTTAGCCTGACGCTCTAGGCGGAAAGCCTCCAGTTCTTCGGGCGTCATAGCCGTAGTATCCGGCAGCACTTCCTCCACCTCCGGCAGTTTGGTCTGCACCGGAGCCGGACGTTTCTGCCCCTTGGCGGTGAACATATTATGCGTCAGCAGTACGATACCCTCGTTCTGCAGGTCGCCGCGGTCGAAGTTGATGATCAGTTCGGGATTGATGGTGATACCGCGATAGCGGATCTCGAAGTGGAGGTGGGGACCCGTACTATGCCCTGTGCTACCACCGCGACCGAGCACCTCGCCGGCCTCCACACCCTGATCGGGCTCTACGAGGATCTTGCTGAGGTGACCATAGACGGTCTCAAAGCCGTTGTCGTGACGTACTACGACGTAGTAGCCGTAGCCACCTGAGTCATAGCCGCATACGCGCACCTGGCCACGCCATGCAGACAGCACGTTGTCGCCCGTACGCAGACCTATATCCGTTCCGTAGTGCCAGCGTCCGAAGCGCGGACGCCATCCGAAGTGGGAGGTGACGCGTCCACGATGCGGTAGGGCAAAGTTCGCCAGATCCACGCGCACCGTATCCGGCAGACTGGCAATCTCTACGCCATAGGGGTTGACGCGATAATTGGTCCACACACCCTGGTAGATTGAGTCGGCCGGATGCTCGGTCGGCATATTCGGCGGCATTTCGCGGAACAAGCGATAGAAGACGACCCCATCCGGCGTACGAACGATGATACGCTCTTGGAGTTTGTCCTTCGGCGTGTTTACTACCAGCGTATCTCCTACCTGATAGCCCTGGAACAGCAGGGGCATCACACCACCCTGCTCATCTATATCGGCGATATCATAGGGCTCGGAATCGTCAAACTCGTCTATCTCCTGCTCAATAAAATATCCGATAGCATACTCCTCGTGGGTCAATCCGGCGCTATCAAGCATGACCTGGGCACCTGCCAGCATAGGCAGGAATGCCAATAATATAGTCGTTATTCGTAGTTTACTCATACAGCATATGCAAATTTATACACCAGCCATGCGCCTGCGGCCACAACCACCACTACCAACGCGGCTATCAACCATTTCTGCCACGTAGGCATACCCTCTTTCACGAAGGGGTCTTTCAGTTTCAGCACGGGGTACTTAGCCTGGTCGGTCAGCGTAGCGCCAAACAGCACGTTGATGATCGCGTCGGCATTCACAGCCCATCCGTTGGCGTTCAGCAGCGGCGCCAGGTTGCGACGGCGCAGCTTGAGGAAGGCGATCAGCATCGAAGGACCGCTGATCAGGAGCAGCAAGCCCAGGATAACCAGTATCTGTTGCCACCAGGTCAGCACTACCCATCCCTTGGCGATGCTTACCAGCATCGTACCTATCGCGCCGATAGCCATGCCAAAGGCGGCAAATATACCGGCAAACTTGGCGATGTCGAATGCTTGTGCTTTCTGCGGCTGGGGTTTCTCGGCCGGTGCATCCGTAGCAGCCGGCATTTGTTGCGATTTCTCGTCCACCTTGGCCGTCACGTTCTCAAACTGCTTCTGTTCTTTCTCAGCCGCACGCTTGTTAATCAACTCCGTCACCCAGTTGCCGAACTTACGATACGGGGTCCAGAAAGCCTGGCGGATAGATATCGGGTTGTCGATGATCTTATAGACCGTAGCATCCCACTCACGTCCCTGACGATCGTAGAAGACGGCATTTTTGCCAATGGTCAGGTTCTTCACCTCACCCATGGTCACAGCCGCTACGATCTGCATCTTCTGCTTCAGGGTCTGGTTCTCGCAATCGCAATAAACCAGGAACATACCGCTCAGTCCGGCCTGCACGTCGTGCTTGGCCATTTCGGTCACACGCAAACAAAGGTGGCATGCGCGCTGGTCGATCATGAGCGTTCCGGCCTGGAAGATACCGAGCTTGTCCGACAGGTCGTAGAAGTCCTGGAGCGTCACGAAGTTATGGAGCAGCAGCACGTAATCGCGGCTGAGCAACAGTAACTTACGCAGCGGCATATACTTAGCCTTGGCATCCGTCAATGCTTTGGCATTGGCTTCTTCAGCGGCTTTCTTGGCCTCTTCCCAGGCGGCGATCTGCGCCCCCATCTCCTGGTATTTCTTCTCGGTCATGCCGGGCTTTACAGTCTCCTCGGGGATCTGCGCCAGACCGATTTTCTGCAACTTATCCAGTTCGTAGTAGGCGGTATACTCCTCCTTCTTGGCCTTGTGCGCCGCCATGACGTCGGCCTCTATCGGTGCTGCGGGCACGGGCACTTCGTCTATCTTGATGGCCTCCAGCGCAGCATCTACGTCGGCCAGGGTGATGAGTTCCGGTTTGTCGAGTTTCTCACCCTCGCTTTCGACTTTCGACTTTTTGCTTTCTACTATCTCTTTGGCTACGCTGAGGATAGTTTCGTCGGCAATGTCGTCGAGCTTCAGCTCCGCACGCTGGCGGAAGAGCGTCTGCGGGTTCTTCAGTACCGAGCACAGCCACTTGGCTGCCTCCTGCACCTCCGTGACGCGCAACTTACCGTTGCCATCAGTGTCCATCAGGCGCAGACTCTCCGAGTCAATCTCCAGCCCCGTGGTCGGACAAGCCAGCACGGTCCACAGTTTCTTATCCAACTCCGGCAGGTGACGAACGTCCTCACCCGACGAGATCTTCACGCGCGTAGATCCGCCCACGCTCACGTAATTCCATTTATAATTACTCATTGTTTCGGTGTTTTTTATCGTATTTGGGCACAAAATTACAAAAAAATTTGCACATATCAAAAAAAAAGTGTACTTTTGCACGCTTTTTTCGTCGAAGAACAAGTATTGTTCAAGAAAATCGTTTTAATAAACGCTTTTCGGAGAGGCGAGAAAAGGCTAACGGATGTTTAACTTTTTAACGGGATTTCGATATACCGATATAACGATTTATCGTTATAACGACATATTGTTTCCCACCAACAATTCTACCACAATGGCAGAAAATCTTTCTCTCCAGAACTTCGACTGGGATGCCTATGAAGCACAAGCTCAAGGCGCAAAAAACGAAGAAGAAATTCAAAAATATGATGGTACGCTCAACGCTATCAAGAACGAAGAGGTTGTAGAAGGTACCGTTATCAGTATCAACAAGCGTGAGGTTGTAGTGAACGTAGGTTACAAGTCGGACGGTATCGTTCCGGCTGCTGAGTTCCGTTACAATCCCGACTTGAAGGTAGGTGACAAAGTAGAGGTTTACATCGAGAGCCAGGAAGACAAGAACGGCCAACTCGTTCTCTCGCACAAAGAGGCTCGCGCTGCCCAGGCTTGGGATCGCGTCAACGAGGCTTGCGAGAAGCAGGAGATCGTTCAGGGCTACATCAAGTGCCGCACCAAGGGCGGTATGATCGTAGACGTGCTCGGTATGGAGGCCTTCTTGCCGGGTAGCCAGATCGACGTGAAGCCGATTCGTGACTACGACGTATTCGTGGGTAAGACCATGGAGTTCAAGATCGTTAAGGTTAATCCTGACTTCCGCAACGTCGTTGTATCGCACAAGGCGCTCATCGAGGCTGAGCTCGAGGCACAGAAGAAAGAGATCGTTTCTAAGCTCGAGAAGGGTCAGGTACTCGAGGGTACCGTTAAGAACATCACCAACTACGGTGTATTCATCGACCTGGGTGGCGTAGACGGTCTGATCCACATCACCGACCTCAGCTGGGGCCGCGTAGCCGACCCGCACGAGTTGGTAGAGCTCGACCAGAAGATCAACGTCGTTATCCTCGACTTCGACGAGGAGAAGAAGCGTATCGCTCTCGGTCTGAAGCAGCTCACTCCGCATCCGTGGGATGCCCTGGACGCAAACCTCAAGGTAGGCGACAAGGTACACGGCAAGGTAGTAGTGATGGCCGACTACGGAGCATTCGTAGAAGTAGCTCCGGGCGTAGAGGGTCTGGTACACGTCAGCGAGATGAGCTGGAGCCAGCACCTGCGCAGCGCCAACGACTTCCTCAAGGTGGGCGACGAGATCGACGCTGTTATCCTTACCCTCGACCGCGACGAGCGCAAAATGTCGCTCGGTATCAAGCAGCTTAAGGCTGATCCGTGGGAGAACATCGAGAACAAGTACGCTGTTGGTTCGCGTCACTTTGCTAAGGTGCGCAACTTCACCAACTTCGGCGTATTCGTTGAGATCGAAGAGGGCGTTGACGGCCTGATCCATATCAGCGACCTGAGCTGGACCAAGAAGATCAAACACCCGAACGAGTTCACCCAGATCGGTGCTCAAATCGAGGTGGTAGTGCTCGACATCGACAAGGACAATCGTCGTCTCTCGCTTGGTCACAAGCAGCTCGAGGAGAATCCTTGGGAGGAGCTCGAGGCTAAGTTTGGCGTTGACAAAGTGATCAACGGCAAGGTAGCTGAGATCACCGACAAGGGCGCTGTCATCATCCTCGAAGAGGGCGTTGAGGCATTCTGCACCACGCGTCACCTCCAGAAGGAAGACAAGAGCCCGGTAGCTGTTGGCGACGAGCTGAGCTTCAAGGTAATTGAGTTCAACCGCGACGCTAAGCGCATCCTCGTTTCGCACCTCCGCACTTGGGAAGAGCGCAAAGAGGCTCCCGCTAAGGCTAAGAAGGCCGCTAAGGCTGAAGAGCCCGCTCTCGAACTGCCGAAGGTTGAGAAGACCACTCTCGGTGACCTGAGCGTACTGGCTGACCTCAAGGCTTCGATGGAGGCTGAGGAGAAGCCCGCTAAGAAAGCGCCGGCTAAGAAAGCTGCCAAGAAGGACGCTGAGAAGGAGGCTGAGTAATCAGCCGCACGATCAGTGCTAAAAAGTAATAGGGTGCCCCGACGGACACCCTATTATTTTGGCATTTATCGGAGTGCCCGGAGGCACCTATAACCCGTAACCCGTAACCTGTAACCCGTAACCTTTAACCTTTACGGGGGTACTTCCGGAACCAGCTGCTGATCTTCAGCCTGATCACGCCCAGCAGTGCCTCGGAGAAGATGCCACCTGACATCTTGCTCGTGCCCAGCACGCGGTTGACAAAGATGATCGGCACCTCCTTGATCTGGAAACCGCACTTATAGGCCGTGAACTTCATCTCGATCTGGAAGGCATACCCCTTGAAGCGAATCTTGTCCAGCTCGATCGTCTCCAGTACCTGACGGCGATAGCATACAAAGCCTGCCGTAGTATCACGGATCGATACGCCCAGTACCGTACGTACGTAGAAACTGGCAAAGTAGCTCATCAGCACGCGTCCCATCGGCCAGTTCACCACATTCACGCCGGTCACGTAGCGGCTACCGATAGCCAGGTCGGCTCCCTCGTTGGCACATGCCTCGTAGAGCTTCATGAGGTCGTTGGGGTTGTGGCTGAAGTCGGCATCCATCTCAAAGATATAGTCGGCCTTATGCTCTATCGCCCAGCGGAAGCCGGCGATATACGCCGTACCCAGCCCCTGCTTGCCCTGGCGCTCCACGATATGCAGCGTCTCGGGATAAGTGGTCTTCATCAGGTCCTTCACGATATCGGCCGTGCCGTCGGGCGAGCCGTCGTCGATCACCAGCACGTGAAACCGTATCGGCAGGTTCATCACCGCCTCAATAATCGCTGCTATATTCTCCTTCTCGTTATACGTCGGGATAATTACTAATCGCTCCATATATAGTATATTTCAAAATTAACAAAACTCCTTCACTCCTTCACTCCTCCATCCGAATCACTTCGTCATTCAGCACATACACCGGGCTGGCGCTTGTGCGCTCCAGGGCTTTCAGATAGACGTCCCTACCCGGCTGCACACCGATTGCCTCCAGCGCTTCGGCCACCGTGTCGTAGGCCACCTGCGGGTCGTTGTTCTCCAGCGACAAATGGCAGAGCCATATGTTCCTCAGTTTCTCCGTATAGTTACGCGCCAGCAGTTCGGCACATACGGCATTGCTCTGGTGGCCACGCGGCGAGAGGATACGCTCCTTCAGGTAGGTCGGATACGGACCGTTGAGCAGCATACGCTCGTCGTGATTGGCTTCTATGACCAGGTGGTTTGCCGTGGAGATATAGTGCTCCATGTCCGAATTCGGTTCACCGCAATCCGTGATGATCACAAATCGCTGCCCCAGATAGTCGATGGCATAACCCAAGCAATCGGTGGAGTCGTGCGAGATGCCGAAGGTCTGGATACGCATACCCAGCAGTTCCCACGGCTGCGCTTTCTCAAAGTAGCGCCGGCTGGTCTTCAGCTTCTCCTTCACGCCATAGTTGCGGTCGATGCCGCTGTGTATCTCGCGCGTGGTGTAGATAGGCAGGTGTACCCGCTCGCCCAGCGTTCCGACCGACCGGATATGATCCGCATGGTCGTGGGTGATCAGCACACCGTGTATATTGCGGTAGTCGAGCCCCATCTCGCGCAGGTCTTTCTGGATCTGACGCGCCGAGATACCCGCATCGATCAGGATGCCACCTCCACGCGTGCCCAGGTAGTAACAGTTGCCACTGCTACCACTTGCCAAGCATCGAAATATGAGTTCATTATCCGCCATATTACAAAAAATCGCACAAAGGTACACATTTTTTTTCATATATGCAAGTCTGCGCGCAAAATAAATAAAAAAAAGACCCCTTAGCACATAAAATATGTGCTGCTTTCTACTTTCTGCTTTCCACTTTCGACTTTTTTTCGTATCTTTGCACAAATTTTTAAATTTGGAGTAGTATGACCGTATTGGAAAAATTGGCTGCCCTGCGCCAACAAATGCATCAGGAGGGCGTGGACGTTTATGTAGTACCCGGCAACGACCCGCACGCTTCGGAATACCTGCCGACACACTGGCATGAGATGAACTGGCTCTCGGGATTCAAGGGCGAGAGCGGCACCGTGGTGGTCACCATGGACAGAGCCTTGCTCTGGACCGACAGCCGCTACTACCTGCAGGCTGGCATCGAGTTGGAGGGGTCGACGATTGAGTTGATGCGCGAATCGGACATAGACTGCCCGACCATTCCGGAGTGGATTAACGAATTAGAACAGAGTGGAATCGTAGTAGGTGTGAATCCGGAGATGTTCAGCGTCAACGATTTCAGCGAGTGGCAGGAGAAACTGACACTCCGTTCGGTGGACCTAATCCGGCCAATATGGACCGACGGTCGTCCCGCTATCCCGCAGGACCGTCTCTACCCATACTCCGCCGACTTTGCCGGCGAGACCGTAGAGCAGAAACTCACGCGCATGCGCCGGAAGATGGCCGAGAAGCACGGCGACGCACTCATCATCAGTGCGCTCGACGAGATAGCATGGTTGCTCAATATCCGCGGCAACGACGTAGCATTCAATCCCGTCGTGGTCAGTTACGTCGTACTGGAGCAAGACAAGTGCACCCTATTCGTGCTGCCGGAGAAGGTAGATACCGTAGCTCGCAACTACCTGGACTTCAACAACATCGACCAGCAGCCATACGAGGCAGTCTTCGACTATATCCGCAGCCTAAGCGGCACCGTGCTCTTCGATGGTGCGAAGGTCAACCAGGCCCTCTACGAGGCTATTCCCGCCGAGTGCCGCAAGCAGAATGAGAAATCGCCTATCCTGATCGACAAGGCGCGCAAGAATGCCGTGGAGCTGGAGGGCGAACGCATCGCTATGCTGCAGGACTCGGTAGCCCTCACCCGCTTCTTCAAGTGGCTCGAGGAACTGGAGTCTGATGGCCAATGGCTGACGGCTGATGGCCAACTAACAGAGTGCGACCTGATGGACCGTCTGCACGAGTTCCGCATGATGGGCGACAACTTCGTCGAGGAGTCATTCGGCACCATCGCCGGCTACCAGGGCAACGGCGCCATCGTCCACTACGAGGCTACGCCCGACACCTGCGCCACCGTGCATCCCCAAGGCATGCTGCTGCTCGACTCAGGCGGACAGTACCTGGATGGCACCACTGACATTACGCGTACCGTATGGCTCGGAGGCGAGATTCCCCAGCAGGCCAAACTGGACTATACCTACGTGCTCAAGGGTCATATTGCCCTGGCTACCGCTCGCTTCCCGCGTGGCACACGGGGCAATCAACTGGACGCCCTGGCTAAGCAGTATATGTGGCAAGCCGGCATTACCTTCGGTCACGGCACCGGTCACGGCGTAGGTCACTTCCTCGGTTGTCACGAGGGACCGCAGAACGTGCGTACTGACAACAATCCTACGGCGCTCGAGGTAGGTCATATTATCTCCGACGAACCCGGCATATACCGCACCGGCATGTGGGGCATCCGCACCGAAAACCTCATCACCGTTATCCCGGCCGAGCGCACCGAGGCCTGCACTACCGAGGACGATTTCCTCACGTTTGAGACCCTGACGCTCTGTTTCTATGATACCAGCCTCATCGAGTTCTCGATCATGACGGAGGCCGAAATAGACTGGATCAACCGCTACCATCAGCGCGTATATGAGCTCACCGCACCGCTGCTCAACGACGAGGAGCGCGAATACCTGCGCCGCAAATGTGCGCCCATCAGCAAGTAAAACATCTATCGAATTATGACACTCGAACAAATACTCACACAACAGGTCGTAGCAGCCGCTCAGGCGCTCTACGACATCCAGGCTACCCCGCAGCAAGTTCAGCTGCAGAAGACGCGTCCTGAGTTTGAGGGCGACATCACGCTGGTAGTCTTTCCCTTCGTCAAAGCCGCTCGCAAAGCCCCCGCACAGGTGGCACAGGAGATCGGCGAATGGCTCGTAGCCAATAGTCAGGGACTCATCGCCGGCTATAACGCCGTGCAGGGATTCCTGAACCTCAAGATTGCCCAGCATTTCTTCGTTGAGCAGCTCCGCGAGATTGCTGCCGACGACAACTATGGTCGTCAGCCGGAGAATGGCAAATTGATGATGGTGGAGTACAGTTCACCCAACACCAACAAGCCGCTCCACCTCGGACACGTGCGCAACAACCTGCTCGGCTACTCGATTGCCAAGATTCAGGAGGCAAACGGTTGGAAAGTTGTCAAGACCAATATCGTCAACGACCGCGGCATCCATATCTGCAAGTCGATGCTGGCATGGTTGAAATTCGGTAACGGCGAGACGCCCGAATCCACCGGCAAGAAGGGTGACCACCTGATCGGCGACTATTACGTACGCTTCGACAAGGAATACCGCAAGCAGATTGCCGAACTCGTAGCCGGAGGCATGGACGAGGAGACGGCGAAGAAAGAGGCGCCGCTCATCAAGGAGGCGCAGGCTATGCTGCTCCGCTGGGAGCAGAACGATCCCGAGGTACGCGCACTCTGGGCACGCATGAATGAGTGGGTATATGCCGGCTTCGATGAGACATACAAGCGTATGGGCGTCAGCTTCGACAAGATCTACTACGAGTCCAACACCTACCTGGAGGGCAAATCCGAAGTAGAGAAAGGACTCGCTTCCGGCCAGTTCTACCGCCGCCCTGACGGCTCCGTCTGGGCAAACCTGGAAAAGGACGGACTGGATGAGAAGCTGCTACTCCGCTCCGACGGCACGTCGGTCTATATGACCCAGGATATCGGTACCGCCAAACTGCGTTACCAGGACTACCCCATCGACAAGATGGTCTATGTAGTAGGCAACGAGCAGGAGTACCACTTTAAGGTGCTCTCGATCCTACTCGACCGCCTCGGATTCCCCTTCGGCAAAGAGCTCGTCCACTTCTCCTATGGCATGGTAGAGCTGCCTAACGGCAAGATGAAGAGCCGCGAGGGCACCGTAGTAGATGCCGACGACCTGATGGACAAGATGGTAGAAGATGCCAAGGAGATTTATCTCCAAAAGTCAGGAGATTCAAACAACATCAAACAATCTCAAACGATTTCAAACGAGGAATCTAACGAGATTGCCCGCAAAGTGGGTTTAGGCGCGCTCAAATACTTTATTTTGAAGGTGGATCCGCGCAAGAACATGCTCTTCAATCCCGAGGAGTCGATCGACTTCAACGGCAATACGGGTCCGTTCATCCAATACACCTACGCCCGTATCCGGAGCGTGCTGCGCAAGGCCGGAGAACTAGGAGACCTAGGAGGCCTAGGAAACCTAGGGAGCCTGGATCCCAA
Organism: Paludibacteraceae bacterium; assembly: GCA_017509715.1. Classification (GTDB taxonomy): domain Bacteria; phylum Bacteroidota; class Bacteroidia; order Bacteroidales; family Paludibacteraceae; genus Colicola. The sequence continues at coordinate 16,632 of JAFWOU010000028.1, read as the reverse complement.
AGAGCTAACGCTCATCCAGCGCCTCATGGAGTATCCCGCCGTAGTGCGTCAGGCCGGTCAGGACTTCTCGCCGGCTGTGCTGTGCAACTATGCGTATGCGTTGGCCTGCGACTTCAACTCGTTCTACCACGATTGCTCGATCCTGAACGAACCGGATCAACAAAAGCGCGCGCTACGTCTGCTCTTGAGCCAAACCGTAGCACGCACTATATGTGACGCTATGTCGCTGCTGGGTATCGAGGTACCCGAGCGTATGTAAAGCCTTATTGCATCGCGGCACGCAGCAGATCACGTAGCTGCTGCGGGTCGGATTGCTCACGCAGGATCACCAAGATGGTATCCTCGCCCGCTATAGTGCCAAGCACCCGTTCAGGTGCTTGGTTTTCTATTTCCTTGGCGGCTACGCCGGCATAGCCCTGTTTGGTCTTCACCACCACGAACGGCGCACACACATCCACGCTCTGCATCGCCTGCCTGAGCAGTTCGCTCTGAATAGCCCTTACGCGCGGCTGCGCCGGCTCTTCCGGCACGATATAGCGCACCGTACCGTCGGGCATCGTACGCTTTTCGGCACGCAGGTCACGCAGGTCACGGCTCAGCGTCGCTTGCGTGGTCTCAATGCCCTGCATCATCAGCACCTGTAGCAGCTCTTCCTGACCCGCTATCACGCGCGTGCGCAACACATGCGCGATCGTACGCAGGCGCACGTTCCTTATATTCGTATTGTTCAGTCTGCCTGCCATAAGACATCAGAACATTTTATCCCGACGCGGAGGAGCAGGAGAATAGGTCTTGCTAGCAGCTATAGCCATAAGGGGATACTCTCCCCTCATGTCAATAGTCTCTATCGTCGGTATATTGTATTCCTTCTTCATGTCAGTCCAAAAATCGTACAAAGGTACTGCTTTTTTTCGAAATACGCAAATATTTCTTAATAATTCACACCTTTTCCTACGATATCGTACATCTTACCCTCCGGAGTAATGATATAGATCTTATCATCAATGAGCACTTTGCGTACACCCTGGCTTTCGGTCTCCGCGTTCTCCACGTCTGTCGTCGTCTGACGATCAGCCACGATACGCAGACCATAACTCTCGGTCGTACCCTTGTCGAGTTCGAGCTCGCACGGACTCATCGAGAGATTCCATACCACGCGTCCGTTCCGTGTCAGATAGAGCGTAGCATCCTCCGGCGCGCGCTCTACTGCGATCTCATACGTACCTGCCTGCGGAGCATAGAGGTTGAGCGAGGTGCTGGCGTTATTGCCTACGAGCGGCATCTCCAGGTCGCACAGGTTCTGTCCGTTGCTTACGGTCCACATCTGCGCTACCTTCGCACTAGTCGGCGTACCCATCTTCAGCAGGTCGCGTCCAATCACGTACTCGCCCGTAGCCTCTTCGCTCGCCGATACCCACAGACGGTCGGCAACATAGGTAGCATCCTCGGCCGTCAGTGCCAGGCGGAACTCATCCACCGTACGACGCTCGCTCGTCGGAGCCAGGAAGCCGCGGGTCTCGCTTACCGAAGTCAGGTCAATATCCGTCTCCTCATCCACTTGCACAAAGAACGCGGTACCTACAGCATAGGTATAATCATTAGCCTCAAGCTCTACATAGCGTTCATTGACATGATCATTTACCTGGATCTTGGTTTGTGCAGGCAGATTGTTCAACTGACGATGCTGCAACGTACCATTACCCAGACCGTTCCATCCTCTATCCGTGGTTTCTCCACTGTTGGAATACGCTGCCGAGAAGGAATTGCTTCCGGTCACATTTGAGCCTACTTTCTTCTTAAACAGGAATGTATTCCAATTCTTCTCATCATCCAGCGTAATGGTATAGAGTCGGCCCGGCTGCAACGTACCGGAGAACCAAATCCACGGTCTTCCGGAATTAGTTGCACGTCTTTCCTCGCTAAACTCCATCACGGCATAATCCACATTGTTGGTCAACTTGTTGCCATCCTTGTCATAGACGCCATTCACTACCTCTACCTCAAACGGCACGGTAAAGTCATACCATCCATAGTCAATCTGGCCACGCGGATCGAAGCTGATGCGGAAATAAGCATCACCTTGTACGTTCAGTTTCTCATCGCCACTCACCTGACCGGACGTTGCATGACTGGATGTGTTATCACCCAGTTCAGCCTCCAGCACAAAGTCTTTCACCTTCAGTTCACCGCCATTCAAAATCACCTTACCTCCGGTCTCTACGTACAAGTTACCATATATATCACGTACGTACGAATCAGAAGAGCCGATAGTCAGCGTAGCGCCGTCTTTTACTACAACAGTCACGCCTTCCTTGATTGTCATCGATTCTACCTCCACATCCGTCGTCACGTCAACGTCGGCCAAGATCACTACGCGCTCATTATCTTCAGGAGCCACATGACCTTGCCAGTTTGCATCGTCTCCCCAAGTGGTACTTGCACCATTATTTCCGTCAAACACATAGCCGCTATTCACCTTCAGTACGGCTGTACCGGCAATATCCGTTGCATCATAGTTGCCATCTGTCGACGTAAAGCGGATCGGCAGGTTATACTCACCTACTTCATAATAATGCATACCATCCAGACTCGGATCCCAAGTCACTGTTCCGGCTACCACACCGGTCGTGTTATTCACAATGCCTTGCGTCGTATTCACCAGCACAGCCTCACTCAGTACCTGACCGTAGAATATAGTAGCTGTAGCCGTAGCGCCCAGTAGCGTTGCCTGCGATATAACGATCGGCACCTCTACCTCAACATCGTCGTACCATTCCGAATGTTCTGGATGGAACACCAGCACAGCGGTCGTCTCAGATACAGACGGGATGTATGCTCCATCCTTCCATGCGAACGTACCGTCAATCTCATAATGTGCGGGGTCCGTATAGTCATAGCCATGACCGGAGCCATTCAGCACGAACTCACTCAATGTCGTTCCATATACCTTGGTCTCCGTCGTGAAATCGTGCAATACGGTCGGAGCAAAACGACGTACTTCAACATCTATCACTGCGCTTACTTCCTGATAGAAATCCGAATTATACGGATGGAATACTACGGTACGTTGATTCGTACCCGGATCGTCCATTACTTCAGATCCGTTTTCCCAGTTGAACACACCGTCAACTGTATTTTCACCGGCCTTCACCACACCGCCTTGCGGCGTCGAGTTGCTCAAGAAATGGTGTACGTACATATCCGTAGCCGTAGGCAACTCTTCGATGGTCGGCACTACGCGGTTCAGCGAGATTGTCTTCGATACCGACGGAGCTGCTGCATAGGTATCGTCACCCGGCTGCACAGCCGTAATCGTCACGTCGCCGCCCTTCAGGATATACAGTTTCTTAACAGCCACCTCACTCACTACTGCATCTATCGCATAAGCTTTCGTACTATCCGAAGAGTGATACGTAATAGGCAGACCGCTCGATGCCGTTGCATCTAAGATCACTACATTCGAACAACCTTCTTCGCTCACATTTGCACGATTCCATGTGATCGTCTGCGGTGTCTTCAATATCTCAATCTCCAAAGCGTGCGATACGGTTTCATAGTAATTAGTATTGTTCGGCACAAATACTACATTGAACGTGTGCGCCTGACGCGTAACTTCCAACGAGCCATCTTCCCATTGGAACGAACCTGCGATTCCTTCCGGAGCTACACCGCCGATGATGGTTGCATTGCCTACTGTATTCGGCAGAATTACTTGTGCGGTCGGCCAAGTATTTATTACCGGCACTTCGCGTGAGATATGGTATGTAAGTTTCTTGTCTGTTGCCGCACTCCAATCTTCATTTCCTGCCTGATGAGCCGTGATCTCTACATCGCCGTATTTCTTAATATCCAGCGAATAAACACCTGCCTCATAAACCACCTCAGCTATAGTTTCATCGCCAGAAGTGAAGCTTACCGGCAGTTCACTCGTAGCCGTTGCGCTCAATACCACCTCATCGGTCGTCAGTACATTAACGTCCGGCTCCCAGGTAATCGTCTGCGAAGGAAGTACCACATGAGCAGATACCGGAACACGGAGACTCTGGTCTTTGTTAGAAACGATAATAGTGTTTTCTTCTGTGCCAAGCGTCTTTCCTGTGAAACGAATCAGTACTTCCACATTCTTCGCCTCATCGCCGCAATCTTCCCCGACCGTCTCGGTCACAACCTCAAACTGCTCACTCTCATTCTCCATCTCTACATCCAGCACACCGGTCAGGTTCGAATAGTTGATATAGAAACTCTGCGTCTTGGTCGAACCTTTGTCCACCTGTTCGAAGTGCAGCTGATTATCCGCCAATTCCAGATACTTTGCCAAGGTCACTTCCACATTCTTGAACGTACGGTTCATCGTCGCACCGGTCGTGGTATAGATTCTTACCTTCGTCGTTTTGCGGTTCAATTCAAACGGACCGAAATGTTTGTAAGAAGAGGTCAGGTTATTATCGCCCAAACGGCTGATTTCTGCTACTTCATGATAAAAACCATCATAGTACTCTCCAACATGAAGTCCCCACAAAGCCGATGCATCACATTTCGCATCAAATTCAATCGTTGCAGGCTCTCTTCCATCCAACTCGATCTCCTTTTCTCCCAAAGTCCAAATAGTATATTCCGATTTATATTCACCTACCAACGGTCTGCAGCCGGCAGATGGATTACGCGATACCAGACTCTTCACTGCCTGAACAGCCACATAATCCTCGTTTCCTACCTGATGAGCAATAACCTGACCGCTACCCCAGCCTGTCAGACGTAGCATATTGCCACTGATCGATGCAAACAGTTGCGCATCCTCATCCAACTCATAGGTGATCGGCAGACCAGCTGTAGAAGTAGCTGTCAGCGTGATCTCCACGGTCTGCCCCTCTTCACGCTTGCGGTTGCTCAAGTTATCATTCCACGTAATGAATTGTACATTCTTGGTTGTCACCTCAATATCGATATACGATGTCGTCTCTGCCCATTTGGTATTGCCTTCTGCCGTTGCAGTAACACGTGCAGTACCGGCTGCCACACCAATCAGCGTATCGTTCACTACACGAACAATACCCTCATTATCCGAACTCAGCGTGATCGGCTGATTGCTTGCTACTACTGCTGCACTCGGGAACACGCCGTTAATCGGCATCGGGGTCAAGTCGTTACGCCAGATAATATCTTGCGGAGCAGGTGTCGTTTGACCGTTCAAAGTGATTTCGGCATAATTATGATCTGCATCCTCGATATGCAAAGTTGCCGTATGAGTCGTCTCCGAATTCGTCTCATGCTTGTACGATACGCTCAACTCTGCCGTACCATAGTTATCCAAGGTAGAGTAAATCGTATTAGAGCCTTCCCCCAACACAAACTTATCGGCATCCGCTCCGGTAATTGTTACCGTACATTGCTTGACATTGTACCAATCTACCTTGATTGTACGCGTGGTAGGATCATTACCGTTGTAACCCAAACCGAAGTCTATCGAGTTTGCTTTCGGTGCGATCTCCTTGCGCTCCGTAATGGAGACATTCTTGAAGCGGCCACCGAAGTTACCATGATACTCCAATTTGATATATTGCGTAGCCGGATCTAAGTGTAAATTGCTCTCACTTCCCGACGAGGTTCCACCGGACGCGTCCATCAAAAGGTCTTGATACTCCTTAATCAAAGTCCAATCCGAACCATTACTACTCTCATAGAAATGCCAACCGTATTGAGTAGCTACACTTGACGTGTTTTCAAAATCGAAACTCAGTTTATCCGGCACTCCCACAAACTTGAGAATAATATATTTGGCTGACCAATCCCTGTATCCACTCAAATATTCCGGGTCACCATAGACAATGACACCGCCTCCATCCCATTTGATATTTCCTTTACCTCCACCTTTATAATCGCTCAAATTGCTTTCGGTCAACGTAAACGGCAGACGGTTATTCGGCTGGAAAATCTCAAACGTCTTCTTGTAGTTCTCTACCGCATTGTACTTATAGTTAGCATCCTGATTAACCGTAAAGGTCACATTGCCCGAAGTTCCATATACATAAATCTTATCTTCCTCTTTGATGTATTTTGCCAAGCTCTCATTGCTGGAGGTAATTGTCAATGCTTTCTCAGTATTCAGCGAACTAAACGGATGCTCAATAATCGAGTACCACGGGTGACGGTTAGCCAACGCAGTCGTCACATTCGGATCCTTTTTGCTAACCGTAATATCTTTGCTCACACTAATTCCCGTCCAGAACTCCGTAGCCGGCTGCGAGAAAGTAACAGTACTCGTTCCTGCCTGCAACGCAATCAACTTACCGTTCTCATACTTCATGCTGCCTGCTGGCGAACAACTGAACTGCAGTCCGTCCGTCGTATTGGTCAGACCGCTATAGATACTCGTTACCGTATCTTCTACCTCCATCGCAGTTGTCAACGGATCCAACGACAAAGCCGACACATTACGTTTCATGGTAAAGGTATACGTAATCTCTCTCGGGAACAAGTAATCATTACCCGGCTGGTTTACGATGATTTGCTGCACGCCGTCACCTGTTATAGTACCCTTTACGGCCGTTACCGTAATAGTACGATTTTCTTTATCAAGACTAAAGGTCACATACGCGTGCTCGGAAGCCGTACCTACCGTAAGGAATTCGTTCGTATTCTCGTTATACGTAATAATAGCTTGCTCTCCGATGTTCAGCGTCTTCGAACCATTCTCATTCACATACGTATCCATCGTGAATACCGGCGAACGTTTTGCACGTACAGCGTAGTTGTGTTCAACCGATTCGGTCGTTGCTGCATAGAGCGCATCCGCAGAAGCCGAAGCGGTAATGGTCACCTCTACTGCACTACCTTCCGGAGCCGTTACGTTACGAGCAGTCAATGTAGTACCATCTACGTAAATAGCACCGGTAATACTCGGATCGCTGGATACATATTGTACATTGCGGTCGATTTCTTTGCCGTTATACTTTCTGTATGCCGGCTTCTCAATCACGTCACCCGAATAGATATACTCCGGATTATCCTGATTGTCAAATACGATCTCCGGCACCAGTTTATTCACGGTCACCGTGAACTCATCCGAAGCCGCTGTGTAATAATTCGTCTGCGCTTGCGTAGCACGAATGGTATAAGTACCTACCTGCGTTGCCGAGAACTTATTATCGCCGTCTATCGCCGCATTCGCCTTATTCTCGCTGATCACTTCATACGAAACCGTTCCTGCATGACCGGCATCTACTACCTTCGTCTTTACCAAGTCATCCAGATCAATCTTGCACTCATTGAGATCATCATTGATTCCGGCAACTTTCACCTTTACCTCACCATTATTCATCTCAATGCCGCCGTCGGCGCGAATAACGCTCACGCTTTGCGTAAAGGTCTTGCTATTATACATGCCGCCATCCGTCGGAGTGAACGTTACAGAATAGTCATGGCTTCCTTGAGCATCATTAACAGTTGTTCCATTAAGCGATGTCCATGTAAACGTACCTTCCACCGGTGTATCTGCAACACCTCTCAAAGTCACCGTTGCCAAACCTTCGCTCAACTGATTATTGGCAAAACTTCCCTTATATTTGATCTCAGCCACCGTCGGCTTCGTCGCAATCGTCGGAGTAACTTTATTAATGGTGATATCGTGCGTATCAGAAAACTCCTCGTAGATACCATATGCCGGACATACAGCCTTAATCTTTGCCGTACCCGCTCCATTGAACGTCATTACACCATTATCATCAATATTCACGATATCCGCGGGATTCGAACTCTGAACAGAGAAAGTGAAATTAGTCTTACCTTCTGTCGTCTCTGCGCTCAACGTCGTTTGATCTGTCGTATTATACGCATCCGCAATATTCCATGTATCCAGGAATTGAGCAACCGCCGTCACTGTTGCCGTCAATTTCACAAAACCGTAATCTACTCCTGTATTGCTCTTGATATACAAAGTGTCGGTATAAGTGCCCGTCTCAGCAGCACTAAACGTCAAGGTTATTGCAGCAGAACCACGCTTCCCACAACCGCCTACTTTGCTCTTATCCATCGACCATTTACTCGAAGCTCCGTGCTTCAAAGTCAAATAAACCGGCACATTCGAATACGTGATACCCAACTGAGCAGCTGACTCCATACCCTTGTATACGTTATAAGCCATCTCACTCTTGTCTTTGGTCACAGACGTAATACGCTCTACCTCAATAGATGTGATATAGTATGTAAGATTTGCACTCGTCGAAAACTTCACAGAAGCCGTGGTTGGTTGTAGAGTTATTTCTTTCTTTGAACCCGAATTGCTAGTAGTTATATCACTAGCACTAATGTTAGTTGTATGAAGAGTGCCACCTGCACTATTATATTCGGTCACTGTTAAATCTTTACTAAGCGTATAGTCTCTCCGTGCATAGAACGTCATTTTACCCGGAGTGGAAACATATACAGTGTGCGATCCGTTCTTGTTAAAACTACCTCCATTATCTGTATCTTTCGTTGCACATGCCGTTTTTACATCGCTAACGGTTATTCGCTTTGACACAGAAATCGGAGCATAATTGGCACTGCTGGCAGCAGTAGCAGTGATTGTCGTCGGACCACCTATTGCCTTAACTTTCAATTGTCCATTATAAATCTCCACGTAATCCGTCGAACTTACACTATACGTAATGCCCATTCCTGACGGTTCGTTAGTCTCCGTGTCATAAGCGACAGCATTTAATGGTATGTAATAAGGGAAGGCCTTAGAATTATCCAGGTCCGTAATATCATCGTTCCATACAATACGCTGAGGAGTTAGACTGGTAACATTCAATTTGAAATCTTCGCTATAGGCTGCGATTAAACTACTTTCATTGACAGCCAAGTTAGCACGTACATTAAGATTCGAGAATGTTCCTGTAAAATTACTCTTAACGCGCAAAGCCGGACCGCCCTCATGGGTCACCGGTTCAAAATAAGTAGAGTTATAATCGGAATAAGTGATCGTCTGCTCTGTTGTACAAGTAGCCTTAATGATCTCACCCTTACCCAACGTCACTTCGCCACTGGTTACTTCCGTTCCATCTTCATTTACCCATTTAATGGAAGGTTTTGCATATCCTATTCCTTGTAGATAATAAGTGATAGAAGATAGTCCATTATTGCTTTTTACGGTCAAAGTGCACTTTCTCAAGTTATTACCTGTCGGTCGGAATTGTATATGTAATGTCCTTGTTTTTTCTGTTGTTGATTCAAAAGACTCCAATTCGGTTGCAGCATCTTCTGTTGCTCCAACAAAGAAGTCGCCAGCGTTTTCTCCTGTTTGTTCTATTGTAACCGTTCCGGCATGTGCATGGTCGATTTTAATAGTTTTCCATGCAGATCTTTCCGTCTCCATTGTATTCGCAAAAGTCGTCGTACTTCCTGCCGCAGGCGTATTGGCTGCCATTCGTGCAAAGATGGCATAGTAGGTATCCGTATTAGTTCCACCCCATGACCCTACATCTACCTTTACACTAGATGATGTTGAACCAGAATTATCATCTTCTGAACTACTCCATCCTTTAAAAGTATATCCAGCCTTCGCACTTGCGAAACGATATAATGTTTGTGCACTAACTCCCCCAGAAGTAGCATAATCATCTGTTTTCGTGCCGATATTGTTCTGATTCTTATCATTAGCATAAACATAACCACCATTTTTAGGGCTAGAATATAATTGCAGTTTTGCATATCCAATTCCCCACGCCGGTACACTCCATGCACCCAGCATCAGTATCATCACAAGGGTAAGCAAGGGGCAAGCCATGGTTATCCTAGACTTTACCCATGGTTTTCCCATACCCTCTGCATTACAATCGTTACCTTTGTAAATCTTCTTCATATCTTTTTTTCCTTAAATTTCTTTTTTTCTCACACACTCGCGCGTGTGCACGATTGTTAATCTCTAATTTACTATTGTTAAGATTGCTCACAACTATATGAGCCATACCATCTCAAAATAGTGCACAAAATTAATATTTTTCTTTCATATACGCAAATTTTATACGCGCGCGAGAGCGCGTATATTAATAGGGTGCAACCGAATATTAACAAATGGTATAAAACTTTGCTACAAAAGGCTGAAATTCAGAAACGAAATACTCCGAAGGCACTCCTGTTTTTATTGTTTTTCTGATGATTGATTTGAATCTCGCAGAGAAGAAGATTGAGTTGATAAGGTGGGCCTGTAAATTTATTTACAAGGGCAACTTAGCAAGTCAAGATTCAGAATCACAATAGTGATTTCAAATCAATTATCAGACTTGTTTTTTATGTTTTTTTCTATTCTAATACGGCACAAAATAAGCGTCCCGAAGGACGCTTAATTTGCTTATCAACAGCCGAATACTGACAGCTGAATGCTGACGGCTTCAACCCTTACTCTGCCTCACGGCCATCGGTCGTGAAGAGGCGGTCGCCACGACGGATATAGAGCACACCGTTGCGGAAGAATTTCTGTGCCTTCTCGCCGGCCTCTACGTTCTCTACAGCCTCATAGTTAGGCGTTACCGTTACGATGAGTTTCACGACGCTCTCGCAGCCGAATTCCGTCTTGTCGTACTGGTACATCTCCAGACCAAGCGTATCGCCACGTTGCGTCTCAAAGGTGCCGCTAACGATCTCTTCGCCTATCTGCCACTCACCTTCCGGCAAGGTCAGTACGTTGCCTGCCAATACGGTGCGCTCGATCTCGGCATAAGCCTTCTCATGAACGGTTACAATCACGTTGATCAGCGTGTCGCGAACAGCGTCCTCTACCAGCACAGGATACTCGCCTGCGATACTGTACTGTACGCCGCGGTACTCAACCGACTCGCCTTCGCACATCTCCAGCTCTTTCTCCGTCTCTACCGGATCCAGCAGCTCTAACCTTATGTTCAGGCGCTCTACGCTATCGCAACCCAGTACGGTCTGGCCGTAGTGGATAAACCAGAGGTCAGCGGTATCAGCCTTGGTGGTCATATACATACCCTCTACCGGCGTCTCGCCGCGCAGCAGCCAGCCGTCTTCCTCGATGAGCACAGCCTCGCCCACTGTCTTGGTCAGCTCGGCATCGCTATAGTGCGGATAATTAACCGTTACAGTCACCTGATATAGCGTATCTACCGTCTCACCCTCAACCAGGATCTCATCCGTGCCGGCCTCGGTATAGATTGTATCGCGATACGCTACCTGATCGCCCTCGCAGAAGCTGAGCGCAACAGGCACCTCAATAGCATTCTGCTTGGTCACGGTGAGCGTCAGCGTTACCGTAGAGTCACATCCGGCTACATTCGTCGTCTGATAAACTACATAGTGTACGCCTACGGTCGAATCCTTCAGCGCGATGCCATTCCAACTCTCTTCTGCGCCATAAACGATGGTCTTCTCGTCCGTACCGAAGGTCGGATGATTGATAGTGATCAGTACGTGTACGATCGAGTCACCACCCATATAGTTCTTGCCTACAGTCACGTCACCGGCAAACGACTCCTCATAGCTCTGATTATTAAATACCACAGCCTCATCGCAACTGCTCTGCTGGAAATCGCCATAGGTAGTAGGAGCCACAACGGTAATAGTCTTTACAACGTCCGCAGCCGCATTGTACTTGTAGTTACCTGCCTGCTTAGCCGTTACGGTAGTCGTACCGGCATAGATAGCGGTCAGCACACCATTCTCGTATTTCACTACGGCCGGATTGGCAATCTCGTAAGTCACATCCAAACCGCTGGTAGCCGTAGCCTGAGCCAGCGTAGCGCCGTAGTTAACGGTCTCTGCCTGCTCCCAGTTGATCGACTGGTTGTATTTCTCTACCGTACCCGAAACAGCCACCTGAGCCGACTTGTCACGGCCCTCTACGGTGATTGTTCCGCTATACACACCTGCCTCTGCGGTGCTCATCGTTACCGTAAAGGTCGTATTCTGCAGATTAGCACCAATCTCACCGAATGCGTCCGGCGTTACCGAGAAATGGCTGTCCGAACTGGTAGCCGTACCGGTCAGGTTGGTCCAACCCAGCGTAAAGGTCTGCTCAGCCTGGTCGTCCACCTTCACCGTACCGAAGTCCAGCGTCTCGGGATTCGGAGTACCCATCAGGATCTTCTCCGTCACTTTGATGTTAGTGTACGTACCATCAAAGTTACCCGACCATGCAAACTTCAAATAGCGCGTATTAGCTTTTAGTTCTGCGGTATAGCTTTTTGCAGAACTACCACTTAGGCCCGGTTTCGAAGCTTCTGTCCAATTGGCATTATCGGCACTTTCATACACCACAAAACCAGTACCCGTAGAAGCCCAAGAACTCTGTTGACATGTGAAAGACAATTTCTTAGGCACACCAGCCGACAATGCAACTGTTGCCGAATACTCATCCCAGTTGAAACCTCCCTTAGTCATGTAAATACCGTTGTTCCAACTGGCATTGTTTTTCGCAATAACGGTTGATGAATTGTTAAAGTCGCTCTGCGACAGCGTCGAATTGTATGCCAGCTCAGCATATGCGCCGCAGCTCAGCAAGATAATCGACAAAATAGTAAAAATCTTTTTCATTCCTTAAATGTATTTTAATTTTTAAATTTTTATTCTCTAAGTCCTGTTGGCCATCGGTCGCCCCGTAACCCATAACCCGTAACCCATAACCCATAACCCATAACCCATAACCTATAACCCATAACCCATAACCCATAACCTTTATCCCCCTGCAGGCCCTACGCGTCTCAGGTTTTCTACGAAAAAAAACCACCCAAGAACGCGCAGTCCCATAGTTTCCACGATGCAAAATTACAACAAAAAAAGCAACCCTGCAAATCCGGATTGCTTTTTCCCAAGTGCCGTACACTTATTCTTAAGAATAGTATACTTTTACGCCCCCTTTTCGCGCAATTTCTTCTGTACTATATTAAAATAATCAATTTTCCACAATGCCGGCTTCAAGCCAATGAGCGGCAGTGGCGGCAGCATCCTTTGCGGCCTGTTCGGGCGAGACCTCATACTCGCGCAGCAGCAGGTCGGTGAGCAGCTGATTGTCGAACGACTCCAGGTCCTGCACCTGCTGCCAGAGGAAGGCAGCCGACTCATTCATGGTGATCATCTTGTTGAAATTGATCAGTTCCACACTCTCGCCGATCAATATGTACTCGCCGCCCAGCGGCCGAAGTTTAAATCCCTTAATAACTTTCATATACTATTCTAAATTTTATGCGTTATTTATCGGAGTGCTCGGAAGCACCTTTTGACTTTCGACTTTTGACTTTCGACTCTAATATGCTATTTTCAGCAGGCTATGCCTGTAGATCTTGAGTAGCCAGCGACGCACGGGCATAAGCGCTTGCCACAGCCGTCCTCGGCACATGGGTTTGCGGCGTCCGCCGGGCCACTGGATGCGGGTGACGATACCCAGCACATTCTCCGGCCGTATCCGTTCCTCGCCCAGCAGGTTTCCATCGCCCTGCAGTACGACCGTGCCATCCTTTTCCACCCGCAGCACCCGATGCAGCACGTAAGTCTCGCTCTCGTCCGGCCGGATATACCGCGCCAGCAGGATATCGCCTCTGCGTATAGGGGCAGACGGACGACGCAGCACCACGCTATCGCGTCCGCCCTCGATAAAGGGCCGCATGCTGACGCCGCTGGGCGTGAAGAGCACCTCCCTACCCTCGTTGAGCATGCGCTCCATCTCCGGAATCAATATGTCGTTAGCTACCTGATGCTGCATACGCTATGGCACATAGATAAAACAGTTCGCACATCCCGGCAGTTGGCCTATCGTGGTCGCAAAATCCACATACCGCTCCTTACGATAGAAGGCAAAGGACTGACTGGATGGCAGGCTGCCGGTTTTCCAATATACCGTTCCGCTCTTAATATCATATTGCAGATACTTATAAGTACCCAAGTGGTATAAAAATCCGTTCTGCACCGTAAACTTCCTTGGTATCGACACTCCGCACTTCACGACGCCGCTGTTTACATTCAGGAAATACGCCTTATTTGTGACAGACTGCAAACTAAAGGTTCCGCTCGTTGAATCATTGTATAGCCATATATAGGCCGAAGCATCGCCGTTGGATATCGTCATGAGCGAGCCGGTATAGGTTGACGTGTTGTTCATCAGATACACTCCTATTTGCGAGTTCGTTGTTCCTGCGTTCGATGCCAGCAAGCAAACACCACTCGCTATCGTAGCCAGCAATACGGTATCGCCGTCAGCGGGCGAAGGGCATTGGCGGACGATGAGTTCGCCACCCGAGTTAGCACGGGCGAACATGGCATAGTAGGTGGTCTCGGCCGGAGGTGTGACCGTTGCGCCAAGGCCGTAGTAGGTGGCGGGACGTTGTCCGTCGGCTATCTCGCCGGGCGTCCAGCCCAGCAGCGTCAGTCCGAGGGCGTCAGCCACACTCTGCACGCGGCTATCTACCGACGTCGGGAGCGTCTGCGTCAGGCCGGCGCCTACCGTCACCGTCTCGTGCCATGCCCACATCGGCATCGCCAGCAGCAAAGAGGCTATATAGAGTAGTAGTCGTTTCGTCATATGGATAAGTAGCATCAGCGGCTTGTAGCGCGTCGTAGGTATTCGGCCGCTTTCTCGTCAGCTTCTTGGGCATAGCGCAGTTGGGTGCGGTAGCGGTCCCAGGCATCCGCAGCATAGCGCTGCTGCGTGCGCGCCCGATCCATAGCATCTTCGGCGTAGCGTGTCTGGGTGCGCGCACGATCCAGGTCGCCACGCTTGGTATAGTATGCCGCTTCGCGCTGATAGCCTTCTGCTTTCTTGAGGTAGTATTCGGCTTCGCGTTCGTAGCCCTGCGCCTTCTTCTGGTAGTACTCGGCCTCACGGCGATAGCTCTCAGCCTTACGCTGATAGTACTCTGCTTCGCGGACATAATCCGTAGCAAACATCCCCGCGGCGCACAGCAGGAGGATCAGGAGAGTAGTCAGTCGAGTCATACCATCAAGTTGTTATTCTTTTTCGGCTGCAAAATTACTACAAAAATTTGGAATATACAAGATTTTGGCCGAAAAAATATCGTCTATGCTTGCATAAGCAGTATTTTTCGGGCAAAAGATTGCTATTCGCGCGAAGACGCGAACGTAAATTCGGAGGGCGGAGCGTCCTTCCGCTTTCGGAAGGAGCGGCCTCCGCCTAGGATGGTATAAAATTATAAGGGGCGTGCCGAAGTTACAATACCAAAAATTCCATATATGCAAAAAAAATCGCACATATGCCATTTTATGTGCGATTTTTTGCCGGATAGGTAGCCGGGCATTACTCTGCCGGAGTGTCGTTGTTGTCGTCATTCTTTTTGGTGCGAACGATGCCGATGATGTCCACAATCAGGAACAGGACGCCGACCACAACAAGAGCTGTTGAGCTCTCAGTGCCCTTAAGTACATACTCGCCCGAAAGACCCATGATGATAAGTGCGATACTTATCAGTAAACCAATAATTCTTCCAATCATAATCGTTTAATATTTGGGGGGTTAATGATTAAGGCGCTTATTTTTTCACGGAATTCAGGATATCTATAGTCCAAGCTAGGGCCTGCTATTACTATCAGAACGGGCTTTCTCATAGCGCTTGCGCCATTTGGTGGATTTGCTCAAAATAAGCAGCATGAGCACGATCGTGGCGTTCCTTTGCTTCTTCAGCTACTTCGCGCATCAGTTGAGCAAGTTGTTCTTCGCTCGGCTCTTGGTCGATGTTTATGAAACGATAGTCATTCATAGTTTATAACCTTTCACGCTGCAAAATTACTGCTTTTTTCTGACATATGCAAAAAAAATCGCACATATGCCATTTTATGTGCGATTTTTTGCTGGATAGTCTGCTCTCTTATTTCCCAGAGCCCTCCCTTGTCCGGGCCAACATGACGGGCAACATGAGACATCTTTTCTATATCACGCCGAACTGTCATTAGCAACACGTTCAACTTCTGAGCCATTTGAGTTGTTGTCGTAAATGGATACTGAGCAACCATGTTGACGATTTGTCGTTGTCTGTCAGAAAGTTTTTCTATAACATTTTCTGTAACATTTATTACTTTTTCTGTAACATTAGCGACATCTTTTCTGGTTTGTTCAGCATATTCTGCTAACTAGATCATTACAGCAAACAAAATTATGAGTCTTTTCATTTCTTTAACATAAGATGAATTGTTACATTATCCGGCAACTTTACAGAGGCATTCCCTGTACATTCGGGTTTGACTTCTATACAAAGCCAACAATTATGCTTTACTACCACTTTATATCCATCCTTTCCTGCTCCTTCAAGTTTATAATCCTTAGGGAATTCAACCCACATATTATTAGCACGATACCCTATTTTATATTTATGCGTCTTTTCAACAGTATATGACATTACTCCTCGTGACAATTCTTTGCCGGAACCGATTGTATCATAACTATTATTGGTTGCATAAATCATATAACTGCTCTTCTTCGCCTTCTTTTCTGCTTCCTCCTTAGCTTTCTTATCTGCATCAGCCTTAACAATCTCTGCGACTTTATTTGCTGCAACATTTGCCTCCCTCGCTTTCTGTCTCGCCAAGTCCACATCCTCATTTTCAGCAGCCTTTTTAGCTTCATCAGCAGCTTTCTTGACTTTGGCCAATTCTGTCTCTGCTTTCTGCTTTGTATCGGGCTTGGTTGCT
>JAFWOU010000027.1 GCA_017509715.1 Paludibacteraceae bacterium | reverse complement strand
GCCGAGCAAGAGCGGTCAGCACTCTTGCAACAAGATGCTGTTGGCAACCCACCGTACGGCACCTACGGAGAACAACCATTGTAACCGTCTGTACCTGCGCAAGAAGGTAGAGCGCAGCACCAAGCCTTCGGCCTATGAGCTGCAGCTCCGCTCGCGCTTCGGACAGGCAGCCACCGCCGCTCAGGCTCGTATGAAGAACCTCTCCACCTTGGAGGCCGACCGCGCTGCTTTCAACGAGCAGAAGGATCTGGCCGGAGGTAAGAAGACCTTCTACGCCTACATCTTCAAACTGGAGTACGACAAATTGCGCGGTTAAAATGGCGAAAGACTAATGGCTAATGGCTAATGGCTAATGGCGAAAGGCTAATGGCGAAAGGAGTAAATTTATGAAGGTTGACGTCCAATTATTGACCGCAGCCGTGCTGTCAGTAGGCGGATTAGTACTATTGTTCTGCGGGGTATTTATCGCCCCGCAGGGCGAGGTACACGAGTCGCTACTGGTAGGATTTGGTGAGATCGCGACCTTTGCAGGCGCATTGTTCGGTATAGACTATGTCTATAAACAAAAATCAAAATGAAAGGAGTAAAAAAAATGAGAAAGTTTATCTTACTATCAGTCGTGAGTATTAATATCGCCGCCGCACTCGGAATGACGAGTTGCAAGGCATGGCGGACGATCAGCACGACTGCGACGTATACGCAAGTAGGCGACAGCACAAAGACTACGACTACTATCACCTCGAAGACAGTAGAGGAATACCAGGGCGTCAAGAAATGACGCCGAAAAGTACAAAGGGACAATGTACGATGTACAAAGTAAAAGAAAAAAGGAAGTGATCCTAATGGGTCGCTTCCTTTTTTTCTGTGTAGTTGTAACCGTCAGTTTTAAGGTCCACAGCACAATAATTGCCATCGAAAGAGAAGGCGGCTTCGGCGATGACAGGCGTTTGCGCAGCAATCAGTTGCTGTGTACGTTTAAGCATAGCGGTGCGGTTCTGTGAACCATCGGGATATATTTCCGTCGCGTTCACTGTACCCTCGAAATAATTGCGAGCCAACTCGCCCACTTGGATACCTATCTCCATGCGGGACTCTGCTTGTGAATCAGGCGTCGCTTCGTCTGAACGATACTGCGATAACCATAAGAGTTTAGGACATTAATAGGTTGCGTACTTCGATTTGCTGAGACCTACTTGAGACATACGCGTATATATTTTTTGAGGTATCACATCTTGCGAAAACGATCTTGGAGTTCTTTCATCCGTTCAATCAGTTTATCAAATGGTAATTTTTCTCCGTTGATCATCGTTTGGCACATGCGTTCATAATCCTCTTTCCATTCATTCAGCCATTGCTCAGGCGGGGTAAGACAGAGATGGGTGCGCATGTCGTTGGAATAATCCACACCTAACATTGCTGTGAATGCCATACGATGCTGACGAATATGTTCCCATAGATCATCATCATGGACGGCTTTCAACGCAAACGGTTTATCCATCATACGCTCCAAGTCGTACAAGTGACGGCTACGACGATTAGCAATCAAATTGGCGCGTTCGACTGAGAATAACTCATGTAACAGGAATACTTTTTCCAGAAACGTCTTTTGAGGAGCGGCTACTTGGATAATAGGTGCTGCATAGTCCTTAACCGGCAATACTTCCGATACAAAGCTACGGCAAACAAATTGCTCTGTTGGTTCAATCAACGAACGCGCTCCGATTTCCAACTTAATTACCGGACGCACGTATGATGCAATACTTTCCTCATACAAGCTGCGATAATAAATACTGATCACGCGCGGTTCCGGATATGTGTTATCACCTTCTCCGTTCGGCTGCACTTCCATTCGGCAAAACGATGAAAGACCGGCATCATCTATGGACGATTGCAACATAGCAGCCAAGTCTTCCGCCACAAACAACGAGGAGCGTTTGCGCAATTGCTTAATCTGCTTTTTGGTTGGCGCTTCCGTCACATCAAAGAGCGTAGGATTAACCGCCAAGTCGATATCTTCAGAGAAACGCTCAATCAAATTCCATGCCTTACTCAACGACGTACCGCCTTTGAAAACAAGTTGGTCGGCAATCGGCAAACTGAATACGATATTCAAAATCTGTGTCACCCACCAGTCTTTCTCAATACTCGGTTCGGGCAGATGCTTCTTTTGGGCGGTAAGCAGAAAAGCTTGGCGCTGTTCTGCTGGCGTGTGTTGTAAAAATCCTATCATAAGGCTTGTTGAATAATCATTTGTATCCAGTCTGGCATCAAAGAAAGGTCACGTTTCAGACTTTCCGGATCTTCTTGTTTGAGCAGTTGCAACACATGCTCCTTCTGCTCTTTTGTGAGGTTGTCTTTGCCAATCTCCTTGAGCGCAAAAGTGACAAGCATTGCCGTCCTATTATGGAATGCCAAGTTTTTGAGTGGCGTATGGATAAATTGCAAAGTCTGACCATCCGTTAACTTAAGCGTTCTCGACCTACCGCTTGTTAAATATACTAACCGCATAGGTATTTGTTCGGAGAGGCCAAGCCTATTCAGCGCATGTATGCCCGTGGGCACAATCTTTGCGTGCTCTTTCTTGGCAATGGCGTTAGCTATATTGTCGTATGAAGGAGGCAAGTAACCGGTATTCCAAACCTTGTCTTTCTTGGGATAGCAATAAAGACCACGAGCAACACGAATAACCAGTCCTTTTTCGATTAGTTGCTCCATTGCTTTTTGTACCCTTTTCGGGTTAGAATAGTGCGCGTATTCGTCCGCAAAAAACACAGTCCCTCTCCCGCGTTTTTTTATACTTGTAATTATTTTACTATCAGTACCTTCCATGTCTGTTTATAAATAATATTTTTCGCAAAAACAAAGTGTATTTGCTAAAAAATCGACGCAAAGTTACTACATTTTTTTGAATTGACCAAATTATTTTGCAAGAAAATGAAAAAAAATCTTATTTTGTCACACATTTTAAGTAAAGTTGTGACAAAAGAGAGTCGAAGAGTAGCTTGCGCTGCCCTTGCTCAATTCCGGAAGACGTGACCATCGACCTCCGTGTAATCGCCACCCGACATATACAAGTTTTTGGAGAAAATCGTTCGAGAAAGTAGAGACACTACTCTGTCTTATGTCGCGCATAGATGCGAGCGATGATAGCGCCGCTGATATTATGCCAAACGCTGAATACTGCTCCGGGGATCGTTGCTAACGGGAATGCTGCAAAATGCATCACAGCCAGCGAGGTTGCCAAACCTGAGTTCTGCATGCCGACTTCTATACTGAGTGCCACGCTCTTGGCACGCGGCAGACGCAACAACCGACCTACCAGATAGCCTACGCCAAGCCCGAGCATGTTGTGCAGCATCACTACGAGCACTACGAGCAGTCCTGCGGTCATCAGCCGGTCGGCATTGTGCGCTACCACAATGCCTACCGTCAGTGCTACCGCGATAGACGAGAACGCAGGCAGGTAAGGAGTAACGCGCTGCGTCATCTTCGGGATAAACCGTTGACAGAGCAGCCCGCAGACGATGGGTAGAATAACGATATACACGATGCTCAGCAGCATACCCGTTGTATGCACATTGACCATTGTGCCGGCCAATAACCAGACGAGCAGAGGTGTCAGTAGCGGCGCAAGCACGGTGGATGCGGCAGTCATGCCAACGGATAGCGCAAGGTCGCCTTTCGCCAGATAGGTAATCACATTCGATGCCGTTCCGCCCGGGCAACAGCCTACCAGAATAACACCTATCGCCAGTTCTTGCGGGAGCGAGAAAGCCCAAGTCAGTCCCCATGCCAGCAGCGGCATGACGGTGAACTGCGTGAGGCAACCGATCAGGATATCTTTCGGACGACTGAGCACAATCTTGAAGTCTTGCGGCGAAAGTGTCAGTCCCATGCCGAACATAATGATGCCCAACATAGGATTGATCACCCACGTACCGATCCACGCAAGCGATGCCGGCACAATGAGGCTTAATGCTGCCACCATCAGCACCATCACTCCCATCCATTTGGCTATGAAATTACATATTTTTTGCATATTAGTTTTCTCATATTATTATTTATTTGGGGTGCCAGATGAGCCAGGTCACACCGAGTCCGAAGAAAGCGTAGTTCTGCGGATAGGACATGGACGGCTCAGAGTTGTAAATATTGAACCCCGCATACGCGTCCAACTGCACACGCGGATGTACGGCGTATGTGATACCGAAATCCATGTTGATATGACAATGCGTATAGGTCTTGCCGGTATTCTGATTAAGTGCATCGGGATCGAATAGATTAAAACTCTCAATGAACAGACCCAAGTGGTCAGTAGGCTCGAAATTGACACCCAATGAGGCAAAAATATCCGGCGCAGGAGCCCACTCATTCCATTGCACACCTACGTCATAGCCGAGCGACAGCCACTCCGTGATCTCGTTCTCAAACAACAAGTCCACCGAACCCGATAGAGGAAGGTCTTTTGCCAACGACTTGGAAATCGGCAAGCCGAGATTGCATAACACGGCTGTACGCGGTATCCATGCTTGTTCAAGCGAACCGCCTTGGTGGTCCCATAGAAGAATCTTTGTCCCGATTCCTAACGGAGCAGGCGTGTATAGGTGCTCATCCGGAGTCGCAGGGTTGGCATCAGGATGGTCGAAGATCTTCCATTCTCCGGTGTATTCCAATCGCAACTCAACCCGTTTATGCAGGCCGAAACGGAAGAGGGTGGTCGGCATGGCTAATAGATGCGTTCCCTGTGTATGCAAACACTCGAAGCCTGTTTCCCATTGGATGAATCCTTTGTCCAACACCTCTGAGCCAGTTCCTGCACCCGGACGATCGGCACTCAACCATATCTCATTCGCTTCCGTATGGTGATGTTCCTCGTGGTTCTTGAACGTCCATACACTATCCGGCAGGAGATGATTCGCCTGCGCACCCATGCTGATTAGCAATGCAAGAACTACTATGCCAAGTTGTTTAGTCATCTATGCGCAGAAAATCGTAGTTGTGGTTGAACTAATTTTCTCATAGCGTGCTCTTATCGGGATTTGGGAGATCGCGTTTATCGTGTGAACTTCGCAGAAACGGAGTAAGCGCCTGCAGTGAGTCGGATGACATACAGACCGTTTCCTTCGGGCATATCAAGGGGTTGATAATACTCCGCCCCATGGCTGAGATGCGACAGAGGAATGCGTTGAACCATGCGTCCGCTAATGTCAAAGAGCGTCAATTCTGCCGCTGTCACGTCATTCGGAACGGAGAAACGGACAATCCGCTCGTTAGCCGAATTTCCGGCGATGACGTCGATAGAACCATTCTTCTCGGGATTGACAATGACTTGAGTAAGCGAAGTGGTGGTGTCATCCAATTGCGGTAACTCATACGGACCCAGATCACGTGCTGTGCCGCTAACATTTACTGCCAAGAAGGGGAAGTCTGCCAGCAGTTGAGCCAGATTAGGCGTAACGGATGAGGGCACTTCACAGCCTGCATCAACGAGATTAGAACCCGGCAGAAGGCGTGCAAAACGGGAAGGCATGGAGCCGTCTCCACGGCGAGGAGCTATAGCATCTGCTTCGCTGAGTGAGACATAATCCGAACGCGAGAAAGAAGTCACCAGATGGTTCGTCCAAGCTAATTTGCTATGGGAGGTAGCCAAGGCGTTGTAGTCGTCTGTTCCCACGGAAATCTCCTGACGACCGAAGCAGACGTTATTATAGTAATACGTATTGGCATCAGAGCCACCTGACTCGAACATGTAGTCATAGGAGTTATCGAAAGCGAGACAATTGATGAGCACATGTCCGCCTTTGTGGCTGTTACAGTCAAAACCCTTGACGGAGCTGGAGATGTCGCATCCGAAAGCCACGCAGCGGTACGCATAGTGAATGCCCTGACTGCTGCCACCGGTTCCGTTGCCGCCCAACTTGATACCATTACCGTTGCCGGAGAAGGAAGCCGAGCCATCAAAATACTGCTTTACCCAGAGATGGTCAGAAGCGTTACCGGATTCCCATGCCCAGCATTCTGCAAGGATCACATCGTAATCGGTCTCAAAAAGATCCCAAGCATCATCAGAGTTACGCCAAGCGCGGCAACGGATGAAACGGTTGCCTATGCCATTATGCATCTTGCAGGCAAAACCATCGGCATCGGAACCGTAATTGGCGTCATAATCGCAGTTATGATGGGAGTCACAATCGACGATATCGTTATAGGCACAATAAGAACCATCATTCTTACTTATGCCGGGGAATGTGTCGGAGAACTTATGCCCGAAACCGAGCTGGATACCGGTATCGAGGTTATAGGAGAACTCGCAACGCTCAATACGATTGTGGGAACCCTCCAGTTTGATGGCATTGTCGGCAGCGTGCATGATATGCAGACCAAAGAGGATCCAGTAATTACCGGTAATGAGCATTCCACGGTCTCCCACGTTGTTCTTATTGCGATTGCAATCCAATAACTGCTGCTCGAAATCAAAGATCGGTGCTTCGTTCTCATAGGCAGAGATGACAATCGGCGCAGCTGCGGTTCCGGACTGAGAGAGACGAACCGTCAGTTTTCCGTCTGTTCCCCGCCAAGACATCATATAACGTCCGCCTCGACAATAGATCACATCGCCTGCCTGTGCTACAGAGATAGCTTTGCCGAGGTTATACCACGGATTCTCAAACGAACCGTTACCTGTCTCGTCGTTACCCTCCGGAGAGATATAATAGGTAGCATGTGTAGCTACATATTCCGGACGGGTAAATTCCGGATCAGGTTCGCCGGGTACAACCGTTCCGCCACCTTGACCTTGACCCTGCACAGGGTTTTTGAGGAGAACATCATCAATAAATATACTGCTTGCAAGACCTTTTATACGTACGCGCACATTTAAAGAGGAGTCTGCCGGAACAGCATGCGAATACGAGGAGAACGACGAGGAAGAAGAGGGGATAGAAAGGGTGTCCAGTACTTGCCAACCCTCTGAACCGATCTGGTATGCAATCTCCACTTTCTTGTTACTACCGCCGGAACGATATTTGAACTCAATCGTGGCAAGGCTGTCCATCGCAGGCGAGATCATATATGCACCCGCGTTGTTGAACTTAATGGCGATGACACTACTGGACTTGTTATACTGAGCCCCGCCACCAAACGACCATGTACCCGAAGGAAGATCTACATTCGTCTCCGTGGACCATGTTCCGGAACTAAGAGAGTTAAAATCCTCCGAAAGATCAGCCTGAACTCCGAGAGCTACAAGGCTAAAAAGAGCAAGAAGTGTTACCTTTTTCATGTCCTGTCAAGTTTTTGAATTGATGCTGCAAAAGTAGCGCCTTTTTCGCAAACACCTGTGCACAAATTACCGAAAAATGTGTAAAAACCGAAAAAACACAACAAAAAAAAGAGCACTCGCTTTTGGAGTGCTCTGGTTTTTAAGGAACATGCCTCGTTATGAGATGGCGATTTGGCGTCCGGTCTTGCCTTCTTCGCGTTTGGTCTTCGGCAGGTCGATGGTCAGGATACCATCTTCGACCTTAGCGCTAATCTTCGACTCATCCACATTATCCGGCAAGGTGTACTTCTGCTCGAAGTTCGTGTACGCAAACTCGCGTCTCAAGTAGTGCGAATGTTTGTCTTCTTCCTTGTGTTCGAACTTATTCTCGATGGCGACACAGAGGTTGTGATCCTCATCGACGTGTACTCGGCAGTACTCTTTCTTAACGCCCGGAGCAGCCAGTTCGACTACATAGTCGTGCTCGTTCTCTTTGACGTTAACCGAAGGCGCCACATTGCTTGCCGTGTTCAGCATGTCATTGTTCAAAAACTCATCAAATACTGTCGGGAACCATCCGTTTGTAGGCAGCCAACTGTTTCTACGACACATTGCATTTTTCATAATCATTCCTCCAAATTTAGTTAAACAATGTTTAACGTAGTTTGCGTAGTTTACGTGTTTTGCGTAGTATGCGTAGTTGCGTTTTCACCCTAAATAAGGCAATAAGCGTGCCAAGTCCGGTTTTCTGCCAATTTGTCCACTTTTCGTGACAATTTGTCCACTTTCTGTCATTTTGTCTGTGGAAAAAAAGAGACGGCTCACGATGTTCGTGAACCGCCTCTTGGCTGATTTCTGACAGCTGAATGCTGACAGCTATGATTTATTTCTCAGACACTCTCTTGCCCGTCACATCATACATCTCGCCGTTGGGACGGATGAGATAGATATGGTCGTTGATGAGCACCTTCCGCACCTTTGTACATTGTACATCGTCACTTCGTACATCCTCCACGCCTTCTGCGGCATTGAGCTGTATTACATACGGTTCCCACGGGGTGCCGATATGGTTGTCGGAGACGAAGGTGAGGGTCTTGTCTATGACAATCTCTTCACCGTTGATGACGGTACGGAGCTCCATCGGCTGACCTGCACCGTCGCCGGCAATGACGAGGTAATAGAGGCTGTCGGTATGCGCACGGACGGCACCGCGGCACTCACCGCCGATATATGCCGCTATCTCGCATGTATCCACTACCGCCTCGCCGTCCATCAGACGGATCGTCATGGTCATGTTGCTCGGATAAGCGGTATGCACCCTTTGGCTTTCGACTTTCGACTTTCGACTTTCGACTAATTTCGCCATCAGCTTGCGTTGTATGCGGCGGATGTTTTCCGCGGGTGTCGGATAGACGAAGGACTTAGCCGTGCTGTCGGTGCTGTAATAGAGGTAGCCGTGTCCGGGTTCGAGCGCGGTGAGCGTGCCTTCCCAGCCGTAGATGTCATAGACGGAAACGCCTGTCTGCGACTTGATGATGTCGCCCTGCTTGGGCTGCACGCCCGCAAGGGCTTCGTCCACCACCATGGTTGACAGCGGTGTATAAGGCAGCCAGTTCCAGCCGTGCTCTATCATAACGCCCATCGAGTCGGAAGGCAGCCGCTTGCCGCTAACGGAGAGCTGCGGGTTGAGGGTGGCGTTAGCCGTCTTGGTCGTCCGCAGGATACGCAGTTTGTACATCCGGTTCACCGCAAGCTTGAGCGGACCGTTGAAGATCGAGCCGGAGCTTTGGCTGAAGGTTTCCTGATCCTTGACTAGCACGTTCCAACCCTTGTATTGGGGCGTGAAGACGAGGTCGCAGTACTCGGACGGCGGCTCTACGCCGAAGGCGATCCAGTTCCAGTTCTCGTGAACAGGAATGAGTTGCTCTACGCGGTCGGACTTGGTCCAGATAGCCGGTGTGTTGAAATTACCAATCATCGTGTCCTGACGGAAAATCACTTGGTCACTTGGTACTTGGTCACTTGGTACTTGGTCACTTGGTACTTGGATATTCGCATCGGTATAGGCGATGCCCTTGGAGGCATCCCAGATACGGAAGGAGATGGGTTGGTTCCGGTCGGCGTCGGGGGTGTCGGAGCCGTAGATGATCAGGGTCTCGTACGCTGCGCCGCGTATCTTCTTCGGTGCAGCCACGCCGCGGCACTCGCCGCCGATGAAGGCGGCTACTATGCTCTCGGGGTTCTCCATGAGGATACCGCTGAGGTAAACCTGTCCGATGATGGTCATGGAGTGGTCGTACTTGGTCGGATCAACGGTCCAGTTAGGCGTCTCGCCGCGCACTTTCATGACGATACGGAGCGGTTCGAGGATGTCCTTGTTGCCCCGTACGCCTATCGTTGCTTCGTAGTTGCCTACGGGCACGAGCGGATTGACCGCGAAGCGCAAGGTCTTGGTCTTGAGCGGCTGGACGTCAAAGGCAGTCGAAAGTCCAAAGTCGAAAGTCGAAAGCCCGTTGCCATCCACCAGACTCAGCCACGTTGGCATGTTCTCCACCGTGTAGTACTCAGTCTGGCCGGACTTGTTCTCGATGTTCACATCGAAGGTGTAGTCCTCGCCGTACTGCTTGGTGATATTGACGGAGTCTTTACCCCAGAGGAGTGTGTTCTGCTTGACGTAGGCAGTCCATTTGATCGGCTCGGAGGTGTTGCCGTTGAGGTCGTGTACATCCGTCAGGGTGATGTTGAGCGTCGTGCCCTCCAGGTCGCGCGGGGTGACTTCATCCTCGACGAAGTTGATCACCACCTTGCGCTCGGACGCTACCGGCATAGCCGTGAGAATCGTCTCAGCCGGTGCGCTCTTGAGCGGCGGGGTGTTGGATACATCCGTGTGACGAGTGGACTGCATATCGCCCGTATTGCCGTAGATGGAAACGGGTGCCATGTTCTGCAGGGTGAAGCCCTTGGTCTCCACGCCGTTGATGGTGGAGTCTTTCTCGAACGGATAGTAGCCCACCAACCCGTGCGAATAGACCTCTGCTGTGTCGATGGTGTGGTACATGCTGCGCAGGAGCCTGTCTTCGGAGAGCGTGGCTTTCCATATACGCACCTCATCGATGTAGGCATACTCTGCATTCTTGGCGAAGACGAGTGCCGAGCCGCTGAGATTCGGTACATCCGCTTCGGCGAAGACCGCCGTGCGCGCCCCGTCCACGTAGAACGAAGCCGCCTGTCCGCGTACCACATTGAGGGCGAAATGATGCCAGCCGGCGGTTAGTTCGGGGAAGTCTGCACGGGACGCTATGATACGGGACTTGGTGCCGTAGTCAAGGACAAAGTTATGCATCGTGTCCTCGTGCAGGCACAGTTTCTCCGCCTTCGCCTGCAGGTCGCCTGCCACCGAAGGCACGGCGGTCTCGAAGACGGTATCTGTTCCTATCGTCGGGTGGTACCAAAGCTCGATGGCATAGCTGTCGTTGTAGCCGGTAGTGATTTGCGAGATGTCCGCCTGCATGCCGGCGGTGCTGTCCATCCGTGCGGAGAGGTTTTTGCTGAGGATCTCCCACCTGTCTTTGCCGATGAAGTTATGCGTGCGTCGCGTGTCAGCCGCCACGAAGCCGTGTCCCTCGTTCATGTGCCAGTAGTTGGTCAGACCGTAGGTGTAGGCGTCTTTGGACACATACTTGTCGGTTTTCGCTTCCTTCAGGTCGCGGAAGATATTGTAGATAGCGAGGTCGTGGATGTTCGCGTCAATAGGACCGAGGTAGAGGTAGTTGTCGTCGCGGTAGTCCGCTTTGTCGATATCTATCTCCGAGACGGTCTGTCCGGTGAACAAGTCAAGGGTCGTATTGTCGTACTGCGCTATCATGTTGAAGGTCATCGTCTCCGCCTTGTAGTTCATGGCGAAGAATATCCATTCGCCCATCGGTACGGGTGCCTTGCTGATGTATTCCGCACCGGCTATATTGACTACCACATAGCCGTTCGGGTCTATCGAGATGCCGAAATTGCCGCTGCCGTCGCCTTGGTGCAGGATGGTGCCGTAGTAGTCGTATTTGAGCCAGAACTCCATGGCGAAGTTGCCGCTGAGGAAGAGCGGGTTCTCCGTCCTCACTTCCTCGCCGTAGGGCAGGAGCTGCATGGACACCTCGTGGTCAATCGGCTTGCCGTTCAGCCGGGCGGTAATCACGATATTGGAGCTGCCTACATAGCCGGGGATGATGTCCTCGTTGAACTCTACCGAGAGCTGCTCGCCTATACCTAATATACCGTTTGCGGGCGCGGGCGTGTAGAGCGGACGCGGACGTTTCATATCTTTGATGACGGTCACCACGTCGCTGTAGGCGCGTATCGGGTCATTGCCGTAAGGCGTGGTGGTGTACGCGCGGAACTCATACTTGCCTTGCGGGTACGAGATGTCCTGGAGCATGTCGAGCGTCATGCGCAGGTCGCCCTCCGTGGGCAGGATCGTGCGGTTGGAGCCCGCCGTGTCCGCTGCACTCGTCGCCCAGGCGTAGAGGTCGGTCCACTGGGTGTTGCCCGCGAAGCGGTACTGCACGCCTATCTCCTTCAGATTGCGGAAATGGCGGTTGAAGCCCGACAGACGGAGCTGCAGCTTGCCGTTGCCCGTCGTCACG
>JAFWOU010000026.1 GCA_017509715.1 Paludibacteraceae bacterium | reverse complement strand
CGCTTCCCGGTACCCGACTATACCTTCGAGCCTGTATATGAGAATTGTATGAGTCAACTGCGGTTCTCCAACCATTCCCACGTCATGAATAAGTTCGAGGGCTACGAGAACCATACCTCCGAGCCGTGCAACGAGAGCCTGTGGTCGTTCCGCAGCTTCGCTACAGGTCAGGTACGTACTACCACTACCACCAACCCGACCTACACATGCCGTGAGCAGGGCGATACCATCGAGGTAACCATGACCGCCTATATCGGCGCCGATAACTCGTGCGATAGTACGCGCTTAGATACCATCATCGTGCCCAATATCGTGCCGGATACCACCGAGTTCCATTATACCACCTGCGCCGAGAGCCCGATCAAGTTCGACGGCAAGTGGTTCGATCGTGATACTGTTTATGTCGGCACGTTTACCAACTTCGCCGGCTGCGACTCTACGTCCACGCTCTACCTGAGCGTCTATCCTACGCCTAAGGATACCTATCGCCACGACTCGATATGTTCCGATGGCTCCGTCACCGTCAATGGTGTGCGTTACAACCAGCCGCTCGACAACTACCTCATTATGATGAAGACCGTCAACGGTTGCGATAGTGCGCTCTATCTCACGCTCACAGTCAACGAGCGTATCCAGCCCCAGGTTGACCACTGGTCGTATCTATGTGCCGACGATGGCGAACTATACGTCACGTTCAATATCCAGGCTGGCCAGTACGATAGCTTGCGTATCACGTTCGATACGCCTGCGCTGCGCGATACCGTTATCTATGATCCTAATGTCACCAGCATTGCTATCCCCTATCCGGCCGATATCACGCCGGGCCACTATATGGCTACCATCACGTTCTATCAGTTCTGCTGCGGACGCCACGTAGAGCGCCGCGACATCGAGATGCGCTACCGCAGTTCAATCGTGGAGCAGAAGTGGAACGACGTCCTCTCGCTGCTGGCGCCGAAATACAACGGCGGCTACGAGTTCACAGCCTTCCAGTGGTACAAGGATAATCTGCCGATCGAGGGCGAGACCCACTCCTACCTCTACCAGCCGCTTGACTTCAACTCCGACTACTACGTCGTGCTGACCCGCCCGGATGGCTCGCAGATGGCTACCTGTCCGATTCGTCCCGTTTACCACGAGCAGCAATCCGACTATCCGTCTATCGTCAATGCCGGACAACTCGTACCGCTGTATATGGAGCAACCTACTACGATATGGTACTACACCGTATCCGGACAACTATACGCTACCTTTGCCCTGCCTCAGGGACATACCTCGCTGCCCACTCCCGAGCAGCCGGGTACCTATATCCTCCGCGCTGTGGATGCCCGCGGCGAGACACAGGCACAGGTGATGATTGTGGAATAAAACCCAACGAAACATCTATATGACTATGCATATGAAACGATTAGTCCAATTATTAGTGGTAGCAGCCGTCCTGTTTGCTGCGCCCGTACAAGCTGTTAGACGCTACTCCTGCAATTTCGAGGATCCCGTAGCGCGTAGCCGATGGACCTTGAACCAGACTGCCAACCCGCAGATACTCAGCCAGATTACCAACCGCTGGTATATCGGCGAGCCGGGTAATAACGACCGCAACGGTCACAATGGTCTCTATATCTCCTCCGATGGAGGCGCGACGGCCTGCTACCAGAACAAGGGTTGCTGGGTCTTTGCGTATGATACCATTGCACTCGATCCCATCAGCGGTGACTATACCATGACCTTCGACTATACCGTCATGGGTAATGTGGCCAGCAATTTCGACGGCCTCTATGCGCTCTGGATTCCGGATTCGATTAAGGTCAACTCAATCGCTACTTCTGCCGGTGTTGTACCTGCCCGCTATACCGACTATGTCATCCGTCTCCAGCCTACGGCTAATATGGACTATCTGGGCGGTACCGTGACGTGGCGTCAGTGTGCTGTGAAGATTAAGGGATCGGAGTGCGACGGCACGCCCCACTACCTGGCCTTCGCTTGGGCCAACGGTTCCAACCAGGCACAGCAACCCGGTGCGATGATCGACAATATCCTCATCTCCGATGGTCAACCCTGTCCACAACCGACCAACCTCGTCGTAACGCCTAACGGTACCACCGTTTCGCTCGAGTGGGAGGGTACGGCTACCGAGTATGAGGTCAGCGCCTATTCCTACGATGGTCAGTCGTGGTCAGGACCTAAGATCGTCACCGGCAACCAGACCAACTTCACCGGACTGCCCATCGGACAGACCGACTTCATCGTGCGTGCTAAGTGCGACGACGACTTCTTCAGCCTCAAGACTATTGAGTCGAAGCTGATCTACTATCCTGACCAGCTCTGCGTCGACTACCTCAACCTCAATAACGCCGTTTGTTATATCGACAATTCGTCGCCGAACAATACCTTGACATTTAACGACTTCAAGAAAGTGGCTCCTGTGGATAACGGTCCGTCCAGTATTGACAGCCGTCACGTGGTCCACTTCGACCGTGCTGAGTACGAGCCCCGTACCGGCGGTATGGCTAAGACCGTGCCGGACGGCGAGTTGGCTTCCGTACGTCTGGGCAACTGGGATGCCGATGACCATGCCGAGCGTATCGAGTTTACGTTCGACGTGGATACCATCAAGTTCCCCGTCCTGCTGCTCAAGTACATGCCTATCCTCGAGGCCCCGGGCCATGAGGATCATGAGAACCCGCGCTTCAAGCTCGATATCCTCATCAACGGAACATCCATCGGCGATTGTGGACGGGCGGACTTCAATGCCAACAACGTCATGAACGGCACTACCCTCAAGCCCGAAGCTGTGCAGCAAGGATGGCATATCACCCCGCACGAGATCTCCCAGACCTCGGCTGATATCGTTTGGAAGGAGTGGACCACCGTAGGTGTCAACCTCCGCAACAAGGCCTATGCCGGTAAGCAACTTACCGCCCGCCTCACCACCCACGACTGTACTTTCTCTGCCCACTGCGGATATGCTTACTTTACCCTCGGATGCTCTGATGGTAAGCTTAAGGGTATGAAGTGCGGCGAGATCAACCCCAAGTTCGAGGCACCTGATGGATTCGACTATCGCTGGGCATATGCCTACAACGAGAAATACCGTCGTGCCGATGGTTCGCTGCCCGAGCAGTATGTCCTCCACCGCGGTAAGTTCTACGATGCCGGTATGCACGATGATAGCCTCTACGTAGTAGACTGTATGTTCGTTCAGGATAGCACCTGCTTCTTCTCGCTCTACGCCTCTACCTTGGCTACCAACCCGATCTCCATCATGAGCGAACCCGTTATCGTCAAGAACTGTAAGCAGGATAAGTACGAAGTCACCTTCGATGCTTCGCAGTCCTGGGTACAGGAGATCGACCACGTCAAGGGTGATACCCTGGAGAGCAAGGCCTACCACATCGATACCTACGAGTGGAATATCGAGGGCCTGCCCTATGGCTGGTCCGACGAGGTAACGCCTACCTTCACCTTCCCGCGTACCGGTGGTGACTACCGCGTTTCGCTCCGTACCACCTGCGGTACCTGCGACTCCGTGCTCTACTACGATCTCCATCTCGATCCGCTCGGTCCTACCCACGAGACCCAGACCTTCTACCTCTGCGACGATGCTCGCAAGAACGGCTTCACCTGGGCTGAACGCACCGACACGCTCTACCGCACCTATGGTGTCGTAGACTCCGTCGTGCTCTTCAGCGAGGTGACTTCCTGCGATAGCATCATCTTCCTTGAGTTGCTGGAGCCCGTACGTATCAAGGTGGACACCATGGTCATGGTCGACGACCTGCCGTTCAACTACCGCGGACGTACCTATACGGTCAACACCATCGATACCATCCCCAATGCCGCTTGCGACACCACGTGGATCCTCAATTTCTCGCTCTACGAGCCGCTCCTGGCCAACATGCCGAATACCGCCTACGTGCTCTGCGAGGGCGATCCTGTCCTGACGCTCGCTTACGACATTACGCGTGGCCAAGCCCTGCGCTACTCCTATACCTTCACGGATCCCGCTATCCCGTCGATCTCGCCGGTAGAGGGTATCCTCAAGAAGGGCCACTACGAGATACCGATCTCGATCGATCCGGCTCTCTATCCGAATGTATACGAGGGTAGCCTGCTGCTCGTTGACTCGCTCAAGGAGTACAACGTCACTATTCCGTTCACGCTCACCATACAGTATGCATCTTCCGTCATTGCCCAGCGCTGGAACGACGTCCTCGCTATCCGCAATTCCGACTACAACGGTGGCTACCAGTTCGATTCCGTCCAGTGGTATGTCAACGGTCTGCCTATCGAGGGTGCAACCGCCTTCAACTACTTCGCCGGCGAGGGCCAGACCCTGCAGTTCGGCCAGGAGTATAGCGCGCTGCTTACCCGTCCGGATGGTGTCAAGCTCTTCACCTGCGTCTACGTGCCTAAGGCTGTAGCAGCCGATATCACCGACATGCCGACGCTCGTGCCCCCGTCTTCTGCACTGCCTGTTCGCGGACGCGGTACGGCCTACTGGTACGACTCCCTCGGACGTCGCTATAGCGGCGAGTCGTTCGACAACAGCACCATCACCACGCCCGCTACCGCCGGCTACTGGCTGCTGATGATCCAGGGTGAGTATACCACCACCGTCCATCCTATTATGGTTCGTTAATACCTATTTATGAAACGATATATCATTCTCGCCGAAGAAGGCGAACGAAGTTTAATTCCGGAAGTGGAGCAGTCGTTAGGCTGCTCCCTTCAGGATTGGGAGGTAATCATCACCGGCGTCGGAGCTATCAATGTCATCCGCTCCTTGAGCCCGCTGGATCGAGATGCCGAGTTGCTCAACATCGGCCATGCCGGTAGTGCGAATTTCGAGATCGGAACGCTTGTGGAGGTCACCGAGGTGCGCCTCAACCATCCCTGCGTCACCTATCCCGAACCCGTACTGCCCCTTTCGCCTTTCGCCTCTTGCCTTTCGCCTCTGACGAAGTCAGTCTGCTATTCCAACTGCGACTTCGTCCTCCAGTCCGATTATCGCGACTGCGTCTTCGATATGGAGTTGGCTTTCATCGCCGCGCTCGGCTTCCGCACGCTGCATAGTATCAAGCACGTGAGCGACAACCTCTCGCTCCATACCTATCGCGAGACCGCCTCCGGCGTCGCCCCCGCCTAACTTATAAACTTATAAACCCATAACCCATAACCCATAACCCGTAACCCGTAACCCGTAACCCGTAACCCATAACCCATAACCCATAACCCATAACCCGTAACCCGTAACCCGTAACCCGTAACCCGTAACCCATAACCCATAACCCATAACCCATAACCCGTAACCCGTAACCCGTAACCCTTACCCCCTAACCCCCATGACCCAAGTCATTCTTCGCCCGCATAAGGAGGAGTCGCTCCTCCGTCAGCATCCCTGGGTCTTCTCAGGCGCTATAGCCCGTATCGCACTCGATCCGGACTATCCCTACGATGCGCCCCGCGAGGGCGATCTGGTTCAGGTGCGCTCGTCCCGGGGCGACATCCTCGGTGTGGGCCATTGGCAAGTGGGTTCTATCGCCGTACGTATCTTGCTATTTGGTGTCGAGGCCTTGCCGGCTGATTTCTGGGCGGCTACGATCGCTACGGCCTACCGCGTACGCGAGTCGCTCGGTCTCGTCCGTCCGGATAATGACACCTACCGCCTCATTCATGGCGAGGGCGATTTCCTGCCCGGACTGATCGTGGATGTCTATGCCGATACGGCGGTTGTTCAGGCCCACTCCGTAGGTATGCACTATGCCCGCCACGAAGTGGCGCAAGCTATCCTCTCCGCTGTTCCCGCTGTCCGGAATGTCTACTATAAGTCCGACGACACACTCCCCTTTAAGGCCGAAATAGCCGGCGATAAGACGGGATGGCTTCTGCGTAACTCAGATTATTCTGAGAACGCTGATTATTCTGATTATTGGTCCACCGAGAACGGCCTCCAGTTTCGTATCGACTGGTTGCGCGGTCAGAAGACCGGCTTCTTTGTCGACCAGCGTGAGAACCGCGCCCTCGTTGAGCGTTATGCCCGCGGCAAGGACGTGCTCAATATGTTCTGCTACACCGGTGGCTTCTCGCTCTATGCCCTGCGTGGAGGAGCCCGCACGGTCGATTCGGTCGATGTGAGCCAGAAAGCCATCGACCTGGTCAACGTCAACGTCGCCCGCAATTTTCCGAAGGCCGGCAACCATACCGCGGTAGCCTCCGATGCGTTTGACTATCTCACCCGGCAGAAAGAGGAGGGTCGTACCTATGATCTCATCATCCTCGATCCCCCGGCTTTTGCCAAGCATCGCGATGCCGTACGCAATGCCCTGCGGGGCTACCAGCATATCAACGCCAAGGCTATCCAACAGATCCGTCCGGGTGGCATCCTCTTCACCTTCTCCTGCTCCCAGGCGGTGGACAAAGAGGCTTTCCGGCTCGCTGTCTTCAGCGCGGCCGCCAGCGTCGGACGACGTGTCCGCATCCTCCATCAGCTCCACCAGCCCCAGGACCATCCGATCAATATCTACCACCCCGAAGGGGAGTACCTCAAGGGCTTGGTGCTCTATGTGGAGTAAAAATTCAATATTCGGTTGACAATTTGCACATTATATTTGTGTATATCGCAATTTTGTTGTACCTTTGCAGTCCGTTTTAAAATTTTGAATTACGAGAATGAAAAAATCGTTACTTTTTATCGTTGTAGCGCTCTGCTTCTGGGCATGCGCTAAGGAGCAAAAACCGGAGCCTCAGGAGCTCTTGAATGCTTTTGTGGCCAATACCGACTCTGTTTGTGCCGGCCAGGTGCTGGGTGATGAGAGCAATGCTACCTCTATCACCGCTGTCAGCTATGCGGATAGCACGCTCTTGTTTGCCTGCATGCTCAGCCCGGACGCTGAGATCGAGCTCGAGTTGCTCGAGGCTACGGCCGAGGACAACCTCATGCCCGACGTCGAGAATCAGGTCGCTCAGATCCTTAGCGACTCGCTCATGGCGGCCGACCATCCCGAGGTGCTTCAGCTGCTCACCGACGAGCACGCCCAAGTCATCTTCCGCGTCAGCGATGCCCAGGGTCAGTCCTTCGATTTACTCGCAAAACAGTACTAATTTGCGAAATTTTGCTTTTTTTCGAGAAAAAATTTGCATATCTCGAGAAAAAGCAGTACCTTTGCACGCTTTTTCCGCTGTTGGAAAGACCTAGGATACCTAGGACACCTAGGACGCCTAGCAAAATATTTTTAAATTTTAATTATTTATTTTTATGTTAAATCATTACGAGACCGCTTTCGTGTTAACTCCCGTTTTGTCTGAGCCACAGATGAAGGAAGCGGTAGACAAATTCGAGAATCTTCTCAAGGAGAATGGTGGCACCATTCTTAACCGTGAGGAGTGGGGTATGCGCAAGCTCGCTTATCCTATCCAGGGTAAAACCACAGGATTCTACGCACTCCTGCAGTTCG
Organism: Paludibacteraceae bacterium; assembly: GCA_017509715.1. Lineage (GTDB taxonomy): Bacteria > Bacteroidota > Bacteroidia > Bacteroidales > Paludibacteraceae > Colicola. Next base: position 15,735 of record JAFWOU010000026.1, on the reverse strand, counting down.
ACGTAGAGCCTGCATTCGTCGCTAAGTTCGAGACCGAGTTGTGCCGTGACGAGCGTGTCATTCGCTTCCTCACCACCCGTCTTGACAAGTATGCTTTTGAGTACGCTGAAAAGCGTCGTAACCATTCTAAAAAAGAGGAGGCTTAATTATGGCACAGAACAATGAAATTCGTTATTTGACCCCGCAGACCAAGGGTCAGCAGAAGAAGAAATACTGCCGCTTCCTTAAGAGTGGAATTAAGTATATCGACTACAAGGATCCTGAGTTCCTCAAGAAGTTCCTCAACGAGCAGGGTAAGATTCTTCCCCGTCGTATCACCGGTACTTCGCTCAAGTATCAGCGCAAGGTTGCACAGGCTGTTAAGAAGGCACGCCACTTGGCTCTTCTGCCCTACGTTACCGATTTGATGAAATAAGTATTAACCCATCTAAGAGAAAGGAAACAATCATGGAAGTAATTCTGATTCAAGACCTGGCTAACCTGGGTTTCAAGAACGACATCGTTAAGGTAAAGGATGGCTATGGCCGCAACTATCTGCTCCCGCAGCGTATCGCGATCATCGCTAACGAAGTTAACCGTAAGCAACTCGCTGAGAACCTCCGTCAGCAGGAGCACAAGCAGGCTAAGCTGCTGGCTGATGCTCAGGCACTCGAGGCTAAGCTCCAGGAGACTGTAATCGAACTTAAGGTGAAGGCTAACGAAGACGGTAAGATCTTCGGCGCTGTGACCACCGCAGCTATCGCTGACGCACTCGCAGCTGTTGAGATCAACATCGACAAGAAGGTCATCACTATCCCCGAGCCCATCAAGGAGCTGGGTGAGCACCTCGCTCAAGCCCGTCTCCACCGTGAGGTAAAGGCTGATATCAAACTCAATGTTGTAGCTGAGTAATTAAGTAATTAACTGCCGTCAGCCGTCAGCCATCGGCCGTCAGAAAAGTCTGAATGCTGAATGCTGAAAGCTGATAGCCTAAAAAACAAAGTTTTTTATGAAGCAAGGAATTCATCCCGATAACTACCGCGTAGTAGTTTTCAAAGATATGTCTGACGGTACTCAGTTCTTCAGCCGCTCTACCGCTGCTACCAAGGACAGCATCACCATCGATGGTGTAGAGTACCCGCTCATCAAGCTCGAGATCTCCAACACTTCGCACCCGTTCTATACCGGTAAGTCGAAGCTGGTGGACACCGCCGGTCGTGTCGACAAGTTCATGTCGCGCTACGGCAATCGCAACCGCAAGTAATTGCGGACACATCAAGGGGCAGGCGCGCGCTTGCCCCTTGTTATTTTTTAAATAAAAAAACTAGTCCAACTAGTCCTTCTAGTACAACTAGTATCACTACAATATTTTATCGCTATGAACAACACACATCTCTGGCGCGCCTTCGGCCGCAACTTCATCACCTCTATCCTCCTTTTCGGAGCCTTCCTCGGCCTTCTTTGGCTGGTGGAAATCTTGTTTCCATCCATGCAGGGACAACTCTTGCATTTTGACAACACCGCCTGGGTAGTCGGCATTCCCGCTTCTATCATTGGCGTCGCATATATCCTCACCGTGCGTGACCCGCAGAACTTCACGGGCTTCTTCGCCGGTATCGTCATGTCCGCCCTGCTCGGCGTGCAGTTCACCCTGCTCCGCCAGTACGACAGCACCTTCCTCTATTTCTTCGTCTTCATCCCCTTCCAGATGATGTCTATCTACAAGTGGAGCCGCAAGAAGGAGGATGGCGGTGCCAGCTTCGAGCCTAAGTTCCTGGACATCCCCCGCTTCTGGCTTTCTGTCGGTCTCTGCATCGCGATTACCTTGGGCGACTATTTCATCCAGACCTTTGTCTTCAATGGCAATGGTGACCTGACCGAGAATGTCGCAGCCAAGCTCTGCTCCGGACTGATGATCTCCTCGTCTTTCCTGGCTAACTACTGGCTCATCTATCGTAAGACCGACTCTTGGGTTTATTGGTTCATCTATAGTGTATCGGGTATTGTGTTCTTCAGCCTGCCCGGCGCAACCCACAATCCGTTCTCTATCGTGCTCTTCATCTTCTTCTTGGTGATCAACTCGATGGCAGGTATCGCTTGGATCCGAGACACCAAACCCGAGAACCTCTACTGGGCCTCAATCATATTTAATAAGAAATAAAATGTTTTTAATGTTTTTTTCTAAATTATAAAGGATGCCTAGAAAACAAGATACTACCTATCGCGTCGAGTCGCAAATCTCCCTCCTCGACTTCCTGCTGGCCCGCATGGGCGGCATGACGCGCACCTCCGTCAAGCAGATGCTTACCCAGCGTCGCGTCTCCGTTGCCGGCGCCGTCCAGACGCGCGGCGACTATACCCTCATGCCCGGCGACCGCGTATCCATCTCGGCCGGTCGTGGCAACTCGGCCCTAACGCACCCCAAGCTCTCGTTGCTCTACGAGGATGAGTACCTGCTCGTCGTCTACAAACGTCCGGGCCTGCTCACCGTACCTACGCGTCCGGAGTCGTCCGAGACCACCGCGCTCTCTATCCTGCGTGCCTACGTACGTCGTCAGCATCCGCGCAACTCCGTCTTCGTGGTCCATCGCCTGGATCGCGAGACCAGCGGCGTGCTCGTCTTTGCCCGTAGCGAAGAACTCCAGCACTATATGCGCGAATATTGGCGCCAGCTGGTCACCGAGCGCACCTATATTGCTCTCGCCGAGGGCATCTTCGACCAGCCGCAGGGCACCATCACCACCTGGCTCACCGAGGACAACCGCATCGCCCGCGTCTTCTCTTCCCCCACCGACAATGGTGGCCAGAAAGCCGTCACCCACTATAAGGTCCTCCGACAATCACCCGTAACCCATAACCCCTCACCCGTAACCCATAACCCCTCACCCGTAACCCATAACCCCTCACCCGTAACCCTTCTGGAACTCCACCTCGAGACCGGCCGCACCAACCAGATTCGTGTCCATCTGGCCTCTATCGGTCATCCCGTAGTGGGCGACCGTAAGTACGGTCATGGCCTCGACTATAGTCCGGTCGACCGCCTCTGTCTGCATGCTAAGGTGCTGGCCTTTATCCATCCCGCAACGGAGAAGAAGGTCCGCTTCGAAGCCCCCGTTCCCAAAGAATTTTATAGACCATTATCCGACTAACCGATCCAGTCGACCAGAATACCAGTTGACCAAAAGACCCATAAACTAATCAACTAATCAACCAATAATATGCGCCGTATATTTGCCCTTGTACTTTGTACTTTGTCCCTTAGTACTTCCCTTTGTCCCTTGTCCGCGGCTCAGCGCCGCGTCCATACTATCGGCGACAGCACGATGTCCGACTACCGTCCCGCCGCTACGCCTAAGCGAGGGTGGGGCATGTATCTCCAGGCCTTCTTCCTGCCGGACTCCGTCGTGGTCAACAATCGCGGTAAGTCGGGCGCCAGTACGCGTACGTTTTATGAGACGCCTAACCTCTGGCCATCCGTCCGCACCCAGATGCAGGCCGGCGACTACCTCATCATCCAGTTCGCCCACAACGACGAGAAATGCAAGGGCCGGGATGTCTATCACTACAACGACTCGCTCCGCGCCCTCGGTCAGGACACTACCACCGACATGCGCGGCACCGAACCCAATACCACCTACAAAGACTATCTCCGCCTCTATGTCCGCGAAGCCCGCGAACTGGGCGTGACGCCTATCCTCATGGCTCCTATCTGCCGCGCCTATTTCCGGGACGGCAAGATCAACGACGAGGGTCGCCACATGCTGGCCGCCGATAAGAACTACGTTCGCTCAATGCAAGAGGTAGCCCAGGAACTCAACGTCCCCTTCCTGGATATGACCACCGAGACCTGCCGGGCCTTCGAGTATTTCGGTCGCGACTATTGCATGGCCCATTTCTTCAACTGCGGCGACAAGACCCATACCTCGGCCGAAGGCGGCATGGCGGTAGCTATGTTGGCCTACGACCTCATCGCCCATGCGCCCGAACTGTCAGAACTGGCCTCCTGGACCGTCAAGCCTACTGAGGACCAACTGGCGGCCTATTCTGCACGTATCGAGGATGCCGGCCGTTCCGCAGCCTTTGCGGCTTCGGGTCTGCATTTCTCGCTCCATCTCGATCCCAAGCACTCGGTCAACCTGCTGAACTCGAAGAAGGGCTACCTGCCGCCTGACGCAGCATGGCCTGCCGGCGAGATCGATGAGGTGGCGAACCGCTATGTAGAGTATACCCTCTCGGCGCCTAAGAAGAAAGCGCTGGTCATCGAGTCGATCGAACTTGACGTCCGCGCTTGTGGCGGCGACGGTATGAATATCCACATCAATGCCGGGTTCGGCGACATGTTCCGCGATGTGACGACGCTCTACGAGAATACGGCCCTGCCCAAGAACCGTACGGTCCGCGTCCGCCTCACGGAACCCCTGCTCGTTCCCGCAGGCGAGACGCTTGTCCTGCGCGTCCTTCCCTGGTACGACAGCCGCATCCAGCCCCAGCGCAACAAGTACCTCCGCCTCTCCCCTCTCACCATCTCCGGCAAAGAGATAAAATAGGGAATTTCTGATTATATACAAAACGGAGCGCCCATCGGACGCTCCGTTTTCTACTGTAACCTATAACCTATAACCTGTAACCTTTAGCCTTTACTTCTTCACTCCTCATAGCACCACTGCTACACGTGGGATTTTTTTGAGCCATGAAGTTATCTTGCGATCTTGGCGTGCCGTTTGCATAGTGTATTTCGTCTGGATATTCATCAATGCATCTGCCGGAATATCTAATGCGGCTTCAAACATAAGTGCATTTGTCGGCGATAAAGAACGCTTACCGTTCAGCAATTCATTCAGAACGGTATACGAGATGTTAACTTGCCTTGCAAACTCGCGTTGCGAAATATGGCGTGCCTCCATCTCATCTTTTATCACTTCGCCCGGATGTACGGGATAGAACGAGTAACCTAATGTAACCATAACTTATGCTTTATAATGATTAGTAATATCTTCTAATTTGCAGATGGTCAATAGCATTTCTCCCGGTTTTGCCTCCATTTGGAAGACTAAGCGGTAGTGGTAGTCTATTCGTACGGAATAATTCTCTTTGTCCAATGCTTCGAAATTCAGCGAATTGAAGCGGAACAGATCTTCCATTCTACCTACGGCCTCCAATATCCCGACTACTCGCGCATATTTGCGGATTACTTCCGGCTGATAGCGGTGTTGTTTGTCTCGCGTTTTGCCGGTATAGTAGAGCTCGCTCAGATAGTCTTTTTGAAATACTACATCCATACTGTTTTTGATTTCGGCTGCAAAGTTACTACTTTTTTTTGATATTCGCAAATTTTGTGAATATTTTTTTGTAAATAGTTCCCTTTTATCCTCTAAAAAAACGGAGCGCCCATCGGACGCTCCATTTTCTCTCTCTAATTCCCTAATTCGAAAATCGATAATCCCTAATCGAAATTAGAACACTTGATCTCTCTTTCTAGGTGCAGGGTTGCTCGGTAGTATGCTAGGGAATGTACCACCCGATGCTGGATCTCCCACCATCATGTTCTCTCCTGCTGCCAGGACCATTGTCTCAATTCCCGGTTGTATATAAGTCTTTTTCATATTCTTTTGAAATCGTTTGCAAAGTTACTACAAAATAATCAAATATGCAAATAATTAGAGCAAAATTTTGAAATTGCTTGCATTTTTATAAGTTTTGAACTAATTAGATGCTGTTTGCAGGATACTGCGAACGTAATTTCGAGGTGAGGCGGTGTCTTGCACCGCCCCGGTGCCCTCGAAAGTACAATACTCGCAAATTTTTGTAGTACTTTTTGCTATTTTATCTTACTTCCTTTCCATCTACGCCATACATCTTACCTCCGCGGAGGATATATACATGGTCATCAATAACAACCTTTGTACATTGTTCATTGTCACTTTGTACTTCATCCACTCCGGTAGCTGTATTCGGAGCTTTCGCTTTCAGCAACAGACTGTAACCCTCCGTTGTGCCTTGCGGCAATGCAATCTCATACGGACTTAAGGTCAGGTTCCAAACGATGTTGTTATTCTGCAGCAGATAGAGTTCTGCGTCTTGCGCCGCTTCGGCTACATATATATGATATGTACCTGCATTCGGAGCGGTGAAGGTCAACGGGAAGGTAGCCTCGTTGTTCACCAGCGGGAACTCTGCGTCGCACAACTTCGCTCCATATGCCGGAACATACATCTGCGGAACACTCGTGCTGACACCTGCCTTTGCAAGGTCATGACCAATCTGGTACTCATTTAGTGCCTCATCGCTTGCGCTTACATAGAGGATGTCATAGTAGCTCTCGGTGTTCTCGCCCAAACGAATCTGGAACTCTTCCGTAGCCTGAGCCTCACGTTGCGGAGCCTTAACGGTCTCATTGTTAGAAGCTGCGATGTTCACGCTCATCGTACCTGCTTCAGCAGCTTGGAGGAAGAACGGAGTACCAACTGTGAAGGTCACTTTGTTATATGCATACGGCGTATAATTGTCCGTTGCCGAGTTGTAAACCTGTACTTTCAAGTCTGCATTATCGCCTGTAGCACTTACATTAGCATAAGCAAGAGCGTTGTTAGCCAGTGCATTCCAGTTAGCGTGTACACCTGTACCAACCATACTCAACGTCAAGTCAGCCTTGTTATTCACAGCTGCACCAGCTTTCTTGGTCATACGTACACGGTTGTATGCGTTGCTGTTGAGTGCAATCATGTAGAACTTGCCCGGCATCAGCGTCTCGCCTGCAGTCATATATTCCCATCCTTCACCGGCACTCGCATAAGCAGCGCTATTATACTTCAGCAGTACATAGTGTCCGTTGAACTGAGCCGGCGAAGCTACACCGTCATTGCTCAGACGTTGAATACCCGTTGCTGCATCAACCTGGAACGGTACTGCAAATGCGTACCACTTGCTGTTATCCATCGTTCCGCTGGTGTTCAGCGTCAGATCGTAGTATGCGTTGCCGGTTGCTTCGAAGTTATCTGCTTCAAGAATCTGTCCGGAGTAACCTTCCTGAGACTCGAGAATGACATCATTTACACTCAACATTGCATCGGTTACATCCACTACAGCACCTTGCTTGATCCACAGATTGTTGATTTCCGTTACTTCATTTTCTTCCGGTTCCCAAGTTACGCCATTTTCTACAATAACATCACCGTCGTAATTTTCGGGAATATCTACCATATTGACACCGTCAATAACGATAGCCTCGCACGTAATCTGGATATTACCCAAAGCTACGTTACCGCCTATATTAGCATTCTTAGTAGTATAAACCCATTTAACATAGCGAGCAGATGCATCCAAGTCAAATTGCTCTTCCGTAATTTCATTACTCATCGGATTACTACTATTATAAACTTTAATGTCATAATAGTTATCGCCATCAGCTGACCATTGTACTTTATATACATTGTTAGCAGCTTCCCATGTATTGGTATTTGAGCGATTATGCTTAATCTGATACGACAACTGTACTGGCTTCTCAACAAAGGCAGCAATCAAACCACAACCTTCATTCTTGAATTGAATCTTCGGATCACTATTATAGTCGCCCAAAGTTCCAACCTTCGTTGCCCAGGGCTCTGCATCCAATCCGCTACCGTTTCCTGTATAGTTAATCGGCAGGTGGCCTTTACCCTTGATTACAAAGTCATTCTCATATGCCGCACCCGTAAATCCGTTCTCTACATCCCATGTAGCAGTTGCTTCTACCGTATAGGTACCGGACAACTCTGTATTGAATACCACCGGCGAAGCGACATTTGATCCTTCAGCTACAGTTGCGCCATTCTGATTAAGAATGATATATGTAATCAGCGAATTGTCATCTGAGCTCAACGTAATCGTTCCGCCATCTTGTGCTCCATTTACAACAGGAACAACCTTTGTCAATGTAACTGTTGCAATCGGGCTGACGAGAGAACCGTCTGCGCTCGTAGCTTTTGCGCGGATAGTCTTGGTTTCACTAATAGCAAGCGGCTCACTGTACAGGGTGTTCGGATCGCCTTCGCCATCAGTGTAGTACAACTTCGTCTCGTTATCATAACCGGCGATAGACAAGCTAACCGGAGCTTTAATCTCGCTGGTCTCCATTGAGAATACCGGTTTCGGATAATTAACGGTAATAGTGTATGTTTGTGCCACCTCACGATAGATATTATCACCGGCTTGACCTTCTGCTGCTGTAGCGGTAATGGTTGCTGTTCCGCAAACATTCGTGTGTACGGTTACTTCGCCGCTTTCGCTATCTACTTCTGCAACATCGGTGTTGTTTGAAGTATAGGCAACTGTTGTATAAGCGCCGCTCAGTGTGTTCACAAATGCGTCAACGCTTTCGTTCATGTCAAATACATATGCATTCTGACCAAATGCAAGCGGTTGGTTCTTCAGTGCCAATACTTGGAACTGATGATTAGCCTCACCGGCTTGATACATGTCTGTTTCTTCCGTATGAACGTACAGGTATTGGATCACAGAACCGCCACTGGTCAAACCGGTGACTTCACCCGTAGTCGTGTTAATCGAAGCATAGTCAGATGCAGTGGCATTATTGCTTAACGTGTAAGTAACAGCACCATCCGTCGTTACACTTACATTGTCTGCCAAAACGCGTTTGTATGCTTCACCTACGTAAACCTGATAATTAGCTTCATCATCGAAAGTAATCACCGGCACTTTCTTGGTGATGCTTACTTGGTACGTCTCAACCAATGCACGGCTTACGCCCGGATTCTCTGCTACAGTAGCTGTAATCGTTACCAGACCACCCAAATGAGCCGTTACAACACCAGCCTCGTTGACAGTTGCTTTGGTCTCATCCGAGGAAGAGTAGGTTACGCTTACCGGTTCACCGCCGACGGTTGCAGTTGCGGCATTGTCATAGGTTTCATCGATTTCCATTACATGGGTCTCATTGCCTTGTGCCCAAGTCAGTACAGGCGATACCATCTTATTCGGAGTTGAGGTGTAATAAACCTTCGCCAAATAAACCTTCGTTAAGTCTTTGGTTACCGTTTCACTTTCTGTTAGTGATGCATATGCTGCCCACAAATTTCCATTATGGTATAGATACAAGTTGTTAAAGGAGGATTGTAATGTAATGTTTGTAGCTGTCTCTACAATACTCCACGCTTTTGCATCATCAATATCGGTGGTAAACGATAACACACGTTTTTCTGCAGTGCTTCCCGAAGTAACCACACTTGAAATATATCGTTTTGTGCTGCCTTCATAATAGTAGAATTTATCTCCATCAATTCCGAACACAGCAGCCTCTGAAAGTTTGTTTGTGTTTTGTAAATTGGTAGATGTGCTACTTGCTGGAGCTTGAGCATAATATGAATTGTGCTTCAAATAGAAGCGTCCATCGCTATTCTCCAAACGGCGATAGATAGCATAGTATTCTTCACCATCAGCGTAGGGATGATACGTTGCCCCTGCTTGCAGAGCAGCAACGATGTTATCCGGAGTTGTTTGCGTCTCAACCAATGTAGCCGGTGCCCATCCTAAGAACGTATATTCACCTACGTTAGCCGGTTTAGCCGGAACGATAATACCCGCACCCGAAGACTCCTCTTTAAGTGCTGTTTGGTCTGCCGTTGCATCTGCGGGCTTGTAGTAATGGAACGTAACCGTATTCAAAGCAGCCGTTACCGTAATCGTATAAGTAGCCGATGCATGCTCGTAATCCTCACTCTCGGCAGCCGTAGCCGTAATAGTAGCCGTACCCACGCCGCCGTTAAGTACAACGGTGTTGTTATTGATAACAGCAACCGCATCATTGTTCGACGTGTAAGTGACTGCTGTATGTGCACCGCTTACTGTCTGATGAGCAAAACTCGTGTAAGCACTCTCGTTCAACGGGAACTCATAAGAAGGAGTTGCAAAACTCAAAGTCTGCTTCTGCTTGTTCTTATCTTTCTGTTTGTAGAGATAAAGCGTACCTGAGGTTGAGTTAGTTGTATATGCTCTAAATTGAGAGTTGCTACTATTGCACAACAATTTACCTGCGGTCGTATTTCCAACATTCTGGACAGTCGCAACACGAGTGGTTGCATCAATATTTATAGTCCATTTCTCATTATTAGTAACAGATGTTGCTGACGATAAATCATGAGCAGAAGTTGTACTACCTGCTGAGATATACAAATCTGCATCTGTTCCGTAATTAAATGCGAAGTTGTTTCCATCCTTTTCTAAGGTAATGATCTTGGCTTCATTGCCCTCAGTTAAGAACTGCTCATACATGATTTCATCATTAGCAACAGTCTTATTTTGATAAGTTTGGGCACTAGAGGTTGACAGAGATTTAAGTATCGGCGTACTTCCTTCATAACCAACAGGACCTGCTATCAAGATATAATCTCCATCTGCCAATTGACTTGCGTCCGTTACCAGCACGAAGTCTCCCGTACGCGTTACACCAGCACGCAGAACTGTAATTGTATAAGTAGCTTGAGCGCTTGCGTAATCATCGTCCTCTGCTGCGGTTGCCGTAATCGTCGTTGTTCCCTTGACATCTTTCAGGGTTACTGCGCCAGTATTGGTATTAACCTCTGCAACACTGGTGTTGCTGCTTGCGTAAGTAATCACTGCGCTTCCATATGTGCTGCTTGCCGTTTGACCGGTAAATGCGTTGTACTCATCCGATTCGAGACGGAATGAGATAGCACTCTCGGCAAACGAAACAGTCTGCTCAGCCTTGATAATGGTATAAGCAGCTTCTGCTACTGCCGAAGTGGTATAGTTCGCTTTCGTTGCTTTTGCTTTCAACGTGCAGTTAGCATTGATGGTTACACCGCCTTCCGGATATGCCGACCAATTATCACCATTATCCAGACTATACAGGATAGATGCACCTTCCGTAGCACAACTGATCGTCACTTTCGAACCCTTGTTGATGGCTCCTGCTGCCGGACTGAAGGTCGGAGTCTCTACCGTAGGAAGAACCGTAACAACACATTCATCTGTGAAACTTCCGTCTTCTGTAGTGACCGTGATTGTTGCCTCACCTGCTGCAACTGCCGTTACCACACCTGCAGACGTTACTGTAGCAACACCTTCGGCACTCGTAGTCCAAGAGATATTCTTGTTCGTTGCATTTGCCGGAGCAACCGTAGCCGTCAAGGTCTCCGTAGCACCTATTGCCAGTGTCGTTGCATCCTTATTCAGCGTCACACCTGTTACTACAACCGGCTTCACAAACTTCGTTGTGTAATTGGTCCGCGTAGTACCCTCACGATAGAGTTGAGGTTGAGTAGTGTTTTGAGTGTTGGACGCATAGGAACTATATCGTGGGGAGTTAGTATTATATCGAATGTATCTGCCTGTATATTGAGTATTGGTTATTGTGGCATTTCCATTATTGTTTATTGTAATTGTCCAAGTCCCCGTTCCTTCCGACAAGGAAAGACTAGTGTTGGTTGTTCCGGTACATCCCAAGGTGCCTGCCTCGGATGTGGATGTAAATGTCCATGCTCCAGAAGTACCACCTAAAACATATACTACTGCATTACCCTTGTTGGTAATGTTATTATTTGAAATAGTAACACTTTCGCTTGTGAGGTAGCCACTACTTAATGCACCTGCAGCTGTAGGTCCGGAAGTGTATGCTATCAACAGCCGATCTCCAGCCGCTAACGTAGAAGCGTCCGTTACCTTTGTAAACGTACCACTAAGCACCTCTTGTGCAAAAACAGCATAGAAAATTTTATTTTCGGTGATATTTCCCGGAATCTGATTAGCTGCAGTGTATAATGGCGTAGGAACATTTGCTTGCTTCTCGTTAACCGGAGCAGTCGTCCAACCCACAAAGGTCTTACTTGTGATATCCAAACTGGTCGGAGTAGAAGGCAGTGTCGTGATACTGCCACCGGAAGTGACGCGAATACTTGGGGTTCCTACTGTGTATGCTTCTCCATCTACATACCAAGTAATATCATATCCCGGCAGCTCGGTCCATTTGGCCCAATACGTTTTAGCTCCGGTAGCATTAGTAGCAATAGTGGTTACGGCACTGCCTGACAGACCATTATTGTCAAACCAACCTTCGAAACTGAAACCGGACTTGCTGATATATTCTGCCGTAGGCAATGTAGCACCTACACCTTCTGTGTAAGAAGTAACATCATGACCATCTTCAATCGTTCCCCCGTTGGTGTTCAGCGTTACCGTATAAACCGGAGTAGTCACACTACCCGTAACCGCTTTTGTAGCATTAGTAGCGCCCGTCGAGCTAACGGTAATATCGCCGTTGTAAGAGTTAATAGCCAAACCGGATTTCAAACGGATATAGACATTACTCTCGGCAACACTACCTTCGCTCGGAGTAAATGCAACCGAAGCCTCATACGTGCCGTTTTCTGTTTTGCATACTTCATAATTAGTCGGAGCGGTAACAACCAAGTTCTCACTTAAGTTGTTTCCTCTTACCTTGAACAACTGAGCCGCTGACGGACCATTGTCACGCATATACGTGAATGCATCCAACGTTCCGCTGATATTCACTTTCGGCGTAGTCGAAGCTTTGAAGTAAGCTTTGATATAGGCTGTATTTCCTGCATCTGCATTATAAGCTCTAAAGTAAGCACTAGTAACGTTCGTATTATATTTGATTAATTGTTTTTGACCAGTTGTACAGGTAATAATAGCATCATAACTATCGTCATCTACTGCAATTGTCCAAGCAACAGCATCGTCACTATTACCAATTTTATTAGAAGTGCCATTACTTAAATATTTATTTCCGTCGTATAACGAGAAGCCGTTCTCCATTTCTCCAAGAGTAAGGATAAGCAAGTGGTTTTCTTCTTCTGCATAGAGAGTATTGCCGCTTATCTCAAATTCATTTTCTGCATCCTCCGTTACCTCGTCATAACCATTGGATGAAATATAACCAGCTTTTGCTGCATAATGATTTAGTAACCCATCATATACCAGTACTAATCTTGCATCGTCTCCCAATTGACTCAAATTACTACTTGTCAGCAACGTGAATTGTTCTCTTGGATCATCTGCAACAGTCAGCGAGATAGTTACATCTACATTGTCACCGTCTGTCGTGCTCAAACGCAAAGTGCCAGAAGGTGTGCCGGTAGAAGCGTACGCGGCTTCCTTAACACCAATTACCACCGAACCATTTACCGATCCTGCTGATTGTGTTAAACCGGAAGGCGTGATAGTGAAATAGTCGCTGCCGGCTGTAAGCGTTGCGGAGATATCGGCTTTCAGGTTGCTACCTGTTACCGTAATCGTTTTTGTTTCCGGACTTGGCGCACTACCTGTCTGCGTGCTCCAGTCACTTATGCTGGTCGGGTCTGCAACAATCGTCGGCTTAAGTACCGAACCGCTGACGGTTACATTAACAGCCGAAGCTAATCCACAACCGTTAATGCTTACTGTCTCGTTATTGTAGTTGCCAACAGCTTTTCCTGCTTTCAAACGCACCCAAATGTTGGTTGCGGTAAGTGTACCATTAGCACTAACTGATACGCTGTTTCCGAAACCGGAAGTTGCGCTGGTCTTGCTTACCTCGTAATCAGTGGGAGCACTAATAGTTAAACTTCCATTTGTAAGATTTGTTCCGCTAATAGAGAATGATTGTGCGGCACTCGAACCTGCATTTAAGATATAATTCAATCCCGTCAGCGAATTCGGAGTTGCTGTGACAGCCGGTTCAGAAGGCTCGCTACAGTCAGGCGAACTCGTCCAAGTGGTAGTACCGCCTCCACCGATAGTAAAATCTATTTGATCAAGATACAAAGCATCTGCACTAGAGCGAACACCAATATAAGCATAATCGCCTGAAATGGTCAATTCTGTGCTTGTACCATATACAATAGAGCCGACAAGCGTTCCTTGTTTTTGACTATCATACAAATCACTAGCATCTTCATATGCTGTATTCTTGCCATAAACATTCAGTGTACGACCATTTGCTGTTGTAGAATTCCATGTCACAGCGACCTTGGTAACATTACCTCCAGAAGTTGTCATAACAATACCTGAGTTGCTGTTTTTAGATCTCATCTGAAGATAGGAATTACTACCTGAAGTTTGACCGGCATAGACAGCATTAGAAGTTAAAGATTTATCACTCCAATCGGTATATGAACTCGGATTGCTGATTGCGCTTGGAGTCATCTGATCTACTACCGGAGTACTCCCACCGCTTGTTTGACTAAACACGGCATATACATCTATATTGTCTGTCGGAATGTAATTCATCGGCCAAGAATTACTTGTAATCCATGTACCACTACCTGTAGGATTAGAAGTTACTTCGCTTTGTTCGCTTCCAACTTTCCAACCTACAAATGTCCAACCATCACACGCTGTAGCAGATGGAATACTTACAGATGAACCTGCTGTTGACTGTGTTACAGGGCTGGGAGTGCTACCTCCTGCATTATGGAAAGTTACAGTATATTTTTTTACAATAGAAATTTCACAAGTCTGGGAACCTGCATTATATGAAGATGTTTCATCAACGCTTGCTCTAACCGTTGCTGTTCCGACTTTTACGGGAGTGAGATCTCCCGTTGAGGAATTGATGGTTACACAACCTGAAGGAGACACATCTTCCAATGAATAAGTTACTGTTCCGCTACCACTGTTTCCTGTTAAAGTTGGTGAAGAAGAATTGTTTTCTCCCAAAATAATCGGATTCGGAGAATACGACAAACCCAGATTCAAATTTTGTTTAGAAGAGCCAACATATGTAACGACTACTTGCGTCCAACGACACTGAGCTGTTGCCTTCAAAACAACGGTAGATACATTCGAGGTAGTATTACCAAAAGACCAGGTACCTACATATCCGCTATAAGAATAACTACCAGCATCGCTAGCATTGTTTTTTGCTAATTTGCCAGGACCTCTATCATTATTATTCTGCGCAGTACAAGTGAAGGCGATACTCTTGATGTTTCCTGCAGTTGAGGATATTGTAATCACACTACCAGAAAATTCACGTATATGGGCTGAAGTGTAATAACCATTTGTAGATGCGACTGTAATACCATCTTTTGTAATCGAGGTTGCAGCTCCCGGACTAGCAGCTCCTTCCTGATTCCATGTGTCTGCTGAAACAGAAATGGTAACACTTGGATCTGCTCCCCATGCATTCCCAACGCCAAATGAGAACAGGAAAAGGAGCAAAAATGCCACATGTTTTAGCATAGCCCCCCGACGGTGACCCGACAGTGACCCGACAGTCGAAGCCAACGTCACGCTACTGTGACCACAAGACTGACTGCTTGATTTTGATAAAAAGTTAAAATTTCTCATATTGTTTGTTATTTTAGTTGTTCATTTTCACTATTTATATTGTTATTCCCGGCTCAGCCAAGAGCCGACAACATAACGATCTTTGACATATTGGATTACTGATTTACTTTTGAAAAAGTGAATATTTATGCAAAAATTACTTTTTGAGAATAAAAATTCACTTGAAAATTTGCTTTTTCAAAATAAAAGTTGTACCTTTGCAGCGATTTTTGATAAACACACACTATTATGTTACAGGAAATTCAATTCAGACAGCTGCAAAATGACTATCAGCGTCGTGTAAACGAGACAACGCAAACGCACAAGAGGTATCTGTACCATCAAATCAACTGGGATGCGCGTCTAATCTGTATTCGTGGAGCGCGTGGTACGGGTAAAACGACCATGTTGCTACAATACATCAAAGAGCACTATCCGGACTTGAGCAAAGCGTTGTATATCTCGTTGGAT
>JAFWOU010000025.1 GCA_017509715.1 Paludibacteraceae bacterium | reverse complement strand
GAATCCTTCCTTCGGCGTATTGATCAACGCTGCCTGGACAATCGTGAAACCGGACATGGAACTCGTAAGTTGAATCCGGGCAAAATTGCGGATCATCGGAATCAGCGTCAATTGTCTGGACAAGGATTCGGACGCATATAGTCCTTTTGCATCCAATACCTTTTTGCCGCTGGTGTTGATGTAGTCACCTTTGTTGACGGTGATTGTAATGGTCTCGCCAGCCTCTGTGTCTTCGTATGAATAAGTCTCTCCTGAGACAGTTCCCGGCACTGCAACCGTGTGGCTTTCCCCAGTATTCGGATCTACGTATGAGTATTGGCCGCTCCCATCATATTTGTAGGCATCAATTCCGTTCTCAAGCACGATTCGCTGCCAATAGGCGGCGGCAGGTGTTTTTGTTGTAATCGACTGGATGAGAGCGACTTCGGATCCTGTCTTGGGGATTTCAAAGTCTGACGGCAGGTCGGCAATGAAGTGGAGGTGACGTTCTGCCGCGCCCATTTGGAGATCCACTGCCCAATGCTTGGCCCCTGCTGTTCCATTGGTGGTTACGGATCCCAGTTGTTTGGCAACTGCCGTTTCAATCAAGACGCCAATCTTGTTGAAAACGAAGACATGCATGGTCGAAATGCTCGGCTGCGCGGCCATATCCGCTTTTGTAGTCACTTCTTCCGGCACGCCGAAATAGACGGTTACTTTTGCATCTTCCGGAACTTGCTGATCCCGTCCGAGTCCCCGAAGGCTAGGATCAAGCAGATTGGTGCAGGAATAAGCGCCCAATAAAAGGGCAGCCACCAGGACGATATGGAATATCTTCTTCATAATGCTCAGTTATTGTAGAATGTGGGACCGGGATGATAAGTGTCGCGTATGTCGGGTTTGTCTCCCCAATACCATGTATCGTAAACACAACGGAGGGAGATTGCGTAAGACCCATTTACGGCGACTTGGCTAGGTATGCTGAAATCCAAGACACCGCCTCGGCCAAACGTATATCCGCTGGATGCCATATAACCATAACTATTGCTGTCAGCGGAATACAAATCGGTAATCAATTTATTGTCTTGGAGTTTATAAAGAAAATACACTTCCGCTTCCGTCGGAAGACGCCATCTCCCGGCCGGATATCCAGCTTCCTGGTATGTTGCACAACGCTTTTCGGCCTGCTCCTTGTCCCTCAATTGGGCACTACTATTCCCGGGTCTTCCATATCTGGATGAAACAATGAAGGAAGGAGCGATATAATTCGGTGTCGGATTGCCTTTCATCATATTCTGAACGGTCGTTTCCGGCCAGTTGGTCGTAGCAGTATTGTTAGGATTCAGCCTATATGCAACGATGTCTCCAGCACCCCATCCGGCATTTACCCGTGGATCTGTAATAATGTATTCATACTGGACATCCGGCTGACCCCGCCTCGTTGGTGTATAGTATTTTGCGTTTCCGTTGAATGCCGAGACGTGAACATGATAGATAGTCGTTGAACCGATATTGGAGGTACTTAGGTAGCCATAGGTATCAGGATAAGTACTACCACCCACCCAATTCTCCCCCTGATATCCGTCCAAAAAAGCATCTCCTGCTTCAAGGGACTCGATGTAGATAGGTGGATATTGGATAACTGTAACGTCCTTGTAAAGCGACGACACGTTGTTCTTATGTCGGATGCGGAACTTATAGGTGATGGCCGAAACGTCACGGCTACTCACATTGTCCAGGTCGGAAACGACTTCGTGGGTCAAAGTTACAGAGGACCGTCCGTCAGGAGTGATCATGTAGTTGGCTCCACTTGATGAGGTCGTACTGTAGGTCAAACTGCCCGAGGTCGGGGTCGCATTTCTATAATTAAAGTAGGTCGAAGTAGGATTGACCACTTCCAGGTCGTGGCTTGAATTGACCGGGATTTCAATGGAGTTGCCACCATAAATATAAAAGGTGTCGCGCGGGGTGGCAAGGCTCAGGTAGTTGCCTTGTGAGAGTTCGCCACCAGCCTGGAACGTGGGGTTGTTCCAATCTACCACGTAATATTTCCCGGCCAGCTCCATGCTGACGTCATCGGTCTTGCCGCCCAGGATGGCCACATCGAGTGAAATCTTGTACCAGGTGTTACTCGACAGGGTGTTGTCTTCCAACGGGAGGTTGATTTTATAGAAAAACTCCTGGGTCGCTGCCGAAGTGTCGTCAATGTGATCCCGCGTAGCAGATATCAGTTTTTTTCCAATATGCGTTCCCCCCTGATCATGAGTAATGTACTGATAGTTCTCATAGGTTGGCGTTTCTTTATAGGGACGCCATGGGAGGATGATCTTGATAAAGGGCGCATGCGCATCGTTGTTCGTCCATTTCATCGGGTAGGAATAGAAGGGCGTTCCTGCTACGACCCATTTACCGTCCTGTGTTGAGATGGACGGCGTGAAGCCGTAACGATTGTAGGTGAAGAAATAAGCGTCTTGGTACGAAAACGGTTTAGTACCGTACAAGGTCCGGTCAATCGTCGTGTGTTGATTGGCATAAGACAGATAGACCTGGATGTTATTGACATCCGGATACCAAGTCTGTAGATATTCTTCGCCGATGATATCTCGGCCGGCCATTTGGACCTTAATCTCGTCGATGGCCGAAACGATGGAAATATCCAGTGTAATCTTGGCGGCGACGCGGGAAAGAGGGGCTAGGACAGTGGCAGTCGTTGAATTCTCAGACAGGGAGAAGGACGGGAGCGGTGCCGTGCTGGAAGCCATGACAAAATTGTCCTGCGCCTTGAATTTCCCGTTTGAATCAAGGATATCCAGCGTAGTGGAGACTTCAAGTTGCTTGAGTTCGCCCAAGGTTTTCGCAGCCAGCGCGGCATGGGTAAAGGTCGCAGGCAGGTTCGCCAATATGTAGACATATCCCGTAAGCGTCTTGGTTGAGGGATCGATATACGGCTCCATATCTTGAGATGTTACCGTAAAGGGCTCTGTGACATTAGCTTTGTTAGTGTAAGAACTGCGATCATGCAAAATAGCCCTGGCATCGTTCCCATTCGACGTGAAGATAAACCAGTCCAGCGTCGTAATCGTATTTTCGTGAAGGGTTTCAACGCCCGGAATCCCAGCCTTCGTCGCCGGATCCACACAACGGACCGAGAGATTGAGCGTATATTTGCCAGGCTGTTCTTTTAAACCCGGATCCAGCGGCTGGACGCATGCAGCAATAAGTGCAACAAAACCGAAAAGGACAATATACAGAGAAATCTTCTTCATATGCTTGACAAACTGCTTCTAGTTATTACTTGGAAGTGTAAAGCGCCAGTAGCTGTAGCGGCCGTCGCCGTGGATATCCTGGAATTCGGAATCCGCGTTATACGGGTCGTCAAAAGATCTTTGCGCGCTGAAGAAACACTTCATGATCATGGCGTAGGACACGCCGGCATTCGGGTCGAAATTTTCGGAAGGGAAGATGTGGATTTCGACTTCGGTTCCCATGATCTGCCCCATCAATTCATCACTGTAAACGCCTTCTCCCAAATGGTACTTTATGTCGAAATACTGTAAACTTCCTTCACCGATTCCTTCGGGGGACAACATCCAATAGCCGCCGATGGGGGAGGTCGGCATGAATTTTACGACGAAATGCGGGTCGTCCACGGACATGTCCAGTGTCCGGATCTGGTAGTAGCGGGCGTAATAGGAAGGGTCCGTCACCGGAACATCATTTGGCATTTCGTGGTTACCGGTCTCGGTCATACCAGAAATCAGAACATTACGTGCACCGTCTGTCGTCTGATAACTCCGGAAGCCAACCTGATTAATAAATGATGTTTCCTTTGATACGAGCGTCCAGTCGTTCACATCCGTCCTGATATTCAGTTGCCATACGTCTCCCTCCATGGCCAGGCCCTTGATGCGGGCTTTGTGGAAGGCGGGGAATTGAATGGGAGTACCCTCCGTATTGGTACTGGTCACCTGGTTGTTCAACTTGAGGCTCTTGGTCTTGGTGTTGCCACTGTTGCCGTAGTTGACCGTCAGGGTCAGGTTGGTCAGCGGACTGCCGTCGGCCGGCGGAAGGGTCAGGATCGTGAAACGCACCGTGTCGTTGGCGGAAATGACCGTCCCACTGGGGAAACTCACGGTCACTTCCTTGCTCCTGCCCGCTGCCTCACCGGAGTTCAGGTCGACGCCGCCCACGAGCGGGCCGTTGTTCCAATAGATGTTCGTTACATCGTTCCTGTTTCGGTAATCGAAAGCATAGTCTCCCGTCAAATAAGAGGTGGTGGAGGAGAGTGTCAGGGAGTTGACCGTGATGGGGTTGTCTTTTTCCCCATACAGTTCGAACTCGAACGCATTGAAAATCGGATAGAACTCCAGATTGACCGTCGGGAAAGAAAACCCGGTATCCTCATCTTTCTGGTTCACGAACTTGGTGGGCGCCGCTACCATATAGGCCGACTGCATGTAGGTGTCGGTGGGCGTGCCGATTTTGGCCGTCCGAGCGACGGAGTTGCCGCCCACGGTCGCGGTCGTTGACCGCGTGGACCAGGTCAGCGCAGGGGACGTGATTGTCAGACCGCTGAAACCACGGAGCCTGTCGTCGGAGGTCGTCCGGATGCTTTCTCCGGTGGGATAGATGCCATAGACTGTGGCCGTAGCCGTCGGATCGTTCACCCAAACGAGGCCTACGCCTTCTCCTTCATCTTTCAACGAAGAATCACTCTTGTATCCATCGCGGGCAGTGCCGTTGCTGGAGATTGTATAATCGTGATAATACTTTGCCTCGCCTTGGGCATAGATGTAACCACCGCTAGCATTGACTCCCGTTGCATTGGCAACCTGGCTGATATCCTCGCTGAAAATACGGACCTTGTCTCCCGCCTTCCAGTCGATGCGCTCCCGGCCGTTTGTTATCGCTCCAGAGTATGCGGTCTTGGTCGAAAGGTCGCTGCTCATCGAAGAGATCTTAATCTTCATCCCACTGCCTTTCGTCGTGTCCAACGGCTCCTGGCAGCCTGCCAGCACAACCATCACGCCGGCAAGCAACATCATAATCGTAGTTGTTCTTTTCATCTTGATCGTCCTCCTATTGCCACTGATGGTTGAAGCCGCCGTCGTTGTCGGGGCTGAAATTATAATCGTCCACCTGCTGGCCCATCGTTGTGACGCGCGAATGATCTTTAACCGATCCGGACAGAATCTCGCCCTGCATCGCCAGCGTGACAATCCGCCGGATCGCAGGGGAATCATAGTGAAATTTCTGTTTCATATTATTGATATGACGATTTATCATTTAATGCGCCGTTATTATTAAAAATCTCTTGCGGAGAGATTCTATACCAAATCGCAAAGGTATTTCAATTTTTTAAAACTGCATAGTTTTTTTAAACTTTCTTTCAATTTTTTAGGATTGGACAACGCCATGACAATCAAAGTGCTGAACCAGTTTGGACTACCTGGTCCCAAATCTGTCGGTTGGCGCGGTCCACGAGGGAATTGTCAAGGGAGGCCAGATAGATGCGCGTGGTCTTTTCCGAAGTGTGCCCCATGCCGGAACTAATCACGGAAAGCGGGACCTGCAAATCGCGCGCGATCGTGGCCCAGGAATGCCGTGCGCAGTAGGAACTGAGCGGGAAATCGGCACCAATCTGCTCGCCGAGCAAGTGCAGCATCCGGTCGTGCCGGCCCAGGGCGGCCGTGTACTCCTTGAAGGCCTCCTTTGCGTCGAGCGTGTGCAAGATGGGCAGCAGATACGGCGCGTTGCACATGGGACGGTACTTGTCCAGAATCTCTTGCATCCAGGGCTCAATCCGCACGCTGAGCGCCTGCCCGGTCTTCCGGCGCACATAGTGGAGGAAGCCCGACTGCAGGTTCTGGCGCGTGAGGTAAGCCATATCCACGAAACTCATGCCGCGTGCCATGAAACTGAAGAGGAACAGGTCGCGCGCCAGGGCCATTTCCGGATCGGAAATTGGCAGGACCGCAATCTGGTGCAGCAGCGGGACCGGGAGCGCCCGCTTACGCGTGACATCCACGCCTGTATAGACGTTTTCGAAAGGGTTGCTTTCAGGCGCGTACCCTTGCTTTGCAGCTTGGTTATAGACAGAACGCAGGATACGGTTGTAGAAAGAGATGGTATTGCGCTGCAATCCGTTTTCCTGCAGGTAACGGTTGTAACGCAGGATCTCCTCTGCAGTCAGCGCATCCACGAAAATGGGCTCTCCGTGCCGAAACTTCATGAAACTATCCCGTGTCCGGCGGTAATTCTGGCTGGTAGAATAGCGCTGTTCGCGGTCTAATTCGGTTATTAGCACAGTCATATAATCGTCCAATTGGAATCGTTTGTTTAAATACGCATTCATATTCTCATGCTAATAAATTCCATATCTATGTGCAAAAATACTGATTTTTAAGAAAACTAATCTCTCCGCAAGAGATTTTTACTGTGACGAAAAAGACAAATAAGAAATTTTTCATATAGAGTATGAAACAGCGCTATTCTTACGTTTCCCCTGCGATCCGGCGGATCGTCACGCTGGCGATGCAGGGCGAGATTCTGTCGGGGTCGCTCGAGAACGCCAACATCCGTTCGGTCGGACAGCAGGTCGACGACTACAATTATGATTTTTCCAACAATAATGATGGTTTCAACCACCAGTGGCAGTAGGAGGGCAATCATGATGAAAAGAACGACAACCATTCTAACGATCATACTTGCCGGCTTGATGGTCATGCTGGCAGGTTGCCAGGAGCCGCTTGACTTCAATGTCAAGAAGGGCGAGAGCATCCGCGTCAAGGTCTCCTCGCGCAGAGGTGCTGCGACCAAGACCGAGTACTCCGGGGCCATTTACACCGATAACGGCGCCCGCTACGAACGGATCGACTGGAAACAGGGCGACTCGCTCCGCCTCTATAGCACGGATGCAAGCCTCGTGGCGACGAGTGACGGAAAAGAGTTTTTCGACTACACGATCGACCAGGTATCCACCGACGGAAACCGTTACAGCGAAGCGACGCTCAAGATTCCGGAGAACCACCAGAACTACGGTCTCATCTGGGTAAACGACCCGACAAGCCTTGTGACGGTCTATGGTATTTATCCCCCGCGTGACGCCGTGAAAAACGGCGGCTTGATCACGGGCTTTGTCGATCTTTCCATCCCGGCTCCGGATCTCAGTTGGTCGGGCGGCGTGGGAACCCCCACGAACAGCTCCACGGTCGACAGCTATATGAAGCATGCTTACATGGTGTCCCGGCCTTCCAAGTTTACCAAAGACGCGACCGGCTCCGAGGCGTGGAAGGAAAAGCCGTATGTGGACCTCGACTTCTACCCCATCTTCAATTCATTCTACATTGTATTAGGTAGTCAGCAGAACGAGATTACCCTTAACTCCCTCACGCTTTCTAACGGAACAAGCGACGAGCCCTTGACCGGCGACTACAAGTTCAGCTACAAACTGCGAAACGGCCAGGACTATACCTTTGACGCGACAGGCCCTACCTATGAGAGTATCGACCATACCGGCAACCTGTCCCACTCCGTGACAGTGAATTTCCCTGCCGGGACGAAGATTTCGCCCACCGATTCCGTGAAGTTCACCATCCTGACGCTTCCTCCGGCCAAAAGCGCGAATATCACCAACCTGACCCTCACGGTCAACTACGGCAACAACAAGACCAAGAGCCTGAAGTTGGACTACAACAACGGGGATCCGATTCCCTTCCCCGCCTTCCACAAAGCCCGCATCACGGGCCTGGCCATGGAGGGAGACGTATGGCAGCTGAATATCAAGACTGACGTGAACGACTGGACGCTTGTTGAAAAGAGAACATCGTTTGTGAATCAGGTTGGCTTCCGGAGTTATCAGGATGAAGGGGGACGTAATGTTTTGATTTCTGGTATGACCGAGACCGGTAACCACGAAATGCCAAATGATGTTCCGGTGACGGACCCTTCCTATTACGCCCGCTACTACCAGATCCGGACACTGGACATGTCCGTGGAAAATCCGCATTTCGTCGTAAAATTCATGCCGTCCTCCCCCATCGGTGGCTATTGGATGTTGGCCCCCGAAGGAATCGGTGAAGGAAGTTTACAGTATTTCGACATAAAGTACCATTTGGGAGAAGGCGTCTACAGTGATGAATTGATGGGGCAGATCATGGGAACCGAAGTCGAAATCCACATCTTCCCTTCCGAAAACTTCGACCCGAATGCCGGCGTGTCCTACGCCATGATCATGAAGTGTTTCTTCAGCGCGCAAAGATCTTTTGACGACCCGTATAACGCGGATTCCGAATTTCAGGATGTCCATGGCGACGGCCGCTACAGCTACTGGCGTTTTACACTTCCAAGCAACAACTAGAAGCCCCTTGTCAAGATTATGAAAAAGAATACTATCGTTATCGCTTTCTTTCTAATCGCCGCACTGGCGGCTGCCTGTGTGGAGTTGCTGGAACCGGGTGTAAAAGCCTCCAGGGGAAAGTACAGTCTGGACCTCTCGGTCCGTTGCCAGGACCCCGCTACCAAGGCCACGATCGAAGGAGTTGAATCGCTCCATGAGAATACGCTGACCCGTGTCGACTGGTTCATCTTCAAGAGCACAAGCGACAATGCAACGGCGGTACTGGATGGCATCACTTCTTACGAAGACATTTCTGTAACCGAGCCGACCTTGGTTGCTTCGGTAGATATGGAGGACTATATCGATCCTTCGACCAAAACGTTTACCGGCTACGTTTTCCTGCTGGCGAATCTGCCAGCCAGTAATACGCATGCATCGCTGGCTGCCCTGACACTCGGTGAACTCAAGCAACTTCAGGTTTCCACCACGCTGGATCTCCTCGGTACAGACGGGAAATTTAAGGCACAGGACAATTTCGTCATGGCCTCCAGCACGGCACCGCTCCCGTCCTTCTCCCTGTCTGAGAATTCGACGACTGCCAATGTCCTAGCCCCTCTTTCCCGCGTCGCCGCCAAGATTACACTGGATATTTCCATTGTTTCTGCCATCGACGAGATCAAGGCCCAGATGTCCGGCCGGGATACCCTTGCCGAAGAGTACCTACAGACTTGGTATCCGGATGTCAACAATATTCAGGTCTATCTGACTTATGCCAACCAGCACACGACGATCGACCGGACCTTGTACGGTACGGAACCGTTTTCATACCAAGACGCTTATTTCTTCACCTACAATCGTTATGGTTTCAAATCGACTGCGACCAAAAACGACGACAATAGCTGGAATGTGACAGGTACTCCTTTCTATTCCTACCCGATGAAATGGACGAACAGCGATGCACATGCACCATTCATCAAGATCATCCTTCCGTGGCGTCCGTATGTCGAAGACCCTACCTATAATGCGAACTATAAGTACATTACTCATGATGGACAAGGGGGAACGCATGTCGGTAACAAACTGGTGTCTGCTTCGCGGGATCACATTGACGACACTTCGGCAGCGACCCAGGAGTTTTTCTATAAAATCAACCTCCCGTTGGAAGACAACACCCTGTCGAGCAACACTTGGTACAAGATTGCACTCGATGTGGCCATCCTGGGCGGCAGGACAGATGATGTCAGCATGGAGCTGGCCGGAAAATATTACGTGGTAGATTGGAATTCGCCCACATTCCAAGCTGGTGGCGAACTCACACAAGGCAGTTACCTGAGCCTTGCCACTCCGCGCGATACCTTCTATATTTATGGCAGCAGTTCCATTGAGATTCCAGTCAAGTCGAGCCACGACCTGGAAGTGGTCAATCCTACTTCGTCCTATTATAATTATAGAACAGCAACTCCGACCACGGGCAGTTTGAACTATAGTACGACCTCATCAAGCGGAGCCAACTACACCATCACTCCGGATGGACGGTCTTCAGTGACTTTGACGCACGATGTCGTTTCCAACCTGAACAATGTAACAAGCAGTGATATTTCGACCATCACGTACAAATTCCGTATCCGGCACGCGAACAACGCCTCCTCGCTTTACAAAGACATTACGGTCATCCAGTATCCTTCGATTTATATCGAGTCCTTGACTCCGGGGGATGCGTATGTTAACGGAAAAGGGCAGGGGAACAACGACCTGCCTTATCCCTATGGATACTTATCCTATGATAACCAAACAACGACAATCTATCATGTACATGTCTCAGCTTTTAATGGGGAAAGCAAATATTATACACCTATCAGACGTAATTCACCCGACATCCAATATGAATACATAATAACGGATCCTCGCGAAAATGCCGGATGGAGCAGTAGAGACATCGCCGCTTATGGTCCCAGTAACAATACGACCGCATGGCCGTCAGAAACGGTCCAGAACATGATGGTCGGATCACCGACGCCGAATTATATCGCCCCATCTTTCCTTGTTTCCTCCCGTTACGGAAGACCTGGAAATAGTAGCAGCGACCTGACTTTTGAAGTAGCACAAAAACGTTGTGCCACCTATCAAGAAGCCGGATATCCTGCTGGAAGATGGCGTCTTCCGACAGAAGCTGAAGTCTATTTCCTGTTTACGCTTCAGACCCGAAGATTGATTACGGATCTTTATACTACTGGTAATAATACTTATGGCTATTGGGCCTCCAGTGGATACGTGTTCGGAAGGAACTGGACCACGGGAACGCCGGATTTCAGAACTCTTAACAATGGAGAGGCTGCTTCTATTCGTTGCGTCTATGATACCTGGTTCTGGGGCGAAGAACCCGACTCACGCGATACTTATCATCCCGGTCCGACATTCTACAATAATTGAGCATTATGAAGAAGATATTCAATATCATCCTGATGGCAGCCCTTTTATTGGGCGCTTATTCCTGCACAGATCTGCTTGATCCAAGCCTTCGGGGACTCGGACGGAATCAGCAACTTCTGGAAAATGCAAAAGTAACTGTCTATTTCGGTGTGCCGGAAGAAGTGACTACAAAGGCGGATATGGCCGCTCAGCCGAGCATTTCGACCATGCATGTATTCGTTTTCAACAAGATCGGCGTCTTGATTGAAACGGCAGTTGCCAGAGAACTGGGATCCGTAACCTCCAACGGAGAAGCAGGTGCCAAACACTGGGCCGTAGATCTCCAAATGGGTGCGGCAGAACGTCACCTCCACTTCATTGCCGATCTGCCATCAGACTTCGAAATCCCAAAGACAGGATCTGAAGTCGCTCTTATCCAGTCGATTACAACAAAAACACCTGCCGCCGCCTATTGGCAGCGAATCGTGCTTGCAAACGGAATTGATGCCTACAAATATGATGGAACCGGAGAATACTCATACGTGGATCCGACCACTGGGGAAAGCCACACAGTAGCTGTGCCGGGAACTGTCTCTGGGGACACTTATTCTTACGAAGACACAGAGGCTGGCGAGACCATTACAATCACCGTCAATAAAGGCGACTACATCAACACCAGCGGCAAAAAGGTATTGGATGCAAAAGGGCTATATGCGTCCGAATCCTTGTCCAGACAATTGACGCTGATTCCGATGATCCGCAATTTTGCCCGGATTCAACTTACGAGTTCCATGTCTGGTTTCACGATTGTCCAGGCAGCGTTGATCAATACGCCGAAGGAAGGATTC
>JAFWOU010000024.1 GCA_017509715.1 Paludibacteraceae bacterium | reverse complement strand
TTCAGGATAATGCCTCGTACTTGGACGACTTTGAGAACACGAAGAACA
Source organism: Paludibacteraceae bacterium (assembly GCA_017509715.1). Lineage (GTDB taxonomy): Bacteria > Bacteroidota > Bacteroidia > Bacteroidales > Paludibacteraceae > Colicola. The sequence goes on along the minus strand of JAFWOU010000024.1, from coordinate 1,559 downwards.
CCATCGATGTGTCAACACCTACTTCATGGGTGCTCTCCAGCGTACCTTCGATGTTCCCGGAGAGTAGCGACAAGACGGGTGTAAGCAGTGGTTACAACCGCGCCCTGCTGTCGTGGTACCATATCGATCCGTTGTTTACTCGTCGTAGCTCATCACTCACACCGAGTCATATCAAGAGCGATCTGAATCAGCTCTCGAACCATTATGTGCGTGAGATCTATGTCAAGGAGCTCTATCCGGCACGCGACCAGAGTAGCTATAATGGTGCTACGGCTACATTGCCCATCCTGAACCTTGCTTTCTATCCCACGGAACGCGGTCCGTATAACCTGGATACCGACCTGAATACCGATGGTACACTGCCCATTCCCGAGAAGCGTTGGGGCGGTATGATGCGCAGGCTCGACACGAACGATTTCGAGACGGCCAATGTGGAATATATCGAGTTCTGGTTGATGGATCCGTTCATCTATTCCCGTGAACAGGACGATGCTTTGCAATACGGTGGTGACTTCTACATCAACTTAGGTGAGATGAGCGAGGATGTGCTGCGCGACGGAAAGAAATTCTACGAGAGCGGTATGCCGGTGGATGGCTCGCAAAGTTTCACCACCACGCAGTGGGGAAAGATTCCCACGCAGTCGACAGTGACTTATGCTTTTGCCACCACATCAGGATCACGTAACCTGCAGGATGTGGGCTATAATGGTTTGAACGACGATGAGGAGCGCAGCTTCGGTGTCTATCGTGATTACCTCGCTGCCATCAACGGAAAGGTGAGTCCGTCGGTCTATGACTCGATACAGGCTGACCCTGCCAACGACGACTATCATTATTTCCGCGGGTCAGACTACGATCGTATCGAGGCTCCTGTGCTGCGTCGCTACAAGCGTATCAATAACCCGCAAGGAAACTCTCCCGATAATGAGAACAGTCCTGAGAGCTACAGCACGGCGTATAAGTCAACTCCCGATGTGGAGGATATCAATCAGGACTACACCCTGAACGAGTACGAGAAGTATTTCCAGTACCATGTCAGCATCCGTCCTGAGGATATGAAGATCGGTACGAACTTCATCGTTGACAAGCGTGAAGGGGAGGTGGCCCTGCGTAACGGAGCCAGAGAGACCGTAGCGTGGTATCAGTTCCGTATTCCGTTGGATGACTATGAAGAGAAGTTCGGATCGATTAACGACTTCACCTCTGTGCGTTTCATGCGTATGTTCTGTACGAACTTCAAACGACCGATTATTATGCGTTTCGGTAGTCTGGACCTGGTGCGCGGCGAATGGCGTGTGTATGAGCAGTCGCTGAACCCAGGTGCCGCCGAGAGTGGAAAGATGGCGGTAAGTGCCGTGAACATTGAAGAGAATATCGACAAGGAGCCGGTGAACTATGTCCTGCCTCCAGGCATCCGTCGTGAACAGGATCCTACACAGCCGCAGCTGGTGGAAAGCAATGAGCAGGCCCTCGATATCGAGGTGACCAACCTTTCTAACGGCGAATCAAAGGCAGTATATAAGAATACTAGCGTGGATTTGCGACAGTATAAACGCATC
>JAFWOU010000023.1 GCA_017509715.1 Paludibacteraceae bacterium | reverse complement strand
CATCCTGAGCCAGGATCAAACTCTTCGTTGTAAAATAATAATTAAATCGTAGCTCAGAATAACTTATTGAGTGTACAGAATCTTCGGGAACAAATTTTTCTAAAACTGCTCGTGGCCGAAACCACCAACAGTTCGTATTCTCGTTCTTGTACTACATCTTGATTGATCAATCTTTCAAGGATCATTTTTTGCTTGCCCTCCGTTTTTGGAGCGAAAGCGGGTGCAAAATTACTGCTTTTTTTTGACATACACAAATTTTTCTGCATTTTTTTTGCATTTTCTTTGTAAGTCGCTGAAAATCAACACCCGGTTTTTTTCGTCTTTTTTAGCCTCACAGCGCTCTGTAAAGCAAGAGGGCGAAAACGGGTGCAAAGGTACTGCTTTTTTTTGAAATACACAAATTTTTTTGCATTTTTTTTGCATTTTTTTTGCAGAAGCTGCCTCAATACGCGTGCGCGCGCGTACCTTATATATATTATAGTCGAAAGTCGAAAGTCAAAAGACAAAAGACAAAAGCGGAAAGTCGAAAGAAAAAAGCCGCCAGATAGCCGGATTTTTGTTAAATCCAGGGGAAGCGGGTGCGTAGCGAGACCGATTTTTGCTCCATACGAGCTCGAAAAGCGGCTGCTTCGGGTGAATCGGGGTGCAAAAAGCGGTGCTGACGATCCAAATAGAGCTGATGAAGGGTCTGCATATCGGCTTTTGTTGCATCGGAACAGTATGCATCTACGAAGCGCCGGAAGATATAACGCACCGCCTGATCGGAGGGATGGATCATATCCTCGGCATAGAAACGATAGTCACGCAGTTCGTCAAGCATTATTTCGAATGCAGGGAAATAAGACCGCTGCGCTGATGGAGTATAGACCGCTTCGCTGATAGAACATAGACGATCGACTGCTTGCAGGAGCATGGCTTTGGAGAGTTGGTTCTCATGCAGACCATCCTTGAGATGGCGGATAGGCGAGACGGTGAAGATAAACTGCTTGTCGGGATAAGCCTCCAGAATGGGTTGCCAGGCCGCTACGATCTCCTCAACCGTGAGGCGACGACGCGTAAAACGCGATGCTGGCATCTTATGGCAGTTGGCCACTATTAATGGCGAATGGCTATTGGCGAATGGCGAATGGTCGGTGGACATTTCATACACCCAGGCCGTTCCAAAGGTGACGCATACCACCGTAGCTTCGGCCAACGCGCTCTGCATCAGGCGGATACTCTCTGCACAGCGGGCATAGGTCTGCTCACGGGACGGAGAGGAGAAATCACCATGGTGCGCCATGGAATGGTAGAGACCACCCCACTCTACGAGTTCGGGCACCTCCTGCAATTGCATCGCCCGGGCTATAGAGAGCGGATTATAGAGCGTACCGAAGGGATTGGCCGTCAGGCGGAAATAGTAGGTAGCCATGCAGGCCGAAACGGCATCTGCAAAGCAGGACCCCAGGAAGAGCAGGCGGTCGTCGTAGGTGATGGGACGCTCGGCAGGGGCAATATGAACGGGGGTGAGGAACTGCATATTACTCGAAGTGCATAACGCGTGCAGGACTGATACGCGAGACGATCAGCGAGGGCAACAGCATGATTAAGAAGGAGATAGCGAATACAGCCACGTTGAGCAGCACGAGCCACAGCCAGGGGAATACCACGGGTACGGCATTCACGTAGTAGGTAGCGGCATCCAGCGGTACGAGGTGCGTAAAATACTGGATGGCACAAAGTCCGAGACCGAGCAGGTTGCCCCACAGCATGCCCCGGAAGACCAGCATCGAGGCCTGAGCCAGGAAGATGCGGCGCAGGAAGTGGTTGTCGGACCCAAGGGCCTTCATGACACCCACAAACTGAATCGCTTCCAGGATAAGGATAACCAGTCCGGCTATAATACTAAATCCTGATACACAGAGCATTAGGATGAGTATTACGACCACATTCATGTCGAGCAGGTCGAGCCAGGAGAATATCTGAGGATTGAGATCGCGTATGGTCTGGATGTAATAGGCACTCTCGTTCCGGTCGAAGCGATTGAAGACGACATCATAGAGCGATTCGGCGACGGCGTCTATATGACGCGGATCGTCGGCCATGATCTGCAGGCCGGAGTACTGATCGGCATCCCAACCGTTGAGGGCGGTCAGCACCGGACGGCGGCACCACATGAAGAGTTGATCAAAATCGGTGAAGCCTGTGCGGTAGATTCCCGAAATCCGGAATTTACGCACCCGCACATTATCATCCTCTATGAAATAGCAGAAGAGATCATCGGCGGTATGCAGACCGAGCGAAGAAGCCTGGGCAGCGGATATCAGTACCTGCTTATCATCTGCCGGCATCGTTCCCTCCACCAGTCGCGAGGCGACATAGTCGTCCGGCTCGACCGACTTGAGCACGATGCCGAGGAAGGCATCGTCGGTTTTGGCAATACCCGGCTTGGTGATAAACGGCTTAAGATCTGCCATATATGGCAGATCGCGGATTTGGGAAAGCAAGGTATCGGAGAACGAGATGGGAAGCATCTCGTAGGTGTTGTTGTTATCGAAATTGACGATCTGCACATGGGCACCAAAGCCGGCCACCTGGTCGGTGATGGTTCGCTTGAAGCCTATAACAACGCAAAGGGTGATAAGCATCACCATGACACCTATAGCTATACCCGCCAGGGCGACACGTATCGCAGGGCGGGAGGAGCGACTGCGCTTATCCTCGGCGTAGTAGAGCCTTCGCGCGATCCATATTGCGTACGACCAAGACATATAGCAAACCGGATATAGCACAACCTACTATCAGTCCGCCGAGTATATCGCCGGGGTAATGCACACCGAGATACATGCGGGAATAGCAGTTGAGCAGTACGTATAACGTCATGACGGCCGCCATGAGCCGATCACGATAGAATAAGGAGAACAGCAGGGCACATGCCGCGGTGTTGGCGGCATGGGAACTAACGAAGCCGTAGAGGCCACCCGTATAACCGTTCACCAGATGGATAAACGGCTGAATCATAGGTTCATGCGTAGGGCGCAGCCGGCAGACGAGGGGTTTGATAAGTCCGCTGGAGATATAGTCGGAAAGGCCTATAGCAATGACGATCGCCAGGAAATAGACGATGGTACGACGCCACCCGAAGCGGTGCCAAAGCAGATAGACGAGCAGGGCATAGAGGGGTATCCAGGTGGTGGCACGCGAGACGGTCCACATCAGCGTATCCGCCCATGGAGCATGATGACCATTGATCCAAAGCAGGAGGTCAGCGTCTATTTGCAGGATATCAATCATTCAGACAAACGATAGTATGACACGCTACCACGCCGGCGGTCTCGGTACGCAGACGGGCATTGCCTAAGAGGACAGGTTGGAAGCCATTTTGGAGCGCCAACTGCACCTCTTCGGGCGAGAAATCGCCTTCGGGACCAATCAGCACGCAGAATGTGGCGTTTTGGATGTCGGAATTGCTGCGAATAGCATTGATAGCATCACGCAGCAATACCCGTTCGCTTTCCCTATAACAATGTGCTATGAATTTATAATCGGCTGAGCATGAGCGGATAAAGTCGGAGCAGTCAGTGAGCGGATCGAGCTGGGGCAGATAGGCCGTGAGCGACTGCTTAGCCGCCGAGAGAATAACCTTCTCCAGGCGGTCCTGACGCAGGTTTTTGCGTTCGGAGAAGCGGCAAAGCAGGGGTGTAAAGCGGTCGGCACCTATCTCGGTACATTTTTCGAGTGCCCACTCAAGGCGATCGATATTCTTGGTGGGCGCAATCACAATATGGACTACGCCGCTATGATGTTTAGCTTGCCGAGCGGAGGAGATGATTTCCAATTCGCAATGTTTGGGGTGCGGATTGAGGATACGCGCTTCGTATAGCATACCCAGGCCGTCGGTGACGGTCAGCACGTCACCCACCGTATGCCGCAGCACACGCACACAATGCGCAGACTCCTCCTCGGGCAGGCATTGTGCAGATAGTATGTCGGGTGCGTAGAAGAGTTCCATTAGAGTTCGGATTCTTTGAGTCGTTCAGCATTCTCGGCTACTTGCAGCGCATCGATAACGCCCTGGATATCACCGTCCATAAAGGCCGGCAGGTTGTAGACGGTATAACCGATACGGTGGTCGGTGATACGTCCCTGGGGATAGTTGTAGGTACGGATCTTAGCGGAGCGGTCGCCGGTGGAGACCATGGTCTTGCGTCGCGAAGCGATGTCGTCGATATATTTCTGATGCTCCTTGTCGTAGATCTGGGTACGCAGACGCGAGAGGGCGCGCTCTTTGTTCTTGGGCTGGTCGCGCGTCTCGGTACACTCGATGAGTATCTCCTGCACCTCGCCCGTATTGGGGTTGCGCCAGTTGTAACGCAGACGTACGCCGGACTCCACCTTGTTGACATTCTGGCCTCCGGCACCACCGGAACGGAAGGTCTCCCACTTGATTTCACCCTCGTTGATATGCACCTCAAACTCATCGGCTTCGGGCAATACGGCTACGGTAGCCGCCGAGGTATGGACACGTCCCTGGGTCTCGGTGACGGGTACGCGTTGCACGCGATGCACACCCGACTCGTACTTGAGCGTGCCATATACGTTCTCGCCCGTGACGTTGAAGATGATCTCTTTGTAACCGCCTACGGCACCTTCGGTAAAGGACGAGACGGTATAGTGGAAACCGCGCAGTTCGAAGTACTTGGTGTACATACGGAAGAGGTCGCCGGCAAAGAGCGAGGCCTCGTCGCCACCGGTACCGCCGCGAATCTCCATAACGACGTTCTTGGCATCTTCGGGATCTTTGGGTAGGAGTTGGAGTTTAACTTCCTCTTCCAGGGCGGGTATCTGGGGTTCGAGTTCGTCTATCTCAGCCCGCGCCATCTCGCGCAGTTCGGGATCGGACTCGTTGTGGAAGACCTGCTTGGCATCTTCCAGGTTATGGACGGCATTTTTGTAGCGTTCGGTGACAGCCAATACCTGCTCCAGGGTGCGGTACTCACGGTTGAGACGCACGTAACGCGCCTGATCGGCTATGACAGCCGGGTCGGTGATGAGTAGGCTGACTTCGTGGAACTTAGCCTCCAGGCCTTCTATCTTATCGAGTATGTTCATGATATGCTTGCAGCGTATTTTGCAGGAGGCTGACGATGGTCATGGGGCCAACGCCTCCGGGTACGGGGGTGATATAGTTGCAGAGGGGCGAGACGGCGGGGAAGTCGACATCGCCCACAAGGCGGTAGCCACGCGGCGAGGCGGGATCGTCGATACGATTGATACCCACGTCGATGACCGTTGTACCTGGGCGCACCATTTCGGCCGTGAGCAGTCCGGGCGAACCTGCAGCCACAATGATGATATCGGCCGTGCGGCAGATGGCTGGCAGGTCTTGGGTCTTGGAGTGGCATATGGTGACGGTAGCGTCACCCAGTGAGGAGGCGCTCATACCGGGCAGCGAGAGGTAGGGGCGCTGCATGAGCAGCATGGCTACGGGTTTGCCTACAATATTGGAGCGACCGATGACCACGACGTGACGTCCAGCCGTAAGGATATTGTAGCGCGCGAGCAGTTCGCGTATGCCGCGCGGGGTAGCCGATACGATAGAGGGGAGTCCTTGCACGGTACGTCCCACGTTCTCGGGCGTCAGGCCGTCTACATCCTTGCGATAGTCGATAGCCGAGAGGATGGTGGATTCGCAGATATGCGCAGGCAACGGAAGCTGGACGATGAAACCGTCGATAGCCGGATCGGCATTGAGGCGATGCACCTCACGGAGCAGGTCTGCCTCGCTAATGTCTGCTTCAAGGGCGATACGTTCGGCCTCGAAGCCGACTTCTTGGCAGGCCTTGATCTTGTTGGCCACGTAGGTCTCGGAAGCCGGGTTGTGACCGACGATTACGATACCCAGACGCGGCACGCGCCGGCCGGCCTGACGCAGCGCATCTATCTCGGCGCGCAGTTCGGCACGTATGGTGGCTGCTATTTGTTTTCCGTCTAATAGGGTCATGGGGCGGGATTTAGTCTTCTGATTTACTCTCCTGACCGCGACGCAGTTCCTTGACGTCTTTCTCGGTCAGATACCACTCGTTATGCTTACGCGGCGGACGATAGACAGGCACGGTCTGGCGACGTATCTCGCGCCGCATGGTGGTGTCGATATGCTGAGAAGCCGCCACGCTGTCGCCGGTAGCCTGGCGCTCCTGCTGGTACTTGTAGTTGATCTTAAGCGGATCAGCATCCAGCGAATTCTCGGGTTCGGGCGTCGCCAACTCTTTGCAGAGCAGTATGACCTCCTTGAAGAAGGGGCGGAAGGGACCGAGAATGAGCACCAGACAGGTGACGATGACCACCGAGAAACCGATGATCATTTTCTTGTCGCGTTTCCACTTGAGGAACGAAGGGCCATTACTAATGCCCCTCTGGCGGTGACGATGATGGTGATGATGTCTACTGTAATCTGCCACGGGATTTAACGTCGTTTCATTTGTTGTACTTTACGCATCATTTTCGAGGTCTGTTCAAACTGTTTGAGGAAGCGGTTTACCTCTACAATAGTGGTACCGGATCCGCGTGCGATACGCTCCTTGCGCGATCCGTTGATGAGCGATGGGTTAGCTCGTTCGGCCGGGGTCATAGATGAGATCATGGCCTCGATGGGTTTGAAGGCATCGTCCGAGATATCCACGCCCTTGAGCGCCTTGTCCATACCGGGTATCATACCCATGAGTTCCTTCATGGAGCCCATCTTCTTGATCTGGTTGAGCTGACCGAGGAAGTCGTTGAAGTCGAACTGGTTCTTGGCGATCTTCTTAGAGAGGCGCCGTGCTTCGGCCTCGTCGTACTGCTGTTGGGCACGTTCTACGAGCGATACCACATCACCCATACCCAGGATACGATCGGCCATACGGGCGGGGTGGAACTGGTCGAGGGCTTCCATCTTCTCGCCCGTACCGATAAACTTAATCGGCTTCTGGACTACGGAGCGAATCGAGAGGGCCGCGCCGCCACGCGCATCACCGTCGAGTTTGGTGAGTACGACGCCGTCGAAGTCGAGACGGTCGTTGAACTCCTTGGCGGTATTGACGGCATCCTGGCCGGTCATGGCATCTACGACGAAGAGCGTCTCCGAGGGGTTGATCGCCTGCTTGATAGCGGCTATCTCCTGCATCATCTGCTCGTCGACGGCCAGACGTCCGGCGGTATCGACGATCAGGGTGTCGTAGCCCATGCGACGTGCCTCGTTGACGGCATTCTGGGCTTTGCGTACCGGATCGGTCTCGGTCTCCTCGGTATAGACGGTAGCGTTGATCTGCTCACCCAGTACGCGCAACTGCTCGATAGCAGCGGGACGATAGACGTCGCAGGCAGCCAGCATGACGCGGCGCGACTTCTTCGTCTGCAGGTAGTTGGCCAGCTTGGCGGCGAAGGTCGTCTTACCCGAACCCTGGAGACCCGACATCAGGATGATGGCGGGTTGTCCTTTGAGGTTGATCTCGGCCGTCTCGCCACCCATGAGGGCAGCCAGTTCGTCGTGGGTGATCTTGACCATCAATTGGCCCGGACGAACGGCGGTCATGACGTTCTGGCCGAGGGCTTTCTCCTTGACCTGGTCGGTAAACTGCTTGGCGGTCTTGTAGTTAACATCCGCTTCGAGCAGGGCCTTACGGATATCTTTTACCGTCTCGGCAATATTGATTTCGGTGATACGTCCTTCACCTTTGAGAATCTTAAAACTTCTTTCTAATCGTTCTGATAAGTTATCAAACATAGTACTCCAAATTAAATCGGCGGCAAAGGTACAAAAAAAAATCGACATACGCAAGCGTACGCGAGATTTTTTTGATTTTTAGGCTTCGAGGGCTTGATATAGGATTGCCCGAATGAAGGTGTCGATGCGATAGGAGTGACGCAATTTGCCGGACTTGTCGCGGTATATGTATTTTGGTTTTAAAATTGCTGTTTGGTGGTATGCTTTTGGGATGAGTTGGTACCGGGCTTGGCTCGCAATTGGCTCAATGACCTACTATTTACGTACTAATAAGCTATTTATGACATATTTATAACGATGTTATCACTTATTTATAATCTATTTATCACCTACTAATAACCTACTTATCACCTACTAATAACCTACTTATCACCTACTAATAACCTACTTATTTCATACTTATATCATACTACTCTCTAAACTGGTTGCAAAGGTACGACATTTTTGCGAGATATGCAAATTTGGGGATGAGATTTTTTGTAAAAAAGATAAAATGCCGTGAAAAAATGCTTTCGGAAAAAAATCGGCCGCAAGAATGCGACCGAAATGCACGATGAAGCGGCAATAATTGCCGGATAACTAACAAAGGACGACCGGAATACCATTCCGGATAATGAACGATGTTTATGCCGATTAACAATTGGTGAAATGCAAAGAAGAGCGCAGCAGAAGCTACTTGTCGGGGATGTAATCCTCAAAAATACAAGCGCGAGACTTGTGAGGGTCTCGCGCTTGAGAATCAGTCATAGAATCAGTCATATATGGCCAATTTAATGAAAGACGAGTAGCGACAAAAATTTAATTACATAAAGAAGGGGAGGAGTTTTCTATTTCCTTTATGTATGAACGGAGTGATTTAGATTTTTGTTCGCCTTTTGGTAGAAGTAGTTTTTCCTCATTTTCTTGAAGAAAATTAAGCACATTCCCAAGTCCACAAGGAATAATAACTCTGGTTTTGTCCTTGAGTTTAATATCTACTATATCCACCACCTCGGTCTGTCCGAGCATACCATAGACACTCCAAGACCATTCTTCTACATCATTGGATTTAAAAAGCACATCTTTGTCTCCATGTTGAAACCTAAAAGTTTTTTTCTCCACATCCACAGAAAATGAGTTATTCTTATTATATTTAAAGAATTTCCACCTATAATAAAGTTGTTCACAAGAAAAGTAAATTTCTAGACAACTGCATCCAATAAGAGTTAAGCGAAAAAAAATTAATAGATATATATCTGTGAATATTTTATCCGTGAATATTCCAAGATATATACAAAAAACTGCCTGTGGCCATATAACTAATATATAGAAAATAACATTCAAGGTAATTAAGATAGCATCTGCACGCGTAAATGTATATTTGCTTTCCATATTGCCACTCATTTTCATAATATCACAATTTTAGGTATCTATCTATAAATTTGCCGCAAAGGTACGACTTTTTTCTGATATATGCAAGAGGGAGGGTGATTTTTTCCGCGCGCCGCACGAAACACTAATCGTTTAAGAGATACCGGCTCTGCCGGTCAGCACCGCAGGTAGGGACCCGCCGGAGGCAAGGTTGCCGCAAATATGCGACAGAAATGCAAGATGAAGAGGAGCTTACGTTCCTTAAAGGGGAGGTAATTTATGACGGCATGGCATGCCGGACAATGAACGACGTGACTGCCGATTGACAATCGGCGAAATATGAAGAAAAAAATAAACGCGAGCCTGATGACTCGCGCACGGAATAAAAACACACATCCGGATGATATCCGGAAACAATTGACAAAACATACGCCGGCATCAAATGCCGGGCTAATGAACAAAGGAAAATTTTTCGGTCAAAATCTTGTGTATATCGCGAAAAAGCAGTACCTTTGCAGCGAATTATAAAAAGAGCTGTTGCAGCGGATTATGAAAAGAGCAGTATATATAGCGATAGTTTTGGCGGGGATGGTGTGCGGAATGCAGGCCGCGGAGAGTGCGTCGGGGGCGGAAAGCATAGCGGGGGCGGAAAGCATAGCGGGTGCGGAAAGCATAGCGGGTGCGGAAAGCATAGCGGTAGCGGAGAGCACCGCAGCGAAAGATACTACCAACGCGGATAGTATTAAAGGCAAGAAGCGGACGGTGCCGCCGATGGCGTATAGGTTGTCGGGTGCGGCAGGGATGATCATGCCGGATGGCAAGGTGGATCCGTTTGTGCAGCGGCCGGTGCTGGGCGGTAGTTTCGCGGTGGAGTTTCTGCCTACGGGTAAGTGGCATTGCCTTCAGCAATGGAACAACGCATCAATAGGTATCGGGCTGAGCTATCTGAACCTGGGTAATGACCAGAAATTAGGATCGGCCTTCGCGCTATACGGCTACATGAATCAGCCATTTTATACGGGTAAGCACTTCGGAATAGGACTTCGTCCCTCTGTGGGCGTAGCAGCTATCTCGAAACGCTATGCGAACACGTACGAGGGGACGAGTCTGTACAAAGACCACGTGGGCGCTAACTGGTCGATCGGATCGATACTGAATGCCTACCTAGCACTGCAACTCTATATGGACTTTCCGATCAAGGACGGGTGGGCCATCACGGTGAACGGCGGATGGCAGCATATGAGCAACGGCTCGGTCATGCACCCGAATGCGGGATATAATGTATTTGGGGGAGAAGTAGGGGTCCGGTATACACCGGAAACAGTCGAAAGTCAAAAGTCGAAAGTCGAAAGCCCCGAGCCGGATGTGCCACGGAAGCTATATGACGGCGTGGATAAGCCGTGGGCGGTGGAGCTGAGTGCGACGGGCGGTATGAAGCAGAACTACTACGCCGACAACCAGAACGGGCAGCAGTGGTTCGGTGCGGCAACGGTGAAGGTGGCGGCCTACTGGGTGCCGGTGAGCATTTTCCGCGTGGGTCTGGGTGTGGATGGTTTCTACGACGGCTACTACGCGTGCGTTAGTAAGGAATTCGCGCCCGCGAATCCGGGAGCGACGGTGACGTACTTCGGCAAGACATACCTGAAGGAGAGCGATGTGAAGAATTGCTTCCGCGTGGGACTGAGTCTGCAACCGGAGTTTATCATCGGTAGGCTGACGGCCGGTTTGCACGTAGGATTCTACGTATTCGACCCCATCAAGAACCTGGAGCCCTATGCCGAAGCCAAGGCGGCTGACCAGGCAGGTACCCCACTCGACCGGGGTATCTTCTACAGCTATGATTTCACGAAAGCCAGCAACTACGAGGACGGCTGGTGCTATATGCAGTTCGTGCTAAAATACCACGTACTGGATCATATGTTCGTACAGCTGGGACTGAAGACACACGGCGTAAGGGCCGAGTTTATCGATGCCGGATTAGGAGTGGCGTTTTAGGGAGGCCGTCAGCCATCAGCCATCAGCCATCAGCATTCAGCATTCAGCATTCAGCCGTCAGATTTCAAGTTCCGGCTCTGACAATTTGGTCCTCGAGCATATAGACCTGCTCGACGGGTACACCGCGATCGACGAGGAAGCCGCGATCGGGACGGAAGATATTATAGAACTCGCGTAGCGACTCGCACATCTGACGGGCCTGGACATACGACTCGTAGGCCATCATGCGATCGCCGCGCAGCAGGCAGCAATGGCCGTAGTTGATATAGTCGTGCGCCGTAGCCTCTTTGGAACGAAGCCGCTGGACAAGCCATCGTTCAGCTTCGGGCAGACGGTCAAGCATAGGCTCGAGATGACCGATATGCAGATAGGCTTCTTCGGCATGCTGCTGCCGCTCCTCGTTCTCCCCCACCAGCACATCGTAGACCCAGGTATCGGGCAGTATCTGCACGATGCCACGCATGTATTCACGTTCCGACTCGGGCATGATAGCAATATAGTTACCCATCTCGCGTTCTTCGCCGGGTGTGCGCATCATTTTGAGCAACTGATCCACGGCCTCCACCGATGTCAGTCGGTGGGTCTCTCCCGCCATAGGTTTGCACATCTCGATATGCGCGATCATTGCCATGTAGGCTTCATGACCGTCGCCGACAGCCTCCACAAAGGCATCTTCTATCTCGGGGAAGAAATCGATACGCACGTCGTAATGCGCCAAGAGGAAGATGACGGCCGAACCGGCTTGTTCGCTCACCAGGTCCACCTCGGAGGACATCGCCTCGATGAGCAGCATGAAAGCATGCTCGTTGAAGCACTCACGCAAATTGATGCTGAGCGACTGGATAGTGAGCAGGGCCAGGGTGCGCCGTTCGGGGTCGTTGATGAGAGCGCGAAACCAGCGGAAGTCCTCCTCCTGCAGGTGGACGCATGCATTGAAATACTGCATCACGCTCTGCGGGTTCTCGGGGTTAAAGCCCACCATCTGGGGCGAGAGTCCTCGACGCAGACGCAGGTCGGCATATATCTCGTCGGAGAGGCGATAGGCTTCTCCCGTCAACTTATTAAGCAGCGTATCGCGCTCGGGATCGTCGGCCGAGAGGAAATAGTCGAACACCTGGTCGTAGTTGTCCTCGATGGTCTGGATGCGGTCCATGTAAAACGACAGACCGAGCTCATGCACCCACGAGCGCATGATAGTAAACGCATGGCGGAGCATACGCTCCCCCAACGCCCGTTCGACAGTATTTACCTGGTCAGCAAGGGTCATACAGTTAGATCTCCTCTCGGATGAGGTAGTCGTTACGCGACGGCGAGTTGCGGATCATCAGTTCGGCCAAGAAGCCGGCGAGGAACAGCATACAGCCGAGGATCATCATGAGGATAGCGATGTGGAAATAGGGATTGGTACCCACCAGCATCGCCCGTACGCCATGCGCGAGGGCATACCACTTCATACCGCCCACCACGATGACAGCGATAAAGCCGATGAAGAACATGAGGCTGCCCACCAGTCCGAAGAAGTGCATAGGCTGCTTGCCGAACTTATTGAGAAACCAGAGGGTCATGAGGTCCAGGTAGCCGTTGACGAAACGGTTGATACCAAACTTAGACGTACCGAACTCACGCTTGCGATGCTGAACCACTTTTTCACCAATCTTGGTGAAACCGGCATTCTTAGCCAGGTACGGGATATAGCGATGCATCTCTGAGAATACCTCGATATTCTTCACCACGTCCTGGCGATAGGCCTTGAGACCGCAGTTCATATCATGCAGTTGGATACCCGTCACGCGACGTGCGGTAGCGTTGAAGAGCTTGCTGGGCAGGTTCTTGGTGAACTTGTTGTCGTAGCGCTTCTGCTTCCAGCCGGAGACGAGGTCGTAGCCGTCCTCGGTGATCATACGATAGAGTTCCGGGATCTCGTCCGGCGAGTCCTGGAGGTCGGCATCCATGGTGATGACCACATCGCCCTTTGCCGCCTTGAATCCGCAGTAGAGCGCCGCCGACTTACCATAGTTGCGACGGAAGCAGATACCTTTTACTAGACCGCCTTCGGCTGTTAGACTTTTAATCACATCCCATGACTTATCCGTGGAGCCGTCGTTCACAAAAATCACCTCATAGGAGAACTTGTTCTCCTTCATCACGCGCTCGATCCACTCATAGAGCTTAGGCAGCGACTCTTCCTCGTTGAAGAGCGGCACGATAACAGATATATCCAAATGATTTGCTTTAGGGTCTTTTACCATTTGCAAAAATGTTTAGTAGGTTCAACCTTTTCGTTTTGTGGTGCAAAGGTACAGCTTTTTTTTGAATTGTGCAAATTTATTTGCATATATAAGTTTTTTTTCGTACCTTTGCACTCAAATTGGCATATTATGAATTTTACACACTTACATGTACACTCGCATTACTCCGTGCTGGATGGTATGTCGAAGGTGACTGACATCGTGGATAAATGCTTGCGTACGGGCATGAACGCCGTGGCGCTGACCGATCACGGCAATATGTACGGCATCAAGGAGCTACTCGACTACTGCAAGAGCGTGAACAAAGCGCGCAAAGCCGAGGCCGAGGAGAAGGGTGAGGCGTTCGTCCCCTTCAAGCCTATCGTGGGCTGCGAGGCCTACTGTGCCCGTCGCGGTCGTCACTCGATGCGGGACGACAAAGCCACGAATGGCGAAGGACGCACCTACCTGATCGACCGCTCGGGATGGCACCTGATCCTGCTGGCCAAGAACATGCAGGGCTATCGCAACCTGTGCAAGATCGTGAGCGCCGGCTTCATGGCTGATGCGTTCAACTACACGCCGCGTATCGACCGCGAGTTGCTGGAGATGTACCACGAGGGACTAATATGCTCGTCGGCCTGTCTGGGTGGCGAACTGCCGCAGAAAATCATGAATGCCTTCAGCCATCGGCCATCAGCTATCGGCCCGCAAGAAGCTATCGCCCAAGGGGTGTATGCGGAGGCCGAGGAGACCGTCCGTTGGTTTAAGAACCTGTTTGGCGAGGACTACTATATCGAGCTGCAACGCCACGAGACGCAGAAGCCCGGCGGCGACCAGAATGTCTATGAGCGCCAGAAAGAGGTGAACCCCGTGCTGATCGAACTGGCTCGCAAATACGACGTCAAGATCATTGCCACGAACGACTCGCACTTTGTGGATGAAGAGAATGCCGAGGCACACGACCGACTGATCTGCCTGAGCACCAACCACTTTGTGGACGACCTGGACCGCATGCACTATACCAAGCAGGAGTGGCTCAAGACGCCCGAGGAGATGGCCGCCATCTTCAGCGACATCCCGGAGGCGCTCGCTAACACCCAGGAGATAGCCGACAAGGTGGAGATATACGATATCGACTCCGGCCCGATCATGCCTAAGTTCCCCATCCCCGAGGAGTTTGGCACTGAGGAGCAGTACCACGAGAAATTCACCGAGCAGGAGCTGTTTGACGAATTCACGCGTGACGAGCACGGCAACGTGGTGCTGAGCGAAGAGGATGCGCAGAAGAAGATCAAGCAGCTGGGCGGCTACGACCGACTCTACCGCATCAAACTGGAGGCCGACTACCTGGCCCACCTGACCTACAAAGGTGCCCGCGAGCGCTACGGCGACGAACTGACCGAGGAGCAGAAAGAGCGCATCCTGTTTGAGTTGCACATCATGAAGACGATGGGTTTCCCGGGCTACTTCCTGATCGTGATGGACTTTATCCGCGCCGCCCGCGAGGAGCTGGGCGTGAGCGTAGGTCCGGGACGTGGATCAGCCGCCGGATCGGTGGTGGCCTACTGTCTGCATATCACCGACCTGGACCCGCTGAAGTACGACCTGCTGTTCGAGCGATTCCTGAATCCCGACCGTATCTCGCTGCCCGATATTGATACCGACTTCGACGATGCGGGGCGCGGTAAGGTGCTGGACTGGGTGAGCAAGAAATACGGCGAGACGCACGTAGCGCATATCATTACGTACGGCAAGATGGCGGCCAAGTCGGCTATCGCCGACGTGGGACGCGTACAGCGTGTGCCGCTGAGCGTGGTGAACGACATCAAGACCTATATACCCGACCGCGGTTTTCCCGATAACATCAAGGACGAGAAAGGCAAGTCGCCCAAGGTGAACCTCAAGAACTGCTACAAGTACGTAGAGGAACTGCGCGACATCTACCGCAACGGCGAACCTGAACTGCGCAGCATGCTGGAGTATGCCAAGCAGCTGGAGGACACTATCCGGCAGGTGGGCGTACATGCCTGCGGCGTGATCATCGGTGCGGACGACCTGACCAACTTCGCGCCCCTCTCGAGCGTGGAGGACAAAGTGACGC
The DNA here is from genome assembly GCA_017509715.1 of Paludibacteraceae bacterium. GTDB lineage: Bacteria > Bacteroidota > Bacteroidia > Bacteroidales > Paludibacteraceae > Colicola. The sequence continues at coordinate 164,706 of JAFWOU010000023.1, read as the reverse complement.
ATAAGCGCGTGCTCGTCACCGAATACGACGGACACGTCGTGGAGTCGGTGGGACTGATCAAGATGGACTTCCTGGGGCTCATCACACTGACGATCATCAAGGAGTGTCTGAGCAATATCAAGAAAGCGCAGAATATCGACATCGATATCGACCATATTCCGATCGACGACCCCGAGACGTACAGGCTGTTCCAGGAGGGACGCACGGTAGGTGTGTTCCAGTTTGAGTCGGCCGGTATGCGCAAGTACATGAAGGAACTGAAGCCCACCGTGATGGGTGACCTGATCGCCATGAACGCGCTCTACCGTCCGGGACCAATGGACTATATCCCGCAGTTTATCCGCCGTAAGCAGGGCCAGGAACCCGTGACGTATGATATCCCCGTGATGGAGAAATACCTGAAGGATACCTACGGCGTGACGGTATATCAGGAGCAGGTCATGTTGCTCAGCCGTCTCTTGGCCGACTTCACCCGCGGCGAGAGCGACAAACTGCGTAAGGCCATGGGTAAGAAGCAGATGGCGATCCTGGAGCAACTGAAGGGCAAATTCATGACCGGCGGCAAGAAGAACGGCTACGACCTGAAAGTGCTGGACAAGATCTGGCACGACTGGGAGAAATTTGCTTCGTATGCCTTCAATAAGTCGCACGCCGCCTGCTACTCGTGGGTGGCCTACCAGACGGCTTACCTCAAGGCCCACTATCCCGCCGAGTTCATGGCGGCCAACCTGACCGTGAGCAAGGACGACATCAAGGAGGTGACCAAGTTCATGGACGAGTGCAAAGCGATGCGTATCCAGGTGCTGGAGCCGGACGTGAACGAGTCGGAGATGAACTTCACCGTGAATCCGGAGGGCGATGTCCGCTTCGGTCTGGGAGGTATCAAGGGCGTAGGAGAAGCGGCCGTAGAGGCCATCATTGCCGAGCGGCAGAAAAACGGTAAGTATAAGAATATCTTCGACTTCCTGGAGCGCGTCAACCTGCAGGCTTGCAACCGCAAGACCGTGGAGTCGTTGGCCCTGGCCGGTGCGTTCGACTGCTTTGAGGACATCTACCGCGAACAACTGGTAGGCATCAACAGCAAGGGCGAGAATGTGCTGGAGACGCTCATGCGCTACGGCAACCGCTACCAGCAGGACAAGCAACAACAGCAGAACTCGCTCTTCGGCATGTTTGGCGAGGAGGCCATCGAGATACAGAAACCCGAACTGCCGCGCGTGCCGCGATGGAATGCTATCGAGCGACTGAATACGGAGAAATCGCTGATCGGTATCTTCCTCTCGGCTCACCCGCTGGATGACTATGAGTTTGAGGTGCGCGAGATGTGTTCGCTCACTGCCGAAGATCTCAACCGCTTCGACGGATGGCGTACGCCCGATGCCCGCAAGGCTGCCGCGACGCCCAACGAGGACGAGGAGGAAGACACGGAGCAACGCATCACGCCCGAGGAGTTTATCGCCAAGTATAAGAACCAACCCGTCCACTTTGCGGGCATCATCACCGAGGCCACCGACCGCACCTCGCAACGCGGTAATGCCTACGGACAGTACGTCATCGAGGACTATACGGGTAGCTATCGGTTCGTGCTGTTCGGGCAGACCTACGAGCAATGTGCAGCGCTGCTGAAGCCCGACCGCTACGTCTATGTGACGGCTACCGTGCAACAACGCGGCGTAGGCCAGAAATGGTTTAAGGAGAAACCGGACGACCAAGCCGAGTTTGAACTGGCGGTCAGCCAGGTGGAGCAACTCAACGACGTACAGCACCGCCATCTGGACAAACTGACGCTCCATATCCCGCTCGAGCAGATCACGCCCGACCTGATTGACGAACTGGCAGAGTTGTGCGAGCAGCACCAAGGCGAGACGACGCTCAACGTGCAAGTGGTGGATGAGCAGCAGAAGACCGCCCTCACCTTCATGGCCAAGAATGCCAAGATACATATAGACCACGCCTTCTACCACTGGTTGCAACTCAAGCAGATGGATGGCGTGCTCCGACTGATCGTGAAATGACGTACCGGGAGACCATACAGTATCTATACAGCGCCATGCCTGCCTTTCACCAGGTGGGCGGCGCGGCGTATAAACCGGGACCGGATAATATCCTGGCCCTGCTCGGTGAGTTGGACAACCCGCACACGCGCGTGCGTACCATACATATAGCGGGCACCAACGGCAAGGGCAGCACCTCTCACCTCATGGCCGCCGCCCTGCAAGCGGCAGGGTACAAGACAGGCTTGTATACCAGTCCGCACCTGGTGGATTTTCGCGAACGGATCCGCATCAACGGCCGGATGATATCAGAGACGGAGGTCACGGCATGGGTGGCGCAGCACCGGGGCTACCTGGGCCAATTGCAACCCTCGTTCTTCGAGATGAGTTTTGGCATGGCGATGGACTATTTCGCCCGCGAAGAGGTGGATATCGCCGTTATCGAGACCGGTCTGGGCGGACGACTGGACGCCACGAATGTCATCTCGCCCCTACTCTCCGTCATCACCAATATCGGCATGGATCATACCGAGTTTCTGGGCAACACCCTGCCGCAGATCGCCCGCGAGAAAGCCGGCATCATCAAGCCCGGCACGCCTTGCGTCATCGGCGAGAGCCATCCGGCCACGATGAATGTCTTTCTTAAGCGTGCCCAGGAATGCGACGCGCCTATCTACTTTGCCGACCAGCATGAGTACCTGCGGCGCACCCGAATGCGTTATGCCCCGGAGTGCGAACTGCACGGGCTGTACCAGGAACATAACTTGCAGACCGCCTTTGTGGCGCTGCGTGCCCTCACGGCCCATCATCAGGAACTAAAAGTACCGCATCAGGCTATTGCTGAGGGCTTTGCCCATGTATGCACCATGACAGGTCTGCGCGGACGATGGGAAACGCTGCAAGAGCGGCCGCTCACGATATGCGACACAGGGCATAACAGCCACGGGATAAGCTATGTATCCCGCCAACTCAAGGAACTCGGGAATCCGCATATCTGGATCGTTTTCGGCATGGTGAATGACAAAGATACGGACGTCGTCATGCGCCTGCTGCCGCAGGGCGAGAAATACCACTATATCTTTACGACGCCTAATACCCACCGAGCACGTACGGCCGAGGAGATGCTACAGCTATGGGGAAAAGAGGGAATAGCCATCGACAAGCCGGAGGACGCTATACAGTATGCCCTAGCACATGCGACGCCGGAAGATGCGGTATTCATAGGAGGCAGTAATTATTTAGTAGGAGATGCGATATCACGTTTTACACATTAAGACCACGTTTGCCGAGGAGTGGCAACGCGACCTGTTCGACTTGCATATATGCGAGTTGGGCGTAGACACCATTGATGCCGGCGATTCGCCCGAGACCGCCACGCAGGCCGACTATTATATCCCCACCGGTTTCTGGGAGACCAACCACGAGGATATCGAGGCCTTCATCGGCTTTACCGAAGGGGCGGAACTGCTGTCGGTCGAACCGTGCGAGGACCAGAATTGGAATGCCGCATGGGAGGCAGAGCATCCGGTGCAAGAGTTGCCGCTGGGCGTACGGATCACGCCGCATTGTGCCTTTGGGGCAGGGCATCATGAGACCACGGGTATGATGATCGATGCGCTGTTGGCACGAGACCTGAAAGGCAAGACAGTACTAGACAACGGATGCGGTACGGGTGTATTGGGTATCATGGCGGCCAAACAAGGTGCCCGGGAGGTGGTGGCTGTAGATATCGACGACAAGGCCGTCATCAACACCCGCGAGAATGCCGAGGCAAATGACGTGAGGCTGGATGTACGGCAACGGGAAGAACCGCCCTGCGGCAGCTACGACCTGATACTAAGCAATATTCATCGCAACGTACTGATGGGACAGATGGGCTATTATGCCGAGTACCTCAATCCGGGAGGAGAATTGTGGTTGAGCGGATTTCTGGAGGAAGACTGCCAGCCGCTACGCGAATGCGCCGAGGCCTACGGACTGAAATATCTGGCTACTCAGCACCGTGGCGAGTGGCAAATGATGCAATTCCGGGCGTAAAAGACGGAAAAATGCATAAAATATTTGCATATATGCAAAAAAAGCCGTACTTTTGCACCCGAAAAACATACTAACCCATTAAAAAAACAACATTATGAAGAAAATTTTCGCATTATCTATGGCCCTGCTGTTCATGGCAGGGACTGCGTTGGCTACGGAAGCCCAACCGCAGAAGAAGAAAGCTCCGGCACAGACTACAACGACGACCACCAAGGGCAAACAGGCTGCTCCCGCTAAGAAGCAAGCGGCCCCGGCCAAGAAGCAGGCGGCTCCGGCGGCTCCTGCTGCCAAGTCGGATTATAAGTACGCTGTGGGTATCGTAGCCGGTCTGCAGTATGGTATCAGCTTGAAGACGATGATCAATCCGCATTTCACCATCATGAATGACCTCTCGTGGGATATCGCCTATACGGCCGGCGACCTGGGAGGCTATCAGGGTCTGATCGACCACCTCAACCTGGCTTACCAGGCCAAAGGTGCATCGGGCAAGGGTATTGACCTGAACTGGTACGTAGGTGGCGGTGTCTCGTTCGGTTATGCCGAGATGGGCGTAGACGCCATCAAGGTGGGTGGCAACGCCATCATCGGTCTGGAGGGCGACATGAAGAATGCGCCGATCGAGTTCACGTTTGACTTCCGTCCCGGCTACGGTTGCATCGTGGCGCCCGGCGGATTTGGAGCTCCAGCCGCAGGTCATGTATTTGACTGGCAGTTGACGCTCGGTCTGCGTTATACGCTCTAAGCAACACAAACAATTTATCCCTAATAAAAAACACAAAACATTATGAAGAAAGTATTATTTATGGCATGTGCACTCGTAGCCGGTTTTGCGCTGACGAGTTGCGACAGTGATCGATTGACCCCAACGGGCGACACCACTAAGCTGTGGGTAGCCGGTGAGGACGATTCTAACCTGCTCGGTTACATCAACGGTAGCGGCAAGATGGTGATTCCGGCTGACTACCAGACCGCTTACAATTTCTCCTGCGGATGGGCGCTGGTGAAAGAGGACGGCGAGGTCATGTATATCGACGCCAACGGCAAACCGGCTAAAAACCTGCCGGAGGCTGACACCTACTACAGCTATTTCTACTACAACATGGTAACCTTCAAGATCGACGGTCTGCAGGGTAAGTGGGACAACAACTTCAAGGAAGTCATCCCAGCCGAGTACAAGTCGATTGGTATCAACACGGATGCCGGTTTGATGTGGTTCACCGAAGATGGCAAGGAGTACGGCTTCATCAACGAGAAGGGTAAGCAAGTTATCGAGCCTAAGTTCGACTACTGCAGTTCGTTCGAAGATGGTATCTGCGTTGTAGGCGTCAACAAGACCGTGGACAGCCAGACGGAAATGCGCTACGGCGTGATCGACACCAAGGGCGAGTACCTTATCAGCCCGCAGAAGAAGGAGATCTACAATATGGGTGAAGGTCGCATCGCGTTCTACAACTCCACCACCAAGAAGTGGGGTATCTGGGACAAGAACGGCAACGAGATCCTGCCGGCTACCTACGATGACATCAACGCTATCAGTTGCGGTCTGGCACTGGTGGAGAAGAACAGCAAGTACGGCTATATCGACAAGAACGGTAACGAGGTAATTGCTCCGCGTTATGCCGGTGCTATGGACTTTGTTGAGAATCTGGCATGGATTCAGAAGTCGTCTGACTCGCGTATCGAATTGATCGACAAGAACGGCGAGTCGATCATGCGCCTCAAAGAGGAGGAATATCCGCAGGGTACGTTCCACAACGGTCTGGCTACCATCTACAACTCGGATGACAAGGAGACTCGCTACATCAACAAGAACAACGAGACCATCTACAAATGGGAAAGCAACAGCGGTGCGTCTGCTCCGGCTCGTCGTCCGAGCCTGCGCGAGATCGGTCTGCGCGAGATCGCCGGTACGCCTAAGGCTGTTCTGTACATCGATCGTCTGCACGGCATGGGTCTGACCCAGGAGGGTGAGATCGTATACAAAGACTAAACCAAATAAAAATAACCGGTAGCGAATCTACTTCGCTACCAGCCAATTATAGAGGGCGCTCATATCGGGGAATACCTGGTCGGCGCCCTCTCTCTGCAGCATCTCGTCGGGCAAGGGACCGGTATTGACCGCGATGGTATAGAGTCCGGCTGCCTTGCCGGCACGTACACCCAGCGGTGCATTCTCTATCACGCAGCATTGCTCCTTGGGATACCCGCTCCGTTCCCAGGCTCGGAGGTAGGGTTCGGGATCGGGTTTACCGTGCTTCACGTCGTAGGCGGTCACCATCCGTTCCGGAGCAAACACACCCGGGAAGCAGCCCTCCAAACGGGCGAACAGGCTCTTCTGACCGCTTCCGGTCACGATCCATATGGCGCGTTGGCGTTCGCGCAGCAGACGCAGTACACGATCCACATCCCGCATCGGTTTGGGTTCGCCGCGACGCGAGAACGCCTCGTTCTTCTCATGATAAATATCCCAGACCTCTTCTTCCGTAGGTTCGCGATGCTCGATCGTCGTGATGGCCTCATAGATGACGGACTGACCCGTACGGCCCTCGTTGATATACACATCCTGCGCCCGGAAATTCAGCCCATGTCGCATCATCACCTCTTCCCAGGCCGCCGCATGCGCCGGCATACTGTCGAAGAGCACGCCGTCCATGTCGAAGAAAAAGGCTTTCAGCCTTTCTTGAGGCGTATAGCTGCGTTCGCCAAAGATAGCCGAGCCGACCCGTACCATGGTGCTACCGCACGAGATAGCAATCCGGTAGTCATCTGACATCCCCATGGAGAGATTTACCATCTCTCCATTTACGATTTGGTCATTTACGATTTGGTCATTTAGCGCTTTCAGCGTTTGGTAGCAGCGACGAATCTCCTGTTCGTCGTCCGTATTGGTGGCCATGCCCATAAGGCCGCGAACGGAAATATGGGGATATTGAGAAAGCGTGGGAAGAACCTGCGCCAGTTCGTCTGGCAGGAAGCCCGACTTGGTCTGCTCGCGGGCTACGTGCACCTCCAGGAGGATATTTTGGACGATTCCTTGCTTGCCGGCCTCGTCGTTGAGGTTGCGCAGCAGGTGCTCGGAGTCCACCGACTGGATGAGGTACGGACGTAGCCGCAGCAAGTCGCGAACCTTGTTGGTCTGCAGGTGGCCGATGAAGTGCCAACGGATATCCGAAGGCAAAACGGGCACTTTTTGTTGCAATTCCTGCACCCTACTCTCCCCGAAATCGCGTTCGCCGGCCTGGTAGGCTTCACGGATCGCTTCCGCAGGATGGAACTTACTGACACACACCAGGGTTACACCGGCTGGCATGCCCGTGCGAATATCTCTTATGCGTTCTGCGACTGTAGCCATTCGACGTATGGAGCGATATAACGGGTCTTCTTTTCTTCGTAAACGGTATGCAGATCCACCATGATACCGGTCTCATAGACGTTGGCCAGCTCGTCGTTCATGGCATTGCCGAAGAAGAGCAGGTCGTTAGTGAGGTTGAGGTAGGCGGAGAACATAGGCGGGATGACGGAGCCCTGTTCGCGCAGGCGCTGGAGCAGCAGTTTGTAGTTCTCCTGCTTATCCCCGCCCACAAAGAAGGCGTCGGCTACGCGGTTGGCCTCCTCGGAGATGGACAGCGCCTGGTAAGGCGCGAAGAGCGCGGCGTTACCACGATGGTAGCGATCCAGGTAGGTGTAGATCAGTTCGCGCGATGCTTCGGGGTAGGACGGATAGATGGTGACCTTGCCCAGCATGTAGAAGATATCGGGGTTGTTGTGCATGATGGCACCAATGCCGTCCCATATATTATCCAGGGCAAAGAGGGCTTTGACACCCATCTCGCGGGTCTGGTACATGGGTTGCACGAAGGCCCGTCCGAACTCGATGGTATGCGGCAGATAGTCGCGAATGAACTCCGGGGAGTAATGGAAGAGGTGGGCCGAGGTGATATAGGGTTGCATCTCGCCGCGGTCGTTGGGGCGCAGTTCGGCCTCATGACCCAGCAGGTAGCGATAGCCGCCGACGATCTCTTCGTGCTCGGGGTCCCAGACGATGAGTTGATGGTACGGACGAGGCATGAGGTCCATATCATCGATATCCATTTCCTTGCCTGTAGCACCTCCGCCGTCACGATAACTGATCTCACGCAGACGTGCTATCTCACGCATGACGTTGGGTGCGTCGTGTGCGGTAATGTCGTAGATAAGGTTGCCCGCCTTGTTGGATGGACGCAAGAGGTGGCCCTTCAGTTCGTTCTTCAGGATTTGGCGGTCAACAGCCGGTATGATTGTTTGCATAGACAATTTGTTTTACGTATTCAGCCCACTCTTTCGGGGTGCGTGACCCGTCGAAAGTGGTATATGGGATAGGGGGTAGGACGTGTACGGCAAAGTGCTGTCCGTTGGCCCCGTACATCTCGTCTACCAGGTAGAGCATTTCGATATTGAGCTTGATACCCAAGCGTTTGCGCCAGTAGGCCAGGTTGTAAAAGAACCGCGAGTTATGGCCCTCGAAATAGATAGGCACCACGTCGCGCTTCAGCTGCTGGGCTTTCTGCACAAAACTCTTCTGCCACTCCAAGTCCTGGATTTGCCAGCGTCCGTCTATCTTCTGGCGGCGCGAGCATGCGCCTGCGGGGAAGGTGAGCATATCTTGCTCTTGTTCCCAGGCCTCTTGGTATAGGCGTGCGTACTCGCGGCTCTGTCCGCCGAGTTTGCTGATCGGTACCCATAGTTCGGCTATCGGTCGCATGAACATCAGCAGGTCGTTGACGATCACGCGCAGCGGTAGCGGCCGATGGGCGTGTATCATCTCGGCGATGATCATGCCGTCGAGTCCACCCAGCGGGTGGTTGCCCACAAAGATGACGGGCCGGTCGGTCTGCGGGATATTCTCCACGCCGTGGATGGAGGCGGTGCAGTTGAGTTCCTCGGCCACCACCTTGCGGATAAACTCGTAGCCGTGCAGCTCGGGGTTATTGCGTAGGAAGCGGTTCATCTGCTCCACATGGGTGATGCGCTCCAGGTAGCGGAGTACAAAACCCGGGATGTGGGCATTCGGCGCTTTCTGGCGTACGATAGCCGGTATGTCAAACTGCAGGGGTTCCATCTGATTATACGGCGCGGTAGAATTCCAGGATGGGTGAACGCATGATGGATACCACTTCGCAGTCGAGTGCCTCCAGGTGGTGACGCAGGTTCTTGAGCGCATGGTCGATATTGGTGGCCTGGACCAGGATAGAAACCGTCTTACGGGTCTCCTTGCCGTCGTCCTCCACGGTGATCAGTTCCACGCGGGCCTTGAACCAGCGGTCTGCCTCGGGCGAGGTGACGATATCGTAGTACTGCACTTTCTTGCAGGACGGTACCTCGCAGTCGCCAAAGATGAGGGGTTTGATTTCCTCCATGAGGCGGTTCTCTACGTCTGCACAGTTGAGACCCTCTACCAGGTAGGTCTCCTTCACGTTGCCGGGATTGTCTTCGCCGGTCTGACGTTGATAATGAACTTTAATCTCGTATAAAATCATAGTATTTATTATTTAGTCATTTACCATTTACCATTCGCCTTTCGCCATTACAACCTCAGTACGCGTAGCAGGTCGGTGGCTTGCATGCGGTCGTCGAGTTCCGCCGGTCGCATGTTGCCCAGGAAAAAGAGTGGCGATTCGGGTACGGGTTCCAGCACGTAGTCCAGTACCTGCCGGCTGTTCTCATTGAGGATCCACTGCCGTTCCAGCCGGAAGCACACATCGCCCTGATGGCGTTTGCTCAGCGAGGGTTGCATATCCGAGTAGAGCAGTTCGCTCTGGGTATAGGCGGCATGTATGCCCTCAAACTCGCTGATGAAATCGGCCGCACGGCGCTGGATCTCCTGGAGCGAGAGTCGCTTGCGGGTGATCAGTTCGCGGTTGAGATAGAGGGCTTGTCCGTAAGCGCCGTCCACCCATCGCTCGTTGCCATAGAGCGCCATAAGGTATGTATTGGTGAGAGCCGCCATGCGGTCGAGGTCAAACTCCTGGATAGGTAGTCCGGCGCGCTTCATCTCCTGGGCTCCTATGCCGTATACGGGGCGTCCGACGAAGTAGAAATTGACATGCGATTTCCCCACCCGATGCTGGAGCGTATCGATGAGCATGCCCAGTTGGTCGTTCAGGCGCAGGTACATATCCTCCTGCTCGGCCGTACGGATACGATCCGAGGTGGCGCAGGGCGTCATGGTGGTGAGCTGGAGCAGCAGCACATCGGGCACCTGGTCTTCGCCCAGACGTTGCGCGGTCTGGAGCCGGAGGGCCAGGTCGATGACCAGTTGGTTAGCTCGCGGCGTACGGTCTATCGGAGAGGAGGCGGGATAATGGAAGGGTTTCTTCAGTTCCGCCGGCGTCGGCATGCCGTACATATCAATCGGCATGGTGGGTCGCCAGTCCTCGGCAGCCAGCTCGGCAAAGCGTCCAGACGTGTTATGCTCGTCGGCTACGGCGGGCAGGCCGCGCGAGTAGTAGGACGAGGTGCACCACTGCCGCTGTTGGGGTTCTATCCAGCAGCAGCCGTTAGCGGCATGACCTGCCAGGAGCAACGTAGCTTCCGGTCGTATACCAATGGCATACAGTTGGGAATGCTCGCCGTAACGCATACGCATCAGGTCGGTGAGCATAGGCGTAGCTATCGCGCGGGGCGAGAGGGTCTGGCGTGTACCGATACCCGTGACGCGTCGGTCCTCCAGCGTGGAGTGCGGGGTGCGGTCGGTGCGCGAGAAGCAGCCGTCCATGGTGTAGCCATGGTCGGCAGGTAGGCTGCCGGTCATGAGGGTAGCCAGGGTCTCATCGCCGCCATATACGAGTTGGTCGTACGCGCAGTAGCTGAGGTAGCTCTGGCGCGCTATGGTGCGTAGTCCGCCCGGCGCCCATACGCTCTGCAGGCGTTCTATGTTGGTCAGTTCCAGACCATCCACCACCACCACGACCGTGAGCCGTGGCATGTGATGCGCTTGCAGCGTGAAGAGAGGCAGCAGGGCGATCAGGAATGACAGATATAACTTAGTCGTGCGCATAGATGCAAAATTGGGAAGATGAATAATCGCCAGTTGAGTCCCACGAGCGGGTGCAGGGAGAAGCAACTGAGGAAGATAACGAGGGCCACGAGCAGCAGATAGACCACGCCCAACGCGATGTCCACCCACCAGCATATCCGGCCGCGGTGCTTGTCAATACGCGTCAGCACGAGCATCACGATGAAGAACAGTACGGCGCCTATATACCACGTCGCGTACCAGCGTACGGGCTCGATACGGAAGGGGGCGATCTGTTGCTCACGGACGGCAGAACGGCCGTCGGCGAACGTGGCTTGTGCCATGTAGTTCATCACCTCCTCGGGCAGGAAGAGGTTCTGACGTCCCTCCATCCGCTGGTCGGCACGGCAACCGAAGATCATATTGATGCCGAAGTCCTGCCAGGATGACGGGCGCGTATAATGACTGATAAACTCGCGGTAGGTCAGTCCCTGATAGCCGCGATAGGTAGAGCTGAGCGTATCGCCTACAGCCTGCTCGATGAGCCGTAGCGGGCGGGTGGCACAGTTGTCGTAGACGAAGTTGTAGAGATACTCCCTATTCTCGGGCTTGAAGTTCTCCACCAGCAGGTCCATCACGGCCTGGCGCTCCGGGAGGGTTAGGTTCAATTCCTGCTCATACACCTCTCGCTTGTAGTAAGCGTAGGTGTAGAGGAACTGCGAGTACTCTTCGGCGCCCAGCTGGTAGTAGGTCTCGCCCTTAACGAACTTATAGTAGAAATTATCGACGTTGAAGTCGAACACGCCGTAGTTGAACACCAGCGCCAGGTCCTGGTCGGGATCCTCGACGAGCAGGGCGGTATGGCCGTAACGCGCATACAGTTCCTCGCCGGGACTGCAGGTAAGCAGGGCCACGCGGCTACGTTCGCCGAGCGGGGCGGCCAGCATGCTGAGCGCGAGGCTCAGACAGAAGAGTATATTTCCGATTCGTTTATACCACATAACTTATAATCATATTCGGTATGAAGGTCATGCCGAGTCCGAAGAGGAAGCCGGCAATGACCTGCAGGGGGTCGTGCGCACGCAAGTAGATGCGCGCGTACATTAAAAGGAGTGAGAGCACCATGAGCACGAGCGGCAACCATAGCACGGTCTGCTGAGTAGCCAGGCTGTGGCTCATCACGCCGCCTACCAGTCCGCCCATACCGGTCAGGTGGGCCGATATCTTCCAGCGTTGGTTGATAAGCAGCAGACCGATGAGGGCGAGCGTTGCGCCGATAGCTACCACGTCGATGAAGATGGGTGCCCGGAGTACGCTGATGAGCAGGTAGCACCAGAAGCCGAAGCCCACAGCCGTATAGAGATAGGGTACGGTGCGCTCGGCCGGGTTGGCGATATAGAGGTCAGCTACCTTACCTCGGCGTACGCGTATCATGATGGCCGTGATAGGGATGAGGGCGGTCAGGATGAAGGTAGTGCCTACACTGACGAGCCATGCCGAGAGGGGCAGCTTGTCTCCCGAGAGCGGCACCATGGTGGCGCAGAAGAGCAGCATGCCGTAGGTCGGTATGAAGAGCGGATAGAACACATAGCTCAGGGCCTGTGCCACCGCGTGCAATATTTTGTGCAATAGCTCCATAAAGCTTATATCTCACGCCGCAGTCGTGCTACGGGGATGTTGAGTTGTTCTCTATATTTAGCTACGGTTCGGCGGGCTACGGTATAGCCGCATACGGCCAGTTGCTCCACCAGTTGGTCATCGCTCAGCGGCGCCGTCTTATCCTCCTCGTCCACGAGTTCGCGCAACTGCTGCTTGATGGCACGCGTGGATACCTCGCCTTGCTCGTTGGGCATGCGCACCTCGGAGAAGAAGAACTTAAGCGGATAGACGCCGTAGTCGGTGCGGACGTACTTGTTGTTGCAGGCACGTGAGACGGTGCTGGCATCCATCTGGATCATGTCGGCTACGTCTTGCAGCACCAGGGACTGGATCAGCGCCTCGTCGCCCTCCATGAAGAACGCTTTCTGTTTCTCCACGATAGCCGTCATGGTCATCAGCAGCGTCTCGTTGCGCTGACGGATGGCGTCGATGAAGGTGCTGGCCTGCTGGATATTGGTGCGGATGAACTCCACGGCCTCGCGGGCTTTCTCCTTGTCGGCGGCGTTCTTGCGTTGCTCGCGCATGTCCTGGAGCATACGGGGATAGTCGGCGTTGATATGTATCTCGGGCAGGTCGTCGGTCAGCAGGTTGATACGCAGTTGGCCGTCGTGCATGCGCACCTCGAAGTCGGGAATGATCATGGTGCGCCGGCTGTCCATGTCGGTGGAGGCAAAGGCGTTGGTCGGACTCTGGTTGAGTCGCATGATCTCGGCCACCGCCTCGCGGAAAGCATCTTCGGTGATGTGGAGGCGCTGGAGTACCTGGTCGTAGTTGCGCTTCGAGAAGGCTTTGAACGCACGCGTGAGCACGCGTTGGGCGAGCATCACGGGTGGCGTCTGCTCCTTCTGGCGAAGCTGGGTGAGCAGGCATTCCTGGAGCGTAGCGGCGGCTATGCCGGGCGGGTCGAACTGCTTGATCTGGCCCACGATGTCGGCCATCTCTTCGTCCGAGACCTGCAGACCTTCTTGGAAAGCCAGGTCGTCGACCAGTTGCTCGGTGGTGCGCCGCAGGTAGCCATCGTCGTCTATGTTGCCCAGCACCCACTTGGCTATATGGCGTTGCGGTTTGGTCATGCGGGTGAGGTAGACTTGCGACTTGAGGTAGTCGATCAGTCCGTCGCCGCCGTAGGGCAGTTCGCGCGAGCTGTAGTCGTTCTCAGACTCGCCGTTGCCGCCGCCGTATAGGATGGGTTCGTAGTCATCGTCGGCAGCGTCGTACTCCCGGCGGTTCTCCTCGTCCATACGGTAGCTCTCCTCCAGGTCGTCGTACAGCATCTCGTCTTCGCCGTCCGACTCGGGTGTCTCCTGCTCCCGGGCTTCGGGATCGGGTCCTTCCTCCAGGGCGGGATTGACCTGGAGTTCCTCGGTGATACGCTGCTGCAGCTCCATCGTGGGAAGTTCCAGCATTCGGATCACCATCAACTGCGAAGGCGTCAGTTTCGCCTGCAATTTCTGCTGTACTGTCAGTCCTAAACCGGCCATATTCGATTAGTGGGTTATGGGTTATGGGTTATGGGTTACGGGTTACGGGTTACGGGTTACGGGTTACGGGATTAGCCATTTACCGCATTCAGCACGTTCTCCGTGATGAAAGCCAGCTGCTCCTCGTCCAGCTCGGTATGCATCGGTAGCGAGAGCACGCAGGCGGCCAGACGTTCGGCCGTGGGGAAGTCGCCCTCACGGTAACGCGGATCCTGGTAAGCCTTCTGCATATGCAGCGGAACGGGATAGTAGATCATAGCCGGTATGCCGGCTTCCTGGAGCAGTTCGCGTACGCGGTCGCGGTCTACGCCCTGAAGGCGCAACGTGTACTGATGGAACACGTGCGTGGAGGCCTGTAGACGTCCGGGGATGAGCAGGTGGGGGTTGCCGCTGAAGGCACGGTCGTAGTATTCGGCCGCAGCCTGACGTGCAGCGATGTACTCATCCAGGTGGGGCAACTTAGCGTCCAGCACGGCAGCCTGGATGGAGTCCAGACGCGAGTTGACGCCTATCATGTCGTGGTGGTAACGCACCACCATACCATGGTTGGCGATAGCACGCATACGGGCGGCCAGGTCGTCATCGTTGGTGAAGATGGCACCGCCGTCGCCGTAGCAGCCCAGGTTCTTCGAGGGGAAGAAGCTGGTGCAACCTATCTCGCCCATCGTGCCGGCTTGTGCCGTGCGTCCGTCGGAGAAGGTATAGCGCGCACCGATGGCCTGGCAGGCATCCTCTACGATGTAGAGGCCGTGCTCCTTGGCCAGCGCCATGAGGGGCTCCATGTCGGCACACTGGCCGAAGAGGTGAACCGGTACGATAGCTTTGGTACGGGGCGTGATAGCACGGCGTACCGAGTCGAGCGACATATTCATCGTCTCCCACTCTACGTCCACCACTACGGGCGTCAATCCCAGCAGGGCGACCACCTCGGCGGTGGCGATGAAGGTAAAGGTAGGTGTGATCACCTCGTCACCGGGCTTGAGTCCCAAGCCCATGAGGGCTATCTGGAGCGCATCCGTACCGTTGCCCACGGGGATGACGTGCTTGGCACCGGTGTATTGCTCCAAGTGCTCCTGAAATTCGGCAACCTTACGGCCCTTGACGAACGAGGCCGAGTCGATTACCTCTTGTATTCCGCGGTCGATATCCGCCTTGATATGTTGATACTGCGTCTGCAGATCAACCATTTGAATCTTTCGCATAATTTTCAATTTTCAATTGGCTTTCAGCATTCAGCATTCAGCATTCAGATTCTATTGGTCCGATGGCTGACGGCTGACGGCTGACGGCTGATGGCCCTTTCACCTTTCAATTTTCGATTATAAACTCCACCCTGCTGGGTGTAGCCCGCAGGTGGCTCAGGTAGGGATTCTGCGTCCGCAGCTCAACGGGCAGTTGGTCCAGCGAGTCGCGATAGACCACCACAGCTTCTACGTCACCGTCCTTGACCTCGCTCCAGCGTCCTACGCCCACGCGCATCGTGGCGCGCACCTGGTGCGGGAAAAGCAGCATATGCTTGCCGGCCGGCACACCCTCCGCACGGATAGGCAAATCCATAACGCGCTCGGTATAGCGTTCGGTGGCTACGAGCACCTGGACGGTCTGCTGTTGCAGGCGGACGCCCTTGGGCGCTATGAGGCCGACGGTATATTGGGCCGAGTCGTTGCGTTCGGTGAGGCTCAGCACCTGGGTCTGCACGCGCGTGAGCGTGTCCAGGTCGTGCGAGGTGCCGTAGACCATGACGTGGGTCTGCATCAGTCGGGGCGGTTCGCTCAACTGAAATCCCGTGGTGCAACGTATGTTGTGGCGCAGCAGGATGGGCAGCGAGCGTTGCTGCTGGGTGTAGTAGGTGGTGTGGATTTGGTCGGGCTGGATATGCTGCAGGGCAGTGGTGCCTTGCAGCTGACGTGCTACGAGGGTGCGCAGTAGGTCGGACGACACGCGCAGTTCACCCGATTCGTCGGTGAAGTGGCCCGTCAGGTCCACCGATATCTGGAGCGGCTTGCGGTGATAGAGTCGCAGCCGCATACCGGCATCGCGCACCGTAGCCCGGATGGTAGACGGCAGGGGTTCGGCGGTCATCACCTGACCCGGTATACCGACATACTGTACGCGCACGTCCACCGTGGTGTCGTGCTCGGCGCGTAGCGACCGGCCGTACCATATCACGGTAGCCAGCACTACGAAGAGCAAGTATGTCATCACCTCCCGCCAGTTCATCCTTTCGCCATTAACCTTTAGCCTTTCGCCTTTCTCCTTTAGTCCTTCTTCTCCTGAGCCTGAGCAGCCTGTGCGTCCTCAGCAGCTACGAATACGCTCTGCTTGTCGACCTTGATGACGATATCCTTGGCGATCGTGATGAGCACGGCATTCTCCTTGACGTCCTTGATCTCGCCGTAGATACCACCTGCGGTCACCACCTTGTCACCCTTCTTTAGGGCGTCGCGCTGTGCCTGCAGTTCTTTCTGCTTCTTGGTTTGCGGACGAATCATAAAGAAATAAAATACGACGAAGATCAGGATCATCATGATCCAGAAACTCCATTGACTACCTTGTGCAGCGCCTTCTGCCTGCAATAAAAT
This sequence comes from Paludibacteraceae bacterium, assembly GCA_017509715.1. Lineage (GTDB taxonomy): Bacteria > Bacteroidota > Bacteroidia > Bacteroidales > Paludibacteraceae > Colicola. Next base: position 147,959 of record JAFWOU010000023.1, on the reverse strand, counting down.
GAGATTTAGCATATTTTTATAATTTTATTCGATTTTCGATGGTTGATTTTTGATTTGGGCTTTCAGCTTTCGGCTATCAGCATTCAGCTCTTTACCGGAGTGCTCGGAAGCACCTGACGGCTGATGGCCCTTAATTCACGACCAGCGCCTTGGTGAGCGTACCTTGCCGGCGTTCGTCGCGCAGGATCTCGGTGAGCACACCGTTGATGAAGGTATAGCTCTTGTCCGACGAGTACTCTTTGCTAAGCTCGATATACTCGTTGAGCGACACCTGCAGGGCGATATCCGGGAAGTGGAATATCTCGGCCAGGGCGGTCTGGAGGATGATGCGGTCCATATAGGCGATACGCTGTGCGTCCCAGTTGCGCAGGTGGCTGTCGATGAGCGCCTCGTAGCGAGGTTTCTCCTCGATGGCATAGCGCAGCAGGTCCTTGGCGAACTGCAGTTCGTCCTCGTTGGTGAACATAGGCAGGATATCCTGGTCGGCACCCGTCTCCTGGTCCAGGCGCTTGATGGTCTTGATGACGAAGCTGAGCACCAGGTCCATGTCTACTGTCCAGTTTTGGCGATCCAGCACCACCTCCATCTCCTCCAGGGCCGACTCCAGCTGGTCGTTGCCGATCATCATCTCGTAGATGCGACGCCACAGGCGCTTGTCGGCCTCGTAGTCGCAGTCGGGGGCGGCCATGTACTCGGCATACCACGGCATTTCCTGGAGCTGCTTGTATACGGCACTCACGGCGCTCATGCCGGCATCCCAGCTGAGCTGGTTGTTCTGGATGTAGTTGCGGATCTGATGGTTGTTAAACACCACCTGTGCCAGGCCGTTGTTCACCAGCCGGCGGTTGGCCACGTAGCTCTGGTGGGTCACCTTGGCGCGTTGCTCGGCCTGCTGGATCTGCTCCTCTGCATACATCGTGAGTTGGTTAACAAAGTCGAGCAAGAGCACGTAGAGGTCGTACGTGTCGCTAAACGATTTGAGCAACTCTTTCTTCGCTGTCAGCGGCGTCTTGTCGCCGTCTTTGTAATACGCAAACAGGGTCTGTATTACCCGCGTGCGCACCATTGTTCTGTTGATCATTCTGCAATAATTCTAATTCGGGCTGCAAAATTACAAAAAAAAATGGGAATATGCAAGGATTTGACGGTAAAAATTAAATATATTTAAATTTTTATTCGCAAACCGTTGTTAATCCGCGCAAAGTCGCGAACCAAGGCGGCGACCGAAATTACAACAAATAGGGACGTGTCTATCTGCTACACAAGTAAGCATGGAGATGATCGGCAAATCATCTCTACTTGTCGAAATTTTTCAGAAATATTTGCATATGTCAAAAAAAAGTTGTACCTTTGCAGCCGAATTTTGTGTGCACGTATGTGTAGGTGCACATATGTACGTACGATATATATAAAATTATTATGAAAAGTGAGTTCTCTTTTTGTCGTGTCCGTCACGATGATTTTGCGGTAGAGATGTTTCACTTTTGCGTTTAGATGAACCTAGGAGTCCTAGAAAACCTAGGAAGCCTAGAAAGCCTAGAAAAACTAGGCCAAAAGTGAACATTGACAGATTGACGGTATGGAAAATCGCCGTGAGATTTGCAGATACGAAAGTTTTTTCGTATCCTTGCAGCGAAATTGAGAAAACTAGACGGCCTAGGAGTCCTAGGAAGCCTAGGAAAACTAGTGATAATTACTAAAAACTCGATACTTTATGGCAAAGCTCAACGAAGGCGGATTTTTGGATAGCGGAGGCGATTATAGAGACCTGATCTTCTACAAGAAGACCAAAGTCCTCTACGACATGACCTATTGGTTCCAGGAGCACAAGCTTCGTATTGGCGACCGCACGAAAGACCAGATGGAGCAAGCCGCACGTAGCGGTAAGCAGAATATCGCCGAGGGGCATGCCGACGGAATGACCAGCCTGGAGATGGAAATCAAGTTGGTCAATTCGGCTAGAGGTAGCCTCATTGAGCTCCGCGAGGATTATGAGGACCGGCTTCGGACACATGGCTGGCCTATGTGGGATAAGAGCCATCCGAGATATGAGAAGATGGTTCAGTTCTGTTACCACCATCATGAGCCGGAAGACTATCGTCCGTATTTCGAACGCTGGAGCGAGGAAGAGTTTTGTAACGTGGCGTTGACGCTCATTCATCAGGCGGATCGCGGCATGTGGAGCTGGCTCCGGAAGAAAGAGCAGCAGTTCCTCGAAGAAGGTGGTATCCGAGAAAAGATGTCTGCGGCGCGTCGCCAAGCGCGTGGTTATTAACTTCTAGACCTCCTAGTCGTCCAAGGAGCCATAGGCCGTCTAGATCCAAGAATCCCATACCGGTAAGCGGAGATGCAGTTAATTGCATTTCCGCTTACTGCGTAGAAATCCATACCGTTTTTACGAGGCACTAGCCGTCCTCGGTTTCCGTGATTTCCTATTCGTCCTAGTCATCCCAGGATTCCTAGGCCGCCTAGTAAAAGTAATATGTGAGAAAGGGGCAAGTAATATGCGAGTAATATGCGAGTAAGAGAGGTGAGAGGGAGTCTAGACGGAATTAAGAGGGAGTTAAGACGGACTTAAGACGGGAGTAGAAACCATCCACCCACCTGTGACGTCAAGGATGCGAAATAATCGTTCGAGTTCGAAGAACGAGATAAGAATGAGATGCGAACGAGAATACAAGCACAATACAAGTACAATACAAGGTAAAAAGAAAAATGAAATGAGACTAATGAGACTATGAGACTTTTGTGAGACTCTGTGAGATTTTGTAATAGGCTATAGATTAGCGGATTAAACGCGAAAGTCTCAATAATCTCAAAAATCTCATGCAAAAAACGAAACCGTCAAACCGTCAAACCGTCACGGCAAATTTTAAAAGAGTGTCAAGAGTGCCAAGAGTGTCACGGAATTTTTGTAAAGGGGAGAGGTTACGGGTTACAGGTTACGGGTTACGGGTTACGGGTTACGGGTTACAGGTTACAGGTTACGGGTTACAGGTTACGGGTTACGGGTTACGGGTTACGGGTTACGGGTTACGGGTTACGGGTTACAGGTTACGGGTTACAGGTTACGGGTTACGGGTTACGGGTTACAGGTTACGGGAAGGATGTGATTAGGGTGTGATTAGGGTGACGTTATAGGAAAGGTCTAGGATTGACTGGACTAAACCATGGGAAAACCATGGAACAACCATGGCTTAACCATGGCTTAACCCAAGGTCGGAGAAGGGAGACAGGAAAAAGTGCAGAAAGTGCAGAAAGTGCAAAGCAAAAATAAGATAAAAAGATAACCACAGTAGAATTCTAGAAATCTAGACATCTAGAGCTCTAGACAAAAACAACTCATCATGGAGACGAATAATGGATTTTTGCCGAACGCGGTCAATTATAGGAATCTCATCTTCTACAAGAAGGGAATCATCCTATACGATATGACCTACTGGTATCAAGACCATTATCTCGTACGCGGCGACCGAACGAAAGATCAGATGGAGCAAGCGGCTCGCAGCGGTAAGCAAAATGTAGTGGAAGGCACAGCGGATGGAATGACGAGCATTGAGATGGAGATTAAGTTGTTGAATACCGCGAGGGGGAGTCTCTTAGAGCTGATGGAGGACTATGAAGACCAACTGCGGTCGAGGAGATTAGAACTATGGGAGAAAGATCATCCGCGATATGAAAAGATGGTACAATACTGCTATCATCATCATGACTTGAAGAGCTATCAGCCATATTATGAGAAATGGAGCATCGAGGAATTTTGTAATGTGGCACTAACGCTGATACACCAAGCAGATAAAGGGATATTAACGTATTTGAAAAAGGTAGAACGGACTTTTCTGGAACAAGGAGGGATCAAAGAACGCATGTTCGCTGCAAGAAAAGAGAAGAGGGGATATTGACGACGAATCTATAGATCTCGAAATCTAGATATCCTAAAAAAAAGTGCAGAAAGTGCAGAAAGTGCAAAGCAAAAATAAGATAAAAAAGGACCAAGCTGGAGTGACATGGACTAAGCTAGTCAAAAAAGGAACAAGGTAGAGAGAATCTCAAGTGTCTCAAGTGTCTCAAGTGTCTCAAGACAAAAAAATGAGTGCCAAGAGTGCACAAATTTAGTGAAGAGGCTATTAAGAAAGCGAAGGATAATGGGGTGCGTTTGATAGATGGTCGTGAGTTTACAAAACTAATATTGGAGAGCGGATTAAATGGGATGAATGTATAATGGAGAATATATAAACCAAAAAATATAAAAGTATTATGAAAAATTCAAATTTACTTAATCGGCTATTGTCATATAGCCATGAAAAACAATCGCCGCAGCGGTTTGGACGGTATGCGGTAATGCTAATCATGCTCCTCACCCTCGGTGTGGGACAGATGTGGGCAGGAAATGCCGGATATGTAGGGAATGGTGAATCCTACTTCAAGAATTATCTGGAGTATTCCAAGGACGGAGGATCTGCCACGCAATTTAAAGTCGATGGCTCTGGACAATCAGATCTTAATTTAGGAGTAGTCACCAGCCTGACACTTACGCAATACGGCGTAGGTATGTATCAAAATGAAGATAACCTCAACGGGAATGACTATGATAAATTCTGCTATTGGATTCATCAAAAAGATGACGATAGTGAGTCTTGGACAGACGTGACGGGAAACTGGGCTGATTGGGATACTTATGGTTGGTCTTCCAGTTGGCGTCATCCCGGCTTTGGTAATAATGACCTTGACATAGATGTTTTAGATGGATTAGGTGCTGGAGAGTATAAACTGACATTCTATTTTAAGCACCAGGGAAATAGTAACTGGGGTAATAACTGGCTTTATCTTAGCAATGGTGGAGACAACTACAACATTACTTTCACCATCGACCCGGTAGTAACTTTCAAAGCTAACGGTGGTACGGGAAGTGACTACACGCAGAGAGTGACATATAATACAAATACTGCGCTTACTGCAAATACATTTACAAAGACAGGTTATACCTTCGCAGGATGGGCAACGTCTTCGGGTGGAGATGTTGTGTATGCTGATGGAGCTAATGTCAAATTAACTGCTCATACAGACCTTTATGCCAAGTGGCTACCTCAATCCTTGACCATAACATCCTATCCGACGTATTTGACCACAACGGATCACATGACATTGGGGATTAATTATGCAAATATTCCGTCAGGATATTGCTACCGTGTGAAAGTAGGAGCAGGATATTATAATAATAGTTCGAATCAAGATCGAGATGCTATTTCCGGATCCGGTTCAACCTCTTTCACATCATACGCTTACTTGCCAACAGGCAATAATACGGTGGTCGTTGAATTGTGGAAAGATAGTCCGTTCGAGAAACAGTCCGTTGTTTCAGATGGGGTAACGGTAACCGTCGAACAAGCATATTTAGTCAACGTACGTGCATATACTGATGGTGTAGAAAGCACGGCAGGCGGTACTGTAAGTCCTGCATCCGTAAACGCTTCATTACACATTGGCCAGACTATTACCGCAAGCGAACCCACTACCGGTTATGATTTCACCGGGTGGACCGCAAATACACCTAATATTACTTTTGCTAATGCATCGGCGCGCACCACAACGGTTTATGCAACGGCTGGTGGTACCGTGTATGCCAATTATGTTAGACAGAGCGGCAGCTACAGCACCACATTCTATGCCGGAGACCATGGTTCGATTCGCGTAATCGATACTGATATTGCTAAAAACGGGAACGCTACTGTTACTACCGGCGAAAATGAAACATTATCTGCCACACCAGAGTCCGCTGAATACGTGTTTGACCATTGGGGAACAACAGGAAGCGTTAGCGTGGCAAGTGCAACCAGCGCTTCTACTACCGTAACGGCAACTGCTGCCGGTGGTACGGTAACGGCATATTACAGACATGTTCCTGAATTAGGTGCGGTGACGGCTTCGCCGAGCGGACAACAGAACTACGCAGGATCGCCGATAGACTTTGCGCTGAGCGTGACTTCTACATATATGGCTCATCCGGTAGTTGTATTCCTGGTCAACGACGGAACGACCACATATGAAGTGGTCGGTGCGCCGTATGGCGCCGATGGCAGTAGTGCCGCCGGCACGATTGGATCCGATGCTGCCTATACCACTGTTCACAAAGCTACCTTCACCGCGTCTGCGGCTAAATCATACACCGTCAGCGCTAAACTGTATGAAGGACTATTACTCGCCAACTGGGATGGTAAAGACTTTACAGGCGGTACCGGTTGGGAAGGTTCTAATGGGCACGATCTAGTAACTAACCCCAGCAAACAAGCCGTAAACGGAAGTAATAATGTTCGCCGATTCACGAAAGGAGCCAATTATTGGGATGTAGATTTGTATCGTTTTGCGGCGAAGAATGCTGGTATTTCTACATTCCGCTATGCCCACACTCGCCAGTATCGTACGGAAACTGGTAAAACTTGGTTGAAACTGAATGATGACAAGGGAGATCTTCAGAAGAACGATGACCTTTCTACGAATACATGGCAGAAGGTAGTATATGATAATGGAGCGGGAACGCCTGTTGATTTCTTCTTCCCATTATTAAAAGAAGGCAATACCAATGTTTATTTCGACGATATTATCTTATCCAACGAAGCATCCATGACGGAGAAGGCTTCGCAGGCAGCAACGGCTTCGTTCAGTATTAACTGGAACTATACCGTAACGCTGAATAATAACGGTGCAACGACTGCCGGAACGGAAAGCGTGAATGTTACTTATGGCTCAGCCCTCTCCGACATCACCGTACCTACCAAAACCGGTTATACTTTTTATGGCTATTACACAGCAGATGGCGGCGCAGGAACGCTGCAAATCAATGCTTCCGGTGTTTGGCAGAATGGTGGTTATGTGTCCGGAGGTAATTGGAACTCCGGCAGCAACCAGACCCTCTACGCTAAGTGGGGAGAGAATCCTTCATTAACCGAACTTGAGTTATCAAGTTCTTTAGTAACGACCGACAATACGTTTACTGCTACGCCTACTATTGATACCGGCGACGGTAGAACCACTATAGTTTGCTGGGATGTTCAAACGGCTGCAGGGGTAAAATTAGATCCTCAGCCCTCTATCTCACCGGAGGAAGGAAACGCCGTTACTATCACGGCTCCTGCTGCTCCCGGCAGCTACAAAGTTGTTGCTACCCTCAAAGAGGGAACTGAATGTGAAGGTACTGTTTTGAACTCCTTGCAGCGGTCCTTTACCGTAGAAGGCAGTTACACGGTTACGATCACGAATGGTTCCGGTAGTTCGTCCGTCGGCGAAGTTACCACCGCCACCGCGACCGCTAATGCCGCCGCAGCCGGCATGAAATTCGACCATTGGAACGTCACAGGAACGATCAGCTACACCTCCGGCGATGTAAACAGCCGAACCATTACTTTCAATGCCTCATCCAACATCTCGCTGACTGCGGTGTACACCGAGCGTGATACCAAGAAGGTCTATTTCGCCAAACCAAGCGGATGGAGCAAGGTATATGCGTACGCATGGCAAAACAGCGAAACCTCCAACAAAAACGGCGAATGGGCGGCAACAGAAATTACAGCTAACACGGAGACCGTCAAAGGAACTACCTACCATTATTATGAATATTCTATAGATGATAATGGAGAAACCGGAGGTGATAAGACCAATCAAAACGCATGGGATAGGATTATCTTCCACAACGGAGACGATCCCGGAACTGCTCAATCCACTAAGACAGCAGACTTGACGCTGGTTGACGGTCATTTCTATCATATCGCGGATGGTAGCGGAGAAAGCGGACGTAGCACAGCGACCGTCTCAGGTTCTGCATCTGCCGAGGATTGGTATGTATGCGGTTATTGGAACCAAAGTACCGATGATTGGGGATTTGCCCATCCTGTTGATTTGAACGGCTCTACAACTGGCAATGTGGCAGTAACGGTTACGGCAAGCCGCACACAGGAATTTAAGATCTATCGTGCTTCCACTAACGAATGGTTCAAATGGACTGGAGGTCCAAGTGCGGATTATTACGATAATTATGCAGCCCTTATCGGCGACCCGATGACGTTACGTATCTATAACGCAAACCGGAACACATTTACTTCGTACGCGACGGAATATCTGTTCACCTTGGATATTACCAGCACAAGCAACCCCGTTTTAACCCTTGTTCCGAATGAGAACACCCCATATAGCGCAACGCTTTCGAAGAATGGGCATGGTAGTCTGAGCGTAGGAACAGGAGCTATCACGCTCAAACAATATATTCCTACCACCATCACCGCTACCCCGGAACCAGGTTATCGTTTTACTGGATGGACGACAACGGGTTCTGTTGCTTATGCCGGAGGAACGTCTTCAAGCGATGCCACCGCTTCGTTCATAGCTACTGCTTCCGACGGAACTATTACCGCAAACTTCAGTAACGAAGGAATCGTGTATTTCGACCGTTCGGCAGTTAACGGCACATGGTCCGGAGATAAGGTATATGTGACTTATTTCACATCAGCCGGGCTTACATGGGATGAAGGAGACGGAAGTGGAAACACCGGTGCGCTTGTTGTGAAAAACTGGATTAACGATGATGTGCATAACCAAGAGATGACACGAATCCCGAATTCCAACATCTACTATTTCTACACGTCTCGCACACCGCAAGGCAAGATCTTGTTCACGGATAAGAGCCATGCAGGAAGCAATTACAAACTGTACGAAATGGGAGCCGTTGTTCGTGAAGACTTCAATGTAGGACAAGACAACATGTTCGTTGTTGAGAACTACAATGTGAAAGACAAAAACAAAGTAGGATACTGCGATGGATATTGGATGAAATACCAAGAAACCTCTTCCGGTATAGAGCTGCAAGTATTTGACGAGGGCGAACATGCTATTTCAGGAAGTCCGGTAACCTTTACCACTACACGCGCTGGAGATCGTCAGTATGAGGCATCCATCACGCTATCAGCTGCTACTGCTTACAAATTCAAAGTTAAAAGTTTCTGTGGCACATGGTATGGTAATAGCGGAACAATGACCAATACCAACTGTACCGGTTGGGATTTCTTGGATCGTGTAGGAGCCAACTGTTACTTCCGCTCAACAGGCGCGGGTACCTATAAGTTTACGCTCAACTGTACGGACGAAGGTAAGCTGAAAGTATCGCTTGAGTTCCCCTTGGACGTAAACGACTATCGTGTCGTTTATCAAGGAAAAGTCAAAGAGGGAGGTTCGGCTACTCATCACCCATCTGAATTTATCCGACATTTAAGTGCAGCAGGAGAACGCAAGGATACCATCAGTTTCTATGTCCGCGAGGATTGGTCGCTGCAATTGCAGCAGTGTAGTGCTGTTTCTCCTACCGTTACATGGGGCAACGTAGGCGCTGCTATCAGCAAAGCCACTTTGGGTATCACAGAGAATGGCGTATATACCTTCTATGTTACCCAGACGCATAATGGTACGACCAATACGGTGACTATTGAGAAGGGTGAAGAATATACGGGCGACTATTATATCCGTTCTTCTGCTGCAGGTGGTGGCTGGGAGGCTTACCAAACTACGCCTGATAACAAGTTAGTTCACTCTGATTTCTCGAAGGTACATTCAGGCTACGATTACTATCATTGCCATTACGTAACAACAGGTCAAAACGTGAAGTTCTGTATCGCAAATGACTATAGTACCAACATCACGGATACGCTGGATAATGATACATACGTTACTTCCTACGGTAACTTGCCGTACGAATGTAGTGTGCGTTTCATGTATAACAACGCAAAGAACACTATCAGCCGTGCTTACCTCAATGGTTCGTATGATGGATCTACCGAGTACTTAGCTTTGTATTCAAAAGCAGGTGCATCTACCGACTCAATCAAGAACATTGACGATAGTGCTATCGATAAGGCTGGCGGTATCAACCACGTGAAGTTCCAAGATATGGGTAACTGGGTATATCAGAAAGATATTAAAGCGTTGCCTGGTACTCGTGTTCGCTTGATCTCTAACTATCGATTCAGCAATACCGATCACTTGCAGTACTTCAAGGGAAGTGCCGGTGACTGGGATGCTTCCACGACAGAACAATTGATTGGAGGAACAACCAACGATTGGCAGAAATTACGTCTTGTATATGACTTCAAGACGAATCACCTCATCGGTGCATGGCTCGTTCCGGATCGCGACATTCCTGAAGGTGGTCTCATTATCAATGCGGATGTCATGATTATCCGTACCGATCAGGGCGATGCAGAACAGATTACTTTTGGCGACCCGAAAGACAAACTGGATAAAGTAAACGTGATCTATTCCACTTTGCATCTGACCTATAATCACATTGCAAATAAGAAGAAGACCGATAACACAACAGATAGTACGCTGACTGCTCGTTCGCAACGTGAATACTATTGGGTTTCGTTCCCCTATGACGTGAAGATAGAAGATATCTTCGGTAGCGTTGGTGAATTTAACAACGAATGGGGTATCATGTATTACGATGGAAAGGAACGTGCGGAGAAAGGATATTGGGCCGATAGCGAGAGCTTCTGGAAATACTTCCCTGATCGTTCGGCTACGTTGAAAGCATTCGAAGGATATGTAGTGGGCGTAGATATCGATATGGTCGGTCAAGCGGTTGACAAAGGCAAATGGGTGAACGGTGTACGTGATGTATATCTGTACTTCCCGTCTGATACCGCGAGATCAATTGTCAATAGAGACACGACGATTACGATTGACCAAGAGGGCTACGAATGTACCATTGACCGCCGTACCGACAAAACGGTACCAAATGTTGACAAAGACCGTCGAATTGCTGATAGTTATTGGCATTGTATCGGCGTTCCGAGTTTCCATAATGTTTCGCATACGATTAAGAATAACTGGATAGATCCGGGAACAGGCCGTGATGTGATGATACCTAATATCTCAGATTGGGAAACCCCAGATGTGCCGTACTTGTATGTATGGAATCCGGTATTAAATAATTATACTCCACAGGCAGCTACTTCCTATACATTCAAAGCAATGCATTCGTATATGGTTCAATATAACCGCGATACCATTAAGTGGAGCGCTGTTGCTGCCCCTGAAGCTCCTGCTGCAATTGCTGCACGCAAGGTACGTAAGATGGAGAATGGTGATATCGAATGGCGTATCGACTTGATGCGTGATGATGAAAGTCAAGACCGCACCTACGTACGTATGAGCAACGATGAATCGGTTACTTCCGGTTTCGAGTTCAACTACGATCTGACTAAAGAGCTCAACGCCAACAAGGCCAACATCTATACCTTCGCGGATTATGTTCCGGTTGCAGGTAATATGATGCCGATGAGCACTACCGAAACAACCATCGTTCCGGTTGGTGTGAAGATTCCTGCAAACGGTCTTTATACCTTCACCATGCCGGAAGGAACAGAAGGTGTCGGCGTAGTCCTTATAGATAATATCGCGGGTACGCGCACGAACCTTGCATTGGAGGATTACACTGTAAATCTGACAGCCGGTAAGATCGAAAACCGCTTCTTCTTGGAGATCTCGCCGATCGTACAAAGTCCGACGGATATCGAGCATACAAGTTCGGATAGCAAGGATGGCGTCCGCAAAGTAATGGTTGACGGAGTGCTGTACATCGTGAAAGAGGGCGTAGTATTCGACGCTTGCGGAAATCGCGTAAAGTAAATCGGTTGATCAATAGAATAGAAAATATAAAATTATTATGAAAAGAATTATTATGATAATCATGGCGGTAGCGCTTCTGGCGCTGCCTGCCATGTGCCAAGTGTACGGTCAGCAGCAGTCGCAGCCGTATGGTGCTACTGCGCCTAATGCGCAGATTCAGTCCACCAGTACGTTTACCGGATCCGGTAGCTCCTATTCGTCCAACCCGACGCTGAATAGCGACGGTACGGCCGCGTATAATGGAGCGTCTTATTCGCCCGCTCAAGCGCCTGGCGGTCCTCGTCGCCTTCCTGGTGACCTGGCAAACCCTGGTGATCAATCTGCGGATTCTCCCGTCGGCGATGCCGTTTTGCCCCTGTTGCTGATGGCGTTTGCGTTCGGCGGAGCCATCTACCTCCGCCGCGGTCAGAGGGTCGAATAATCGATCCCCTCCTCTCTACATCCCAAGGGCAGCTCATATGGGCTGCCCTTGGGATGTGTTTTTAATGATTTTTTCACCAAACATTTGCGTATATCAAAATTTTTCCGTACCTTTGCAGCGTCAAAGGTAACGAAAAGAAAAAAAATTAAAGACTATGTTTGGTGTAAAATCTTCAAATCAGCCTATTAGCGGACAGTTCGCGGAGGATTTCGTCAAGAATCTTCTAGAGGCAAGAAAGCAGCCGAGGCAAGATGTAAAGGAGATGTCGCACGTTATCACCTGTGATTAATGGCACAACTGCATTTACATCTCAAATTGGAGCGCGATGCTTCTATCCTGTCGGATTTCTATTCGGGGATAGATGCAATGGATACATTTATCCATACGCGCCTATCTGCTTTCTTGAAGGCATATAATTGTCGCTTTTATGTCCTGCGCGATGAACAGGGCATAGTTGTTGCTATGTTTGTAACCAGCGGCGGGCATTTGTATCTGGATGAGGATTGCAAAGACGACTTGCGTCTAAAATTCCCGGATATAGAGAATTGGCCTGAACTAAGAGATTATTGGGAGGCAGGCGTATTCCCTAGCATAGAAATCGATTACTTGGCGGTAAGGAAAGAATATAGAGATCAACACATTGGATCGGATATTATCTCTATTATCGAGTCGTTTAAGGAGGATGAGTACTATAATCATCCGTTGTTCTTATCTGTGAATGCCTATTGTACGGACGAATATTCTGCGACTCGTTTTTATGAGAGATGTCGTTTTTGGGCATCTGAGTTTAGAGGGCAGCAAATTGATTCGATACGAATGTATCGCACGATAAACTAGTCTTTGACGCTCGCCGTCAGAGGGTAGAATAATCGATCCCCTCCTCTACATCCCAAGGGCAGCTCATATGGGCTGCCCTTGGTTGATTTATACAGCAATTCTTACAAAGAAAACGTACATTATCATAAAAAAAACAGAAAAAATGATAAAAAATTTGCTTATGTGAGAATTTTGTTGTACCTTTGCAGCGTGAAATGAAAAAAACTAATTTTTTGAAGCGATGGAAAACCGGAGATTTGAAGACCGTAAGGAGCCCGAAATCGTATATTCGAAATCGGTGAAGGCAGGCAAGCGCATCTATTACTTGGACGTAAAGAAGGCGCGTAACGAGGATCTGTATCTGTGTATCACAGAGAGCAAACGTAAGCAACAAGGTGAGGACATAGCGCCTCAGTTTGAGAAGCACAAACTATTCCTCTACAAAGAGGATTTTGCCCGCTTCACAGAGGGCCTGCGCGAAGTGATCGGATATATCGAAGAGCAGTTGGGCGAATTTGACACACGCGAAGTGATCGAGCAGAACCGCGAGGCACAGCGTGCGGAAGAAGAAGCCAAAGCGGACGCCCCCCAAGCCGCAGCTGAGGAATCCGAAACGGAAGAGAAAAAGAAAGGATTGTTCAATCTGTTCAAATAAAGATTGTATCCAGAATTTGTTGAGCGACTGTCTGCTTCTGAGCAAGCGGGCAGTCTTTTTTTGCGCCATCCGAAGAGAAGATGGTGACGCAGTTGGTGTCGGTCGCAAAACCGGCTCCCGGGGTGCGCAGGGAGTTCAAAACAATATAGTCGAGCCGCTTGCGCGCCATCTTCTGCATGGCATTCTGCTGCTCGTGCTCGGTTTCGAGTGCGAAGCCCACCAGGATCTGACCCTCGCGCTTCTGTTCGCCAAGACGTGCCGCTATATCGGGATTCTCCACGAGAGAGAGGGACAAAGCCTGAGAATCAGGCTGTTTCTTAATCTTCTCGGACGCTATCTCGGCCGGACGATAGTCAGCCACGGCGGCGCAGAGGATTGCGAGGTCGGCCCGGGGAAAATCGGCCTCCGCTGCCTCGCACATCTCGCGTGCAGAGCCCACGGGAACAAGATGCAGGCGGTCTGAATGACCGAGAATGGTCTCAGCGGTAGGTCCCGAGACGAGCGTGACCTCCGCACCGCGGCGCAGGCACTCCCGAGCCAGGGCAAAGCCCATCTTGCCGGTGGAGAAATTCGAAAGATAGCGTACGGGATCGAGCCGCTCGACCGTAGGACCGGCCGTAAGGAGCACATGTCGACCCAGCAGAGTCTTGGGCGTAAGCGCGGAGATGACCTCCTCGAGCAGCTCTTCCGGCTCGGGCATACGTCCCTTGCCGGACGTGCCGCAGGCCAGAGGACCCTCAGCAGGCTCGATCAGCGTGACGCGTTCATAGCCACGCAGCAGATCGATAGCACGCTGGGTAGCCGGACTCTCCCACATCTTGTCGTTCATCGCGGGCGCTACGAGTATAGGCTTGCGCGCCAGGCAGGAGCAGAAGGTAGTGGAGAGCGCATCGTCGGCAATGCCGTAGGCAAACTTGCTGAGGCTGTTGGCCGTGGCGGGTGCCACGATCATGAGGTCGGCCCACTCGGGCAGGGAGATATGCTCGGTAGCGTGCTGATTGATAGCGGCAAACACATCGCTGTAGACCGGCGCTCCGGAGAGAGTCTGGAGCGTGGTCTCGGTAACGAACTGCAGGGCGTTGCGGGTGGTGGTAACACGCACCTCAGCGCCCTGCCGGATAAGCATTCGAATCAGTTCGGGGATCTTATAAGCCGCTATGCCGCCGCTGATCCCGACCAGGATATGTCGGCCACGAAGAGACATTACTTCAGCATCTCGTCGCGGTTACCGGTGCGGTACACCAGTTCGCCGTCCTCAAACTCCTTAGTGGCGATGAGGGTGGGCTTAGGCAGACGCTCGTAGGTACGCGAGATCTCGATCTGCTCCTTGTTCTCGAATGTCTCGTCGAGGGCATCCTGCGGTACGCTGAAGTCCTGCAACTTAGCATCCAGTTCCTTCTTCAAGCTATTGCTGATCTGATTAGCACGCTTGCTCAAGATAGCTACCGTCTCATACACGTTGCCTACGGGTTCAACCAACTTGTTGATGTCGCGGGTCACCGTATTCTTCGGTGCTTTCGTTTTCTTAAAATCCATATTAGTGTTGTTCTTTAGTTATTTTCTGCATTTCGCGCAACATACGCTCGGCCTGGGAGCGGTGCTTCGACTCGGGATAGTCGGTCATATAGTTGTAGCACTCGTCCTGGGTCTCGCGTGCGCGGTCGATCTTCTTGTCCTCAAAGGAGATAAGCGTCTGCTGGTACTTAGCCTGGAGGATCAACCAATGGAACTCCTCGGCATACTTGGTATCCGGGTAGTTCTTGAGGGCATTGCGGCTCGTAATCTCGCAGCTGAGGTAGTTGTTGCCCAGATAGCTGCCGAGGTTGTAGTAGAGGCGTGCGCTATAGAGTTCCTTGAGCGCCAGCTTCTCCTGGAGCTGCAGGATCTCGTCGTAGGCCTGCTCGGTATACGGGCTATCGGGGAAGAGCTCCACAAAACTGGTGAGGGCCTCGATACCCTTGCGGGTAATCTCCTGGTCGAGACGCGCATCGGGCGAATCCAGGAAATAGCAGTGGCCTACCTGGAAGCGTGCCTCCGTGGCATACCGTCCCTTAGGATAGTTGCGGATATAAGCCTCGTAGTACTGGGCCGCCGAGTTATAGTCCTTCTGGCCCATATAGGAACGCGCCAGATAGGCGAGCACATCCTCGCTACGCTCCGTACCGCGGTAGTAACTCGAGATATCGTCGAGCAAGGTCTGGGCACGGGCGTACTGCTTGTTGTTGAAGTACTCGATCGCTTTCTGGTACTTCAGCTCAGGGTCGTTGGACTTAAGCAGCGCCTGGTACTCACCGCAGCTGGAGAGCACACCCATGAGCGCCACACATAGCGCGAATATATAGAGCTTTTTCAGACGCATTCTACTGCATGTTACACATTGAGCCTGCAAAATTACTGCTTTTTTTTGAAATATGCAAGAAAAAAGTAGATTTTTTACTCAAAACCGAACGATATCGTGCCATTAAAGTCGCCATAGCCTTGCAATTTGCCGGACGGATGCCATAGATAGACGTCGCGACCGTTGTGGATCCAGAGGTTGTCGAGCGCATCGATATAGAGTCCGTTCATGAGCATCTTGCCGCGACCCGTGAAGCGCAGATCGACCTCATAAACCTGGGCGGAACGTACGCCACCGCGGGTGGTGAACCGCTCGAGGACGCGGTTGTCGTGGATGACAAAGAGCTGGCCCTTGCTGTCCATCACGGCGCCCTGGAGCGTACGCCACTCGGCGGGCATGAGTTGGCGGGGCAGCGCGTTGGCAGGCACCTCATAGAGTCCGTCGGTGCGCAGACCGAGGTAGGTACCGCCGATGTACGGGCATGCCAGGGGCACACGGGCCTGGTACTCGGGTTCGAAGACCTGCGAAAACTTACCGTTACGCAGCGTGGTATAGGCCTGGGCAGCATAGCCGCGACCCAGCTCTACCCAGAGCAAGCCGTCCTTAGCTACATGCAGGCGGCAGAACTCGTTGTCGGTCAGCGGGCAGGTGTAGGTCTGGAGCAGGCGGAGCTGCTCGTCGTACTCGCGCATCTCGCCGCGCAGGTAGATATAGACGCGACGGGTATGGGGATTGAGCACCATGCAAGTTCGGTCGTAGCGCTTCTCATCGGGCAGCACCACCTTGCGGGTCGTCATATCCACGACGCCTACCGTACTCTGATAGAGCAGCAGACGTCCGTCGCTGGTGCAACCCGCGCCGCAGATAGAGGTGCGCGGGTAGCAATGGATATAGGTAGAGTCGACTGAGACACGACCGGTCTGCTTGTTGAGGCTATAGATCATGCTCTGGCGCACAGCGATGAGGTAGGTGGCCGTGTCGTTCTCGGCAAAGTAGGTAGAGCCTTCGCCCAGGCTCAAGGCATCGGGGAAGACGATACGCTGTCCCGGCTTGGTCGGATCGTTGGGGTCGATCGGGTCGAACGGTTGGGGGTCGAGCTCGGGATCCAGGATAGGCGGCGGCAAGATAGGATAGAGGCTACCGAGCGTGTCGCGTCGGCCACGGCCACCGCGATCACCGATAACGATGGTAGAGTCGTTGAGGAAGGTGATATCGATAGGCGGACGGTTGATAACGTCGTCGCCGGGGTATTTCTTCTTCTCCTCTTCGGTCTCGGCCGTTCCGGGAGCGGGACGCAGATGGAAACAGCGCTCGAAGTCGGGCTGGATGTCCTTCCACGTGCTATGGTCGATCCAGTCGAGGGCGGCCTTGTTGGCCGGATTGCGGATAAGCATCTGGCTGAACACGCTGAAGAGCGAGGCAAAGGCCTGCATCTCGTTGCTGATCTGGTAGTCGCGATCCATACCGAACTGGTAGAGGATAGCCAGGACCGACTTATCGGCCGCGGGATCGTAGTAGCGGTACATATGGAAGCGCGCCTGGGCGGCCTGGGCGGCAAAGAAGCTGAGGAACATAGGCGACTGACCGTAGTCGAGCGTATAGTCGATATGCACAGCATCGGGGATGCCCATGAAGGTGACGGTCTCTTCCCGGCCGCGGATGAAGATCATGTCGGGCGAACCTACGGGCAGGAGGAACAGTTCGCCCCCACCCTTCTTACGCGACTCCTCGGTCTCGGCGGCCCAACGCACGAGGTAGCGATAGACGGGATCCATGAACATATGCTCCATGCGTCGGAGGTCGTCCAGCCGCTGTCCGGGCAGCACATAGACGATGGCGCCTGCCTCGTAGCCGGGCGAGAGGGTGATCTCGGATTCTACATGTTGTTCGGTAGAGGGGGTACGCCAGTTGCGATCGACGATATACATGGCGTACGGCCGCATAGCGGGCTGGATGAAGCGGTCGGAGATGTCGAGGAAGCGACCGCTCGAATTGTCGAACCAGCATAGAGGCTTGTCAATACGCTGGGCATGCGCCATGAGCGTGAGGCTCAGGAGCGCGAGGAAGAAGAAAGTACGTTTCATATGATTAGTAGTTCCAATTAGGGGTTTTCAAGACGCGTAGTGAATCAGGTGCCGAGGGGTCGGACAGGATAAGATAGGCTGCCGCACCGGCCTGCTGCACCAGCACGAGGGCCGAGTCGGCACCCAGCACCATAGAGGCGGTAGCCAGAGCATCGGCCTGCATACAGGTGGGCGCCACTATGGTGGCACTCAGGAGCGAGTGCTGAACGGGATAGCCCGTGCGGGGGTCGATAGTATGGCTACGGCGCTGCTCTCCTTCGTAATAGAAATTGCGGTAGTTGCCGGAGGTAGCCATGCATATGTCCGTGGAGGAGACCACGTCCTGGAGCTGGTCGTTACGGCCGTCGGGATCGTCGTCGGGCCGCGTGATACCTATACGCCAGGGTTGGCCTTCGCTATTGAGGCCATGCGCCACCACCTCACCGCCTATATCGACGAGGTAATTCCGGGCACCGTGCTGACGGAGCACCTCGGCCAGGACGTCGCATGCCTGGCCCTTAGCCACCGCACCTGCATCGAGCATGATGCGCGGATCGTCCTTGAGGACGCGGTGGTCGACCAGGCGGACGCGCGTATAGCCTATCAGGGCGCGGGCGGAGTCGACGCGCTCAGGCGTGACATCCTCACGGTGCTTGAAGCCGAAGCCCCAGAGGTTGACCAGGGGCGCAACGGTGATATCGAACGCGCCGTGGCTGAGTCGGCTGACCTCCATGGCCTGCGCAAACATCTGCTCGAAGCGCAGGTCGGTCGTGGTGTCACGATTCTGGTTGACAGCCGAGAGGACGGAACGGGGATTGAACATGCTGAGCGAGGCGTCGAAGGCCGTGAAGGCGCTGTCGATAGCGGCTTGCAAGTCATGGTCGGCAGAATAGCGGATATTGTAATAGGTGCCGAAAACGTGGCCCTGGTTGTGAAAATACCGAGGGGCGTCTTGGCGGCGCGGACTGCACCATAGAAGTAGAGCGCAGATAGTAAGACCTATCAACGCTCCACCTGCTCGTATGATCTGCGAACGAGTCATCAGAACCAAACGCCGAGACCGATCACACCATTCAGCTTCTGCTGGCCACCCATCTTATAGTCGCCGGTATCCCAAATATAGACGTTCTTGGAATTGATATCATAGGGGTTGACGCTTGCCTGGGCGTAGAGGTCGAGGGTGCAATGCTCGGTTTCCCACTCCTTGTTGAAGCGCACCGATACGTTGGTCACGGCAAAACCGTTCTTCCAACCGTCGTCGTAGTCGGTATACTGACCGCTCCAGGGGGTCATACCTACCTGGACGTCGAGCGACATCTCATGCGCGAAATTGAAGATATAACCGATCTCTGCATAGCTGGAGTAAGCACGCTTGCCCAGCAGGTTCACGTCGTTACCGGCCACCATGGTGTACCAGTTAAGATAGAGGTTGATCGGGGTAAGCGTACCGAAGTCGTATCCCAGTTGCACCTCGGTCTGGCTACCGTCGGTATCGTTGAGGCCCGAGAAATAGGGCGTACCGCCGAAGTAATAATAGTGGGTAGCACCCAGCTTGAGACCGTAGAGATTGAAGTTGGCATATACGTCCAATTCGGGTACGAAATAGGTACCGCCCTTCTTGAACATATAGTCGCTGGCACCTACCGAGCCCCACGCACCTACGCGGAACTGGATCTTCTCATCGGCAGCGTCGAAACCTACTGCCAAGGTAGGCTGGAAACTGAGCGCACCGCAGTACTGGCCACGCCAGATATAGGTGCTGACCAGGTCGAAACCAGCATCGTAGGCGAAACCGATCGCCATGGAACTAACGCTCATCGCGAGCGCGCAAATACTAAGTACAATCTTTTTCATAACAGAATCATATTTATTTACAAATTTTCTTATTTTCTTATTTTTACATTTTCTTATTTTATCAGGTATACGCCGAAGCCGATATTGGCATTGAGTGCGGGGGCACCCAGTTGGCGATGGTCGTAGAGCGCCTGGCTCTCGGCCTTGTGGGCTACGTAGTAGGGCTGCACCATCAGTTGGCCGCTCAACTTAAGCCCGCAATGCTCGCTGACCTGCCAGGAGCGGAAGCAACGCAACTCGACGTTGCAGACCGTAGCACCACCTTTGTAACCGGTGTACATACTGCGCCAGGGCGTGACGCCGAGAGCACCATAGAGGTGGACGCCGGAGGGGAAGGCATGGTCGTAGCTGAGCTCGATATAGGTGGAGTACGCCCTCTGCAGGTCACCGTTGGCATCCAGGTAACCATCGCGCGCCGATACGCGCGTAGCCCAAAGGAAACTGAGCGGCAGGCGGCTGCTGACCGTATAGCGTCCGCGCACCTCCAGTCCGTTGCCGGGCATACCTGGGGCGTAGTTGGCGAAGTCGAAGAACGGCCGGTTGAAATTATAGACATACATGACGCTCAGGTCCAGTCCCCAACGGGCAAAGCCGAACGTCAGATCCACCTCGGGTAGGAAAGCGCTGAAGGCATAGTCGGTGGTTCCCAAGTTCCACCACATATCGGCGTACAGTCCGCCATAACCCACGTCGGCACTTCCCTGGAGCGAGAGGCCACCCACGTACATACCACGCCAGATATAGTTGGCCTGGAGGGTAGCTTGTGCGCCATAGGTGAATCCTATTTTCTCATGCGGGTCGTCCAGCCAAGGGCTACGCTCTTTTGGTGCTTCCGAGCACTCCGTGTTAGCACCGTTGGCGTTGGTTTCTTGGGCTACTGCCGCAGGAGAAAACAGAAAAGGCAGCGCTCCGACCAGCACAGTCAGAGCGACCACCTTCAGCTGCTGTCTTAGAAGCTTGCTCAATGCGGCTTAAAGACCGTTTTGAGCCTCCCATGCGCGACGGAGGGCCACCTCCAGGATACGCGTATTGGAGAAAGTTACGATACCGCCTTCGGGACCAGCCTCGATGTGATAGTCGGCGATGCCCTCACCGTTGAAATAAGCACGTACCTCATCCGCAGAAATGCCGAGCTCCTCTGCAATAGCGTTCATACTGCCGTGAGGCAAACTGTCTTTCACGTTACGAAGACGATTGAATGTAGTTCTAACCATAGTTTTGTATGTGTTTTTTTATATTATTTTTCAATTGACGCTGCAAAGATACAACTTTTTTTGCATATATGCAAGCAAATCACGATTTTTTTTCATTTTGCTTAGTGCGTATCTCGGTGCTGGAGACATCGAAATAGGGGGCGGAGGAGAGGAAGATGATGTGTTTATCAGTTGATTGGTTGATGGGTTTATCAGTTGATTGGTGGCGGGGATAGACATAGACGGTATGGTGGGCCACGATCCAGTCCCACTCGCGCCAGCGGTCGGCCAAGGCCAGGTTGTCCTCGCCGATGACGAGCGAGAAACGGTGTTCCGGGTAGGCCTGCTCCAAGGCGCGCAGGGTATTAGCCGTATAACTGGGCCGCGGCAGGTGGAACTCAAAATCGGAGACACGTACGCCGGGAATATCGCGCACCGCCTCGCGGGCAGCACGCAGCCGCTCCTCTTCCGGCGCCAACAGGTCGGCGGGCTTCAGGGGGTTGTTGGGCGTCACCATGAGCCACAGCTGGTCCAGGTCGGTATGGGCTACCACCCACTCCGCCAGTCCCACATGCCCGAAATGAATCGGGTTGAAGCTACCACCGTATATTCCTATATGGGCCATCAGCTATCAGCCGTCAGTATTCAGTTTTCAGTTTATTATTTGACTCCGGAGGCACTCCGGTCGATGATGGCGTCGAGTTGCCGGAAGGCATGCTGGAGGTCGTCGTTGATGACCACGCGATCGAACTGAGGACGGTACGACAGTTCTTCCTCGGCCTTGGCCAGTCGCTTCTCGATCATCTCGGGCGAGGTGTCACCACGTCCCTCCAGGCGGCGACGCAGTTCGTCGATAGAGGGCGGACAGATGAATATCGAGGTGGCGCGGTCGCCCAAGATACGCTTGAGGTTGACGCCTCCCTTGACGTCCACGTCGAATAGCACCTGACGGCCGGCCTGCTCGATACGCTCGATCTCGGTCTTGAGCGTACCGTAGTAGAGGCCATCGTAGACCTGCTCAAACTCGATGAACTCATCGTTGGCGATACGCTGCCGGAACTCATCGACGGTGACGAAGTAGTACTCGCGTCCGTGTACCTCCTGGCCGCGCGGGGCACGCGTGGTGCAAGAGATAGAGAGTTCGAACAGGTCAGGATGACAGGTCAACAAATGATTGACCATGGTGGATTTACCGCTGCCCGAAGGCGCACAAAAAATGTATATCATAATACGTTCAGTACTTGCTCTTTGATTTGTTCTAAGATATCTTTCATGCGGACGACGAGAATCTGCATCTCCGACTGGTTGGACTTGGAGCCGAGGGTATTGATCTCGCGTCCCATCTCCTGGGCAATGAAGCCGAGTTTTTTGCCGACGCCGGTGCCCTCGCTCTCCATCGTCTCGCGAAAATAGCGAATATGATTCGTGAGGCGCACTTTCTCCTCGGTGATATCCAGTTTTTCGAGGTAGTAGATCATCTCCTGCTCCAGTCGGTTGCGGTCGGTCTGCGTCTGGGTCTCCTGGCTGAGCTTGAGCAGGTTCTGCTCCAGGCGTTCGCGGATATGCGCTACGCGTCCTTTCTCATAGGGTTCTACCTGAGCCAGCAGGTCGGCAATGCCGTCGAGTTTCTCGGTGAACATAGCCTGCAGGGCCGCTCCCTCCTGGATGCGGAAGGCCTGGAAAGCCTCGATGGCACGCATGAGAATCTGCTTGACCTCGGCAT
The DNA here is from genome assembly GCA_017509715.1 of Paludibacteraceae bacterium. Lineage (GTDB taxonomy): Bacteria > Bacteroidota > Bacteroidia > Bacteroidales > Paludibacteraceae > Colicola. Next base: position 125,223 of record JAFWOU010000023.1, on the reverse strand, counting down.
ACTCGGCATCCGTAAGGCTGTTGTCCTCGTGCGGGCGGGTAACGTCCGGCATACGCAGGATAGTCGCCATCACCTCGCCGGGCACCTGACCAAACTGCTCGCTGTACTGACGAGCATACTCGCGCACCACGTCCCAGTTGATGGCCGTAGAAGGACCGTCCGCCGCAGGCTGGTCCTGGAGGTAAATCGCCAGATCCACCTTACCGCGTTCCAACTGTTGGGTGACGATGGTACGCAGGTCAAGTTCGTAGGCCCGCAACTGGGGCATCAGACGCGTGGAGAGGTCCATCGATTTGGCATTGAGCGAACGTATTTCGCAGATGAGCGTGCGTCCGCCCAGAGAGGTTTCGGCTTTTCCGTAGCCGGTCATGGATAGAATCATATCTTACTTACCTATACAAAATTTACTGAATATATTATGGAGCACTTCCTCGGAACTGATCTGGCCGGTTACCTCGCCAAGAGCAGCGAGGCAGTCCTGCAGGTCCATGGAGAGCAGTTCGCCGCTGAGTCCCTGATCCATACCTTGCTGCACGCGACGGATCGCCTCCAGGGCACGGCATAGCGCCTCGTAGTGGCGAGCATTGCTAATCATGACGGCGGACGTAGAGAGCGTCTGCTGCGCGAGCTCCACCAGCCGCTGCCGCAAGGGGGATATATCGCCCTGCTTGGCAGATATATGGAGACCCGGGCCTCCCGGAGCCAGATCGCACTTGTTCCATACGCGCAGTACGGTAGCAGAGGCCGGCCATGCGTCGGAGAGCACCGGACAGGTGGCGTCCACCACCTCGAGGATGATCTGGGCCCGTTCGGCCGCACGGCGGCTACGCTCGATTCCGAGTTGCTCGAGCCGGTCGTCGGTCAGATGGATGCCGGCGGTGTCGGTGAGGCGGAACAGCACGCCGTCCAGGAGGATAGTGTCCTCGATAGTATCGCGCGTGGTACCGCGTATGTCGCTCACGATGGCGCGCTCCTCGCCCAGCAGGGCGTTGAGTAGCGTCGATTTACCGGCGTTAGGGGCACCCACGATAGCAACGGGTATACCGTTGCGGATGGCATTGCCGGTACGGAACGAGTCGGTGAGGCTACTGAGCGTCTCGGCTATCTCGTCGGCCAGGCCGCGCAGTTCACCACGGTCGGCAAACTCCAGCTCCTCATGGTCGGCAAAGTCGAGTTCGAGTTCCAGGAGCGAAGTCAAGTGAAGCAGCCGTTCGCGCAGCGTGGCGATACGATCGGATACGCTTCCGCGCAGTTGGCTGAGCGCCAGATCTTTCTCGGCGCGCGACTGCGAGGCTATCAGGTCGGCTACGGCCTCAGCACGCGTCAGGTCCATCTTGCCGTTCAAGAACGCCCGTTGCGTAAACTCGCCTCCGCGGGCCATGCGGCAACCGGCATCAACGAGCCAGCGAAGCAACTCCTGCTGGATATACAGACTACCGTGGCAAGCTATTTCGACCACGTCTTCACCCGTGTAGGAATGGGGGGCACGGAAGAGGGTGAGGAGCACCTCGTCGAGCACTTCGTCCTCGCGTTGAAGCCGACCGTGCAGCACCGTGTAGGGCTTGGCGTCGGTGAGCGAATGCGTGCCGACGAAATAGCGGGCCACCGTCTGTATGGCTCGGTCGCCGCTAACGCGTACGACAGCTATTCCTCCCTGTCCGTACGCCGTACTTATGGCACAAATCGTGTCCAAGGGTGTACCCTCCTCCAAAAACGACTACAAAAGTACACATTTTTTTGCATACGTGCAAATTTTTTACTATCTTTGCACGAATTTTGTTGCGAAACGAGGTATGAAACATACAAGACAAGCGTTTTTTGCCGGCCTTATGGCCGTTTTGTTGCTCCTGGTGGGCGCAAGCGGGTTGCAAGCTAAGAAGCCGCAGCCCATAGAGGACTTCACGGCCGACGGCCTGATGTACCACATCCTGCGACAGGCGCCGGAGGGTACGGTGGAACTCATCGCGCCGCGGGACGAGATGCCGAAGTACAGCGGTGATATCACGGTGCCCGACTCGGTACGGCTGGGAGAGAACAGCTATTGCGTAGTAGCGATAGGCGATGCGGCTTTTAAGGGCGCCGACGAACTAAGGAGCGTCACGCTGGGTGAGCAGATCCGCACGATAGGGGCATATGCCTTTGCGGGATGCGGAAAACTGGAGCGTGTAGGCTTGCCCCGCGAGATACAGGCGATACGAGTAGGCGCCTTTGAGCGTTGCACAGTGCTGGATTCGGTACGGTTGCCTGAGACGCTGCGCAACGTAGAATTCGGACTCTTCCGGCATTGCCATGCGCTCGAGACGGTGGTCTTCCCTGAATCGCTGCAGCAGATCGGCGAACAGGCTTTTGCCTACTGCGGAGGCTTGCAGACCGTCACGTTGCCCGAGCACCTGCTGACGATCGACAAGGAGGCGTTCTATCAATGCAGCCGGTTGCAGGAGATCGCATGGCCGGCCTCGCTCACGCGTATAGGCGTGCGCGCGTTCAGTAATTGTATAGCATTGCGCGCGCTGGACCTACCCGACCGGCTACGTGTACTGGGCGAGTCGGCCTTTGAGGGTTGCACGGGACTGAAGACCGCCTCACTGGGATCGGGGCTGGCCGAGATGGGCGATGCCGTGTTCCGTAACTGCTACGAGATGGAGTTGCTGCGCATTGCGCCGGAATGCAAGAAGGTCATGCGACGCACGCAGTTTGCCGGATGTCTGAAGTTGCAGATAGAGGTAAAGGAGTGAAGGAGTGAAGGAGTAAAGGAGTAAAGAATCGCACCTCCCGGTGGGGAGATGCGATTCGTTTTTTGCGGGTTTAGCAGTGTTGGTCGCGGAGCAGGTCGTTGACCTCCTTGACGGGGTTGAAGGTAGAAACCGGTACCTCGACAAAGATAGTATTCCACTTAGCCATGGCACCATTCCAGAGACCCGGCAACTCGAGTGCCAGCAGGTCCTTACCGTCCTTGGACTTATGCGAGATGAAGCCCGTAGCAGGATCGACGAAGTCGGGCAGGTTGTACGGATGTCCCTCCGTATCCTTGGTAGCGCAGACGAGGTCCACGGGATTGAAGTGGGTAGCCTCGGCCATGAGCTTAGGATCGCTGATCTGGCTCGACTCGAGAATCTGGCGCGAGATAGTACCGTCGGCATCACGTACCAAGAACGGTCCGCCACCGGGTTCGCCCGTATTCTTCACTACGCCGCATACGCGTATCGGACGCATGAGCATGGCGCGTTCCTTCTCGTCGATCGACGGATCTTGCAGGCGCTCGAAGACGCGACGCTGCTCAGTAACGAGCACACCGGCCAGGATCTGCTTGTAACGAATCGTATCTTTCTTGAGGCGATCGGGCACGACGTTGTCGATATTCTTGATGAAGATGACGTCAGCATCCTGCTGATTGAGGTTCTGGATGAGTGCTCCGTGTCCGCCGGGACGGAAGAGGAGTTTACCATCGGCCGTGCGGAACGGCGTACCATCGGGGTTGCCGGCCAAAGTGTCGGTGGAAGGTAGCTGTTCGGAGAACGACACGTCGTACTTAACGCCATAACGATTCTCGTACTCGGTCAGATGCTCGGCAATATGCTGACGGAAGAGCGGCAGATGTTCGTGGGAAACGGTAAAATGCAGATGTACCTTACCCTCGGATGCGGCATACTGGGCACCCTCTACCATATGCTCCAACGCAGGCGTGCGGGCACCGTCGCGGTACTTATGGAACAGGAGCAAGCCTTTGGGCAGCTGACCATAGTGCATATCCTCCAGGAGGTAGCGCACAGCTTCTTGTCCCTCTTTGCCCTCGAGCTGGGGCCCGAAAGCGAATTCCGACTTATGCGCCAGGAAGATCTTGACCGCCTCGGTCTCCTCACCATTGTCCAGGTACTCGAAGAGCTTCTTGAACATACGGCTGGCAGCACCCGATGCGGGCACGAATTTCAGGATCTTGTGACCCTCGGCCAGATAGTCCTGCCAAGCCTTGATGTACATCTCCTGCTCCTCTTTCTTCGGGGCCAGGATACCATCCTTGACCGAAGCGGGTGCTACGATGTCCAGCGGCGGAAAACCGGTACGGAAGCTGTCTAACTGTTGCTGAGCCTGCTCTACGGATATTCCGCGAGCCTCTAATTGCATGAGATCAGATGATGAAAAATCCATGGTTAATATTGCTTTAAGGGGTTATTAAACTTGCGCAAACACGTGTATAAACGAGCTTTTTCACTCGAATTTGCTGCAAAGTTACTATTTTTTTTGGATATATGCAAATTTTTTTGTAATTTTGCGCCCGATATTACGTAAACAATGAAAAATATTGCATTTCTTATCAATCCGATCTCGGGTACGCAGAACAAGCGCAAGTTGCCCAAGTTGATTCGTGAGACCCTGGATCACGAGCAGTGGTTGGAGAATATCGTCTTCACCGAGCGCCAGGGGCATGCAGAGGAGTTGGCTCGTCAGTTTGCGGGTATGGGTTTTGACGCCGTGGTAGCCGTGGGCGGTGACGGTACTGTGAACGAAGTAGCACGTGGTCTGCGAGACACGCAGACGGCGATGGGTATCCTACCCATGGGTAGCGGCAACGGTTTTGCCCGCCACCTGGATATCCCCGTGCGTACCAACCGCGCCATCGAGATGCTCAATCATTCGGAGCCGATCAGCGTAGACTACGGACTGGCCAACGGCCGGCTGTTTGTCAGCACGTGTGGCACGGGTTTTGATGCCCTGATAGCAGACCAGTTTGCGGGCTCCACCCGTCGCGGGTTTGCCACCTACTTGCAGAACGTGCTCAAGGACGTGCTGCTGTACCGTCCGGAGGTGTACCACCTAAAGGGCGAGGGGATCGACGTGACGCACAAGGCCTTTCTGATGACCTTTGCCAACGCCAGTCAGTGGGGCTATGAAGCTTATATCGCCCCGAAGGCGAGCGTGCAGGACGGCAAGATGGACATATGCATCATGAGCAGCAGCGCCCTGCTGGGTGCACCGGGCTTGGCCCTGAGGCTGTTCACCAAGTCGATCGACAACAGCCTGTTTATGGATACAATCCGGACCCGCGAGGTGTGGGTGGAGCGTGAGACGGCTTCGGCCTTCCATATCGACGGCGACCCGGTGGACATGGAGAAGGATATACACATACAGATCGTGCAGGACGGACTCAGAGTACTGGTAGAAAAACGATTCTAGGAAACCCAGGAAGCCTAGGACGCCTAGCAAAAAGAAACATTATGGAACTGAAAATCATCAACAAGAGCAATAATCCCCTGCCCCGATATGAGAGCGAGCAGGCAGCGGGTATGGATATACGTTGTAACATCCAGGAGGCGATCACGCTACAACCCATGGAGCGCCGACTGATCCCGACGGGCCTCTTCATCGAGTTGCCCGCAGGCTACGAAGCCCAGATACGTCCCCGCAGCGGCCTGGCCCTGAAGCGCGGATTGACCGTACTGAACACGCCGGGCACCATCGACGCCGACTACCGCGGCGAGGTGGGCGTGATACTGATCAACCTAAGCGGTGAAAAGCAGACCATCGAACCGGGTGAACGTATCTGCCAGATGGTGATCGCACGCCACGAGCAGCCCGAACTGGTGGAGGTAAAAGAACTGAGCGAGACGGAACGCGGTGCCGGCGGATTCGGGCACAGCGGAAGAAAATAAAGGCGAAAGACGAATGGCGAATGGTGAATGGTAAGCGATTCATAGTATTTTTAGGATTGGTGGGGATGTTCGCCGGTCCGATTATGGCCCAGCAGACCGCGCGGCAACGTGAGCAGCAGTTCACCTACTACTGGTATGCCGCCCGCCAGGCCCAGGAAGCCAAAGAGTACGACCGGGCACTGATGCTCCTGCTGCTATGCGAGCAACTCAACCCCAACGATGCCATGACGCAGGAGACGATCGGTTTGCTGTACTGGGGCACAGGACGTAACTTAGAGGCTATTAACCACCTGGCACGGGCCTTTGTGCTGGATCCGGGAGCACACTGGCAGGTCTATTACGGTCTGCTAAATCATTTCTCGACGGGGGTGGAAAACACCCGGTCGCTGGAGACCAAGCGCAACATACTGAAAACTGCTGCCGAAGCCAGTCCGAAGGACGCTGAACTATGGGAGACCTTGGCGACGGTATATGTGCAACTAGAGGACTGGACCAACACCCTGGACGCCCTGGATCATATTGAGGAGATACAGGGAGCCGATGCCCGTTGCGCCATGATGCGCTACCGCCTCTACCGCTACCTCAAGAAAGACAAGCAGGCCCGGCAGGCGCTAGAGAACTACCTGGCGGTGGATCCCATCGACGAGGAGGTACTGGGGCAACTGATCGACCTACTGAACGAGAAGAACACGCCGCTTAAGCGGATGCGACCGCTCTACGACCGCTACCTGCTGATCAACCCGCTCAACGACCACATCCTCAACAACTACGCCTGGGCCCTCGCTCAAAAAAAGACCGACCTGGACTACGCCGAGACGCTGGTGCTGCGGGCCATGAAGATCGACGAGGAGAATGCCAACTACATGGACACCTACGCCTGGATACTCTACCTAAAAGGTGAGCACAACATGGCACGCTACTATATCCGCAAAGCCATGCAGATGGTCAACCCGACATCGGTACTGAAAGACGAGATTTGGAAACACTATAAAACGATCTACAAATGAGACGATACTATTATATCCTACTGGCTGTGCTGCTCGGCCTGAGCAGTTGCAGCACCACCAAGCAGTTGGCCCTCATGGAGCAACAGCAGACCCGGATGACTCAGCAGCTGGACAGCATGCAGCAGCAGATGGGCACCATGCAGCAACAGCTGAATGCGCTCAACAGCATGATGAGTGAACTCACCGGCGCTCAAGCCGTGCTCTCAGAACCGGCCACTCCGGTTCCTACGGAGAAGCGCGACTGGAACACCTGCACGATGCGCGGCGCCAAAGCCAAGGTATCGATGGGCGGCAAGACCTTCACATCTACCTGCTCGACCCAGGCCGTATGGGACTCGCTCGTCGTGATATCCATCACGCCCATCTTCGGCATCGAGGTATTTCGCATCGAGGCAACGCCGCACGACGTGACCGTGATCAACCGCAACGACAAGGAGTACTATCGCGCCACGTATGCCGAGATCAATGCCGTGGTGCGTCCGTTCGTGACCTATGCCGACCTGCGTAGCCTGGCCAGCGGCAAGACACCCGCCTCGGCCAAGAACGGCGTACTGACCTACACGGCCAAGCAGGGCAGCGCCTCGCTGGAGATGACCTATACCACTCCGACGCTCAATAAGCCGCTCACCATACAGCGTGCCGACCTGAAGCGCTATACGAAAAAAGATATTCGCAGCCTACTGAAATGATGAGAAGAACGATATTGATACTACTCGCCGCACTCCTGTCGGTCGGTGGCCTCTCGGCGGCCGACACCAAGAAGTCGCTGGAGAAGAAACGCGCCAACCTGCAGAAGGAGATCAGCAATACCAACAAGATGATCCAGCAGACCAAGCAGGACCAGAAGGCCACGATGAACAAGCTCTCGCTGCTGAACCAAAACATCAAGACGCAGAAGCAACTCATCACGGTCATCGGTCAGGAGATCGACGCCCTGGACCAGCAGATAGCCACCAACACCAAACGGCGTGGCGAACTGCAGCGTGAACTGGCACGTCTTAAGGCCGACTATGCCCAACTCATACGCGAGAGCCACTATGCCCAGTTGCAACAACAACCGCTATTGTATATCCTCTCGTCGGAGAATTTCCAACAACTGCTCAAGCGGGTACAATTCCTGGAGCGCTTTGCCGAGACCAAGTCGGAGCAGGCACGCCGCATCCAGCAGACCACGGCTAAGCTCAACGAGAAAAACACCCAGCTACGCACAAACCTCAACGACAAGCAGACCACCATGCGTGTCCAGCAACGTGAGCAGGACAACCTAGCGCGTGACGAACGTCGTCAGCAGGAGATGTTAGTCCAACTCAAGCAGAAAGAGAAGAACCTGGGTGCCGCGCTGCAGAAGAAGCAGAAAGAGGTAGCACGTCTGGACCAGAAGATCGCCGAGATCATCCGCAAGGAGGCCGAGAAGCAGACCCAGAAAGGCGGTATTACCAAGGAGCAGCAACTCGTGCAGGGCGACTTTGAAAAGAACAAAGGTCGTCTGCCTTGGCCCGTAGCCAAAGGACACATCAGCGGTCAGTTCGGTAAGCACAAGCATCCAGTACACGAGCGCGTGATCGTCGACAACAAGGGTATCTATATCCAGACCACGGCCGGCGAACAAGCTCGCGCCGTATACAAAGGCGAGGTGACCAGTTGCTTCATGATGGGCAACACCTATGCTGTCATCATCCAGCATGGTAACTACCGCACCGTCTATGCCGGACTGAGCAAGCTGAGCGTCAAGGCCGGCAGCAAGGTGGAGACCAAGCAAAATATCGGTACCATCTACACCGACCCGGAGCAGGACAACAAGACCGAACTCTATTTCCAGATCTACAAAGGGCGCGACATACTCAACCCCAGTGCATGGATCTCACATTAACCCACATAACACGCTATGACAATGAAACGAATACTCTTATACCTGACCCTCTGCCTCGCCCTGACGGGCTGCAAGGAAAACAACTGGATGGACTGGAAAGTGCAGAACGAACTGTGGTTGACGCAGAACCTGCAGAACGACCCCGGCGTGCGTGTCACGCCCAGCGGGCTGCAGTACAAGATCATCGCCGACCCAACGCCCTCCGATGCACGGCCTAACAAGACCAGCTACGTCACGTGCGACTACACGTTGCGCCTCATTAATGGCAACAAGGTAGAGGGCGGCCATGCCACCTTCAACCTCGCGCAGGTCATCTCCGGCTTTGCCGAGGGCTGCTGCTTGATCCATAACAACGGCGACATCCGCATCTTCATCCCCTACGCCTTGGGTTACGACGAAGACAAGGTGACCGACAACGACACCTACAACGCCGTGGGTAACGAAGGTACGGAAGGTACCCAAGGTTACATCCCGCCCTATTCCACCCTCATCTACGACATCCATATATGCGGCGTAACGGGCTACTAAATATACCGACCATCGGTCGCATCATCGTGAGCATCCTCCTGCCGGTGCTCCTCACGACGTGCGAGGGCACCACGATGCGCAGCTCGGTGCCCACCTACCCCGTGCGCCTCACCATCAACACCCAGTTGGGACAGTTCGTGCATTTCGTGCCCGAAGCCACCTACGACTATATCACCATCGATCGGCAGGGCTACCACTACCACGACTATACCCAAGCCTTGGCCGCCACCGACATGATCGGCTACGGCGGCGTGATCGTATATATCGACGGCGGTAGTCGCTACAATGCCTTCGACATGTGCTGCCCACATTGCCTCGACCCCAAGCATCCCGTAGAGATGGACGGCTTCTTTGCCGTGTGCCCCATCTGCGGCGAACGCTACGACATGAGTTGGGGACTCGCCGTGCCTACCCAGCGTATCGCTACCGAGGCACTCCGGCGCTACCCCATCATCCAGGCTAACGGCAAACTGACTATCTCGCAATAAGACAACCGAACAGCATACCATGATCTCGCTCTACAAAGCATCGGCCGGTAGCGGAAAGACCTACACACTCGCATACGAGTACATCCGCTTGCTGCTCAGCAATGAGCAGGCTGATCGCTATCGGCATATTCTCGCCGTCACCTTCACCAAGAAGGCGACAGCCGAGATGAAAGAGCGAATCCTGAAAGAACTCCACCTGCTCAGCGTCGACCCCGCCCGGTCGCCCTATACCGAGGCGCTCCGGCGCGACCTGCATATAGACCGCCAGCAGATACAAGCGCGTGCGCAGCACGGTCTGCATGCTATCCTGCAAGACTATACCCGCTTTGCCGTACTGACCATCGACTCGTTCTTCCAGCAGGTGGTCCAGTCCTTCGCCCGCGAGGTAGGCCTCTCGGCCCAATTCACCATCTCGCTCGAGCAGAAAGAGATCATACGCCAGGCTGTGGACGACATCTTCTTTGCCCTCAACCACCGCCAGACCACCGAAGAACTCAGCACATGGATCCAGGATTTTGCCCTCGACAATATATCCCGTAGCGAGTCATGGAGTCCGCGCGATAAGATCCAGGAATTCAGCAACGCACTCTTCACCGAGCGTCTCCAACAGTTGCTCGATAGCATACGCCCCCTGTTGACCGACAAGGACCTGCTGCATCGTTACCGCCAGGCGCTCGAGGCTATCCCCGACGACAAAGATCACACCCGCGAGCGTGCCACGGCGGATGCTATCCTAAAGAACCTCAACACCCTCGGTATGCTCAGCGACGTTTGGGAACAGATCCAGCGCACCAACCGCGAGCAGAAACGACTACCTATCGACCAGATTAAGAGCCTGCTCCATCGCATCATCGACGATGCCGACTCGCCCTTTATCTACGAGAAGATCGGTACGCGCTACCACCACTATATGATCGATGAGTTTCAGGACACCTCGGCCATGCAGTGGCAGAACTTCCGTCCGCTCGTCGCCGAGTCGCACAGCAACGGATACCGGAACCTCATCGTGGGTGACGTGAAGCAGAGTATCTACCGCTTCCGTAACTCCGACTGGCACCTGCTGCAAAACCTGCCGCACGAGTTTCCCGACTGCGAGCAGCCCACGATGGACACCAACTACCGTAGTGCCCGCACCATCGTCGAGACCAACAACGACCTTTTCGCGCGCTACGTCACATGGGTAGCCGAGCAGTTTGAGCAAGACAAACTGATGCCTTCCGAACTGGGCGAAGCCGTGCGCCAAGCCTACGCCACACTCCATCAGCAGGCCAAGCACCAGGACCTAACCGGCCACGTCCGGCTGCAATGGTTCGAAGCCAAACGAAAAGAGGACTTCCTCTGCCAAGCCGACCAAGCCGTGCTCGACCTGCTGCCTACGCTCCGCGACCGCCACTACCGCATGGGGCAAGTGACTATGCTCGTGCGCAACGGCCGGGAGGGTGGACGCATGGCCGAACTGCTGCTTCGCAACGGCTACGAGGTGGAGTCGCAGCAAGGTCTGCTCGTAGGTTCCCACCCTGCCGTACAGGTGCTGGTTCACCTGCTGCGACTCACCATCAATCCCGAGGACGACGTCACGCGTACCAGCCTGCGCTATGCATACGCGCAGCAGCGCTACAGCGACAGCCCCACCGCCCTCACCCGCTTCATGCTCAGCGACGAGCCCTACCTCACGGCCGAGCAAGAGGAGGCTGTCCGTGAGGCCCAACTGCTGCCGCTCTACGAACAGGTGCAGCAACTCATCCAGTCGCTCGAGCTCCATACTTGGCCACGCGCCACGGCCTATCTCACCGCCTTCCAGGACCTCATCTACGCCTATAGCGAACAGCAGACAGCCGAGATCGGCACCTTCCTCGATTACTGGGAGCAAAAATCCGAATCGGCCTATATCAACTCCGCTCCCTCCGAGGATGCGATACGCATCATGACCATCCATAAGTCGAAGGGACTGGAGTTTGAGGTCGTCATCCTGCCCTATATGTGCTGGGACATCAGCACCGGTCGCGGCGACGCGGGCAAGATCCTATGGTGCCGCCCCGATCTTCCGCCCTTCGACATGCTGCCTTACGTGCCCATCGGCTTCAAGAAGACTTTTGCTTCCAAGAAAGAGCACCATCTCTTCATGGAGGACAACTACCGCGAACTCTGCAATTGCTACATCGACAACCTCAACCTCAGCTACGTAGCCTTCACGCGTCCCGTACGCGAATTGTATGGCTTCGGACGCGCCGTCGACATCACGGCTAAGGGACCCTCGCCCAAAGATATCGGACAGCTGCTTCATCTGCTGCTGCAGGACGACCCGGACTACCATGACCTCGTTTTCGAGCGCGGCGAGGCCGCACCCTATGAGGCAGAAGCGCGCAAAGCCGACCGCTTTACCATGCCCGCCACCACCCTACCTGCCGCTTACCACGTCACGCCTATCGGCTCGCGACTGCAACTCTCTACGCGAGGCATCCAGGACGAACTGTCGCTCCAGGACTTCGGAACGCTCATGCACGACTGGCTCGCGCTCATCCGTACGCCCGAAGATGCCGAACCGCGCCTCCAGGACATGCTGCGCGACGGTCGCGTACGCGAGCAGGACCTGCCCCGTATGCGCGAAGAGTGGCAGCATTTCCTGCGGCTCATTGCCGATTGTGATTGGTTCTCGCCCTGCTACCAAGTCGTTAGCGAACGCGCTATTCTGACCGCCTCCGGACGTACCATCCGGCCCGACCGCGTCATGCTATGCGACCGCCATGCCGTGGTCATCGACTATAAGTTCGGTCAGCACCTCAGTCCCGCCCATCGTACCCAGGTACAGGACTATATGTCCCAACTCTCGCAGATGGGATATACCGTCGAGGGCTACCTCGTCTATGTCACACGCTCTAAAATCGTTACCCTATGATACAAGCCCAAGACCTCATCGCTATAGGCACTATGCGCCGCCCGCACGGACATCGTGGCGAGATACAATGCACGATGCTCAACGACTACTGGGACCAGGCCGATCCCGAGTTCCTCTTCCTGCAGTTGGATCAACTCTACGTGCCCTTCCGCGTACTCGACTGGCGAGGCAAAGGTGCCGATACGCTGATCTTCACGCTCGGCGGCATTGAGTCCGAACCCGAGGCGGCACGACTGGTAGGGGCACCGGCCTATATGCGCCGGGCCGACCTAGCGGCCGAGGCCGAAGAGCAGATCGCCTGGAGCGACCTCGTGGGCTACCGCGTCATCGACCAGGAGAGTGGCACGTTAGGCACCATAGCCGAGGTGGATGAGCAGACCATCAATACCCTCCTCACCCTCGACGACGGACGCATGATGCCTATCCATGAGGATTTTATCCTCAGCATCGATACCCAAGCTCACGAACTGCACGTCAACTTACCCTTCCAATTGTCCAGCCTATGACGCACCGGAAACTGACCATACCCGAGATGAACCGCCTCACGCCCGAGGCTTTTCAGGAGGCCGAGAAACTGCCCATCACCGTCGTGCTCGACAACGTACGCAGCATGCACAACGTAGGCGCTGTGTTCCGCACCGCCGATGCCATGTGCCTGGAGCGCGTCGTGCTGTGCGGCATATGTTGCTGTCCGCCTAACCAAGAACTGCATAAGACCGCCCTCGGAGCCGAAGAGACCGTTCCCTGGACCTACTACCGGGACACCCTTCAGGCCGTACGCGACCTGCAAACCGCAGGTTATACCGTCTACGCCATAGAGCAAGCCCACAACTCCATCACCCTGGAAGAAGCCGTGGAGCAAATCACCAATCACCAATCACCAATCACCAATTGTCCTAAAATCGCCGTGATTTTAGGGCACGAGGTCTTCGGCGTACAACAAGAAGTTATCAATCAATGTGATCAATGCATAGAGATACCACAATATGGCACCAAGCACTCGATGAACGTGTCCGTGACGGCCGGCATCGTGATGTACCGCTTAGCCTGCTCGCTCCGGCCCGAGACCGAGAGGTAGCCCGCGCGGCTATCCAGGCCGGTGCCGATGCCATCTATATCGGTCCCCCGGCCTTCGGAGCACGGCAAGCAGCCGGTAACTCGCTGGACGACCTGGCCGAGGTGGTTCGTTATGCCCATACCTACGGCGTACAGGTGCTCGTCACGCTCAACACCCTGCTCCATCAGGACGAGTACCCCGAGGCCGTTGCGCTCGCGCACGCGCTATATAAGATAGGTGTGGATGCCCTCATCATCCAGGACCTCCACTTGCTCGATTTCCCGCTGCCTCCTATCCGGCTTCATGCCTCTACGCAGTGCGACAACCGTACCCCCGAGCAGGTAGCCCGCTTGCGCGACATGGGGTTCCGCCGTGCCGTCCTGGCCCGCGAACTCTCCATCCCGGAGATACGCGCCATCCACGAGGCCGTACCCGATATCGAACTCGAAGCCTTCGTCCACGGCGCCCTGTGCGTGTCCTACTCCGGACGATGCTATATATCCGAGGTGCTGGCCGGACGCAGTGCCAACCGTGGCGCCTGTGCCCAGTTCTGCCGCATGGCATACGATGTGCTGGATGAATCCATGAACGAGGTACTCGATGCCGACGGACGTCCTATCCACCAACGCTACGTACTCTCGCTCCAGGACCTCGACCGCTCCGCCCACCTCCGCGAACTCATCGACGCCGGCGTCACCACCTTCAAGATCGAAGGCCGATTGAAGGATGCCGACTACGTCACCAACGTCGTGGCCTACTATCGGGAGAAGTTGCAGGCTTTCAGCATTCAGCATTCAGCAATCAGCTATACCTTCACGCCGAATCCGGAGAAAACCTTCCACCGCGGCGCGACCGATTATTTCCTCCACGGACGCACCCGTCCGATGGCTAACTGGGATACACCCAAGTCCACCGGCGAATATATCGGTCAAGTCATCGAGGCACGAGGAAATACCCTGCGTGTGCAGTTAGAGAAAGGCATCACGCTCCACAACGGCGACGGACTGACCATCGGCAGCGAAGGTTTCTCCGTCAACGGTGTAGATGGCAACTTGGTGAAGATCAATAAGCTGCTCGAGGGTCGTTATACCGATATACCGTTATACCGTAATAACGATATCGAATTCACCAAGAACCTCAAGAGCGAAAGAAAAATCCCCGTAGATATCGTCTTTCGTGAGACCGAGACCGGTTTCAGCATACGTATCGGCGACAACGAACGCAGCTTCGACTACAATAAAGAACCGGCCCGCAATGCCGACAAAGCCCTGGATACCATCCGCACCCAGTTGGCCAAACTCGGCGACACGCCCTACCTCGCCCGCGACATCCGCATCGAGAGCGCACCCTATTTTATACCTATTAGCACCCTGAACGAATGGAGACGACTTACGATCATCTGATGACTTGCCGCTATTGCCTGCTCTTCGAACTGGGGCACTGCCGCAAACAAAATCCTTATCCCCCCGATAAGGAGCCGCGCTACTTGCGCCTGCGCACCGGAAAGGTGCTGACCCTCCATTTCGACTGCCGCCGATGCGAGATGACCGTGGACGAGCTACCAAAATCTAACGACTAACGACTAACGACTTATGACCCACTCTACACTCATATTGATCCTCTCCCTCGTGCTCCACGTAGCACCCGGGCAGAAAATCGGAGATGCTTTGCAGCAAGCCCGCGAAGCCTATGATTCGCGTGGCGAAACTACTACCATTCGCATCGAGCCGGGCACCTATCAAGAGGAGCTCACCATCGACGTACCCGGACTGCGGCTCATCAATGCCTCCAAGCACCCATCTATCGGGCTCCGCAACCACGGCGTGGATGCCGATCCTGAGGCCGTACGCATCACGTGGTACTACGGTCACGGCTACCAGTACCGCTCGATGGGTCCGACGCCCAACTACGGCGGACGACGTACACGTCGCTGGAATGCTTCGGTGCTGGTCACAGCGCCCGACTTCTATGCCGAGAATATAATCTTCGAGAATTCGTTCAACCTCTACGTCTCCTCGATGGAGGCGCAGGACTCGCTCGTAGATATCAGTCAGTCGGAGCTGGAGTGGACTGAGAAGGAGCGACCTAAGAAACATATGCCCGAGCGGCCGAAGGTCGTGGGATCGACGATGGTGCAGCTGAAGGCCTATCGCGAACGCGCAGCCGCTATCTCCTTTACCGAGGAGGCCCGTCGGGCGCACCTGAAGAACTGCCGCGCCGTGGGACGTCAGGACGTGTTGTATGGCGACCAAGGCGCCTCGATCTACTGGGAGGGCGGCATGCTCTGCGGCGCTGTGGACTTTATCTTCGGCGCCATGACCCTGGCCGTCGATCGGGCCACCATCGTAGCTAATATCAACGGTGAGAGCAACGACCGCTGCTATATAGCCGCCGGACGGAGCGGAAGCGACGGCGGCGGCAAGCAACTGGAGCAGTCTGCCGCACGTGGCATGCTCTTCTATCGCTGCCATATACGCAATGCCGACCCCAACGAACTGTTGATTCTACCCGCCGGACGACAAAGTGCTGATCCGCAGGTGTGGCTGGCACGTCCGTGGCGCAGTTGGGGCGAGACCGTCTGGGCCTACACCACCTGGGAGCCGGGCCTGCTCAATCCAGAGGGATGGCATACCGGACTCACCAAAGGTGCGCCCTGCCCCAATAGTTACGAGTTCTGTTCCCAAGACCGCTCCGCCGGACGTCCCGAATGGGTACAGATCCTACTCAAACCCCGCCTACCCGATGGCACCCGACTGAATCCCAAGAAATGGGGAAAGGTGAAAGGTGAAAAGTGAAATGAAAAAGGTGCCTCCGGGCACTCCGACAAAACGTAGATACCTATTATGAAAACGAATAAATTTTTAATTTTAAATTTTAAATTTTTAATTCCGTTCTTCGCCCTCTGGGCGATGAGCGCGCAGGCCAGCGTGATCACCTACACACCGGACGACCTTTCCGTATTCCCCAACCCCGAACGTGGTTTCACCGATCAGCTGGGCGGCGAACGAGCCCTCACCGACAACAACAACCACGTCGTCCTGACCGAAGCGGACTGGTATTTCGATATGGAGGACCCCGAAAACGCCGACCGACGGACGCAGACCCTCGTGATGCTCATGTATTACCTGAAGAACTACCGCACCAAGGACCTCTCACAGCAGATCCTGCAGGGCTTCAACGAGGATATGCAACTGTTGCGCCAGCATGGCTTTAAGTGCGTGCTACGCTTCGCCTACGACTGGCAGAGCAAGAACGATGCCACGCTCAGTTGGGTGCAACGGCATATAGAGCAACTGACGCCTTACCTCCAGGCCAACAGCGACGTCATCTACGTGCTGGAAGCCGGCTTCGTGGGCGAGTGGGGCGAGTGGTACTACAGCTCCAACTTCGGCAACGAGACCCAGGAACTCACCGCCAACCGCCGTGCTGTGCTGCAGGCACTGCTCCAGGCCTGTCCGGCCGACCGTTTCCTGCTGGTGCGCTACCCGCTTATCAAGCTCTCGTACCTGGGCGACGAAGTGCCGCTCGACGCTACGCAGGCCTTTTCCGCCACCACCCGCGCACGTATCGGCCATCACAACGATGCCTTTCTCAATGCCTGGGGTAACGACGGCACCTACGGACGCAACGGTGACGGTCCGGACGACGATTCTGCGCTGCGCGCCTATATCGCCCAAGAGACGCTCTACGTCCCCAACGGCGGCGAGACCAACGTAGAGGAACATCCCCTGGCCGACATCGTCTCCCAACGCGATACCACCATCGCCGAACTGCGCCGTTACCACTGGTCGTTCTGCGGCAGTACCTACGCGGAGGATGTCACCGACACCTGGCGAGAGAACGGCACCTACCAGGAGATGGAACGTATCCTCGGCTACCGCCTGCAACTCGTGCAGGCTACCCTGCCCAATGCCGGCGTAGCAGGACAACAGTTACCGATCCAACTCCGGATCCGCAACACCGGCTGTGCTCCGCTCTACAACCCACGCACCGCCTATCTGGTGCTCCAGGGCCCGGACACCACCGTCAGCCTACCGCTCTCGTCCGACCCGCGTCGCTGGTTGCCCAACGGCGTAGAGACCGAAATCCAGGAATCGCTCACCCTACCTGCCGACTTGCCCGAAGGCACCTATCAACTCTTTCTCCATCTGCCTGATGCCGCCACCACCTTGGCCGATGATCCGCGCTACGCCGTGCGGCTGGCCAACGTCGGCACATGGGATGCTACGACGGGCAGGAACAGCCTCAACGCTACTTTGGCTATCAGCCGTCAGCCGTCAGCTGTCAGCTATCCCGCTACGGCTACGGGCGCAGAGAAAATCCTGCACGACGGACAGCTATATATCCGCCGAGGCGGTGAACTGTTCGATCCGCTGGGACGAAAAATAAGAAAATAAGAAAATAAGAAATTATGAAAATGTAAAAATGCGAAAATGCGAAAATGCGAAAATGTTTTTTAATCATTAATCTCTAATCATTATGAAGAAAGTCTTTTCTTTTCTGGCGATGGCTCTCATGAGCCTCACCATGATGGCAGGCCCCAACGACCTGCTATGGGACTACACGGATGCTGCTCCGAGTAGCAATCCGGACAATGGTCTGTATTACGGGAGCATCGTCGACGATGGTCCTGGTACAAAAAACGGACTACGTGGTATCAAGTTCAACAGTTCCGGTTTTGCGGCATTCAAGAAGGCTGCTGTACCCGGCAAACTGAAACTCAGTTTCGGTCCCCGTAGCGGTAGCAACGCTGCCGACATCCAGGTATGGAGTTGCACTTGGGGCGCTGATGGCAAGACCCCTGCTAAGGGCGACACCCAGTACACTACCACCGGTCAGCAGACCGAGTATGGTACGCAAATCATCGATTTGACGGCGGAGCAGACCGACATCTACCTCTGCCGTGGCGTCAACACAGAGGCAGTGCTCCAGAAGATTCAGTTCGTGGAGGATGTAGCCCGCACGTTTGTGGACTTCCAAATCGAGTTCCGCGAGGATCCTTATACGGTTTTATTGCCGGACGGCGGTCTGCCGGAAGGAGTAGCTGTGGCGGGGACGAGTTACAACGGCGGTCAGCACGGCATTTACGGCGGTTCTATTACCGTTCCTGTTGACGGTCCTGTGAAATTCACTATCGGCGCTTGCCAGTACAGCGGCACTCCGATTAACGTGAAGAAGGACGGGGTAGATTTTGCGACGGTCGATAACAAAGCGGCTTGCGGGGAGACCGCGGGCAGTTTTGCGCAGAACGTCGTGTATGTTTATACGGGCGATGCGGGCGTGCTGACGTTTGAGTTGGCGGGCAATACGTATGTTCCTTATTTCTTCGCGGAGGCGACTGATATCCTGCCCTGTGAGATCATCTTCAAGGATCAGAATGGTCAAGAGATTTCTCGTCAGGAGACTTATGAAGGTGCTACGTTGGGCATGTTACCGGAAGCGAGTGTGCTGCCGGAGATAGCAGAAGGTTTTGCATTCCGTGGATGGTTCTATACCAATGGAAAGAAAGCCGCTATTGGCGATCCGATCAATGGTAACACCACTATTCAGGCAAAAGTAACTCCTATTGAGGAGGCTATTGTCGGTTCTGTGCAGACTTATGATTTTGCATCGGCGATCTTCTATCCGGAGGATCACGAGACGGTAGAGGTGAACGGCGGAGCGTTCCATGACGGTACGCACGGTTGGTATTTCGCAGCAGACGGTTCGATCCGCGTGCAGGTAGCAGGCAATGCAGTGGTAGTAGTGACGCTTTGCAAGTATTCGGAGAGCGGTGATGTGAAAGTAATGGACGGCGAGCAAGAACTGGCTACCTACCCCGTCGTGAAGAACGAGACCCCGGACGGCACGGAACTGACGGCCAGATACGTAGGCAACGGAGGTTGGCTGACCATCAACTGGGACGCTAAGCAGTATATCCACAAAGTAGTGGTTTACAACGTGCTCGACTTCCTGGAGAAAGACCAGAATACGGGCTATTATATCGTTCCCGCAGGCGATGTAGCCTCCTTCCTAATGGCTATCGTTCAGGCGCAGCCGGGCGATAAGATCTTCCTGCCCAACGGCACCTACGACCTGGGCGAGACCGTGCTGACCACGATCAGCAAGAACAATATCTCCCTGATCGGTCAGTCGATGGATGGTGTGATCATCCGCAACGCCCCGGACTACCGTACCGAGTCGATCGACAAGACCGCGACCATCAAAATCAATGATGGTGTGAGCGGAACGTATCTGCAGGATCTGACTATCCAGAACGCACTCGACTACTATAAGAACGATAACGGTCGTGCAGTCGCACTGTGGGATCGCGGAACAAAGACGGTTTGCAAGAATGTCCGTCTGCTCTCTTATCAAGATACGTATTATAGCAACAAATCCGGTGCAGTGAAATACTTCGAGGACTGCGAGATTCACGGAACAGTGGACTTCATCTGCGGTGACGGTAGTGTCTATTTCAAGAACAACTTGCTCTACTGCGAGAAACGTAAAGCTTCCGGTGGCGGCAGTGATGCTCTGACGGCGAACAACGGACCGGCAACCGATAAGGGTTATGTGTTCGAAGGATGTACGGTGAAGAGTGAGTGCCCGGTTGTTTCCTTCGGTCGCGCATGGAACAACACCCCGTCTGTTTCGTTCCTCAATACGCTCGTGGACTACAGCGCAGGTGAGTTCAGTTTTGAGAACGGCGATATTCAGCGCTGGACCAAGAAACTGATGAACGCGAACGCATGGCCGCAGTTCGGTGAGTATAACACCCACCTGGCTGACGGCACTGTGCTCACTCCGGCATCGAATGTTGTTACGTTCCTGGACGAGAAGAGCGGTAATGCTACACAAAATATCGAGACCGTACTGAGTGCAGAGAATGCAGCAGCGCGTACCATGGAGTGGACGCTGGGTGACTGGAGTGCAACGGCTCAAGCCGACGCGACACAAGCTGTGTGCGAACCGACTGCAGCAGAGTTGGAGCCGAACGGCATCTATCTGGTAGAAGGAGACGGTGAGTTTGCCGGTATCATCCTGGGTAGTGAGTTCATGGATCGTTTCGCTGTGCATGATGGTGTGAACTACACTGTTCGTAAGGCGAACGCTCGTGGTGGTTTTGGTCTGAAAGCAGGTGAAGATCCGCACGAAGATATCACCAATACCGAGGTCAGTAATAACCAGGTGAATAAGTTCTTCCGCAACGGCCAGGTACTCATCCAGCGCGATGGCCGCACCTACTCTATCCTCGGCACCGAGATTAAGTAAGCTGTCAGCCATCAGCTATCAGCTATCAGCTATCAGCCTAATACAAAAGAGGACGTTCCCTGTGGAGCGTCCTCTTTTAATAAACTCATAAACCGATAAACTCATAAACTCACTTTTCGACCGGTAACGTCGAAAAGTTCGCCGTCCTGACGGCGGATATACATCTGTCCGTCGCGCAGCACCTTCCTGCAAGGCAGTTCCTCGCTGCGTACATCATCTACGCCTTCGTGCGGATCCACGATCACGGGTTTCTCCGTCACGCTCACATAGAGTACGTACGTCGAGTCGCAACCGTACATAGTGGCGTATTGTGCCACCAACGTCGTATCGCCTACCGGCAGCAGGCTCAGATCCTGTCCTTGCCATACGATGCTATCGCCCTCCTCGATGGTCAGCTCGTCGGTGGTGAGAATTACCTCGTGCGCAATCACCTCCAGCACCAGGATCGAGTCGCCGCCCAGCTGGTTTTTCTCCTCCAGCAGAATTGAGTCGGTCATGCTCTCCGTATATACGCGGCCGGCATATTCGGCCTCATCGCCTTGGCAGAGGTGCAGCGTGTCCTGTCCGTAGGTCGTCGGACGCGCCTGCACATGTAGCTGCAGGATATAGATCGAGTCGCAACCGTGTATGGTCTGGTACTGGGCCGTGAGCGTCGTATCGCCGATAGCCATCTGGCTCAGGTCATAGCCCTGCCAGTTCTCTTCTGCGCCTACGTAGATCGTCTTCTCGGTCTGCAGCTTCATCTTGGGATATACCAGCACCGTGAGGCTTACGATTGAGTCGCCGCCAAACTGGTTCTTCACGCTCAGCAGCACGTCTTCCTGCGTGGGACGACGATAGTTCTTGCCTTCGTACGTTACGCTCTCGCCCGAGCAGGTATAGAGCGTATCTGTGCCGTAGGTAGTCGGACGCGGCAGAACGGTCAGGCGCAACGTATACGTCGAGTCGCAACCGTGTATGGTCTGGTAAGCCGCCACGAGCGTGGTATCGCCCTCGGGCAGCAGGCTCAGATCCTGGCCTTGCCAACTCTCTTCCGCACCCACGCGGATCACGAGCGAGTCCTCCTGTGCATACACAGGATGTACCTGCAGCGTGAGCGTCACGATCGAGTCGCCGCCGGCTACGTTCACGAGGGTATCTACGTATGTTCCGGCCTCGGTCAGTTCGCCGAAGCGCTCGTCTGCATAGCTGTTGCCCGCACATACCTCTGCCTCATACGCATACTCGGTCGTCGGGGCTTTATAGCCCTCGCCGGTCACGGTCAGCTTGGCGGTCGACGTACCGTCCGTGATGGTGATCACCGCCGCATACGTACGCACCTCCTTCGGGGTAAAATACACGGTAAAGGCATAGTTGCCGATCTTGCCCAGCGTAGCGCCACTGGCCTGCGCGGCCGTGCCGTTCTTCGAGGCGCAAGCGTTAGCGCCTACGGCATATTGGAGTGCGGCCGTGTTGTCGGCGGTGCCGAGGTGGAAGATCTCGGGTTCCGAACTGGTGATCGTGATGTCGCCGGACGTGAGGAACGAACGCAGCTCCACCTTGTACGCCGCCGTGTCCACAAGGTTCACTACGCCGTAGTCCTTGGTCAGGGTCGTCGTACCGTATTCGCCCTGCGCCAGCAGGATATGCTGGGCCAAGCGGATGTCCTGGTGATAGACCAACACGCGGTGGGTCGGTAGCCCCGAACGGTTGTACTTGATCCAGTTGATGTTTCGACTGATGCTGAACTGCTCCGTTGTGTTGCTGTTCTTGCCAGTGTTCTCCTGCAGCGAGCCTACCTCATTGGTATTGTTACCACCGTCAGCCGACTCCAGTACATCAGTATCAATTTTCTTAAACGCACCTAATAGGTCGTACCATTGATACTTCCATTGCATGTTCAGAGTGCCCGCTGTGGGCGCGAACACGCTCGTCTCGTAGTCGCCCTGCGTCTCCATGGCATGCTCTTCGTCATCGTACAGCGCATACCATACGCCGTTCTTGTACGTCTGAGCCTGCAGGCCGAGGGCAGCTACGAGCAGTATAAGCAAAAGATTTAGTCGTTTCATCATCTCGACTATTTTCAATTTTCCATTAGCCATTAACCTTTCGCCATTCGCCTATCGTACTTTCCGACCCGTAATGTCGAAGATCGCGTCGCCGCGGCGGATATACAGCGTACCGTTACGCAGGATCTTCTGGCTCGGCAGTTGGTCTGCCTCAGTCATCTCTACGGCCTGGTTCAGCGGATTCAGGTCAGTTACCTGGCTGTCTGCAAACTCTACGCGATAGAGGCGGTAGTCGCCCGACTGCTGATAGTCGTCTGCTATCACATAGATATAGATGCACTTGTGTGCAGCGTCAAAGGCGATGAAGGTCTGTGCCGAACGTCCGTCAGCCACTGCGGCAAACTTAGCGCAGTCGTCGCAGTAGTTGCTTTCCAGGGTGGCTACGCGGTGGAGGAACTCCAGTCCCACGCCGTCCTTGGTGAATTGGCTCAACTCCTTGTTATATACCAGTTCTACATCGTCCAGATAGACCGAATCCACTACGTTCACTTTGTTGAACGAACTACCGATGCTGTATGACGATCCGCCACCCGGCACCTGATTGGTGGTAAAGGTGGTCAGGATATAGGCCGGCATATCCTCCGAGTTGTAGAGGAAGGGCACAGCCAGTCGTTGCCATCCCATCTCGGCCGTAGCGGCGAAGTTGATTTCGGCCTTGGCGATACGTGCCTCGCCGAAGTTGGCAGTCTCGGGATCCTGGTAACGGGCATCGGTGGTCAGCACTACGCTCGCGCGGGCTCGGTTGACCTCGTTGGCCGGGTTCTTGTCAGCCGGCACATACTTAGCCCAGAACACGAGCGAGTCCGGACGTCCCTGCAGCGGGGTATTGTAGCCGGCGTTAGTAGGATCGGAGAAGTTGTAGTTGTCGGCCGGAGCGTCGGCGGTCATCGAGCCCGCATTGATCTGGCCGTTGGTGCAGTTGCCATTTGCCTTCACGCCCATCAGCATGTTCGACGAGAGCAGTGCACTCTGGCTGCCGCTGGTGCTGGGACGTACATCGGTAGAGGCTACAAACTGGTAAGTGTTATCCAGTACGAAGTCGGCCATGATACCCGTAGCCGTACCGAAGGAGTGCCATCCGGCAGGTTCGTTATTGGTCCATGCGCCCTCAAAGCCACCGTTCTCTATCACGTAGTTCTTGCCCGTGGTGGCTGTGCCCTGGAAGAGCACCAAAATCGGTTGAGGCAGCGACGGTGCGCCAATCTGCAGCAGTACCTGTGCTTCGTTGTCCGTTACGATCGAGTTGTAGACCCTGCCACCATCTTCCAGTCCGTTCAGTACGGTGATGTTAGCGCGCTCCTGGATCGAGTCCAGGTAGAGGGTGCTGTTCTCCAGCGTGAGCTTGCCCGCAGCGTCCATCGGGATGTTGGGCAGCACGATGTTACCCAGTTTACCCTTTGAGCCGAACGTGAAGTCGGGCAGCACGAAGGTCACGGTGTTGTCCACCGTACCCGGCAGCAGGTACACCTGCTTGTTCTGATACGTTTGGCCGCCGATATTCAGCAGGCCCTGAAACCGACCGCATACGTCTTGCGTTGTTACGGCCATCATCTGTGCCGACATCATCACGCCGGCCAACAAAGTAAAAAATCCTTTTTTCATTGTTTTTTTTAATATAGTTTGTTATGTTTTTTATAGTCTCTTTCAGTTTTCTACTTTTCGTCCCGTCAGGTCGAATAGTTCTTCGCCGCGACGGATATACAGACGTCCGTTGCGCAGCACCTTGTCACTTCGTACTTGGTCACTTGGTACTTGGTCCACTCCTGTCTCCAGCTGTTTTGGCAGCACCGTCAGGTGGAGTACCAGCGTCGAGTCGCAGTCCTGCTCCGTGTAGTACCATGCGTCCAGGGTCATCTCGCCCACCGGCATGGTGCTCAGGTTCCATCCTTCCCAGTTCGCTTGATCGCCCTGATGGATGGTCATGTATTGGTCTATGGTGTAGTTCGGCAGCACCGTTACCGTGAGGTGCACGATTGAGTCGCCGCCGTATTGATTCTTCTCCTGGATGCGTATGTCGTCCTCAAAGGCTTCGCTGTACGTCACACCTTCGTAGGTTACGGTCTCGCCTTCACATATCTGTGCCTCATAGACGCCGTAGCTTACCGGCAGGTCGGATATGTAGAGTCGCAGTACGAAGAGCGAGTCGCAGCCGTTCGTGGCCTCCAGTCGGTCGTAGTATAGATAGGGTTCGCTCTGTTGCGTCAGTCCGCTGATAGCTTGTCCGCGCCAGATAGTGTCTATCTCGGTGCGGTAGAGCGTCTCCTCATAGCGGTAGCTCTCGCGGATAGATAGCGTGAGCGTCACGATCGAGTCGCCGCCCTGCATGTTAGGAATGGTATCCACGTATGTGCCTGCCTGAGTCAGGTCGTGGAACAGTTCGTCCGAATAAGGTGCATTGTCGCAGGTCCATGCCTCGTAGCTGTAATAGGTATCCTCGGCGGGCACGTCGGGCGTGGCCATCTGTATGCTATATACGCTGTAGTCGCCCGATTGCGAGTAGCTGTCGGCCACAACGTAAACATATATGCTGTGCAGCTCGGCATCATAGCCGATAAACGACTTAGCGCCGCGGCCGTCGGCGGTAGCGGCAAGCGTATATTCGCTATCACTATAGGTCTGCGAAAGGGTGGCTACACCGTGTACGAAATTCACCATCTCACCGTCCAGCGTCAAACTCCGCAGGCCGTGGTTGTATATCATCTCCACGTCGTCCAAATAGACGTCATCCAGATAGTAGGTCTTGTTGAACAGTCCTCCTTCCGAGTATGACGAACCGCCGCCAGGCGTCTGGTTGGTTGTGAAGGTGATCAGCATATAGGCCGCCAGGGCCGGATCCAGTTGGGTATATTGGAAGGGCACCGAGAGGCGTTGCCATCCCATGTCGGCCGTGGCGGCATAGTTGATGCCCGCTTCGGCTATCTTGACGCTGGCTACTTGGCCCGACTCCGGATCCTGATAACGCCCGTTGCTCGTCACTACGGCGTGCGCGCGGGCACGGTTGATCGAGTTGCCCGGGTTCTTGTCTGCCGGGATATATTTCGCCCAGAACACCAGCGAGTCAGGCTGCCCCACAAAGGGGGTATTGTAGCCGTCGGCCGACGGGTCGGAGAAATTATAGTTGCCCGAGGCGTCCGTAGCCGTCATCGAGCCGGCGTTGATACGTCCGTTGGTGCAGTTACCGTTCGCATTGTTACCCACGACGATCTTGGTCTCTATCTTGGCGCTCTGGCTGCCCGTCGAGCCCGGACGGGTCTCCGTCGAGCGCGTGAACTGATCCGTGTTCTGTACAAAGGATACGTAGTCGCCCGTAGCCGTGTTAAACGAGTGCCAGCCTTGCGGCTCGCCGTTCGTCCAGCTGCCCTCAAAGCCGCCATTCACTATCGCATAGTTGCGATTGGTGACGCGACTGCCGCTGAAGAGCACCAGTATCGGTTCTGGCAGTGTCGGAGCGGCTATCCGGAGCAGCACCTGGGCTTGGCTTGCGCTTAGGGTCGAGTTATAGACCTCGTTGCCTTCGTGATAATCGTTCAGAATGGATATCGTCGCACGCTCCTGGATGGCGCGGATATACAGGGTGCGTCCCTCCAGCGAGAGACGTCCCGTTTGATCCATCTGTATGTTGGTCAGCACGATGTCACCCAGCGAAGCGCTGCCATAGCGAAAATCGGGCAGCACGAAGGTCATCGTGCCCGTCTCCGTTCCCGGCAACAGATAGACCTGCTTGTTCGGGTAGGTCTGACCGCCGATATTCAGCAGACCCTGGTACATACCGTTCACGTCTGCCGTCGTCACCGCCGACACATTCATCGCCCAAAGGGCGAAGAACGGAATTAAAAATTTAAAATTAAAAATTAAAAATTTATGCTTCATCATACAATCTCCTTTACTCCTTCACTCCTTCTCTCCTCCCTTGAGGGGAGGCCGGGAGAGGTTACAACGTCAAGTTGAGTCTACATACAAACGTCCGCGGAGCGGCCAGCGCCATCGGGCGGTAGCTGTACTCGGTATTCAGCAAGTTGTTGATCAAGAACTGCAGTTCCACTTTCTCTTTCAGTCGTACGGCGGCACGCAGATCCATCGTGAAGACGCCGTTGTTGTGGTTCATCCAGTACGAGTGCAGCGACTCGCCGTCCTCGTAGCCGAAGACGAACAGACGGGCATAGTCCATCAGGTCTTTCTCTGCTTTCTCTCGCTCGTCGACCATCAGGTAGTCCACGGCCAGTATCTTGCTGCGATAGCCCATGTTCACGCCCAGGGAGAACCACTTGTAGTTGTAGTCGATCGTGGCCTTAAACGAGTGCAGGTTGCGGTACTTGAGGTACTTCGAGTCGTTCGACTTGTTCTTCATCTGCAGCGGGTCGGTATAGGTTTTCTCCTTCTCTATGCGCTCGGCGTTGTCCAGGTCCTCGGGCATGGTGAAGGTATAGCCGATGGCGTACTGCAGACCCATATCTTTCTTGATATCCACCTTACCCTGCGTACTTACCTCTGCGCCGTAGATGCGGGCGTGTCCTACGTTCACGAACTGCGCACCTATGCCTATACCGGCGTTGCTGAGCGACTTCGTGGTCTTGATCTCGTTGATCATGCCGTTCACCTCGCTCATCACGTCGCTCATCGAGTTGATCATCGTGTAGTCCGAGTTGCGGAACAGTCCGAATTGATATTCGATCATGTTCCTATACTCCGTATAGAATCCAGCTACGTCCAGCACGCCGCTCACGGGGCCGAACTTATACAGCTGCTTGTAGCCCAGCTCGGCGTTGTAGCCCGACTCGGGTTTGATATCGTGATTCGGATATACGCCTACGCCGCCGATGTCCTTGCGGGCAAATTTCTCGGTGATCGAGGGGTTGCGATAGCCCTGTCCGAAGCTGGCGCGCAGAAATCCGGCCTTGTATATCTCCCAGTTCAGTCCGGCACGTACTACGGGGCGCACCGGGCACAGCCAGTTGCCGATCTGTATGTTTGCTTCTTTATATTGGTCGTCCATGCGGTAGTATTCCAGTCTCAAGCCGGCGCTCAGCGAGAGTCGGTCGGCGATGCGGTGATCATACTGCAGGTAGGCGGCCAGGTTGTCGGTCTGGTGCGTACCGGTGATGTTGGCCGTGTTGGTGATGTGGTTCCAGTTCACGCCCGTCGTCAGTCGTACGCCGCAGTCCCATGATTTGGCAAACTGATAGTCCACGTAGCCATTGTAGGTCAGCTCCGGACGGGTCGGTTCGTTCGAGGCCAGCAGCGCCATGCCCCATGCCAGGGCGTCTTGCAGTTCGGCTACCGTACCGGTGTACCCAAGTCCGTTCTGCACCAGGTTGATGCCGTTCGTCACGGCTTTCAGCCAGTCTTCGTTCTTCACCGGCACCGCCACTTCCTTGAAGGTCGCCAGCAGCGCATCTTCCGTCGATGCACCGCCGTCCACGTAGCCTTGATACGTGTCGTAGTAGCCCTTCACCTTGTCCAGGTCAAAGCTGCTCACGCCCCATTTCAGCAGGTCCTCCGTACTCATCGTCTGGCTCGGTTTCACCAGGTTGTCCGATGTCATGTAGAATCGTGCACGCACTTTGTGCGAGATGCCGCGCTCCGTGTCGTCGTAGTTCAGGAAGGGGTCGATGTTGAAGTTATGCTCTTTTCGTCCCATGTTGCTCAGCGGCGAGGTACGGATCGGCTCCCTCGGGCTGCGCCAGATGAAGAAGTCGCCATATTGGTTGGCTACGTAGTTCATGTTCGCTCCTACGTTCAGGTACTTGCCGTCCTCCATCGGAGCGTGATACGTCAGGTTGCCACCCAGGCGTACGCGGTCGTTGAAGCTCTGCTCGCGATAGCCCTCGTCCTTAAATCCGCTGATGGCGGCCGAGATGTCGAAGTCGCCTACTCGTCTTGAGTGCGATGCCTCCGCACCGTAGTAGAGCGGCAGACGCGCGCCCGTGTACTTATAATTCTTGTAGTTGTCGTATATGCCTACGTATCCGCTCACCTTGGTCTGCGGCTCCAGTCCCGGACGCTGCGTACGCACGTTGATCACGCCGTTCAGGGCCGAACTACCGTACAGCACCGATGCCGCACCTTTCACTACCTCCACTTGCGCTACGTTCTCCAGCGGCACGTTGTTCCAGTTGATCTCACCCGTCTTGGGGTTCAGTATCGTCATACCGTCCATCAGCACCTGGCAACGCGAACCTACGCTGTAGGTCCATCCGCCGCCGCCACGTATGCTCGGCTGCTTGTCCACTATCTCTACGCCCGGCAGGGTCTGCAGCGTACTCGATAGGTCGGTCGGCGCCTGCTGACGGATAGCCTCCGGCTTCAGCACCTCGATGCTCACCGTCACGTCCGTCATCTTCTGCTCAAATCGTCCGGCGGTCACCACCACCTCGTCCAGCACCTCGTTGTTGGCCTGGAGCAGCACCTCATATTTCGCGGGTATGGTGCGTATCACGCGTGTGTCCGTCTGGTAACCTACGTACGAGAACTGTACGTGGGCGGGCAGTTGCTTCAGGTCTATCGCAAACCGGCCGTCCATGTCGGTCACCGTACCGGTGCCGTCGTCTTTGTTTAGTATCGTCACGCCGATCAGGGGTTCTCGCGTGAATCCGTCTATCACGATGCCGGTCAGTCGCTCGGCCAATGCCGTCTGCGCCAATAGAATAATCAATACAATTGTGTAAAGTTTCCTCATATCTTAAATATAACACTTAAAAAACGGCGCAAAATTACTGCTTTTTCCTGACATACCCAACCCCTACGATTAAGAAAAAGGTGCCGTTTTTTAATCATTCGAAATAATCGGACATTTTTTCCGCTATTTTTTACACCAATTATAGCATATTTCATTAAAAATTGTACAAAAAAAATCGCACCCGAAAGTGCGATTTTTTTATTGATTTTATTGATTTCTACTCTTCTTTTTCCGGTTTGTAGTAGATGTAGTTCCAATCTACGGTGGTGAAGTCGGTGGTGTCGTCTTTGTAGTTCGGGTTGGGCATGTACCACCAGCAGGACTCGAAAAAGGCCTGCAGCTTCGGATCCTTGAAGACGCGGCCTCGGCTGGCATACGGCAAGTTATGAATCACGCGCGTAGTGAAGTCATTATTCTCTATGAAGCCGCATTCGGCCATGTACATAGAGCGGTCGTAGGTGGCGTTCAGGCCGCTGCACAGCAGGCCGGAATGCAGATAAAGTTCGTGCTTCGGACGGAATTTAGCCGCATGAAATTCCACGACGCCCTTGCGCACCGCGATCTCCCACTCCTGCGAATCATCCATATCGCTCTTCGTCCGGCGCGTCTTGCCCTTGCCGCTTACCACGCGCGGTTGCATGCCCTGCACGCAATTCGTCGGGATAAAGAAGTGCTTGGCCGTCTGCTTGGCGCTGACGCGGAGCGTGAAATCGTCGATCTGACCGTTTGCCCAACGGGCGGCCGGACTGAGTTTGTACTCCAGGAAATAGAAATGCGTGGTAGAACTGCCCAACTGGTAGTGGTAGGTATGGTGCACCTTATTCACGCCCGGCTGGAACGTGGCCTCGAAATAATAGACATACACCAGGTCGTCGTTCGTTGGGTCGGAGTCCTCGTCGAACGCACAGAGTTGCATGGTTTTGCGTATCGGACGGAAATTGCCCGCATGGCTGATGGCATTCTTGTGCGCGATGCGCTGACCGTTGATCTCTACAGTAAAATTCTTGATATACGGATGCTCGTTACGACGGTTTAGATCCTCGTCGTAGCAGAAATACGGTGGATCGGCCTCAAAACCCATCGTGATGGTCTTAGGAGCGGACTCGGGATTGGTGAACTCGTAATAGACATCCACGTAGGCCGAATTGTCGTCGCGCAAGTCGATAGAGAGCACTTCCTTGCTCACCCGTATAGAGGTCTGACGCAGCGGAACCAGCTGATTACCTACGGCATAGTACTCCGAATCATTGGCCACGGCCATGCCGGAAAAGAGCACCGCCAGGATGGCAATAAGATAAGATACACGTTTCATACTATTGTAGGGTTTTATTTCAGGATTTGGCCGGTGATAGTATAGATGCGGTCGCCGCGGAGGATCAGGACCTGGCCGTCACGGAGCACCTTGACGGCGTTAGCATTGGCATTGGCGTTCTCAAACCCTTCCGGCGCGATATAGTCGGGATCTTCGTCCCACATACCCTTATGGTCGCGAATCGACGCACCGGCGGTGGAATAGTTGAACGAATTGCAGAACGTCTCCATAAACTTACCCACATACGTGTTGCCATCCTCGCCTACCAGCCGGAACTGACCGGTATAGTAGCCATAGCGGTACGGTCCTTGCGCCGCCTTGTCGTCGTCGTAGGCCACAAACTGCAGACGCACCTCGGCATCGGTCGCCATGATGCAACCGGCCTGCGTACCATTGGTATTAATATAGCAACTCTCTATATCAATATTTCCGCGCGTGGTGTTATACACGCCCGAGATGGCATTCTCCTTGGTGGTATAGATCAGGAAGTAGGGCATAGGCATACCCGTGCCGCCTTCTTCACCCGTAGCGAACATCACCATCCAGCCGTATTTGCCCTCCGGGAACTGATCTACGAACTGATCCAGGTAGCCGGCTTCCATGCCCCATACGTTCATCACGATGGCATCCTCCGGAATATCCGCCGCCTTGGTCACAAAGCTATTGCCCTCGATGGCGTTGCTGGCCTCATAGTAGTTGCCGTTCTCGCCTTGGTTGAAGGCCTGTACGGTCCAGGTCCACGTACCGTCCTTGGGCATGGTGGTGAGCTTGGACGTACCGCTCACGTTGAGGGTGGTATAGAACTCGCCGTCGCAGAAGAGGGTAATCACGTAGCGATCCGCCTCGGTGGTGACGTCCCACGAGAAGGTCACATTGTCTCCTCCGGCCACTTCGGCATGCACATTCGTAGGTTCGTATGTATTGACGCCTACGGTGAAGCCTATCTCCACCTCTGCACCCATCGGGTTCATGTTCTTATCCACTACCTGCACGATAGCCGTATACGACTTGCCCTCCTGCACGCTGACGGTCAGCGGACTCGTAGGACGGTCCTTGGTCGAGAAGTTGTCGTAGGCCACGGTCTCGCCCGACCATACGCGTACGTACAGCCTTTCGCCCTGACCCATTTCGGGTGCATCCCAGGTGAGGGTCGCCGAAGCTTTGTCATCCGCTACGGCTACCGCCAGATTGCTCACCTCGCGGGACACCAGCGTGAACGGGATAGTAGCCAAACTCTCACCCATCGAGTAGCCCGATTCGCCCTGCTGCAGCGCATATATCTGCACCTGGTAGTCGCCCGGGTTGAGACCCAGGATAGGAGAGATAGCCGTACCGATATTCTTCACGCTGCTCGCCCATGCGTCGCCGCGCTGCATACCGTCTTCCTCGACGTTCAGGATCCACTTGGTGGAGCAGTAGTACTTATTCTCATAGTCATCGTCCTCGGAGAATCCGACGCCATCCTGGTAAGCAAAGCGGTCGCACTCTTCGGTGGTGACGGTAATACCGGCTACCAATTCCTGGCTCGTGCTGTTGAACAGGCCGATAGCAAAAGCCGAGTTGTTGTAGGAGTACCAGGTGAACGACGCCTCGCAATAGTTGAGCGCATAGATGCCTGCATCGGGGATCTGCTCCTGTGAGGGATCCACCTCGCCCGACTGACCGATCAGCGCTACCACGAAATTGTCCATCGATACGGACGCCAGGTCGCTCGTGCCGCCTGAGAAGCGGAAAGCGATATACGTGGCGTTAGCCGGCAGGTCGCTCAGCGGCACTACGGCATGCTGGTAGGTGAGCGTACGCGGCAGGGTCTCCAGCGATACGAAGGTCGATGCCTTGTTGGGGTTTGTCATATAGCCCACTTCCAGCTGGCCGCAGCCCTCGGTGGTGAGACTGGTCTTGTAGTCGAACGCCACCTCCAGGGTGTTGAGTTGAGCATTGAATGCCGGCATGGCGAACACCTGCGTACTGGTAGGACCGCCACCAATCACCTGCAGATGGGCTTGGCCGTTCACGGTAGAAGCATTGTTCTCCTCGTCGTAGGTCACGTCACCGACTACGCTGATCGTGCCGCTGGTAGCTATGGTCCAGCAGTCCGGCTCTACGATCGTGAAACCCGAACCCGAAGCATCACGGGTGAAGGTCTCCAACCAAGGGATATCAAAGGGTTCGCACGGCGTCTTAAAACCGGTCTTGGGTGCCAGACTCTGTGCGTCGGCCGAGCAGTATGCACGAACGTAGAACTCATATTCCGTCTCTTCGTACAGACCTGTCAAGGTCACCGTCTTAGCCGTGATGG
Source organism: Paludibacteraceae bacterium (assembly GCA_017509715.1). Taxonomy (GTDB): domain Bacteria; phylum Bacteroidota; class Bacteroidia; order Bacteroidales; family Paludibacteraceae; genus Colicola. Next base: position 92,140 of record JAFWOU010000023.1, on the reverse strand, counting down.
TGGTAGCTACCGACCAATCCAGTTCTTCGCCCTTCTCCACGAGCAGGTACTGGTAGTCACTGGCCGTACCCTGCCACGTGAACGTAGCGGCATGCGCAGAAAGGTCGCTCAGCACGATATTAGACGGATTCTCGCAGGCAGACGTGCCGCGCAGCGAGACGCCATATACGTCATCCAGGTAGATACGATCCGTGCCGCCTGCCTGATGAAAACCGATATAGATCGGCTGTCCGGCATAGGCACTCAGATCCAGGGTGTACTCCACCCACTCGGTCTTCCAGAGTCGATGTGCAGCGTCGCCTTTCGACTGTGAAGTATAGTAGGTATCCAGCACCTCGAAGGAGCCTGCATCGGTGCCGCTCATCGAGACCTCGATACGCAGTTCACCGGTGGAAGCATAGTCACCGATACAAGCGGAGAAATGCAGACTCTCTCCTGCATCGGGACGCAGCTGAGGCGTGATGAGCCAGTTCTCCGTGCCGGACACCTCCTGGATATAGGCGCAGTTGTGCTGGAGCTTAACGCCCTTCTTCCAGCCATAACCCGCATAACCGTCAATCACTGTCCATCCCTCCGGCGGGAATGACTCGCCCTCAAAGCCCTCGTTGAGCTGTTGTCCCCATGCATGCCCGCTACAGAGCATCGCCATGACGGCAACGAAATACAATACGCGTTTCATCATTCAGAGTATTATTTTGATTTGGGCTGCAAAGGTACGAAAAATTTTAGACATGCACAAATTTTGGGGTGAGATTTTTGAAAAAAAGAGAAGCGCGAGCCTGGTTGACTCGCGCACGAGATAAAGAAGAAGATCGGAACGTCGATTCTAGCGTTTTGCAGTGTTTGGGTGTAAAAAAGTCACTCTCAGGACCATCCCGAATATCACAGATGGGTGACTATATTGCTAATCTTAATAATCGGATATTTTTAGAGGGGAAAATAGGCAGATATAAACCATGGGAAAACCATGACTCAACCCTTACTTGCCCATGACTTGCCCCTTAGTGAGGAAAATCTTAAGAATCGGATAGTTTGAAGTGTAAGGCATGTAACTGTGACGTCAAGGATGGTCGCGAGATGGTGGCGAGAATGACTAAGGAAAGGTAGGCAATGCATATGCGCTGATTAGGCAATAATAAGGATAATGAATAACAAATCACCAAGTAATCTCTAAGAAATCACTAACTGCGCTTACGCTAAAGTCCTGTACGACAAGCGATTAAAACAGGACTATGAATGTAAACAAATTTAGGACGATGTCAACTTTTTTAGGAAAGTGTAAACATTTTCCAGGAGAGTGTCAAGTCTTTTAGTTAAAATTATTAAAAACTGTCAACGCTATTTAGGAAAAGTCATCGTCAATATCGCCATGCAAATTTTGCATGAGAATTTTGAGAAAAGGGAGAATTTGGCAAATTTCTTATCCTACGGAACGATTATTTCTTATCCTTCGGAACGATTATTTCTTAGCCACAAGGGCACGATATTTTCTCAAATTTCTCACTTTTCTCAGTGCATTTTTTCAAAACCGGCATCAAATGCCGGGCTAATTGACAAAGGACAACTACCATCGACTGGTGTGGGCGGCTCGGTATAGCGGTATAACGGTATAGCGGTATACCGACAGGAGAGCGGGCAATTAGATTACCCTGAAATGGAAGAAAGAGAAACGCGAGCCTGGTTGACTCGCGCACGAGATAAAGAAGAAGGCATGGATGACAGGAAGAAGTTTATTTATTGGGCTATGGTGGTGAGTAATGTTATAATCCAATCTGCCAACGGAAGAGGTATACTAAGTAAGCCTCCGTTATATTGCAGATTGTTCATGGAAAAGCGCACACGAAGAGACGGATTATATCGGCTTGTATAAGAGGAGAGACTTCCTCCACTAATACGCGTAGCCGATTTTACCTCTATAGGAATCACTTTATCAATATGCTCCACCAAGAATTCTATCTCAGCCTGATTGCCACTCGTCCAATAATACGGCACACCATTCAGTTGAGGCACTAATGCCTGTAAAACCATGTTCTCCGCCATGGCTCCACGAAATTCCTTGTACTGTTCATTGCCGGACAGCACCACTTCAGGAGCCAAACGTGCCAAACGGCGCAATAGCCCGCAATCCAGCGCATAGACCTTAAACGCGGATAACTCGCGATAAGCAGAAAGCGGAATACCCGGTTTGCTGACATTGTACAACCGATAAATCAATCCGGCTTCCTCCAACCAGAACAAGCCATCTTCGTACTCGCGGGCACGTGCTCCGCTGCGCACAACATTATAGACAAACTTGCGATTTTCTTTAGATAGTTGGGAAGGAAGTGATTGCCATAAGGCTGTAATACGGTTTACTTCTATCGGAGTAGCATACTTGGAAAAGTCAGCCTGATAAAGATACAAAATGTCGCCTAAAACGCGATCCACTTCTTGCATGCCTCTGTTTTCCAACAAAGCGATGACTGCTTCCGGCATACCTCCGCATACCATGTAGCGACGATACGAATCCGTCAATTTGGACAAAATGATCTCCGGCAGATGTGAAAGCGATAGATTTTGCTCGATGTAATCATAAGTTGAAGGATCAGCAGCACGCAGAAACTCCCTGAATGTCAAAGGATAGAGCGACATGGTTTGCACTTTTCCTACAGGAACGGTCATGCTCTTTTTGCGTACGGCTACACCCAAAAGAGAACCAGCAGCAATAATGGGGTATTCTGGAGCATTTTCGCAAAAGTATTTGAGTGAATTGAGAGCGGCTTCGGATTCCTGTATCTCATCAAAGATGAGCAAAGTACGTTCTGGAACAATAGGTACTGGCACATAAAGCGCCAACTCGCTTATCAGGCGTTTGGTATCTTTTGTGCGCGAAAATAGCTCACGCAGTTCCGGCATTTCATCGAAATTCAATTCTGCTACGTAATCGAATTCACGTTTGCCGAACTCTCGCATCAACCATGTTTTGCCGATTTGCCGTGCGCCTTGCAGCAACAAGGGTTTACGATGCGGACTTTGTTTCCATGCTTTTAATTGCTCAAAGGCATCTCTTTCAATTTGCATATCCATCTCATCGATATTTGAAAATCGGTGCAAAGATAGGAAATTTTATTGAATAAAGCAAATAAAAGTATGATTTTTGTGTGATTTTACACATTTTCGGCACTATATTTTGTGATTTTTACACATTTTTGGCACTTACGCTATAATAATTCCGCTTGCAGGGATGAGCAAGCGGAAGAAAGTCCTTAAGGGGGGACGTTGTCTATGTCGAATCTGATTCGACGGAAAGGAAGAAAAATAGACGCGCGATACTTTTGGAATGGTCTCGCGCTTGATGGGCTCGGTGGAATAGCACCGAGAAGTGGACAGATGGGGATTATCTCAACTCTTGGCCGGTGACGGTGTAGGTGTGGTCGCCACGAAGGATGAGGATTTGGCCGTTGCGGAGGAGCTTATTGGGCAATTGCGTCGGGTCGTTGGAAATTTGATCAATAGCTGTGGCCTCATCTTCCAAAGTGGTAAATGAACCCGTGTATTCTGCCAAGACTTCTTCAGTGGAGTTATAAATCGTTACTGTATAATCGTACGTTGTATTGGCTTCCAAACTTTGAATAGTAAAACTATACCCCGCAAAAGAATCCATGTCATTTTCACGTGTCGTTAAATGGACAGCTCTTCTGGGCATATTGGCTTCATCAACAGGAATGTCCGTGTTGTAGTATATATATTCTTCGCCTGTGCCTTGCGAAGCCAAAGTAATAGAAGCACTTGATCCTCCATCTGCAACCGGATAGGAAACCGTAGCCGAATTATTGGTAGTCGTCACATTTACTTCATTTGTAGCTAATGTGGTCGGCTGATGGTCATTCTTCGCGTATATAGCATCCTGGAACTCCTTCCAGATGTTTCTATTCATATATTTCGACTTGTCAGGAACACCAACAGGCGTAGATCGAGAAACATTAAGGAATACTTCTAAATCCGGCTTATTTTCTTCATAATACAATTTGGGGGCATCTTGCGCCTTTGAAATAATACTACTAAAGCGGCAATCCTGGAATGAACAACTTCCTATTTCTTTTAGAGTAGATGGAAGAGTCAGAGTCGTTAAGTGACATCCATTAAAGTTGCCACTCCCTATTTTCTGAAGGCCTTCTGGTAACACCAGTTTCATTAATTTTGAAAATTTGCAATTCGTCGAATTGAACATCATTGGAATTTCTGTTGTATTCGGCAAGTAGATCAGTTCTTCCAAATTGTTAATAACCGTTGGACTAAACAAGTCATTCAGAGCCGGAGAATCATGTTTGGTTTTAAGTGTAATAGATTTGATATTTTCGCATCCTTCGAATTGATCGCGTCGGTTATTACTATTTGTACGGCATTGGTCTGCATAGCAATTGATTACGACCTTTTCCAAGTCCGCGTTATTTGCGAAAACTTTGCCGTCCAAGCCATAGGCATTATCCATACTTGCAGGAATCTCAATTTCAGTGAGAGCACAGCCTTCAAATGCGCCTTGGTTTATTCGATTAATAGAATTGGGCAGCTTTAGAGAAGTTAACGGACAGTTTTTGAATGCGTTCATATGAATTTCTCTTAAGGACTCCGACAAATGTATTCTGGTTAAAGTTGTGCAATTCTCACACGCACTTGCACCAATAGACTTCACACCTCTACCAAAATAAATTGAACTTAGACTTGAGCAGCCTTTAAACACTTCATCTTTCACATCTGTCTCTTGAATAAGATCCCATGATTCGCCATCGATGGTACCTCCATCTTTATACGCATTAGATATACGGCGCGAAGTGCGCGGAGTGCTCGCTGCGCCTGCATCTTCCGTCAATCCTAATGTCACTTCTTTCAGTTTGGCACAATTCATAAATGTACTATCGGGTATGACAGCGATGTTTGCAGGAATGGTGATTTTCTCAACGGAAGGATTTCCCATAAATGGTAAATGGTTAGTTCCTCCGACCAGTGTTCCGCATGAGGTACTGCCCGGGAAAAGTTCAATTTCTTTGACTGTATTCCATGTATCAGCAAACAAGGATTTTATATTCGGAGTTGAGTCAGACATTACTAACCCTAAATACGATGTTTTGCATCCGCTAAATGCAGATGCACCAATGGAATCTGCATTTAACTCACAATGAATAACCAAAGTGTCTAAGTTGGACATTCCATAACATAAACCTCTCATTATAACATCCACACTATCACCAATTACAAATGTCTTGATTTGAGTTTTTACACCCCAAAAAGATTGAATTGAGCCACTCGATCTACAATTTCTGGCGAGCCATACGATTTTCTCTAATTTATTACATCCTACAAAAATATTACCAGAATTCTGCTCTTGGTGATAGTAGTCATAATCACCTTCGCCTATATATTGCACATTATGCGGAATCGTTATTTCCTCCAAGTTTCTACATCCATCAAAAGCATGTGCTCTAATAGTATTGACACTATTAGGAATCTTTATTGAAGCAAAGCCACATCCAGCAAAAGCTCGGTAACCAATATTAGTAACTGTTGAAGGAATATTTATAGAAGTTATACTTGAACAACCCTCAAATGTGCGTTCCTGAATCTCTGTAATAGTATTGGGAATAGTCACAGATGTTAGACTCTCACAATCACGAAAAGCCCAAGATCCAATGCTCGTGACGCTATTCGGAATTTCAACAGAGGTCAAACCGGTGCAACCTAAGAAAGCACTATCTCCAATTTTTGTGACGCTATTCGGAATTTCAACAGAGGTCAAACCGGTGCAACCAGAGAAAGCACTAGCTCCAATTTTTGTGACGCTATTCGGAATTTCAACAGAGGTCAAACCGGTGCAACCAGAGAAAGCACTAGCTCCAATTTTTGTGACGCTGTTAGGGATGTCAATAGAGGTTAAACTGATACAATTCTGGAAAGCATTATTTCCAATGTCTGTAACACTGTTGCCGATAGTTACAGACGTCAAACTGCTGCAAGCAGTGAAAGCTTGCCATCCAATTTTTGTGACGCTGTTAGGGATAGTTATATAGATCAAACTCGTATCTTTCTGAAAGGCATGATCATTGATTTCAATGACCGTAAAAATAATTGTCGTGGTGTCATTATAAATAACAGAAATAGACTCGGGTATACTAATACTCGTCATCGTTTTGTCTACAACATGATCCACCCTAGCGACATATTGCCCATCCACATTAGATACTCTATAGTATAAACCTCCCACTTCAGCGGGCTCCCATAGAACTGCAAATATTGTATTAGCATTAATTACTAATACAAATAAAGAAATTAAAAAGATAAATTTATTCATAATTCTTATATTTTTTTATTATTAATTTGTCACAAAGAGTTATTTACAGAGATCCTTTCTTCTTTTAGGTCTTCGTAGGTGGAACTTACAAAGACGCGATACTTCTTTTTCATAGGCATGTTGTTTTTAGTTATATACACAACAAAAAGCGCGAATAACTGATTGTTATCCGTGCTAGAGGCTGTAGGAATTGCCTTGTGGTCAGATATGCAAACAGAAACTCGCGCCGTGTATATATCCGCCAACACACCATTAGTATCATCCAATAGTGTGGGCGAGTTCTACACTCGTGAGCATCTACTTACCTGTTTTCCGAACCACTGAAACTTCCTACATTTCTAGCATCAGATTACAAGCGTGTAAGACGCCTTTTGTCAATATGTCAGCGCAACGCTTTGCGCTTTGGGATCGGTCATGTATGGCCGATACTTTTATATAATCGGTCAAGCTTGGCCGATTGGTAAGGTTAATCGGTCATATATGGCCGATAATAACCTTTGCCGCTGCAAAGGTACAACTTTTTTCTGAGATATGCAAATTTTTCTTTGCTTTTCTCGAAAAAAGGCCTTTGCACGCACATTAGCACACATTCCCAGGTACGTACTGCCGCTGAAAAGACCCTATATTACAGATCCTTTTTTATTCCTTTCACGCGAACGACATACTGGCTTTGGAAAAAGCCGGTATTGTCATAGATAACGGCTTCGTCCAGTCCATATCTTTTTACGTAGAAGATGGTATCAGAGCCTAACAAATCAGCTACAGACTCTAATTGGAAGCCCAAAACTTTTCCGCTCGGACATCTGATCGCCTGATGTTCCTGGTCGAAGATATAGTTGGCATCTATTAAAGTACTCCACTCAGAATTTTCCGGCAGGTGTAAATATCCATCGGATTTGCGATACACACCGTAGTTCGCTTCACTCGAAATAGGCATATTCACATATTCTACCTTTGAATTATTTTTGATATCAAAATACCAGTACACCTCATAGGTTTCCGCATTCGGATCATAGTCCCAGTGATAACTCTTTTGCCCGGTAAAAATATCATACGTTAAATTATCAGAGGCAATACATGCCCATATTCCCACAATGGATGATGATGAGAATTGTGTAGGATCATCCGGTTTGATAGTTTCACGCTCACAAGCGGAGCAAACAAAGAGGGCTAAACATAGCCAAACAAAAGTTTTAGTTTTCATTGTTGTAATGTTTTTAAGGATTAATAAACAAATCAGCGGAACGCCTTTCGGAATTCCGCTGCAAAGGTACAACAATTATTGCATATACGCCAAGTTCTTTTTGCTTCTTGTTGGGTCAAGCGCAGGGCGTTAATCGCCCAAGATTGGTCGATACCGGGGATTATAGGAGGGTGACGGACTGGAGGCCGCCGTTATTGCCGGCAACATAAGAGACCGTGGTATGGCCAGTGAGAACGAGTTGGTCGATGAAGAGCGGCTGGCCCGTCAGGAAGAAGGTAGAGACGAAGGTGTCGCCCGGGCTCAGTTTGGAATTGACGGACTCCACCACCTCGAACCGCATGTCGCCCAGATAGCGGAACACACAGCGACGATTGGGTAGCCAAGTCACTTCGAGACTCTGGCCCGGCAACAAGTCCATAGTATGAATGCCTTCTGCGATAAAAGGATTGCTACTACCATGTTCGCCTTCCTTCAGGCGGTTGGTATAATCATCCCAGTTGCGAGAGCCGACGTAACGGGAAAGGATATTGAGTGTGGAGAGACGGGTATTGTTGGCGCCATCAACATAGCCCCACAGACGCTCTAATGTGCTAAGCGCCAGGTTCTCATGCAGGCACAGCCAAATTTGCGCAATAAGCGATTCAAAATCAGCCGGCGTGGCCGGGCGTGTACCAAAACGTGCTTCTACGTCTTTGCGCAGTTGTATAACCTCGGGTGCGTTCTTGTTCATAATAATACAAATTTCAAATCGAGTGCAAAGGTACGGCTTTTTTTTGAATTACGCCAATTTCTTTTTACGTCTTGTTGGGTATAGACGTCTCGCTACATAGGCTCAAGAACTACCGCGATAACATCCTCGTCGGATTGCACCAGAGCCTGCAATTGGTCGAATATATCGTTATAAAATGGCACATACATCGAATAGTAGTATCGACGAATAGACTGACAAAAAGCGCTCCATAACTCATCGTTATCGTCCACAGAGGCTTGGACCGCATTTACGTCTTTCCAGAACTGCTCCACCGGTGTAGGATGGCGACTTAGGTCTTTCTTCTTGATGGCCTTTTTCACGCGAGACATATAGTTTTGGTATATCTGCTTCGCCTTGCGGTCCAGGTTCTCTTGCGGCGTCGGCGTGCTGACTTGTTTATCCAATGCTGCCACCAGACGGTTAAGGGAATCCACGGAGTGCTGGCGTTTTGCATTCAGCACACGGAGCGAATCGATATTGGCAGAGAGTATCTGCTCTTGCTTACGATGGTTTTGCTCTTGTATGCGGTGGTTTTCCTCTTCCGCACGATGTTTCTGCTCTTGCTCGCGATAGGTTTGCTCTTGCTCAAGATGCATGCGATGGGTTTGCTCGGAGCGTTGATACGCGGAAAAGGCGATCCCAATAGCTGTAGAGAGGACGAGCAGCACAGCGAGCGCAATAGGAAGACCTACACGCAGACGATCGGCATATTTCAAGGAACGCGCAACACGCGCACATGAGGAATATCGGCGCGCGGGGTTGAGATGAGTACAACGGCTTGAGATGAACCGATAGCGATGCGGGAAGAGCAATCGGATGATTTTGCCTACGGCATAGATATCTGCGCGATTGTCAATCGCCTGACCGGTCAATTGCTCCGGGGCGATATAGGCCATAGAGCCTGCCGGCTGCTTGAAGGTGACATAATCGTCGGTATCGGAAACCCCGAAATCAATCAACTTGACCGCAGAGCCGTTGCGAGTGATGAGGATATTGGAGGGCTTGATGTCGCGGTGGATGATCTGGCGTCCGTGCAAGAAAGAGAGGGCATCAAGGAGTTGAGAGAGTATGCGTCGGCGCGTGGCCGCAGAGGGCTTGGTAAGAAGAAACTGCTCCAACGTAATACCATCGATATACTCCATCTGGATGTACCAGCCGATAGCATCCATATGTCCGAAATCGAGCAGATGGACGATATTGGGATGATCTAAACCGACCCCGATGGAGAACTCCTTGCGAAGCAATTCGACATGCGGAGTGGATTGACGGTAAGGCTCCGCCAAGGCCTTGAGGATGTACTTGCGTCCGAAACGAGTAGCGGCATAGATAGCGTTATGTCCCTCTGCGGACAATAACTGCGGATCCGACCATACATCCGAGAACTCGGGGGTAAGGGGAGATACTATAAATGATGAGTCAACCATTGCCAGACGTTTTGTGAGTGCAAAGGTACAACAAAAAAAGCACATACGCAAAAATTATGTGCATTTTTTGAGTCGAAAGTCAAAAGTCGAAAGAAGAAAGCAAAAAAAAATAACATTTTTTTGCATATGTGAGATTTTTTTTGTACCTTTGCGCCCAAATTGTGGAAACACACACATATTAACTTAATAAAAAGATACCATTATGATTTCTAAACGTTTGGAAGAGGCTATCAATGCCCAAATCAATGCCGAGATGTGGTCGGCTTATCTCTACCTGAGTATGTCTGCTTATTGCCAGGATCGCGGCTACGCCGGTATGGCTAATTGGTTCTACATCCAGTTCCGCGAGGAGCAGGATCACGCCCAGATCTTCTACAACTATCTGATCAGCCGCGGCGGACGCGTACTGCTGCGCGCCATTGACGCTGTAGAGACCGAGTGGGCTTCGCCTCTGGCAGCCTTTGAGGCCACCTATGCCCACGAGCAGCACGTGACTTCGCTCATCAACAACCTCATGCACATCGCCGTAGAGGAGAAAGACTACGCTGCGCAGAGCCGCCTGCAGTGGTTCATCGACGAGCAGGTGGAGGAAGAGGAGAACGCTCAGGACCTGATCAACAAGCTGCGCATGGTGGAGGGCAACAACTATGGCCTCTACATGATCGACCAGGAGCTCGCCGGACGCGTATATGCTACCCCGTCGCCGCTGGCAGGAAAATAGGTCGTTGGTCGTTAGTCGTTAGTCGAAAACAACATGAAGAAGCATATTTTTTCCATTTGCATCGCGCTGCTGATGGCGGGATGCGCTGCGGAAATGCCCAAGGTAGAACAGACCTCCTACGAGACGCTCACCATCAGCAAGACCGATATCACCGTACCCCTCCGTTACAGCGCCACGCTGCGCGGTACGTCCGACGTGACCATCATTCCCCAGATCAGCGGCCAACTCATGGACGTATGCATCGTGGAGGGTCAACAGGTGCAGAAGGGCGACGTGCTCTTCCGTATCGACGACCGCAACGCCAAGCTTGACCTGGAGGCAGCCGAAGCCAACCTGCTGGCTGCCGAAGCATCGGAGAGTAGCGCCCTGCTGGAGTACCAGAGCAGCAAGAACCTGTACGACAAAGGTATCGTGAGCCGCTACGTACTGGACAACGCCGAGAACACGTATAAGCAGGCACAAGCCTCGGTGGCACAAGCCAAAGTGGCGGTCGACCGTGCCCGCGTGAACCTGAGCTTCTGCACCATCACCTCGCCCACCAGCGGCGTGATCGGTATGATCAACGTCCATGCCGGCGACCAGGTATCCAGTTTGACGAGCCTGACCATGGTGAGCGGCAACACCAACATGCATGCCGAGTTCTCCGTCAGCGAGTCGGTGCTGGAAGAACGTGCCCAGGCCGATATCAAGGACACCAAGGCTATGTTGGCCGCCCTGCCCGACGTGACCTTCCTCTTCAAGAACGGTACAGAGTACAGCCTGAAAGGTCGCATCACGAGCATCACCGGTACGGTAGATCGCCTCACGGGTGCCCTCACCTGCAAGGCTACCTTCCCCAACCCGGACGGCATACTCTACTCGGGTATCCAGGGTACGGTGGTCATTCCTTTTGAGGAAAAGGACGTCATGGTCGTGCCCCAGCACGCCGTAGTGCGCCTCCAGGACAAGTCGCTTGTCTACAAGGTAGCGGCTGACAGTTGCGCCTATAGCACCATCGTCAAGCATATGGACATGGGTAGCGATCGCGACCTGGTGATCACCGACGGACTCCAGGTGGGCGACGTGATCGTCACCGTAGGCGCCAACAACCTCGTAGAAGGACAACGTGTGATTTTCTAGTCGAAAGCAATGAAAAATATCTTCATCGATAAGAACGTGATGGCGATTTCGATAGCGATCGTCATCTCGCTGGTCGGATTTATCTGCCTCAAGAGCTTGCCCGTGGAGCAGTACCCGAATATAGCACCACCTACCGTGGAGGTCACTACCTCCTACTCCGGTGCGGATGCCAACACCTGTATGCGCTCCGTCATCCAGCCCCTGGAGGAGCAGATCAACGGTGTGCAGGATATGACCTACATGACCGCCACCGCCAGTTCCACCGGCGACGTGGCTATCATGGTCTATTTCAAGCAGGGTGCTGACCCCGATATGGCGACCGTCAACGTCCAGAACCGTGTATCCCAGGCCCAAGCGCTGCTACCGGCCGACGTACAGCAGACCGGCGTCACCGTCACCAAACGCCAGAATAGTATCCTGCAGATCGCCGGACTGAAATCCACCGACGGCAAGTATGATGCCGACTTTATCTCCAACTATATCGACATTAACATCAAGCCCCGACTGATGCGTATCACCGGCGTGGGCAACGTTGCCAACCTCGGTAACACCTATGCCCTGCGCGTATGGCTCAAGCCCGACGTGATGGCCCAATACGGGCTGGAACCCGACGACATATCCGCCGCTATCCAACAGCAGAGCTTCGTCACGAGTACCGGTTCGCTCGGACAGCAGTCGGAGAACGCCTACCAATACCCCATGGAGTACAAGGGCACGCTCAAGTCGGTGCAAGAGTTTGAGGACATCGTGCTGCGCACCAAGGAGGGCAACGTGCTCTACCTGCGCGAAGTGGCCGAGATAGAGATAGGCGCCAAGAGCTACACCATGACCTCCGACATGGACGGCCAGCCCGGTGTGTTCTACCTGGTCAACCAGTCGCCCGGCGCCAACGCTACACTGGTCAATCAGCAGATCGACGAGCTATACGAGCAGCTACGTCCATCGCTGCCTGCCGGACTGGAGTTCGTCACGCTCGAGACCAGCAACGACTTCCTCTTTGCCGCTATCCACAACGTGGTGGAGACCCTGGTCATCGCCATTCTGCTGGTGATTCTGGTGGTCTATTTCTTCCTCCAGAACTGGAAAGCCACCCTCATCCCCTCCATCTCGATCATCGTATCCCTGCTGGGTACGTTTGCTATCGTACGAATGGCAGGATTCTCGCTCAACATACTCACCCTCTTCGCACTCGTGCTGGCCATCGGTACCGTCGTGGATGATGCCATCGTCGTGGTAGAGGCCGTCATGGCCAAACTGGAGACCGGCAAGATAGCAGGTAACACTCCGAAAGACAAAGCCATCCAGGCTACGCGCGAGGCTATGAGCGAGGTGTCTGTAGCCGTTATCTCGTGTACGCTCGTCTTCATGGCCGTGTTTATCCCCGTGACCTTCATGAGCGGTACGTCGGGTACATTCTTCACCCAGTTTGGTATCACTATTGCCGGATCGGTAGGCCTCTCGTGCGTCTGCGCACTCGTGCTCTGCCCGGCTCTTTGTGCCATGCTGATGCGACCGAATGATGAGTCGAAAGTCAAAAGTCAAAAGTCGAAAGCTTGGAAGGGCATCGACTACTATACCAAGTTGGCCTACGAGGCCAGCTACAACGCCATCCTCGGTAAGTACCAGGGCGCCGTACAGCGCTACCTGAAGCGTCCGTGGATATCGTTCCTGCTGCTCCTGTGTGCTGCAGCGCTCTTTGTGCTGTTTATGAAGATCATGCCTGCGGGTCTGGTGCCCCAGGAGGACCAGGGCGTCATTATGTGCGAGGTACGTATGCCCGAGGGATCGACCCTGCATGAGAACAGCGAGATTATGAAGCAGGTGGAGGAGAAAGTGAAAGCTATCCCAGAGCTGGAGAGTTACGGCCTGGTGAGCGGCTACGGACTGATCTCCAGCAACGGATCCAGCTACGCTTCGCTCATCATCCGATTGAAGAACTGGGACGACCGTCCCGGCTTTGAGCACTATATCGATGCCATCATCTACCGATTCTACCTGGATTGTCAAAGCATCAAGAATGCCCAGGTGCTGCCCTTCCAAATGCCGCAGATACCGGGCTACGGAACATCCAACAGCATCGACCTGCAGGTACAGGACAAGAGCGACGGCGATATGTCGCAATTTGGCGAACAGACCAACGCCTTCCTGGCCCGTCTGCAGGAGCGTCCCGAGATAGCGAGTGCGATGAGTACTTATTCGGAGCGTTTCCCGAAATACCGGGTACATGTCGATCCCGTGCAATGCGAACGCGCCGGTACCTCGGCCAAGGCTGTGCTCAACACCCTGGGTGCCTACTGCGGCGGATCGTACGTGGGCAACTTCAACCAGTTCAGCAAGGTATACCAGATCATGGTAGGTGCCGCTCCCGAGTACCGACTCGACCCCACGTCGCTCAACAATATGTTTGTCAAGGTAGCTAGCGGCAAGATGGCCCCTCTCTCGCAGTTTGTCACCCTGGAGGAGATAGTAGGTTCGGCATCCCATAGCCACTTCAACCTCTTCCAGTCGATCTCCTGCTCCGTCACGGCCGCCAACGGCTACTCCGAGGCGCAGGCACACCAGGCCATCGAGGAGGTCTTCCGCGAGACCATGCCCAACTACTGCTCCTATGAGTACGGCTCTATGTCGCGTGAGGTAGAAGAGAGTTCTAAGAGCAACACCACGGCGCTGATCTATCTCATATGCGTCATCCTGATCTACCTCATCCTGGGTTCGCTCTACAACTCCTGGCTCACGCCCTTTGCCGTGCTGCTCAGCGTGCCGTTCGGACTGATGGGTTCGTTCCTCTTCTCGTGGGTGGGCTATAAGATCGGTCTGCCGGGTATGGAGAACAATATCTACCTGCAGACGGGTGTGATCATGCTGATCGGATTGCTGGCCAAGACGGCCATCCTCATCACCGAGTTTGCCGCCGAGCGCCGCAAACAGGGATTGCCCATCGTAGAGGCAGCCCTGGAGGCTTGTAAAGAACGTCTGCGTCCTATACTGATGACCGTCATCACGATGATCGTTGGTATGATACCTCTCGTCATCTCGGGCGGAGCGGGTGCTAACGGCAACCGTGCCCTCGCACTCGGCGTGGTAGGCGGTATGGCTATCGGTACACTCGCACTCGTCTTTGCCGTGCCGGCCTTCTTCATCGTCTTCCAGACCCTGGAGGAGAAAATCAGCGGAAGCCCAGTAAAGGCAGAAAGCCGGAGTGTCTCCGGAGCCGAAAATGTGTCAAAAATCAAAAGCGGAAAGGAGGCAAAGCAATGAAAAAAATATTCATTATTCATTATTCATTAATCCTTATCCTCTGTCTCTCCGGTTGCAACGTCTATCGCAAGTACACGCCGCCCACAGAGACACCCGAAGGACTCTTCGGGCAGGTGGAGCAGGGCGATAGCAGCGCGGCCGAGATGTCGTGGCGCGAGTTCTTCACCGACCCGCTCTTGCAGCAACTCATCGACTCGGCCCTTGCCCGCAACACCGACATACGTTCCGCACAACTGACCGTACAGAAAGCCGAGGCTTCGCTACGCGCAGCCAAACTGGCCTACCTGCCTTCGCTCAGTTTCAACCCCTCGCTCAGCATCGGAGGAACGGTGCCCCCGGGCGGATCGGTCACGCCGACATGGACCTACAATATCCCGCTCCAGATCGACTGGAATATAGGCATCTCCGGTTCTGTGACCGTCAACAAGCGTAAGGCGCAAGCCGTACTCTCCCAAGCCCAGGCACAGCAACAGGCTATGCAGGCCAACATTATCTCGGCCGTCGCCCAGCAGTATTACATGCTGCTGTTGCTCGACCGCGAACTGGAGATACTCATCGCCACCGACAGCCTTTGGCTGCAATCGCTTGAGACGCAACGTGCGCTATGGGAGAACGGTCAGTCCTACTCTACGGCCGTCAACCAGATGGAGTCGTCGGAACTGAACGTCCGCATGCAGATCGTCGAGACGCGTCGCAACATACGCAACATTGAGAACTCGCTATGCACCACCCTGGCCATGACGCCACGCGCCATCCAACGCAACGGTTGGGGACAGTATGCCTTGCCTGCACGTTTTGGCACGGGTGTACCCGCCGCCATGCTGGAACGCCGTCCGGATATCCGGTTGGCCAACCACAGCCTAGAGGAAGCGTTCTACGACGTAGCCTCGGCCCGCGCTGCCTTCTATCCCTCTATCTCGCTGCAGGGCATACTCGGCTGGACCAACGGTCAGGGCGCTATAGCCGACCCGGGTGCGCTACTCATGCAATTGCTCGGTTCGCTCACCCAACCTATCTTCCAGCTCGGCAAACTGAAGGCCCAACTCAAGATAGCTAAGTACGAACAGGAGGACCGCATGAACCGGTACGTACAGACCGTCATCGAGGCCGGCAACCAGGTGAACGAGGCCCTCGCCGATTGTCAGGAAGTGGAGGAGATGGCCGTGCTCTACCGCCGTCAGGTGGAGGTGCTCCAGGAGGCATATGCCGGCACGCACGAACTGATGAACAACGGTAAGGCCAGCTACCTGGAGGTTCTCACCGCCCAGGAGTCGCTGCTCACCGCCCAACTCAATGAGGTGACCAACCTCTACAACGGTTCGCAAGCCCTCATCGGCCTCTACATCGCCCTCGGCGGTGCCACGAAATAAAGGTTAATGGTTAAAAGTTGATAGAAAATGAAATACGACGTCTTTATCAGTTACTCTCGTCAGGACAAGAATTTTGTCGACCAACTGCGTGAGCAACTGGAGCTTGCGGGTTACAACTACTGGATCGACACCTCCGGTATAGAGAGTGGCGATGCGTTCAAGCAGAACATTGTGAAGGCTATCAAGGCTTCGCGGGTGGTCATCTACATCTCATCCAAGGCCTCGAACCAATCCCCTTGGACCACCAAGGAGATCAACTACGCGTTGCACAACAAGAAACCCATCATCCCTATCCGTATCGACAATGCGGAGTATAACGAGGTGCTGCAGTTCGACCTGGAGATGTTGGACTATGTGGACTGCACCCGTTGGAGCAAGTACCAGGAGGGCTTTGAGCGACTCAACCGCGCGCTGTTGCAGTACTTCCCGGAGCGAGTAGCGTCTACCGACGCTGCCGCCAAGGCCGACAAACCGAATAGGCTTCGCAAGGCCATTATCATAGCCGCATGCGTACTGGGCGCAACGCTCTGCGCAGGAGGGGCATGGATGGGTGTTCGAGCTTGGCAGGCGGCCCATGCCGAAGCCGAGCAGGTGGAGCTCTTCGTCTATGAATACGACTGGAAGACCATGACCGCCACGCTGAACGTCGTGCTCTGGTCGCCGGACCTGACAGAAGCCGTCATACCGGCAAGCGTGAGCTATGAAGGCAAAGACTTTGCCGTAACAGGTATCGGTGAACGGGCCTTTGATGCCAGCATCTATGTGACCCAGGTGAAGTTGCCTGAGTCGATCACCTATATCGGCCAGATGGCGTTCCACAACTGTAAGTCGCTCAAGCGCATCGTCCTGCCCCGCAGCGTGTCAACGATCGGTCGAGAGGCGTTCCCGGAAGGATGCGAGGTGACGTACTCGAACGGCGATCCCGTGGACCTGGCTCAACTGCGTGAGGAGAAGACCGAGCAGATCCATCATACGATCATGCTCTGCGAGGCGCAGCCTGGCGAGAAAGACACCCTCTTCCTCAGCAATCCGGGACGCCACCTGGACATGCGTATCGATACGCTCGGCCGGTTCTATATCTACAACGGTACGATCCATGACCTCATCTATGATGTGGGCGAGAAATACTTCAACGACATCGACTACCTGCCTACCAAGGACGGGCAATGCGCCATGGCCGTACAGGAGAAGCACGGCTATGTGGTGAAGTGGCTCCGCTATAGCGAGAAATACAAGTTTGAGTACGGCGACGGCTACTACTACATGAAGCTCTACGTCGAGAAAGTCAAGAAGGACGACCAAGGCCAAATCGTCAGCGCCGATATCTCCTACTGCACCTGGAATCCGGAAGAGGGAAACTGACAGAAAAATACTTAGCAATGAAAAGATCTCTATCCATATCTCTCATGCTTGGCATGATGTGCTTAAGCATCTCTGCAGCCCCAACACGTTGGGCACTAAACAATTTGCCCAAAGACAGACAGTACTACGGTTTTCATGACGGACTCGCTGTCTTCACGGATTACAAAACGCAGAAAAAAGGGGCCATTGACACGAATGGAAACACGGTCATACCGGCCACTTATAAGAGGATGGAGAGTTTCATTGAGGGAGCCAGCATCGTAGAGACCGATCGGGGAACGGGCGTCATTAACAAAAAAGGAAAATTCCTGTTGCAACCGGATTCAACGGTAACGTTCTACCCCGTATACGGGAAAAATCAATACGGGCAAGACGAAACCATACCGGGACTATACCAAGTCAGGAAGAAAAGCAACTACAAGCGCTACGGCTATTGGTACAAAAACAGGATGGTACTACCGATAGCAGAAAGAGATTGCAAGGAGTATTTCCCCTTCATCACCTGGAAAGAAGCAAAGGAAGATAACACACACATCCTCAATCTCGAGACCGGTG
Organism: Paludibacteraceae bacterium; assembly: GCA_017509715.1. Taxonomy (GTDB): domain Bacteria; phylum Bacteroidota; class Bacteroidia; order Bacteroidales; family Paludibacteraceae; genus Colicola. The sequence goes on along the minus strand of JAFWOU010000023.1, from coordinate 74,051 downwards.
AGATATTAATCGGATCTATCGTACAGAAAGGCCTGTTCTACAGTATTGTTATTCCCACGCCCACCGGTGGTTCTACCAGCCGCTTGTTTACCATGTTTGGGGAAGAAGTAAAAGACGTCGGCACGAGTTCGAAAGGCGTACGCGTCGTTTCGGGTGAAGGCAGAACCTTGCTATCTTGTTGTCTCGTAGCTCAAAACGGAGACACCATTCTGCCGTATAAAGAGGATTGGTACAGCGAATTCCCTATATGGCAAAACGACGTGCTTCTATTGGCCAAGCGAACGGGAGAACCGAAAGATTACAACTTCGTATACCGCCTGTATAATGCAGACGGCACGATTCGATTCGAAACGAAGCCGATACACTGCGATGACTACAGCATGGGATACATGAAGGGGAAATGTATTATGGTCTATATATGGGACAAGGAGCAGGTAAAAGCGACCATATATGATTATAGCGGCAAAGTTCTGCTCGCCACCAAAGGTGCTGATGAATACCAAGAGCATATATACGGCGACTGGTTCTATCTTCCCGGTCAGAAAGACAACAGCCAACTCTTCTGCGTGGCTACCAAAAAGAAGTACCCTTGCAAATCCAGGGAGCATATTTCCGATGGCATGATGGTTTTTAAAGATTACAATGGACAGTTTTACATTGCCAATGTAGAGAACAATACTTGTGTCAAATTGTCGGGCAATAATATCCGGTCGATCGACCCGTTCTGCGAAGGCGCCAGTATTGTCCGCACCACCACATATAACCACGACGATTATGTCATTGATAAATCCGGCAATATTGTCATGCGGGAAACGCCTGACTATTTTTTTAGCTCCAGCATTTCCGAAGGTGTCATATGCGTTTCCAAAAGAGATGGCACATACGGCTACCTCTATAATCCGCAACGCACAAACACACCGATATACGGCAAGACGGAACATCGTCAATGGCTATACGACAATGCTGTGGAGCTATTCAACAAAAAGAAATACGCCCAAGCCAAAGATAAGTTCTACAACCTCATGATCAACGACCCGACGGATGTGAATAGCATCATCTATTATGGTAGTTGCCTGAACAATCTGGGCTATTACGACAGTGCTATTGATGCGTATCTGACTGCACTAAAAATCGAGCCGGATAATGAATATGCTAACAAGTACCTGACCCTGGCCGAAAACAATAAACGGCAAGCAGAACAGCAGCAAGACTATCAGTACGACCGAACGATGGCATTTTTCGATGGCCTGAATCAATTTCTGAACGTATTAGGGGAAACCTTCTCGCAGTATTCTGAGTTTACGAACAACATGAACTCGTCACGTAGTTCAGGGTACTCTTCCGGTAGCAGCAACTCCTCCACCAAAAAGCAATCCGGACAAGATAATGTCAATAAAAGCCGGGATGCTCGCACCTACAGTGATCTGGAGTCACAACTGATCAAGATGAACACCTATTATAATACGTACAACGATAGTCAACGTCGTAGTATTCAGTCACAAATGCGATCCATCCGGCAGAAATGGGAGTCACGCGGCTTCCGTATGTTCCACTCTTCTTGGGAAGAATGGGACGGCAGAAAACGATAATCCCCACTTATTACACATGGCAGTATGAAACGACTATTCTTTATATTAGCAACGCTCCTCATGACCGGCAACATGATGGCACAGAAGATCTACTCCGTCAACCATGAGTATCAGGCTGATGTGCGGGTTTGCGTTGTGGAGCATGAATACCAGGCAGACCTGCTTGTCTATCGCATGGATCATGAGTACCAGGCCAAGGGCAACGAGGGTAAGTGGTTCTTCGTGGACCATGAGTACCAAGCCGACGTACGTATCTACTTCGTAGACCACGAGTACCAGGCCGACCTCAAGATCTGCTTCGTCAGCCACGAATACCAAGCCGGCTGGCGCGACAACGCCAAGAAGCACCTACTCTATTCTAAAAAACGGTAATACACGATAGTTATGAGACGCATTTTTATACTTTTCACCGCCGCGATAATGAGCATCGGCATGATGGCGGCGGAATATGTCGGGACGATGCAGATGGCGGGTGGATTCACGCTAAAGGAAGTACGCGTCAGCCTGGATGAACAGGGCAACATAACGATGTACGACGTTAAGTTTGCTCGCTTGATGCCTGTACGGGTGGATGTGCGAATCCCGAGCGTAAAGCGACAACAAGGACAATTAAGCGGCGACAAGATCATTCCCTACGTCGGCAACAAGCCGCAGCCAAAGCGCATCGTCACTCACCTACGCGGCACGGCCAACAAGCAAATGCTCTCCTTCCGCTGCGAGTTTGGCGGCAAAGAAATGCAATTCCAAGGTAAAGCAAAATAATAGAGAATACAGAAAATCTCGCTCATTTGGGCGGGATTTTTGTATTTTTTAGGTAAAAAATATAAAATATTTGCGTATATGCGATATTTTTCGTAACTTTGCAGGCGGATAATTCCTTTTTGAAACATAAACATAGAATCGCCATATGGACACAGAAGGTTTTTCACTTGATTTCGGACTGGACAAAGGTCGTTGGAAACGTTTACTCGATGAGATCAACGACGGTAACGTCATTCCCGTGATTGGTCCCGACCTCTTAGTAGATCCTGTCATTAGTCAAGACAAGGACGGTATGCAGATAAAAGAGAATCTGCATCAGCAGTTGATCAGCTATATTGCCTCACAGACGAAGGTCAAAACTCATCCTCGTACGTTCTCACAATTGGTATACGATGAGGACTATAAGCGATGCGTACGAAACGACAAGCAGATCTATAGTCTACTTCATCAAATCACCAGCAATTTCGCTTACATACCTACCATTAACAGCAAGCCATCCCAACTGCTAAAGGACCTGTTGAGCACCAAGAGATTTCCCTTTGTAATCACCACTTCGTTTACTCCAATCGTTGAAAATGCGATGCGCGAGGTTTGGGGCGATGTGAAGGTGCTGAACTTTGACAACGACCCTCATAATAGTTGTTCCTGGGAACGCGGTGGCGACATTCGCACCCCGGGCGAACTGAAAGATCCGACAGTATATTACATGTTCGGTAAGGTGTGCGATGATACGAAGAACGCCCGATTTGTGGTGAAAGACTCCGACATGATGGACTTCTGCAGTTCCTGGATCAAGGGCGATGGTGTTCCTAAAACACTGACCGACTCTCTCAAGAACAAGTACCTGCTCATTTTAGGCAACAACTACTCCGACTGGTTGTTCCGCTTCGTATGGTATAGTCTTCGTTCGTCATCGGACGTTCTGGAGTCGAACATGAAGTCCGACATCGTGGTAAAAGACAACGCTGAAGAGTCGTTCAAGCAATTCCTCGATCGTCTGGAGACGTTCTTCCAAGAGAACCCAGAGGAGGTAGTGCGTCGCATCAAAGAAGAGATGGAAACTCGCAAACCGAAGCAAACGCAGCGAGCAGCGCTATACGATACGGATATATTCATCTCGTATTCCCGTAGCGATAAAACAGTCGCAAAGAACCTGTATGACAAGCTTAAGGAAGCGGGCTTCAGCGTATGGTTTGACGACTACAGCATCCCGCGCGGCGCAGACTGGGAGGCTCAAATCAAGAGCGGCATTAACAAGACACGTCTCTTTGTACCCATATTGAGCCACAACGTAGAGAAAGAATCCATCGTGCCACACGAGTACCGCACAGAATGGAATCTGGCTGCCCATGTCGCAGCACGCATAGGAGGTCGCAAGTTTGTCATCCCCTTTGCTGAATCGGGATTCAACTTCTACGACCAACTTACCAAGTTGCCACAAGAATTCATGGAGAAGAATGCTACGTGGTATACGAATGACACAGACCTAGATGAGATATGCGAGGTGCTGAAACAGTCGCTCGAAGAGGTAAAGAAACTGGAAGAAAAATACACCAACTCATAATATAGACGCGATATGGAGAACCCAAGACAACAGATAGACACCAATCCCTGGAAAGGTCTAAACTTCTATAGCGAGATTGACCGAAACAATTTCTACGGTCGCGACGAGGAGATTCAGAGCCTATCGCTCTACATTACCAATAATATCCAGACTATCCTATACGGTAAATCCGGTATAGGAAAGTCTTCTATTATTTATGCCGGTGTATTCCCCGCAGCACGTCAAGCAGGCTTATTCCCGATATCTATCCGCTTCTCACACGACGAGAAGACGAATTATATCGATCAGATTCGTCTGGCATTCGAGAAAGCCGGTATTGGTATCACAGAGCGCGTCCCCCGGATAGAAGGTCACGAAGAGAGCTTATGGGAGTTCATGCACCGTCACTCCTTTTTAGATCCGGTCACAGACGAACCTACCCGACCGCTGATCGTGTTGGATCAGTTTGAAGAAATCTTCACCCTGCAAAAAGACGAGAAGAAAAAACTCGCGTTCTTTGCCGAGTTGGCAGACATGCTGAATGGTGTGACGCCGCAGTATATCGTTGAGGCACAGAGCACCAACACCTCCGCGGAAAAGAAGACGAAAAAGAAAGGTGGTTTCGTACTGGACCTTGGCACAAGCAACGAGGACGAGGCCGAAAACGACTATATCAACGAATCGCTCTTCAACCTGGTGTTTGTCATCCGCGAGGACTTTCTCTCCTATATGGAGCGCTACACCAAGTTCATCCCCGTGATGAAAACCAATCGGTACGCTCTACTCCCGCTCAACGAGGAGCAGGCAGCCGATATCATCATGAAGCCTCAGCCAGGACTGGTAAGCAAAGACGTAGCGAAACTGATCATTCAAAAGGTGACCAGCCGCACCGATTTTGAACTGGAAGGTACACCGGAAATTGAAGTAGACGCAGCAGTGTTATCGCTTTTCTTGAGCGGACTTTACCGCAAGAAAGAGGAGCAAGGGTTGCAGACCATCACCGCTGAATTGGTGAACCAAGCCGGCGAGTTCATCATCCGTGACTTCTACATGGATTCTATCAACGGGCTGAGCGAACATGATATTGAGGTACTGGAAGACGAACTGCTCACCTCCGACGGCCGCCGCAACAACGTATCGAAAAACGACCTAATAGGTGAAGGGCTCTCTGAAGAAGCCATCAAGGACCTGGTAGAAAATCAGAAATTGCTTCGTCAGTTCAGCTACCAGGACGATATCCGCATCGAGTATATGCACGATATACTTTGTCCGGTAGTGAGCGAACGTATTGAGCAGCGCGAGAATGCAAAACGCATGGAGGCAGAGCGCCTACGTCAGGAGGAAGAGCAACGTCGCCTTTTGGCCGAGGAGCAACGCAAACGCGAAGCCATCGAAGCCAAAGCAAAAGCCGATAAAGAGCGACTGGAGAAGGAGGCAATAGAAGCCAAGCAGAAAAGCAAAAAACGCATGTATGGAAGTGTAGCTGCACTATTGATTATTGGAGCCATTTTCGGCATCTATTATATCCTATTCCAAAAAACATACTCAGCATATTACGCCAACTTTACAACAGAAAACGGCTGGCCGATAGGAGTTGGAAAGAGTCTCAATCCGGGCTCAGAAGAAGTTAAAAAGGCGAATATACTTCAACTTTATAAACTAACGAAAGAGGGACTATACACAGGTAACAAACTATTCGAACAATCCCCATATAAAAAAGTTGAAGTCGTATCGCCTTCCGGCAAGTCTATCTGTAACATGCTATACGAGACCCCCGTAGTCGGATTAATCGAGACAGAGTTTAACGATGTCAAATCACGAGAATTTGCCAAACTACAACGTCTAACAACATGCTGGATTTATAGAGAGAATTCCGCGGGAGAAGTTGATCAAGTCACAGCCTATGGAAAGAATGATTCATCTTTATATTCTATCCAGTATTACCGAGACAATGATTTAGTGAGTTTAGACTCGTCATTATATACCTTATGGGCTAGATTCTACGATGCCACGGGAAGGCCTATGACCGTATCAGACAAGGGGACGGACCGCATACGTCAGACTATTCATAATGGATTAGTAACCAGCAACATGTTCTTTACAGAACTCGAAGTTCCCCAGCGAGATGCATATAACAATTATGGTTACACTTATGACAATGATGAGAAGTCAAAACTCATCCATATCAGATATAGTGTTAATAAATTTGGCGATCGGATAGACAGCACCGCCTTAACATTTCATTATGACGAGTTTGGGCGTGTGGATTCCACTTCATATTTTAAGGTGGCATATCCTAAACAAGGCATGATAGTATATCAATTCAAGCACTTCTGCGACACCTTACAATATAGGTCGGACGGAAGCATATCTCAGGGCGCATTCCATACTCCAGGAGGAAAATATTCATACGTTGCATTTAAATATGACGAAAAGAATAATATATTATTGAACCAAAAACACAAAAATGGGAAGTTAGTTGAATATACCCGACATTTTTATGATTCCCAAAATCGCTATGATAGTATAATACGTATTGAACAAGATGAGTCTTTTGTCGAGCGATATAATTATCCCAAGCCAAATGTAATCGAAGTCTCGCTATGGAAGAATGGTCATAGATATGAGACCCTACGGGAGATTAACGAATATGGCGATAGTATCTGTTATCATACCCGTCGAACAACCGAAACTAAAGATTCTGTATTCAAAATAACAAATACAGAGTACTTGGATACTTGTGGGAAACTGGTTGATGATAGCAAAGGACTTTTTGCTAAAGTTACAATCAAAAAAGAACTTCAAACTAATCGAATTAAGTTAGAGTACTACTACCTATCTAACGGGGAAGATATTTATAAATCATCATGGTTTGATTATGACGACTATGGGCGACAGACTGCACGGGCTGTTGCGGGAATCGATGGTGATCCCATAAGATGTCCAGAATGGGATTGGGATGGATGGTGCTACTATAAAATGTCACTACTTGCATACCACAACGATATAGTATATTTTGCCATGGAAGGATATGATGAATTCGGCGACGAAGCTTATGTACTTCGAGATTCATCAGTATGTTCTATCAGCCCCACGTCACCTGACGAACTTAGAAACTACACAAGCACATACAATTACCTATCTGGTATACTTTTAGCGAAATGCGAAAATAAGTTATTAAGTAGCAAGGATCTAGTAAAAATTCCTTTCCTTCACATACTAAACAAAGAAGGGACTATGTATGCTGCAAAACCTCAAGAAAACGACATTTTGGAAGGAGCGAAACATCCTAAAGACGGAGACGTGCTGTATCACGTAGGTAATTGGCATTTATATCAATCAGAAGCTCTTCTAAAAACAGAATGGGGAAAATTGGTTAAAACAGGAGGACAAATAGAAATTCTTCGTGCAGAGGGTATTGGGAAGAAAGGGTTTAAAAAGCATTATGTAAAACACATATTTGACATTGAAGCTGGTCCATTAGGAGCAAAATATTATACAATGCCCATAACACAATCTCAACAAAATCGAATAAAACACATAAAATTATGAAAAAAATTTCTATATTATTAGCATTTTTAATGTGCGTCTCTATTGTTTTCTCAGATGATGATATTCAACCTGGGAAGAAAAAGCACGGCATAGGCGCAGGAAAAAATACAGCGACTACTGTAAAAGATGACGAAAGTACGAGCAATACAACACAATCAAAAAGAACAGAACCAAAAGAGAAACCTACCGAGAGGACTAAAACCTCCTCACCTATAGATACAACTTCGATAGAGAAATCCGATTCCTCTCTTATTGTAACACCTACTAAAAACAGCAAAGATTATGCATATATCAAAAAAAACGGATTATATGAATATCCATATATAAATATAAACAGCAACGATTCTGCATACTATGCCCATGTTATCAAAAAACACGGATGGTATGTAGGCGTTGGTAAAAGCATTTCATTAAAATTTGCCAATCACCTCCCGTTCTATTATAAACTATCACGAAAGAATCGTGCAGGTCAATGGACTTTTATAGAAGCTTTTGATGGTTATGGGAACCCCACCACAACGCATGATTGCAACACCTATGTTACTGAGTTAGGTACTGATAAATATTATTCAAATCTTAATGAAAGTTGGGCGACTGCAGTTAAGTCTGTCTGCAAATGGGAGCTAATAGCAGATCCTTCTGGAAAAGAAGTAATACAAGAACGGATGCTGAATAGTAATGGCAATTTTCTCTTTGCCTTTAATCCATGCAAGATTTCAGACAGAGAATATACGGGCAATTATACCGATGAACTTGGAAGAGAAATTTCACTACTCGGCAGCACCTTTCCTAATTACGCACATATTTTCTTAAATAAGGACGGATATGAAGAACGTATAAATTGCACTGATCGGAATGGTTATGTCTTAAAGGATGCGACACATGGTGCATATGGTGTTCGAAAAGAATATGACGCTCAAGGACGTCAAACAAAAGAAGTCTATCTAAACATTCTTGGAGAACCCATGTCTAAATACAGAGGCCAAGCCGGATGGGAACGAGTGTACGAAAAAGAATATTACGACCATTATTTTATAGACGAAAATGGTAAACGCACAGAGGAATATGATTTTTCTATTGATACTACGTTATGCGGTTATCGTCACTATCTTGACCAATATGGTAGAGACACTTTAAGTGTATCTATTGACAAGAATGGCAATATTTACGAAAAGCTTAATGGTTGCTCCAGAGACAAGACCTCGTACAACAATCATGGTCGCATAACTTATTCAGGAAAAATCAACAAAGAAGGTCTCCCCTGTAGTTTATGGACCGAAATGTACGAATACGACAAATTTGGGAATGTGATATCATTCAAAATGAAAGATGATACTGGTCAACACTTTTACAATGCTACTTCTGAATATGATTCGAAAGGTGAAACCTTAATAAAACAATTAATGATTAAAGTGGACGACAATTCCAACTCCGATACTATAAAGATATATGAATACACTCGCGACAAAAAAGGAAATATAGTTCAGATTTGGTACGATAAGAATTATCAGAGAATTGATTCTGTAGACGACAAAGGCAGAACCATATGTATACGATACTACGACTTAAACAAGCAACCCATCAACAACCCGGAAGACAGCACACAACTGTGGTCATGCAAAAAAACACTATACAACGACATCAATAATCATATCACATATAAATGGTATGATAAGGATAACCAACCTTATTTATTATATGGTTCATACTCAAAATTGACACACTTCCAGAATACTGATACTAAGACACATATCGCAACAACAAAATACCTCATAGAAGACATCCTTTATGAATATTATCAGTCGCAATACAATGATGAAGAAACTAATGTCATTTCTCAATGGCATCTTACAAATAGCGACGAGCATGCCAGAGTGGGATGGTTTAATAAGCTGTTCTATAAAGACGTTTTCGATTATACGATTTATAATAAGACACATTCAGAATATGGTATCAACGAATTTAACGAACCGTCATACATCATTAAGATTGGAGATAAAGGAGACGGAGAAGTTTATTATTTTTGGTCGAACTATCAATATTATGATGAGAATGGCAAACAAATTCCTGATAGCACCATGTCAGAATTTAAAGCATCCTTACCAAAAGCATTTTGCATCGAAGTGACAGATACATCCGTAGCATATCCCTTAGGATTGAGAAATGGCGACATTATTATTTCGTATGGTGATTGGACTACAACAGAAGATTTACGTTCAAATATTGCCTATTTCTATCTGGAAACCATCTTGAAGGCGAAAGAAAAGAAACAAATCACCGTGATGCGTCATTTCCCAGAGCAAAAGAAGAGCAAAATATTCCATTATGTATTACCGGAAGGACGTACGTCGGATCTTGGCTTTTACCCGCACAAGATATACTACACCCAGAAGGAAAAGCAACGTTTATTGCAAACATGCGCAGCAAACAGCGTTTCACTTCCTTCATTAGACTCTACTGAACGCAACCATGCCGTCATAATGGGCGTGCAATTAAAAGGAGGGTTCTACGAGACCAGACTATACCACTATCCTGCGTACGACATCAAGGACCCGGGAATTGTTTTATATGGTAAAGAAAAATGGAACGAAAGAATTGACACATGGTCTGCGATTGATGGTGTAGAAGACTGGAACAACTTAGGAGGACTATTCTATATAGAAAATTCAAATCTATGGATAACACAGGATTTAGAAACATACAGACATATATTTAAATCAGAACAGGGATATTTCGGAATGCGTTTGATCAAAGTGTTTGTAGATTCCGATACTAGAAAAAGAATTGAATCTCTACTCATTGATAATGCAAACGAAATTGGAGGAGAGGAACTAGTTACAGATATTAAACAAAAAAGAGGCCTCATTACAAAGGAAGAACTTATCGGGAACTGGACATATTGGGAAGTAGGCAATGACACCTCTTCCCTTCGTATAGACATAGACTTACAAGAAAATAACAAAGCACTATTAACCTTCCGTAAACAATTTGAAATGGAACTCAATTCCGATCTTAAAGTAAACGTGGATTATACCATTAAATTCAAAGGTATGACATGGGATATTCAGGATCGCACACTCGCTTTAGACACAAGTCAATTAACTCACTCATTCAAAGTTAACAGTCTTGAGTTCCTCGGCGAAAATGAAGATTCTGTACGTTTATACAACAAGGAGAAGAGCACATTCAAGAAAGAATATATCAAAGAAATAAAAGACGATAACAATCTCTTTATAAAGCTTTTCGAAGACTCTAATTTTGAGATAACATGTTTCAAAGAAGACATCATGTACTTCGAGGAATTCACGTATCCCTTATTAAGGCTCGACAAACGCAAGAAATAATAGAACTATGACCAAAAATACTTCACAATATGTCAAAACAGGTTTTTATCAGCTATAGCACCAAGGACCAGTTGAAGGTTCGGCAGGTGAAGCAACACCTGGAGCAACGAGGTATACCCTGCTGGATGGCCGACAACTGCATCCATAGCGGCGAGCAGTTCAAGACCGTCATCGTCAAAGCGATCAAGCAATGCGATGTATTCCTGTTCTTCTCGTCGGAAGATGCCAATAAATCCGAATGGACCATCAAGGAAATCAACACCGCCGTACATCTGGGCAAACCTATCGTGCCCGTCAAACTGGACGACGCGCCCTACAACGACTCCATTCTGTTCGATATCGGCTGTCTGGACTATACCGACCTCTCTTCGATCACCAAATACAAATCCGGGTTGGGCAAACTGGAAAGCACCCTGCAAGGGCTACTTGAGATAGAGAAATCCGAGACCAAGAGACGCATCGCATGGTGGAAACCCGTTCTGTGGAGTCTGCTTGCCTTGCTGCTCATCGGTGGCATCGCTGCTTGGTACTTCTTCTTGCGCACACCAAACGTGGTAACAGAAACGCTGCCAAACGGCGATTTAGCCATCACGGTGGATGACGTCCAATTCCGTATGGTCAGAGTGGAAGGAGGCACATTCATCATGGGTAGCAACACACGCGACAATGACCAACGTCCGCAGCATAAAGTACAGGTATTCAGCTACTATATAGGCGAGACAGAAGTAACTCAAGAACTTTGGCAAGCCGTTATGCACAAGAACCCCAGCAAGAATCGAGGTCAAGCCAACCTGCCCGTAGACAATGTCTCCTGGGCACAATGCCAAGCGTTCGCAGAACGACTCAGTGAACTCACCGGTTGCAATTTCCGCTTGCCTACCGAGGCCGAATGGGAATACGCAGCCCGCGGAGGCAAAAACGGCACAGATACCCTCTACGCCGGTTCGGACGATCTATCCAAAGTCACCTTCTACCAGCAGGGAAAAGATCGCTACGTCATGCCTGTGCGCACGGCCGGCATGCCTAATTCTTTGGGACTATACGACCTGACAGGCAATGTATGGGAGTGGTGCTCCGACCGATATGGAGCCTACTACACCGAATTCATTATCAATCCTCATGGTGATGCCGACTCCAGCGTAGAACGGCACATCAAGCGAGGCGGCAGTTGGTACGTAGATGACCCCTCAACGCTGACCATCACCTTCCGCGGCACCGGTGGCGAACAAGAGCGGCGTCAGGACTATGGCCTGCGCCTATGTTGCGATGAAAACTAATACACTACAGACTATGACCCAAGATATCATCATACGATCCGAGGCTGGAAGGCCGATGGCGGAGGCGGATAATGAGGCGATACGCCAAATGCAAGCGCTCGCCGAGAAGGCTACAAAGAGAGCGGACGGCGAACGGCAACGTATCCACCTCGTTCTCAGAAACCAGCAGCTGGCTGACATCCTGAAGCGTACGCCCCTGAGCGAGACGCTTGCCGAGAACGTGGAACTATATGCCTACACCCGGGAAGACCTATGGTCGATGGCCATGCTGGGCGTACAGCCCGGTAGCACGACGCGCCTGGACCGCCAGCCTATCACGGCAGAAAGCCCGCAGCACGTCCACCTCGTCATCTTCGGTATGAGCCCGCAGGCCGAGAGCCTGGCCATCCATACCGCACTCATTGCCCACTATCCCAACTACTGTCACGACCACGCGCTGCGTACGCGTATCACTCTCGTGAGCGACGCGCAGGACGACTTCCTGAACTTCCAGCAACGCTACCACAACATGCTCGTCCACAGCTACCGACGCAGCGTTCTCACCACCAACGACGACATCACGTGCGACACCTTCGCGCCCAAATACCAGGGGCAGCGAGACGACTTCGTGGACATCGAGTGGGAGTTCGTCAACGGCCGAAGCCACGACAACAATCTGCTCCATAAGCTCCAACTTTGGGCACAAGACGAGACGCAACAGCTCACCCTCGCCTTCTGCTACCCGGACGACCAGCGCAACCTATGCAAGGCCCTCTCCTTGAGCCCGCTCCACGACACGCCGATATGGGTGCGCACCCAGGACGAGACCGCCCTGCAGCTCGTGAAGCAATCCGGTCTGCATCCGGGCCTCACCGCCTTCGGCATGAGCGAGAGCACGCTTCCCGACATGCGGCGCTTCATACGCATGGCACAGTGTATATGCTACGCCTACCACCGCATGCGTGAGACCACGGACGAAGAGCAGGCACGTGGACTGAGTGCTATCGCTATCGCCACCGAGATACCGACAGCCGCCGATCTCAGCCAAGTATGGAACGAACGACCGATACCTACCCAGAAACTATGGTCGAATATCTACCACGCCTTTACGCTCACCACCAAGATGCACTCGCTCGGCCACACCGACGACGAATGGAAAACGCTCTTCGCCATCAGTGAGAAAGAGGTAGAGACACTCGCCGAAGTGGAGCACAACCGTTGGAGCGTTGAGGAACTCATTCTGGGCTATCGTCCCACCACCGACGAGGAACACCGGCAGATCCTGCAGGACATCTCGCTGCGCGGCACGTTCAAGCAGCAACTCGCCCACGACGACCTGCGCAGCTATCGCGAACTGGGCTGCGACGAGACCAACCAGAATGTAGCCCGCTACGACGTCGCCCTCATCCGTACACTACCCCTCATAGCACACACATTCTATGAAGTCGAAACCCATAACCCATAACCCATAACCCATATGAAATACTACGCTATACGCTTTCGGAGCACGGATGATCTGCATCGTCGCGGCGACATACAGTATGGCGACGACAACGCGCTCTATATCGGTCAGACGCCCGAGTGCCAGGTTCGCCTGACGCCCCACCCCGACTATGCCGACACCTGCTACGCCGTCATTGTGCGCCAAGAGCAGGGCGACGGATGGGTGCTGCTCCGTCAGGAAACCGAAGCCGAGATACGCGTCAACGGTCAGCCGCTCGGCATCGCCCATGTGCTCCGCCACGGAGACATCCTGCAACTGGATCGCACCATGCTGCAGTTCAGCATCGAGCAGGGACAGCGTCCCACCACGCAGTATATTGCCCACCGTCCTTCACTGGGGCTACGTATCACGCTGAGTCTCATCGTACTGGCGTTGCTCGTATCCATCCTTTGGCAGATACAGAGCCACCTGAGTCTCACCCACGTCTTCCGTGATGAAGCGCAGTCGATCTATAGCATCCAAGCCGATGGACTGCTGGTCTATCGAGGTGATAGCCTGATAGCAGAAGAGCCGTGCGAACAAGCGCTGGTAGGTACCGCCTTCCTGACCGAGGACGGCTACCTGGTGACGGCACGGCATTGCATCGAGTTCTGGCTCAATATGGAAGATCAACTCACGCCGGACACGCTCGACATCCCCTCGCCCGCACGTTGGGCGATACGCGCAGAAGAGGATACAACGCTGCGACTGGTCACGCAACTCACCATCACCGCCCCCGACGGACGGACATGGGACTCCATCACCTCCGAGCGCTTCACCACCGACCGCAGCCACGATGCCCTATACGACCTTGGCGACCGACAACATGCCTACACCTGGCGCAGCGTCATCAGCCTCTACGAAAAACGCGACTGCGAACTGGGCGACGTTGCCGTCATGCGTTGGCATGAGAAGGGAACAATTCAGTTGGCCGATACCAATCGACAAGTTCAACAAGGGAAGGAAGTCTATAGTTTCGGCTACCCCCAGAGCGAGAATCGACGGGAAGCCGAACTCGCATGGAGAGAAGGCAAGGTAGATCATCTATCCGATATCCGGGATGGGTGGATCATATGCCAAATGAAATGCCAACCAGGCTTCTCCGGAGGCCCCGTCTTTGCCAGCAAACAGCGCAAACAGGTAGTGGGTATCGTCTCGCGCCGGGCAGACGAAGAGACAGCCATCATTCCCGTCAGCCGTATCCATCAACTTATTCAACAAACACCCTGATTCATTATGGACACGATACAAGCTATCTCCCTCCGGGGTCATTGCTCCACGGCGCTGTGCCTGCAGTATATCCGCCAGGTAGCCGCCCAACTGGATGCGTTGCATAGTCAGCAGCAGACGCACGGCCAGGTGGGCCTGCGGCAAGTGAGCATCAACGACCATGACTTTGTGCTAAACCCCTCTGCCGCAACGCATACCGGCAACCCCGAAAGCGACATATGGCAACTCGCCGCCTCGGCTATGGAACTCATGCTGGGTACACCGATACTGAACGGTGGTGGCGAGAAAGCGCAGACCACTCGAACACCTATCCCCTCGTTGCCGCAACACGAGGCTGAACCGCTTAACCGACTGCTGCAACGCTGCCTATGCCATGATCCGAAAAAGCGCCCCACAGCCGCCGATATCGTGCGCGAAGCGGAGACTATCGCCGCCTCTATGGGTACGCCCCAACGTATGCGCCGAACCACCGGCGTCAGCGCTTCGCAGCATGTTGCCGAACGCGTTGATCGCCTATGGCCCGAACAGATGGTGACTACGGCCCGTACGCTCGTCCTGCTTCTACCGATGCTCTGCTTCGCGTTAGGCACATGGGCACAGACTATCCTGGATCCCAAGGAGGAAGAGGTGACTATACAACTGATCAACGCCTCGCTCACGCTGCGACGAAACGACCAGACGAGTTGGCACAACGCCGGTCAAGCACTCAAGCAGCGTCTCAACCTATTCACCCTCATGAACGAACTCGAGGACGAGGTCCACGACAAGCGGCTTGCCGACGCAGATATTCAAGCGTTTGGTCTGAATACGCTGATACACAGCCTCAAACAGGCGCAACGACAAAACCGCGCAACCCAAAACACCGGTCATGGCCTGCTGGACGGCACGGACAAACGATTCAAATATACCCTCTATGAGAAAGGCGTCAAAAAAGGCAGCACCGCCACCTACACCATACCGCAACGCGTGGGCAAGCAGGTGATCGTCGTCGTTCCCCACGACGCTAAGCAAGCCTATGCTGCCCGGCTCTATAAGAACGGCGTAGCCGTAGCGCCCGCCGGCAAGGACCAGAACGGCGTCACCTACTTCGTGCTTGACGCTGAGAAAGCGCTGAAGCAGGGCGATGTACTCAAACTTCAGATCCAGAACCAGGATCCCAACCGACATGCCGCCTTCATCATTATCAACCACAAGCATTCCACGCAATGAACCGCCTCATGCTACACCTACTACTCATACCGCTATTCGCAGTCGCCTGTGCCCCTCATACCACCGACGACGTGCTGGCTGTGTATGAACGTGCCGCCGAGTTGAACGACCGTCAGGAGTACCTCGCCGCCGCCGACAGTTTCCACCGCGCAGCTACAATGGCCGAGGAGATAGATGCATACGACCTGCAGTTTCGCAGCACCATAGCCGAAGGAGAGTGCTACTATATGCTGGATATCGTCACCATGCTCCGCCGCCAGCTCAACATGGCCGATAGCCTCTACGAACGTCATAGCGACAAGGAGACCCTGCTCAACCGCCTGGAATGGGAGGAGATGCTCTGTAAGTTACGCGGTTCGTACTATTACCTTACCGCCGACCCAGGCTCCGACGCCAAGCCCGAGCCTTATCGCCAAGCCTCGCTGTCCTACCAGCGTTGTTTTGCCCTGCTCGACTCCATCACCATGGTGGATGAGACATTCGATCTGCCCGAGATGGCCGTCACCATCCATCGAGAACTGCTCAGCCTATACTACAAGCAGAAGGACTATAAGCGTGCGCTGGAGGAGGCCAAGGCCGTCATACGCTACTACGGCGAGATGCCTTATCAGGAAAAGCCCGCAACAGCCGCCGACCAACGACTCAACAGCCGCATACTGGATAGCTACCTATCCCTGGCGATGGTATATGCCCGGATGAATGAGTTCTATGCTGCCGAGGAACTGATGATGAGCCTGCCGGAAGCCTGTCTGCGCCATCCTGATGCACTGCGCACCCGGGGCAAACTGCTCATGCTGCGTCACGACCATGACGGATCGGTAGGCAAAGAGGCTGCCAAACCCTATTATGAAGCCTATATCCGGGCTAAGAAGGCGGAAGCCGAACGCACCATGCGGGGCATGAGCGATGCACAACGCGAGCAGTACTGGCTGAGCCTCCATAGCTTTCTTTTCGACTGCTACCGACTGGAAGAAACGGCTCCCGAAATGCTCTACAACCTGGCGCTATACAGCAAGGGCTACTTGCTAGAATCCAAGCGGGCGAACGGCAAACCCGCACAATGGAGCGACATTCGTTCGCACCTCAAACAGGACGCCTGTGCCATCGAGTTTGTGCAATACCGCGGTCGAGACGAGCGAAACCAGCTCGGCGCACTCGTTCTGACCCCCAAATCCAGCCGTCCGCAGTTCATTCATATCGCCGATATGGACAGCCTCAGCCGGATGAGACTGAGCGGACAGATGAGTCTGGGCAAGGCACTGCGCTCTACCAACAAGTACGACAAAAATAGCATCTACCAGAACGCGCAACTCCCGCGCAGGATCTGGACCGACCGCCTCATGCAGGCTATCGGCCGGGCCAAGACGGTCTATTTCTCGCCCGACGGCCTGCTGCAGCAGTTGGCTATCGAGTACCTCATGCCCGACACCTCGAAGACCTGCCGCCGACTCAGTTCCACGCGCATGCTCACCCGGCCGCATAAAAAGATCGACACCGGTCGTATCTTGCTCATAGGCGACGTGGACTATGCCTCGGCTTCGAACGTCCAAACGCCCGGCAACGATGCGCTTGCCTATCAATACATACAGCCCCTAGCCAATCAGCTTGAGGAACTGGAGGGGTCGAGAAGCGAAGTAGAGGACTTCAAGCGTTTCCGTCAGAGCAGCCAGAACAGCACAGACTGCATCCTGACGCGTACCGAGGCTACCGACTCGGCATTCTGTGCCCAGGCTTCGCACTACCCGCTCATCCTGATTGACACCCACGGCTTCTTCATCGGCACCATAGAAGACGGCACCGACATGAAGCCCATCTACATGGATCATAGCCTCTCGCAGAGTGGCATTGCCTTAGCCGGTTCGCGGTACGCCCTGCTCGACTCGACCCACAATAGCCACACGGCCGATGGTATCCTGTCGGCCAAGGAGTTGAGCGGACTCAAGTTGCAGTGCGACCTGATGGTGCTATCCGCATGCCAGACCGGACTCGGCTATATCACCGCCGACGGCGTATATGGCATCCAGCGCGCGCTGAAGCAGGCCGGTGTAGATGCTATGGTGGTCAGCCTTTGGAGCGTCAGCGACGAGGCTTCGGCCATGCTCATGAGCCGGTTCTATCGCAACCTATGCAACGGGATGGACACCTACGCGGCCTTCATGGACGCACGCCGTCAACTGATGACCGCCGAGCAGAACAGCTTTGATGCCGGCACGCTCAGTCACCGCCAGACCTGTCGCTTCGCCGATCCGCAATATACCGACGCATTCATACTGATAGATGTATTATGAAGAAACAAGATAACACGATGACACGTACTGTTCTTACTCTCTCGCTTGTCTGCCTTACGCTGGTATGCTTTGCCCAGCCGCCTAAGCCGGGCGACTCCATCCGCGTGCAACGCGCCTACGGGGTGTTTGTCAGCAGCGAGACCGACTCTGCTGCCCTGCAGGTTCGCAACGACCGGCTCTCACGCCGAGGTGGCGAACGTAGCGTCACCCTGGCAGCCCTGGGTTCGGCTATTGCCGCCAGTTATGGCAACAAACTGATCCAGGAGACCGTCAACTTCTCATCCAAGCTGTTTGAGTTTGGCGGCAAGGTGCTCAGGGGACTGATATACAAGAACCGCGACGACCGCGAAGCATGGCTGCGCGCCGCAGAATGGCACAACCATTTCACCCAGCGACTTAACGACGATACCCAGATCGACGATTTCTACTACACGCCCTCTCACAACGGAGCTTTCGACCCGATGGATATGAAGTTCAACGGCTTCGGCTGTATGTGCTATATGAAGCCCGGAAGACCTGACGGCACACCCGAGAGACCGGATGACGTAAAGCCCACGTTGCCTAAGTCGCCGCGGCTGACCGACACCGCCAGCCTGGCCGACGAAGAGATATGGGAGTTCTACCTGCTCTGCAAGTTGCGCGACGACTCGATCGGTATCGACCATATGAACAATCACTCGCGCTTCTATATGACCATCGACCAGCTCGTGTTCGACACGCGTCATACCAGTCTGCCCAACGACTCCGTGCCCGGCAAGATGCAGACGCGCTTCGATTTCCGCAAGCGCAAAGACCTGACGTTCAGCGTGAATGTCAAGATCTTCTCATCGTGGGTCAACGAGGCCGCTATGCTCATTGATAATCAGCAGATAGGCGAATTCAATATCACCGCCAAGATCGACTCCGCCGACGTGGACCCAAATGGCATCTTCGTCTATGATCCCGTGCGTCACCGCAAGAAAGTGAGCATCACGGGCGACAGCTTTGTGGTGCCCCGCAGCTTCACCGGCACGTCCAGTAACCCCACCTGGGGGACAGGGCAATACCGACTGGAAGTAACCCTCCGGGAAGACTGCGCCATCAATCGCGATTGGTATCGCGACTCCACCGAGATACGACGCGAGGCTGCTAAGCCCAAGGAGAAACGCAAAGATCCGAAGGACATCCCCTTCCGTTGGGATAAAGAGAAATGGGGACTCGAGTGGCGCGAGATGCAGGCACATGGGCGCAAGCGTTCCATCGTGCGCGAGGCATGGCAGAGCACCATCAAGACTGCTTACGTCAAGCGTGACTGGGTGCAGGAGATCCTCTCGCCGCTATCGGTTGTAGTTGCCCAGACCGAGCAAACCGCCCTGGGCGAATTGCTCCATCTGATACCCACCGCCACCGGTTCATCGGCGGGTACTGCCGGCAGTACTGCGGCTACGGCTGGCAGCGGGGCCGCGGCTGGCGGAGCTGGAGGTTCTTCGGCCGGCGGAGCCGGCAAAACCGACCAACCCAAACCATAAAACCGGAAAAAGTAAGGGAACACACATTGATATGTGTTCAAAGTATAGCGATTTTCATTTTTTTCGCGTGTACGCTTGCGTATGTGAGATTTTTTTTGTACCTTTGCCGCCGATTTTGTGCATATACGAAAACGAAGCATATGAAAATAGCATTAATAGGGTACGGGCGCATGGGGCATATGATCGAGCAGATCGCCCTGGAGCGGGGTCATCGGATCGTAGCCCGTATCGACAGAGACAACCGCTACGACATGGATAGTCCGGCCTTCGCGGATGCGGATGTAGCGATAGAGTTTACTACCCCGCAGACGGCTCGACAGAACGTGGTGGAAGCCTGGAAACGAGGCGTGAGCGTAGTATGCGGCAGTACGGGTTGGGATGCGCAAGGATTTATCCAAGAGCAGACCGAGAACGGCCGATTGAAGAACGTAGGATTGATCTGGAGCAGCAATTTCTCGCTGGGCGTGAATATTTTGTTCGCCATGAACCGGCGGTTGGCACAGCTTTTGCAACCCTACCCTGCGTATACCCCGCACATCACCGAGGTGCACCATGTGCATAAGTTGGATGCGCCATCCGGAACGGCAGTGACGCTCGCCGAGCAAATAGGCGAATGGCGAAAGGCGAATGGCGAAAGCAATGTGCCTATCGAATCCATTAGAGAGGGCGAGGTGCCGGGGATCCATACGGTGACCTGGGACAGCGAGATAGATACACTGACGCTGAGCCATAGTGCGAAGTCGAGACAGGGATTTGCGTTGGGCGCCGTAGTAGCGGCAGAATGGCTGAAGGGAAAAACGGGGGCGCACAGCATGGCCGAGGTACTCGGCATTAGTTGATGAGTTTATTAGTTGATAAGTTGATAAGTTGATTAGTTTATGAGTTTTAAAGAGAGAATAGAGAAAGTGACGACGCGGGGATGGGTGGCGTGCGGTATATGGTGTGCGCTGTACATCGCATTCGTGGTATGGGTGGCATGGGGCGACTGGAAAAGCCTGGGATGGCTGGTACTGCTGCCCGTGATAGCCGACATGTTTACCACCAAGTACGTGAACTACGGCTGGTGGCATAAGTACAAAGACAGCAACAAGACGCTCTATACCATATGCTCGTGGGTGGATGCGATACTGTTTGCGTTGATTGCGGTGTACTTCATCAATATATACATCTTCCAGAACTACCAGATTCCCAGTTCGTCGCTGGAGAAGACCCTGCGCGTGGGTGATTTCCTGTACGTAAGCAAGATGGCATACGGTGCGCGCGTACCCAATACGCCGCTCTCGATGCCACTGACGCAACATACGTTGCCAGCATGGTTGGGAGGCGGCAAGAGTTATATCGAGTGGCCGCAATGGAAATACAAGCGCCTGAAGGGTTGGACCACGCCGCAGAAAGGCGACATCGTGGTTTTCAACTTCCCGGCAGGCGATACAGTGTGTCTCGAGATGCAGAATCCCGACTACTACACGTTGTGCCACTACTATGGCCGCGAGACGGTAAGGCAACGCAAGGACCTGTTTGGCGAGATCGTGACGCGACCGGTGGACCGCCGTGAGAACTACGTGAAGCGTTGCGTCGGTACGCCGGGAGACTCGTTGAAAATCACGGACAACGTGATTTTCATAAAGTCAAAAGTCGAAAGTCAAAAGTCAAAAGCCGAATGGCAACAGGAGCCGAAGCGGGAGGGCGTGCAGCTGAATTACCTGGTACAGACCGACGGCGAGCCGCTGAGCGACAAGTACCTGGCGCGGCTGGGCGTATCGAAGGACGATAGGAACCGCCTGAACGAACCGGGCGCGATGGTGTATGTACTGCCGCTGACCAAGGCAATGCTCGCCGAACTGAAGAAGAACGACCATATCCGGGCCATACAAGTGCAACCCGAGGAGATGGGCGGCGAGGTGTATCCGCTGGGCGAGACCAAGTGGACACGCGACAACTACGGGCCCATCTATATCCCGCGCAAGGGAGACAAACTGATGATCACCGAGGAGAACTACCCCATCTACCGCCGCATTGCCGAGGCATACGAGATGAAGCCGATGGCGATCGGCAAGGAGTACACGTTTGAGATGGACTACTACTGGATGATGGGCGACAACCGCCACAACTCGGCCGACAGCCGCTACTGGGGTTTTGTGCCGGAAGACCATATTGTAGGACGACCGGTGTTCATATGGCTGAGTATTGACAAGGACACGCATAAGATCCGCTGGGACCGCCTCGGCAATGGCGCGAAGAATTAAGAAATAAATGGCCGTCAGCCGTCAGCCGTCAGGTGCTTCCGAGCACTCCGGTAAAAAGCCGAATGCTGAATGCTGAATGCTGAAAGCCCAAAATAATAATGGTACTACCGATAGCATATTTGGCGCCGAGGGAGTGGTATAGAGCGTACATGCGAAATCCCGAGGCGGTGGAGATCGAGGCCATGGAGAGCTTTGAGAAGCAGACGTATCGCAATCGATGCTCGATTGCAAGGCCATCAGCCGGGTCAGACCTGCGTCAGCCGTCAGACAGGATCATATTAACCGTACCGGTCAAGAAAGTGGAGCATAAGCAGTTGACCCGCGACATAGAGATCAGTTACCAGAGCCGTTGGCAACACCAACACTGGATAAGCCTGACATCCGCCTACCGCCACACACCCTACTTCGACTACTACGCCGACTATCTGAGGCCGATGTACGAACGGGAGACCAAGTGGCTATGGGATTTTAACAGCAGGCTACATGAAATCATAATGGCATTGCTAAATGCGCAATGCCCATTAGTCGAAAGTCGAAAGACCGCTTCGCTCAAAGATAAAAGCCCATTTGCGTATCGGGCGACGACGGAATGGCGGGGAGAAGATTTGAATCGCTGGTTTGGCGATGGGAAGAGTATACTGGACGAATTGTTTGAATTTGGAAATGAAACAAAATATAGATTGGAATAAACTGAGTTTTCACTACACGGAGACCGACTACGTGGTGCGCGCAGCCTGCCGGAACGGCGTATGGCAACAGCCGTATGCTACGACCGACAAGACGATCACCCTTCACGTAGCCGCCACGGGACTGCAATACGGTCAGCAGGTGTTTGAGGGACTGAAAGCCTTCCGCGGAGCGGACGGACGGGTGCGCCTGTTCCGCATGCGCGACAATGCACGCCGCATGGCTCATTCGGCTGAGGGACTGCTGATGACGCCTCCGCCGGAGGAGCTCTTCTGCGAGGCGATCCGTCTGGCGCTCCGTAAGAACATTGACTACCTACCACCCTACGAGACTGGGGCAACGCTCTATTTCCGGCCTATACTGGTGGCCACGAGTCACGAGATATCGGTGGCACCGGGCAGGGACTGCGAATTGATCGTGGTGGCAACACCTATCGGGGCCTATTTCCCCGGTAAGTTCCACTGCACGCCCTTCATCGTGGAGCGTCACATTGACCGCGCCGCGCCACAGGGAACGGGTACGTGGAAAGTGGGCGGCAACTACGGATCGTCGTTCCGCGCCACGGAAGCAGCACATGCGCAGGGCTACGACTGTATGTTCACAGATGCGAAGACGCATAGGTATATAGATGAGTGCAGTGCTGCCAATTTTATTGGAATTAAAAAGTCGAAAGTCGAAAGACCGCTTCGCTCAAAGATAAAAGCCGGAGAAAAGGATGTTATAGAGTATCTGACGCCGCGATCGACAGCTATCCTGCCGAGCATCACCAACGACAGCCTGATGACGCTGGCACGGGAGATGGGGATGAAAGTGACGCGCCGACATATACGCGTAGAAGAACTGGCCGACATGCAGGAAGCCGCAGCTTGCGGTACAGCCTGCGTGATCTCGCCGATCGGACGCGTGTATGATCCGGATAAGGAACGCACCTACCACTTCGGCGACAAGCCGGGGCCGATCCTGACGCGCCTGTACCACGCGCTGAAGGATATTCAGTACGGCCGGGCCGAAGATACGCACCATTGGTGCGAGATCGTAGAGATCTAGAAAATCTAGAGCAACTAGAACGACTAGAAAAACTAGAGCAACTAGAAAAACTAGAAAAACTAGCAATCAAAAACCAAATAATTATGTTTTCGAATCAACCAAAAGGATTGTTCGCATTGGCACTGGCCAACACAGGCGAACGTTTCGGCTACTACACCATGTTAGCCGTGTTTGCGCTCTTCCTGCGCGCTAATTTCGGGCTGTCGGCCGGTACAGCCGGCATTATCTACTCGTCCTTCCTCGGACTGGTGTACTTCCTGCCGCTAGTAGGTGGTATCTTGGCCGACAAGATCGGTTACGGTAAGTGTGTGACGATTGGTATTATCGTCATGTTCCTGGGTTATCTGCTCCTGGCAGTGCCCCTGGGTGGTATTGACAACGGCTCGGTAGTTCTGCCTATGACGGCTATGTTTGCAGCCCTGCTGCTCATCAGCTTGGGTACGGGACTCTTCAAGGGCAACCTGCAAGTGATGGTGGGTAATCTGTACGACGATCCGAAGTATGCTGACCGCCGCGATGCTGCCTTCTCGCTCTTCTATATGGCCATCAATATCGGCGCTATGTTCGCACCGACGGCCGCTGTGAAGATCATGGAGTGGGCCCAACTGAAGATGGGTTACAGCGTAAACGATAGTTACCACTTCGCCTTCATGGTAGCCTGCGCATCGCTCGTTCTGAGTATCGCGATCTACTACGCTTGCCGTCCCTGGTTCAAGCACGTAGAGCATACGGCTAAGCAGCAGGCTGCATCGGGTCAGAAAGTGGAGCAACTCTCGCCCGAGCAGACCAAGAAGCGTATCGTGGCCCTGTGTCTGGTATTCACGGTGGTGCTCTTCTTCTGGATGGCATTCCACCAGAACGGTCTGACGCTGACCTACTTCGCCAACGAGTTCGTAACACCCGTAGTGACGGGCACGCAGACGATGGCATTCGACATCATCAACCTGGTAGCGGTTGCCATATTGGTATATGCCCTGTTCGGCATCTTCGGCGAAGGCACGAGCAAGTCGAAGACCGTATGGTCGGGCGTAGGCGTAGCAGCTATCGCACTGCTGGCGTATAAGTACATGAGCCATCCTGCATCGATCAACATCGCCGCACCTATCTTCCAGCAGTTCAACCCCTTCTACGTAGTAGCTCTCACGCCGGTGAGCATGGCTATCTTCGGTGCGCTGGCTAAGCGTCAGAAAGAGCCGAGTGCACCGCGCAAAATTGCCTACGGTATGTTGGTAGCCGGCGCAGCCTACGTATTCATGGTGCTCTGCTCGGTAGGTCTGAACAGTCCGGCTATGCAGGAACTGGCTACCAAAGCCGGCAATGGTACGTTCGTCAATGCCAACGTGCTGATCGTGACATATCTGATTCTGACGTTTGGTGAATTGCTGCTCAGCCCGATGGGTATTTCGTTCGTGAGCAAGGTAGCTCCGCCGCAGTACAAGGGTATGATGATGGGCCTCTGGTTCGTAGCAACAGCCCTGGGTAACATGCTGGTATCGGTAGGTGGCTTCCTGTGGGGCGAACTGCCGCTCTGGTCAGTATGGGCTGTATTCGTAGGCGTATGCCTGGTGGCTGCAGTATTCATGTTCGCTATCATGAACAAACTGGAGGATGCAACGAAATAAAACGTTAACGCATAAACACACAAACACAATATGAAAGAGAATTTCTTACAGTCGCTCAATTCGTATACTGATGCACTTGAGCAGAAAATGGATTCGATGGAGAAGCGTGTAGCCGAACTGGAGCAACAACTCCACAACGCTATTCAGGACAACGAGCAGACACGCGCCAAGGTAGAACGTCTGGAGGAGATGCTGCTGACGGCCAACAAGCAGTTGGCCAGCCTGCAACTGGACACCCCTGTACCCCAGCAACGTCCTGCAGCGCCGCAGGAGTTGGAACTCAATCTGGAACCCGAACCGCTCCAGGAGCCGGCACCTATCGAGGAACCCGTCATCCCCGCAGCTCCTATCCTGGATATGGAACCGATAGAGGAACCCGTAGCAGAGGCACCCGCTGTGGAAGAGCCTATAGCAGAGGCACCCGTGGTAGAGGAGCCCCAGATCGAGAAACCGCAGGCAGAAGCTCCCACCGAGGAATCCATTGCCGAGGTACTCTCGCTCGAGGACCTGCCTACTATCGACTCGCTGGAGGCTGAGCCCCTGCCGCTGGATGCGGACGACGTGGTAGCGATGGACGACGTAGTGGCTATCCAGCCGCTGGAGGACATGCCCGTGGCCGAACCCTCTGCACCGGTAGCTCCGGTGGTAGAACCGGTTGTAGAACCTGCTCCTGTAGTTGAACCGGTAGCACAGGCTGCACCCGTAGTAGAACCTGCTCCTGCACCTGCACCCGCTCCGCAACCCGCACGTCAGAACGTATATGGTCCGCAGGTGAGCGATATCCGTCAGGCTATCTCGCTGGGCGACCGTTTCTTGTTCCAGCGCGAATTGTTCGGGCAGAGCGGTGAGAAACTGCAGAAGACGCTGGATGCTATCAACCAGATGAGTTCGTTCGACCAGGCACTCGACTACCTCGATCAGAACTTCAACTGGGATAAGGAGGCAACCGCATACACCCTGTTTATCACAGCTCTTCATCGTCGCTTCGGATAATGCTGTACGTCGTTCCCACACCGGTAGGCAACCTGGAGGATATCACGCAACGGGCGTTGCGGGTGCTCAGCGAGGTGGATCTCATCCTGGCCGAAGATACCCGCACCTCGTCCGTGCTGCTTAAGCACTACGACATCCATACGCCGCTCAAGAGTCATCATAAGTTCAACGAACATGAGACCAGCGACGAGATGGCCCGTCGTATCGCGGCCGGCATGCAGGTAGCCCTGATCAGCGACGCCGGTACACCAGGCATCAGCGACCCGGGCTTCATGCTCGTACGTGCCTGCGTACGCGAAGGCGTAGAAGTGCAATGCCTGCCGGGTGCAACGGCCTTCGTGCCGGCACTGGTGGACTCGGGTCTGCCCTGCGACCGATTCTATTTCGAGGGCTTCCTGCCCCAAAAGAAGGGACGTCAGACGCGTCTCGGGTACCTGGCGGCGCTGGACCAGACCTTCATCGTGTATGAGTCACCCTTCCGACTGATGAAGACCCTGGAGCAACTGGCGGCAGTATGCGGTGAGGAACGTCACGCAAGCGTCAGTCGCGAGATTAGCAAACTGCACGAAGAGACCGTACGCGGAACGCTCACGGAACTGATCGACCATTTCCGCCAAACGCCCCCGAAAGGAGAAATAGTAATCTGCGTTAGCGGCCGGAGTGCCTCTGGAGTCGAAAGTCAAAAGTCAAAAGTCGAAAGCAATGAGTGAAATGAAATCCTTGGCGAAGGACACCGCCATATACGGACTGAGTAGCATCATCGGTAAGTTTTTGAACTACCTGTTGGTGCCGCTCTACACCTATGTGCTGGCGCGTACGGAGGACTATGGTATCGTGACCAACCTGTACGCCTGGACGGCGTTGCTGCTCGTGATCCTGACGTACGGTATGGAGACAGGCTTCTTCCGCTTCGCCAACCGCGAGGATCGTGATCCGAAGACGGTGTATCGCACCTCGTTCATGACGCTGCTCACAACGAGCACGCTGTTTGCCGCGGTGTGTGTCCTCTTCCGCGAACCGATAGCCAACGGCCTGGGTTATGCCGGCCATGCCGAGTTTATCGCCATGATGGCCGTGACGGTAGCGATGGATGCCTTTGCCAGCATCCCGTTCGCCTATCTGAGATACCAGAAGCGTCCGATCCTGTTCGCTGCGCTGAAACTGCTGTTTGTGGCGCTGAACATAGGCTTCAACCTGCTGTTCCTGGTCGTACTGAAGAAGAACGACGTGGTGTATGTGTTCATCAGCAATATACTGGCCACGGCTATCCAGACGGTTTGTCTGCTGCCCTTCACCATGCCGCGAGGCGGTAGGTTCTCCTGGCCGGTGCTGCACGAGATGCTGCGCTACTCGTTGCCGCTACTGGTACTGGGCGTAGCAGGCATCATGAATCAGACGCTGGACCGCATCATCTTCCCCTACCTCTATCCGGGCGAGGACGCACAGGCCCAACTGGGTATCTACGGCGCTTGCTTCAAGGTGGCGATGGTGATGATGATGTTCACCCAGGCCTTCCGCTATGCCTACGAGCCCTTCGTCTTTGCCAAGCACAAAGACCGCCAGTCGGTGGAGGCCTATGCGGATGCGATGAAGTACTACGTGATCTTCTCGCTGCTGATCCTGATGGGCGTGATCTTCTATCTGGATATCTTCCGATACATCATCTCGAGCCACTACTGGGAGGGACTGAAGATCGTACCCGTCGTGCTTTGGACCTATGTCTTCCAGGGCATCTATTTCAACCTCAGTTTCTGGTACAAACTCACCGACGAGACCCGTTGGGGAGCCTATTTCTCGCTCATCGGACTGGTCATCACCCTGGTGCTCCAGATCGTAGGCGTACCGCGTATCGGTTACTGGGCATCGTGCGGTAGTAGCCTCGTCTGCTATCTGTGCATCATGCTGCTCTCCTACTTCATCGGCCAGAAACGTGCACCGATCCCCTACGACCTACGGTGTATCGGGCGCTATACGCTGCTCACTATCCTGCTGCTCGCAGCCTACTACCTGCCCATCTACCTGCTCCATATCTCCAATATGTGGGCCCACATGGGTATCGGCACCGTGCTGCTCGGCATCTATCTATATGTATTAACCAAACGGGATTTCCCGATAAAAGACTATCTATATGTTTTCCGGAATCGTAGAAACCATGGCTCAAGTCGTTAAGATTGAGACCGAACAAACCAATAAGCATTTCACGCTGCGCAACCCCTTTGGCGAACCGCTGAGTATCGACCAGTCGATCGCCCATAATGGCGTCTGCCTCACCGTCGTACGCATCGAGGGCGACCTCTATACCGTCACGGCTATGCAGGAGACACTACGTCTCACCAACCTCGACCTGCTGCAGGTAGGCGACTGGGTGAACGTAGAGCGCTCCATGCTCATGGGTGGCCGACTCGACGGACATATCGTGCAGGGCCACGTGGACCAGAAAGCTACGTGCATCGAGGCACGCGAGACCGACGGCAGTTGGTACTACCGATTTGAATATGCGTCATCCCACGAGATGGTCGAGCGCGGCTATTTCTGTGTGGACAAGGGATCAGTATGCATCAATGGCGTGAGCCTGACCGTATGCCAACCCAACATCCAAGGAGACCGCGGCTACGTATCGGTATGCATCATCCCCTATACCCAGGAGAATACCAACTTCCGCTATATGCAAGTCGGCACGGTCGTCAACCTCGAGTTCGACATCTTGGGCAAATACATCGCACGCTATGCGGCGGTACTGAAATAGACCGCTTCGCTCAAAGAAAAAAGACCGCTGCGCTCAAAGAAAAAAGCGGCTTTGAGTCCGGAGGACGGTCTTTCGACTTATGACTTTATACTAAAAAAACAACAAAATATTATGGACAAAGTAAGTTATGCATTAGGACTCAGTATGGGTCAAAACCTGATGGGCAGCGGCGTAGAGTCGCTCAATTATCAGGACCTGGCAAAGGGTATCGAGGACGTCCTCACCCACCAGCAGCCGCAGATCTCCTACCAGGAGGCACAACAGGTGCTGGGCAAGTATTTCGAAGAACTGGAGGCTAAGGTAGCCGGCGCTGCCAAAGCAGCAGGCGAGAAATTCCTCGCTGAGAACGCCAAGCGCGAAGGCGTAAAGACCACCGCCAGCGGTCTGCAGTATGAGGTGCTCGAGCCCTCGCTCGGCCAGAAACCGAAAGCTACCGACACCGTACGCGTACACTACGAGGGTACGCTCATCGACGGCACCGTATTCGACAGCTCGTACCGTCGCGGCGAATCCATCACCTTCCCGCTCAACGGCGTCATCCGCGGTTGGACCGAAGGTCTGCAGCTCATGTCGATCGGCTCGAAGTACAAATTCTTCATCCCTTACCAGTTAGCCTACGGCGAACGCGGCGCAGGCGCATCTATCCCGCCTTACGCAGCGCTCATCTTCACCGTTGAACTGCTTGGAATCGAATAAAAAACCCGTAATAACGTAATAACGTTATACCGTTATAACGAAATCAATTCAATCAACAAATAGCAATGAAAAAATTTAGTATTCTTATTTTGGTAGCCGCCCTCATGGCTTCTTGCGGCTACAAGACCAAGACCATCACACTGGAAACAGAAGCCGATTCCGTTAACTATGCGCTGGGTCTCTACTACGCCAGCTTTGTTACCGACAGCTCCGAGGAGGTCATCGACGAGTTCCTGGATGCCATCAAGGCCGGTTATAAGGGCGATTTCGACCTCGCTCCCACCGAGATGATGGGTCTCAACCTGGGCGTTAGCTGCCAGTCGTTCGCTACCGAGGGACTGATGAAGCAACCCCAGTTCACCTTCAGTGGCGAGGTGTTCCTGCAGGCTGTTGTCAACACCTGGTTGGGCGACACCACCACGCTGCCTATGGCGCAAGCACAGCAGGTACTGCAGAGCGAACCCCAGGAGGGTGTAGAGTTTGAGGCCGTACTGCCTAAGAAGTGCCCGAAAGAGTTGGCTAAGGTGGACCTCAAAAACCAGATGGACTCCATCAACTATGCCTTTGCCGTACTCTATGCACCCCGCTGGAAAGAAATGCTCGAGGAGGCCGACACCATCACGCCCAAGGAGCAGATCTTCGACGTATTCGTAGAGAGCGTCAACAAGGGTCTCAAACTGAAAGTACACGACGAGAATGCCTACTTCGGCGGCCGTCAGCTGGGTAACATGCTTCGTCAGACCGAGGAGGAAGACGAGGGCCTCGGCGGATTTGATGATATCAAGCTCAACTTCGACATCCTCTTCCAGGGCGTCATCAACGGCCTCAACGACTACGACGAGATGATGAGCAAGGACGAAGCTATGCAGTATCTGCAGGAGCTCTCGATGAACCGTCAGTTCGGCGAGTGGAAGAAGCAGAACGAGCAATGGCTGGCCGACAACCAGAAAAAAGATAGCATCCAGACTACCGCCAGCGGCCTGCAGTACAAGGTCATCCGTGAGGGTCAGGGCGACAAACCCGCCGCTATCGACACCGTAGAGGTCGACTACGAAGGTCGCCTCATCAACGACACCATCTTCGATAGTTCCTACCAGCGCGGCAAACCCATCCAGTTCGCACTCAACGGCGTCATCGCCGGCTGGACCGAAGGTCTGCAACTCATGAGCCCGGGTGCCAAGTATATCTTCTACGTGCCCCAGGAACTGGCTTACGGCGAGCGCAACATGGGTAATATCCAGCCCTTCTCCACGCTTATCTTCACCGTTGAACTCAAGCGTGTGATCAAGGCAAAACCGCAACCCGAGGCTGCACAAGAAAATCCTGACGTTCAACTTCAAATGCTCAACTGATGAAACGTATCTATATAGCACTCCTCTTGGCGCTCACTACCCTCACGGTGTGGGCCCAAGAGCCTGCACTCCGCACTCAGGGCGATACTATCAACTACTATATCGGTCTGATCAACGGCCTGCAGATGGGCCAGATGATACATGGCCAGAAAGAGATCATGCCCGGCATTCCCAGCCAGTACGATATCGTTAAGCAGGGCTTTGTCAACGGACTCTATGGCGACTCTACGCGCACCATCGAGGAACTCTCCGGTTATCTGCAGACCGCCTTCGAGACCCTGCAGGCACGCCAGGCCGACGAGGCTAACGCACGCGAGAAAGCCTTCCTGGCCCAGAATGGCAAACGCAAAGGTGTCACCACCACCGCCAGCGGACTCCAGTATGAGGTGATCCAGAAAGCCAAGAACAAGAAGGCGCCCCATCCCGGCGCTACCGATACCGTACGCGTGCATTATGAGGGCAAGCTGCTCGACGGCACCGTCTTCGATAGCTCCTACGAGCGCGGCGAACCTATCGAGTTCCCGCTCACCGGCGTCATCAAGGGTTGGACCGAAGGTCTGCAACTCATGCCCGTCGGCAGCAAGTACCGCTTCTATATCCCCTACGCTTTGGGTTATGGCGAACGCGGTGCAGGCGAGCATATCCCGCCCTACTCCACGCTGATCTTCACCGTCGAACTGCTGGAGGTAAAATAGCCAAATGGTAAATGACCAAATCGTAAATCGTAAATCGTAAATTACTTTGGGTATTATCGCTAAACAGTCCTTGCGCGGCACGATCGTCACCTACCTCGGTATAGCGGTCGGATTCGTGACTACGTTCTTCGTGCTGACCCGTTTCCTCACGGCTGAGGAAATCGGGTTGGCACGCGTATTCATCGATGCCGCCACGCTGTTTATCGGTCTCGCCCAACTGGGTACCAGCAGTTCGCTCATCCGTTTCTCGCCTTATTTCAAGTCCGAAGACGGACAGCTCTCTCATGGCTTTTTCTTCTGGGCACTCGTCGTGCCGCTCATCGGCTTCGGCCTGTTTGCAGCCATCTACTGCGCTTGCCATGTGCCCCTGGCTGCTTGGTTTGGCGAGAAATCACCGCTCTTCATCCACTACTACTACCTCGTTCTGCCACTCGCCTTCTTCATGCTCTATCAGCAGGTAGCAGAGACCAGCGCTAACGTGCTCATGCATATCGTGCTGCCGCGCGCCGTACGCGAACTCATCGTCCGTGTCGGCCTGCTCATCCTCTACCTGCTCTATGCCTTCCACGTCCTCTCGCTCGACGGACTGATGATCGGCATATGCCTCAACTACGGCGTGGCAGCGCTCATCAACATCATCTATCTCTTCCATCTCGGCCACATCAGCCTGCGGCCCGACTGGCCCTGGCTGCGCCAAAACCATCCGCTCATCCGGCGCTACCTCACCTACACCGGTTTTCTCATCGTCTCGGCCCTGGCCGGCACACTCGCTCCCATCCTGTCCTCGTTCTTCATCACGGCTAAGATGGGACTCGACAGCACCGGTATATTCGCTATCGCCACCTATATAGCCGTCATGGTCAGCATACCGTATCGCTCCGTCACGGCCATCGCCTCGCCCCAGATAGCCCAGACGCTCAAGGACCGGGACCTCGACCAATGCTCCCACCTCGTGCGCCAAGTCACGAGCAACCTGCTGCTCATAGGCGGTTTCATCATGCTCGCTATCTGGCTCAATATCGACCTGATCTTCCACGTCCTGCCTAACGGCCAAACCTATGCCTCCGCACGCGACGTAGTGCTCATCCTGAGCGTCTCCCAACTGATCCTGGCTACCTTCTCGATCTGCCTCAATACGCTCAACTACTCGCGCCTGTATGCCCTCTCCATGGTCTATTCCTTTGTGCTGACCATCACGGCTATGGTGCTCAATAGCCTGCTCATTCCCCGCTATGGTATGACCGGCGCGGCGTGGAGCAACCTCATCGCCTACGCCCTCTATTTCGTGCTCATCCTGCTGACGGTGCGCCTCTACGGCATACGTATCCTCCATCGCCGATGGTATGCCATCCTGGCCCTGCTCATCGCTATATTCCTGCTTAACATGCTCTTGGTTCGCTATCTGCCCATCCCGAACATATGGCTGAGTAGCATCCTGCGCTCCGTCATCCTGCTCGGAGGCGGACTATGGATAGCCTACCATGCCCAATTATCCCCCGAGATCCATGCGCTACTTCATTCGATTCGCCTACCTCGGCACTGATTTCCACGGCTCGCAGACCCAGCCTAACGCCTCGTCCGTCCAGCAGACCATGGAAGAAGCCATGGCGACCATCCTGCGTACGCCTACCCCGCTCACCTTTGCCGGACGCACCGACGCAGGTGTACATGCACGCTGTATGTGGGCGCATTTTGATGCCGAACAGGCTCTACCCGACAACCTCACCCATCGACTCAACGCCCTCCTGCCCGAGTCGATAGCTATATATGATATAGTACGCGTATGCGCGGACGCGCACGCACGCTTTGATGCCACCTCCCGCACCTATCGCTACTATATCACTACGCGCAAAGATCCCTTTGCCTACCGCACCCGTACCCGCGTAGCGCCGGGACTCGACTTCGAGGCTATGAACCGTGCCGCAGAGCTTCTGCGCGGACGCCAGGACTTCGCCTCCTTCTGCCGCATCCATACCGATGTCAAGACCACGATATGCGACGTACGCGAAGCCTACTGGACCCGGGAAAATGAGGACGAAGCCTACTTCACCATCACCGCCGACCGCTTCCTTCGCAATATGGTGCGCGCCGTTGTCGGTACGCTCTTCGATGTGGGACGAGGCAAACTCTCCCCCGAGCAGTTCCTCGCCATCATCCATGCCCAGTCGCGTGCCTCCGCAGGCCAGTCGGCCGACGCCCGAGGACTCTTTTTGGAGCAGATTCAGTACCCCGCAACAATTTTTGCACCATTTTCTACCAAATAGTGCACACCGATCTGGAAAAAAAGCAGTAATTTTGCAACGCAAAATCGGATAAACACATGCTATCATGAAAAAGATATTTGTTTCGATCATCATTCTATGCGCTGCAGTATCGCTGCAGGCTCGTCCGTCGTATCAACAGATGACCCAGAAAGAGGCAAACGCACTCAGCCGTCAGGCCGAGTTTAAGATGCCTAAGGTCACCGTGCCCACCTTCGGCAAGAAGACCTACAACGTGCTCGACTACGGAGCAGATCCTACGGGTATGGAGCTCTCTACCCGTGCTATCCAGGACGCTATCGACCGCTGCAACGCACAGGGTGGCGGCACCGTCATCATCCCTGCCGGCATGTACACCACCGGTCCGATCACGCTCCGCTCCAACGTACGGCTATATACCGAACCCAATAGCTTCATCTCTTTCTCCCACGACCTGAGCCTCTACGAGATGTACGACACCTGGTTTGAGGGTATCCCCACCAAGCGCTGCACCTCGCCCATCCATGCCTTTATGCAGGTCAACATAGCCATCACCGGTCACGGTGTCTTCAATGGTAACGGCGACTGGTGGCGTCCGCTCAAGAAATCCAAGATGACCGACGCACAGTGGAAGAAGCACTTGAAGGAAAAAGGCGGCATCGTGGTCAACAACGTCTGGTATCCCGACTCCGGTTCGGTCTATGCACAGTCGCTCTGCGAGGACCAGAACGTACCCGTCGTAACCGATCCGAACGACTGGAACAAGATCAAATCGTTCCTACGTCCCGTGATGCTCCACTTCGTGGGCTGCCAGAATATCTTGCTCGAGGGTGTCACCTTCGAGAACTCACCCGCATGGAACCTCCATCCCATGCTCTGCGACAACCTCATCATGAGCGACCTCAACGTCCGCAACCCCTGGTACAGCCAGAACGGTGACGGCGTAGACGTAGAGTCGTGCCGCAACGTGCTCATCCAGCGTTGCCAGTTCGACGTCGGTGACGATGCTATATGCATGAAGTCGGGCAAGAACCAACCCGGACGCGATCGCGGTGTGCCCACCGAGAATGTGGTCGTAGACCAATGCGTGGTCTATCATGGTCACGGCGGTTTCGTAGTAGGCTCCGAGATGTCGGGTGGCATCAAGAATATCCAGGTGATGAACAATCTCTATATCGGCACCGACGTAGGTCTGCGCTTCAAGTCCACCCGCGGTCGTGGCGGCATCGTGGAGAATATCTACATCCGCAACGTCCATATGTGCAACATCCCCAACGAAGCCCTGCTCTTCGACCTCTTCTATGGCGGCAAGGGTGCCGGTGAGGAAACCGAGGAAGAACTGGCCGCACGTATGAATGCCGAGGCACCGGCCGTGAGCGCCGAGACGCCGCAGTTTAAGAATATCTATATCTCGGATTGCACCGCCACCAACGTCAAGCGCTGCATGTACTTCAACGGTCTGCCCGAGATGAAGATACAGAACGTCCAGCTCCGCAACATCAAGATGCAGGGCCAGGAAGGTGCTCTGCTGCGCCAGACCGACGGCCTCGTGATCGACAACGTCCAGATCATTCCCACCGATGGCAACGCCTTTGTCCTGGCTCCTACTGTGACCAATGTTACGTGGAAATAAACTCATAGGTCGCCTAGGTTTCCTAGGATGCCTAGGTTTCCTAGGATGCCTAGGCTTCCTAACTTGCCTAGTCTCCTGCTCCCCGCGAGTAGCCACTTCCTTCTGGCGTATCGGCACCGAGGCGGATTCTCTCCGTCCCGGTTATGCCGTGCTCTACGAGGGCACGAAGATGCGCCATTGCTATCCTGTCACCGAGTGGACTGACAGCCCGGACGTAGATACCTACCACCAGCTCCACCATCACGGCGTAGCCGTAGAGTCTGAACAGATGGCTTATCGCATCTATTTCGACCGCAAGCATACCATCGATCCCTACTGCAAGCGTACGCCGCAATTGGAACTTGCGCAGAGCTATTGGTACCCCAACGACAGCCTGCTCCGTGCAGGTTACGGCGACGATATCCTCCGCGTCAGCGGAACGGTAGGTGTCGGCTCTGTCAAGTACTGGAACGGCCAGAAAATGGTGCATATCGAGCCCGTGGCCGAACGCTCGCAACGTATCGTCCGCCAGACCCGCAACGAAGCCGTCATCGAGGTGGCTGTACGCGGTTGGCAGGTAGAGGGTAAGTCGGTGGATATGACCGTCCAATACACCATGCATGCCGGTCATCGCGACATGCGCTGCGACGTCTACCTCTCCCAGCCCGTAAAAGGCTTATGTACCGGCGTCCAGATGATCCCCGCCAAAGGCGGAGACTTTCAACGTTCAACTTTCAACCTTCAACCGGAGAACGGAGTTCTCCTACATTCCTGGGGCACCGATTGGCCGGTGAACGACAGCGTCAAGTATGCCAAGGAGACCGTAGGTCTCGGCGTCTTCATCCCCGCAGCCTATGCCGGCAACTTGGTGCAGGACAAGCAGAACAACCTCTGCCTGCTGAAGGGCACCCACGCACATTTTTATTTAACGTGCGTGGGAGCGACAAAAGAAAACCACCCCGCAGCCACGAGTGCTGAGGAGTGGTTCGCCTTTCTCTGCCGTTGGGCAAAGCGTCTCCGTTAGCTTATAGCAGTTCCACCGAACGGTTCACAAACCGTGCCAGTGCTTCGCCTTTCAGTTGACCGCTGGCCAGCAACGCGATATCGATCAGTTGTTTCAGTCGCTCATCCTCGCCCTCTAACTTATAAACGGTCTTGGTGACGGTCTCCTGAGGCTTCTCTTCTTCCTTTGTACCTTGTACATTGTCCCTTTGTACTTCTTCCTTTGTACCTTGTACATTGTCCCTTTGTACTTCTTCCTGTACTTCTTCGCTCGTCTCTTTGCCTACCAGTTCTTGGATCAGCGGGTGGTTGGTGTTCACTACCAGGTTGTACTGGTCAGGCATCTGTCCGTAGAACGCCATGCCTTGCTGATGCGCAGCCATCTCCTTCATACGACGCATGAACTCGTTCTGGGTCAGGAATACAGGCAGTGCGTCCTTGGCAGCCGCCTCGCAGCTGACATAGTAGCGCAGCTTGTCCTCCGGGCTCGGCAGCAACGCCTCAAAAGCCTTACGCAGTCCCTCTTTCTGCTCGTCGGTATACGTATCCTTCTCGGCGTCTTCTTTCTTAATCAGGTTCTCGATCGTATCGCTGTCCACGCGTACGAAGCGTAGCGTTTGCGGTTTTTCACCATCTTTTTCGACTGCGGAGGCACTCCGCTGCTCGGCTTGCGACATGCAATGCACATCCAGTTCGCCGTCCATCACCAGCACGTCGTAGCCTTTCTGCTTTGCGCGTTCGATGTAGGTGTAGTGGGCATCCGGATCGTTGGTGTAGAGCAGCACCAGGTTGCCGTCCTTGTCGGTCTGTGCGTCCTTGACCTTAGCGGTATATTCACCCAGCGGCAGGTACTCGCCGGCGATATTCTTAAGCAGGGCGAAGCCTTTGGCTTTCTCGTAGAATTTCTCATCCGTCAGCATACCAAACTGGATAAACATCTTAATGTCGTCCCATTTCTTGGCGAAGTCCTCTTTGTCGGCCTTGTACAGTTCTGCCAATTTGTCAGCCACTTTCTTGGTGATATAGCCTGAGATCTTCTTGACGTTGTTGTCGCTCTGCAAATACGAGCGGCTCACGTTGAGCGGGATATCCGGACTGTCGATCACGCCGTGCAGCAGGGTCAGGTACTCCGGCACGATATTCTCCACCTCGTCGGTCACGTACACTTGGTTGCAGTACAGCTGTATCTTGTTGCGTTTTACGTCCAGGTTGCTCTTGATCTTCGGGAAGTACAGGATTCCCGTCAGGTGGAACGGATAATCCACGTTCAGGTGGATATGGAAGAGCGGTTCCTCCATCTGCATCGGGTACAGCTCGTGGTAGAACGTATCGTAGTCTTCGTCCTTCAGTTCCGACGGCTTCTTGGTCCATGCCGGATTGGTGTCGTTGATGATGTTCTCCTCTTCGTTTCCGTCCTGGTCACAGACCACTACTTGCTTGCCGTCTTTCCATTCTTTCTTCTTGCCGAAAGCAATCTCTACGGGCAGGAACTTGCAGTATTTCTTGAGCAGTCCCTCTATCGTCGCGTCCTCCAGGTACTGGCTGAACTCCTCATTCAGGTGCAGCACGATGTCCGTACCGCGCTCGGCTTTGATCGTCTCCTCCATTGTGTACTCCGGCGAGCCCTCGCAACTCCAGTGAACGGCCTTGGCATCCTCGCGGTAACTGAGCGAGAATATCTCCACCTTGTCGGCCACCATGAACGACGAGTAGAAGCCCAGTCCGAAGTGACCGATAATACCGGCACCTTGTACATTGTCCTTTGTCACTTTGTACTTCTCAATAAACTCTTCTGCACCCGAGAACGCAATCTGGTTGATGTACCGATCCACCTCCTCGGCCGTCATGCCGATACCGTGGTCCGAGACGGTCAGGGTCTTCTTCGCTTTGTCTATCGTGACGCGTACCCGCAGGTCTCCCAGGTCACCCTTGGCTTCGCCAACCGACGACAGGGTCTTCAGTTTCTGCGTTGCATCTACGGCATTCGAGATCAACTCACGCAAGAATATCTCGTGGTCGCTGTACAAAAATTTCTTGATGACGGGGAATATGTTATCCGACGTTACCCCAATATTACCTTTACTCATATTATAATATTTTAAACTTTAAACTCTAAACTTTCAACTACACTCATCTCTAAACACTAAACTCTAAACTTCAATTTCTATGCCAACCCCTATTATCTGCCAAATTGGCAGATATCCGCAGCAATATGCGAATTTTATTTGCACATATCATTTTTTTTTTGTAATTTTGCACCAAATTTGCATTAAAACGCTAATACGTATGAAGACAAAACAATCGGATTCGTTGAGAATCATCTCTATCATCGCGATGATGTTTCTGTATGCGATGATCGCTTTCGTGACTAACCTGGCAGCGCCCGTGGGCAAGATTTGGGGCGAGTCGTTCACCGATCCCGCACAGGCCGAACGTATGGGTATGCTGGGTAACCTGTTCAACTTCCTGGCCTACCTCATCATGGGTATTCCTGCCGGTAACCTGCTCTCGAAGTACGGCTACAAACGGACCGCCCTGGCTGCCATCGCGCTGGGCTTTATCGGCATCGCTATCCAGTGGGCAAGCGGCGCCACCGACAGCTTCGCCATCTACCTGTGCGGCGCGCTGATATGCGGCTTCTGCGTATGTATGCTCAATACCGTCACTAACCCGATGCTCAACCTGCTGGGCGGCGGCGGCAACAAGGGTAACCAGCTCAACCTCATCGGCGGTACGCTCAACTCCCTCTCGGGTGCGCTGACGCCTATGCTCGTAGGTGCCATCATCGGCGAGAACCTGGCCGGCAAGGAGATAGACGACGTCAATACGGTGCTCTATATCGCCATGGGTGTGTTTGCCCTGATCTTTGCGGTGCTCTACTTCACCCCGCTGGCTGAGCCAGAAGGCGCAGGACAGGAAGTACGCTACGAGCGCAGCCCGTGGGCCTTCCGCCACCTGACGCTGGGCGTGATCGCCATCTTCTTCTACGTAGGCGTAGAGGTAGGTATCCCGGCTACGCTGATCTCGTATCTGAAACCCGCCGCAGGCTTCGCCGCTGCCACCTTCATCGCCAGCCTCTACTGGCTACTGATGCTCGCCGGACGTACGATAGGATCGTTCGTGAGCAGCGTAGTATCGAGCCGCACGATGGTGATCTGCGTATCGGCTACAGCCATCGTGCTGATGTGTGCCGCCATAGCACTGGGCGATAGCGTGACGGTAATGATGCCCACCAACTGGGCCATGGAGATGGAAGCTATGCCGATCGCAGCGCTGCTCATCATGCTGTGCGGACTGTGCACGTCCGTGATGTGGGGATGCATCTTCAACATGGCTACCGAGGGGCTCGGTAAGTACACGGCCAAGGCCAGCGGTATATTCATGATGATGGTAGTAGGTGGCGGCGTAGTGCCCTACGTACAGAGCGCCATCGCAGCCCACAACTGCCTGCTGAGCTATATCGTGCCGATCATCGGCGTAGCGTATATCTTCGTCTATGCCCTCTGGGGAAGCAAGAATGTGAATACGGATATTAAGGTGGATTAAAGGTTACGGGTTACGGGTTACGGGTTACGGGTTACGGGTTACGGGTTACGGGTTATAAAAAAAAATCGGAGGTGTTGAGCCTCCGATTTTTTTATCGAATCATATCGTCTCCGAAGAAGGGTTGCAGGGCCTTCGGGATACGGATACCTTCTTCGCATTGGTTGTTCTCCAGCAGCGCTGCCACGATGCGCGGTAGGGCAAGTGCCGAACCGTTCAGGGTGTGGCAGAGCGTCACCTTCTTATCCTCCGCACGGCGGTAACGACACTTCAGGCGATTAGCCTGGTAGGTGTCGAAATTCGACGTAGAAGAAACCTCGAGCCAGCGGTGCTGTGCCTCGCTGTAAACCTCAAAGTCGTAGCAGAGCGCAGCGGTGAAGCTCATATCGCCACCCGACAGGCGCAGAATACGATACGGCAGCTCCAGCTTCTGGAGCAGACCCTCTACGTGCTCGAGCATCTCTTTGTGACTGGCGTCGGAGTGCTCGGGCGTATCAATACGTACGATCTCAATCTTGGAGAACTCGTGCAGACGGTTGAGTCCGCGTACGTCCTTACCGTAGCTACCCGCCTCACGACGGAAGCACTCGGTATAGGCGCAGTTCTTGATAGGCAGCTGTGCCTCATCCAGGATGACGTCGCGATAGAGATTCGTCA
Source organism: Paludibacteraceae bacterium (assembly GCA_017509715.1). Taxonomy (GTDB): domain Bacteria; phylum Bacteroidota; class Bacteroidia; order Bacteroidales; family Paludibacteraceae; genus Colicola. Next base: position 33,149 of record JAFWOU010000023.1, on the reverse strand, counting down.
CCGGCACCTCAGCCGTAGGGATGAGGTAGAGATCATCCACCTCACAGTGGTACATCTGGCCCTCCTTGTCGGGCAGCTGACCCGTACCGTAACCCGATGCGGCGTTCACCACCGTCGGCGGCATGATCTCCGTATACCCGGCCTTGTTCGCCTCAGCCAGGAAGAAATTGATCAGCGCGCGCTGCAGGCGAGCACCCTGTCCGATATAGACGGGAAAGCCTGCGCCCGAGATCTTGACGCCCAGGTCGAAGTCGATGAGGTTGTACTTCTTAGCCAGTTCCCAATGCGGGGCGAGTGTCTCGCCACCCATATTTTTCTCCAGGCGGTCCGTAGCAATAGCCTCATCGGTTGCACCATCCCAGTTGCGAAGCGCCACAGCACCATTGCGCGAGATGGCGTCGATCATGGGCTGGTTGGGCCAGTTGCCGATAGCAACAGCCAGGTTATCCTCGGCGCTCGCACCCTCGGGCACGATATCGTAGGGGATATTGGGGATGGTGAGCAGCAGACGGGTCTGTGCCTCCTCGGCGGCCGACATCTTCTGGTCCTGCTCGGCGATCTGAGCCTTGAGTGCACCGGTCTGGGCCTTAGCAGCCTCAGCTTCCTCGCGCTTACCCTGGGCCATGAGCGCGCCGATCGACTTGCTGATGCGGTTCATCTCAGCCGCCGCAGCATCCTTGAGTTGCTGCGCAGCCTTACGCTCACTATCAAGACGAAGCACTTCGTCGATTGCCTCAGCAGCACCGGCAAAGTGTTTCTTCTCCAAGCCCGCAATAACACGAGCTTTATCGTCATAGATTTGTTTTAGAGTTAACATTGTAATATTTTCTTATGGCTTTCAGCATTCAGCATTCGGCTTTTTACCGGAGTGCTCGGAAGCACCTGACGCAGGTCTGACCTGGCTGATGGCTGACGGCCTGGTTTGTATTCAAAATAAAATCTCCCACCAGAAGCCGAAGCTCACGGTAGGAGATTTAGGAAAATGTCTCCGCCGATTTTAAGCCTCAGCTGCCACCGGCTGGATGGAGACGTACGACTTGTTGTCGCGACGCTTGCGGAATGTTACGATTCCGTCGCAGAGAGCGAACAGTGTGTGGTCGGAGCCCATACCCATGTTCTGACCCGGGTTGTGGACGGTACCACGCTGACGTACGATAATGTTACCTGCCTTTGCGAATTGACCACCAAAGATCTTCACGCCAAGACGTTTGCTTTCTGATTCACGGCCGTTCTTCGAACTACCGACACCTTTCTTGTGTGCCATACTCTGTTGTCCTTTCTTTTAAGCAATAACAATTTCTTTAACTACGACATTGGTCAGGTCCTGACGATGTCCATTCAGCTTGCGATAACCTTTGCGGCGCTTCTTGTGGAAGACCAGGATCTTCTCACCACGGCACTCGTTGTCGAGCACTTCGCAAACCACTTTAGCGCCCTTGATGTAGGGAGCGCCTACTTTCACTTTACCCTCTTGATCGAGCAGCAACACGTTCTCAAACTCTACGGTTGCGCCCTTCTCGAGCTCGTTCATACGATTGATGAACAGTTTCTTGCCAGCTTCTACCTTAAACTGCTGGCCCTTCATTTCTACAATTGCGTACATGTTGTACTTTCAATTTTTGGCTTTCAGTATTCAGCATTCAGATTTCAGATTTATTGTCTGACAGCTGATAGCTGACGGCTGATAGCTGTTAGTGCGTTTAGGCGGCTCCTTTCATTACGCGCTGCTGTCAGAGACTCATACGCTACAAGGGCACTTATCCGGCCATTACGCTTAATCAATTTTGCCTTTCCCCCTTTCGGGGCCCCCAACGTAAACCAAGCCGGAGGCTGTTTGCGGTGGGGAGAGCGAGCACCCCCGAATACCTATCGCTAAAACGGCGTTTTGGCGCGCGTATGAGGGGAGTGAGCGCGAAAAAGCGTGCAAAATTACTGCTTTTTTTCGACATACACAAATTTTTGAGCACTTTTTTTCGAAAAAAAATGCGATGTTAATAAGTAGGGCGAAAATGTTAAAATTTTCCCCACTTTTGCCCACTTTGTTAATAACCTATATAATTGGCTATAAATCAGCATAGTACGACTTTGGAAAATTGTTAATAACCTGTTGAAAACTTTTTTTATAAATTTTTTGTGGGGAAAAGTGGGGAAATATCAAAAATTTTTTGTAACTTTGCACCCGATTTCAGAAATCAACGAAAAACTATGCGAACGTTTATAGGAAATATCGACGCCAAAATGGACGAGAAAGGACGCGTTTTCATCCCTGCCGGTTACCGCAAGATACTGGGTGAAGCACGTTCGATGCGTATGGTGGCGCGTCGTGATGCCGAGCAAGGATGTATCCTATTCTATCCGGAGGAGGTCTGGAACGCCAGACTGGAGCAGCTGAGCCAGGTGCTGGATGACTGGAACCCCGATGACGATCGGATACTGATGCAGTATGTGGGCGAAGCCGAACTGCTGGACCCCGACATGCAAGGACGCGTACTGCTGAGCAAGAAGAATACCGAGTACCTGAACGGCAAGTCGGACCTGGTATTCGTGGGCATGCTGGATAAGTTTGCCCTCTGGAGCCGTGAGCAGTATGAGCAGCAACGTATCGAACCGCGCGAACTGGCGAAACTCATTCGTGAACGAATGATAGTCGAAAGTCAAAAGTCGAAAGTCGAAAGCCGGAGTGCTTCCGGAGTCGACCAGAGTGCCTCTGGAGTCAAGAATTAACGTATGGAGGAGGTCTATCACATACCGGCGATGCTGGAGCCGACGCTGGACGGGCTGCAGATTAGGGAGGATGGCATCTACGTGGATGTCACCTTCGGCGGTGGCGGTCACAGCCGCGGCATCATGAGCCGGTTGGGCCGGAACGGACGTCTCTACTCCTTTGACCAGGACGCCGATGCCCTACGCAACGCGATAGACGATACGAGGTGGACCTTCGTACATAGCAACTTCCGGTACCTACGCAACTGGATGGACTACTACGGCATACACGAGGTGGACGGCATACTGGCCGACCTGGGCGTGAGTTTCCACCACTTCGACAGCGTAGAGCGCGGCTTCAGTTTCCGCTTTGCCGCCCCGCTGGACATGCGGCTCAACCAGCAGCAAGCTATGACTGCCGCCCAACTGCTGAACACCGCCGACGAGGAATCCCTCGCGCGCGTACTATATTTATATGGTGAACTGAAGAACAGCCGCCGCCTGGCCGAGCGTATCTGCAAGAGTCGCCAGATGCGACCGATTGAGACCACCGACCAACTGGTGAGCGTCCTGCTACGTGGCGGCGAACCGCCTATGGCGCTGCCCATGGGTACGGCGATAGAGGTACAACCGCAACAGAAGAAAGACCTGGCACGCGCATTTCAGGCTCTGCGTATCGAGCTGAACGATGAGATGGGGGCCTTGCGCGAGCTGCTGGTCGCTTCACGCGAACTGCTCTCGCCCGGCGGACGTATCGCCATACTGACCTACCACTCGCTGGAGGACCGACTGGTGAAGAATTTCCTACGGGCCGGCAACATAGAAGGCGAGATAGAGAAGGACTTCTACGGTAATATCGTCAGTCCGTTCCGCCTGATAGAGAAAGGACGCACAGCCGATGCCGAGGAGGTGGAACGTAATCCCCGCAGCCGCAGCGCCAAGCTCCGAGTGGCGGCGTCGGAACAAGCTCACAAGACCGAAACGCACAAGCGCGTTTAACTTGCCGCTGTTCCTCCTTTCCCCACGAAGTATCACTGCGTTAGCACTTCGCGGGGACCCCGAGAAGAAGGGCAAATGAACAAATCGTAAATGAACAAATGGTAAATTAAAAATGGCTGGTTTTAGTTTTAAGCAATTGATGAACGGCGATATCTTCCGTTCGGAACCGATGAGGAAGCAGTATCCCTTGCTGCTACTGATCGGCGTGCTGGTGATCATCTACATCATGGCGGGTTACCAGGCTATTGACCAGCAGAACGAGATATACCGGCTTCGCCAGGAACTGAAGACCGCTAAGTTTCAGTACCTATCCATCTACTCGGAGTATGCCCACCTGACGCGTCAGACCTCGGTCATCGACCGGCTGGAGGAGCACCAGAGCGAACTGGAAACCAACATACGTCCACTACGTAAACTACAATAGGCCATGCAGAACAACAACCGTACAACGATCCTACGCTTCGCCATCATCTTTCTGATCATGGTGTGCGGTTTTCTGACCGTACTGATTCGCATCATCCTGATCCAGACCCGCGACAGTCATCACTGGGAGCTGGCGGAGGAGGTGCAGGACGAGCGCATCGTGGCTGTGCCGCCTATTCGCGGCAATATATACGACTGCAACGGACAACTCATGGCCAGTTCGATACCCCGCTTCCGACTCTCTATGGATCCGTTGGCAGGCGGACTACTGAACAAGCCGGACACCATCAAGCGCGGCAAGCGCAAGGGCACGATCATCAAGCGCGACACGGCCTTCTGGAACAACATAGACACCCTCTCGGCTTCGCTGAGCCTGATCGTGGGGGATAAGACCAAGCAGGAATACCGCGACATGATCGTCACGGCCAAGCAGCAAGGCAAGCACTACCTGGTGCTGACGCGCGACACGATCAACTTCCTGCAGTATACCAAGCTGATGGAGAATCCCTTCATCGCGCGCGGACGGACGAATAGCAACGTGACCGGACTGATCTGGGACACCATCAAGGTGAGGACCCGTCCGTTTGGCAACCTGGCCTGCCGTACGATAGGTACGACGGGAACGACCAAGGGGCACGGACTGAGCGGCCTGGAGAAGCAGTACGACAGTCTGCTGGTAGGCCAGCCGGGTGTAGGCGTGATGCGCCGCGTAGGCGGTCGCGACCAGGTGATCATCCAGCGGGAACCGCTGAACGGCGTAGACATCGTGAGTACGATAGATGCCAACCTGCAGGACATCGTGGAGAAAGAGTTGCGAGGTCCGGTGGAGGCCTACGGCGCCAAGTGGGGATGCTGCGTGCTGATGGACGTGCGAACGGGTGAACTGAAAGCCGTAGCCAACCTGAGTCGCGACAAGCAGGGCACATATCGGGAAACCGAGAACCGTGCCTTCATGCGTGCCGAACCGGGTTCTACCTTCAAGACCATCGCCATGTTGGCGGCCCTGGACGACAAGAAGATATCGCTCAATACGCACGTGACGGTGACCCGTGCGCCGTGGAAATACAAAGACGTGCTAACCCACACCGATGCGCATAAGATGGACGCTACGCTGACCATGCGTCAGGTGCTGGCCGTCTCGAGTAATATCGGTATGGCGAAGGTGATACCCGCCGCCTATGACGGAAGCGCCACCAAGTTTATCGAGAAGCTGAACCAGATGGGCGTGATCGACACCATGCCCAACGACATACCGGGATCGCATATCGCCCGCATCAACAAGCCCAACCCGGGTGACTACGTGACGATATCGAAGATGGTGTACGGTTACTCGGTGGAGTTGACGCCCGTGCAGATCGCCATGATCTACGCCGCGATAGCCAATGGCGGAAAGCTGATCCACCCCTCGCTGGTGCGCGAGCTGCACCAGGACGGCGAGGTGATTGAGCGCCGGCAGATGCAGGTGATACGGGAGCAGTTCTGTTCGCCGGAAGCGATAGCCGATATCCGCAAGGCCCTGCACGACGTAGTATGGGACAACGAGATGGGCACAGCGGCGCTGAGCAACGGATGGCAACAGGCGCAGAGCGAACTGGTGCATATCGCCGGAAAGACGGGTACGGCCCAGATCCATACCTCGACGGGCGGCTATGACAGCGAGCACCACCGTATCAGCTTTGTGGGGTATTTCCCGGAGGAGAATCCCAAGTACAGCTGCATATGCGTGATGGAAGCCCCGCAACGCCGCGAGGACCTGAATCCCAAGACCATCAATGCCGGCCGAGGATGCGGCGCGGTGGTGAGGAAGATTGCCGAGAAAGTGATGGCCTATACGGGTTGCTACGTACGGCAAGACGGGCAACTGATGCTACAAGAACGAATCAAATAAACCACGATCGATATGAAACTACAGGAACTACTGAACGCTATCTCGCCCGTACGCGTACTGGGCGCAACGGATAAGGAGGTACACGCGATCCACTTCGACTCACGCAAGGTGGGCGAAGGCGATCTGTTTGTAGCCCAAGCCGGCACGGCCGTGGACGGTCACGGCTTCATCGAGCAATGCGTCGGAAAAGGCGCTGCGGCGGTGGTGCTGAGCAAGGCAGAGTATATGCCGAAGGGACTAAGTGACCAAGTACCAAGTACCAAGGCGTGCACCTATATCCTGGTAGAGGACACGGACAAGGCGCTGGGTCTCTTGGCCGACGCATGGTACGGCAGTCCGTCAAGCCGGCTGACGCTGGTGGGCGTGACGGGCACGAACGGCAAGACCACGATCGCCACCCTACTCTATAAGTTGACGCGCGCGATGGGTCATCGTGCCGGTCTGCTCTCCACGGTATGCAACTATATCGAGGACGAGGCCGTAGCGGCTACGCACACCACGCCCGATGCGCTGGAGCTGAACGGCTTGCTGCGCCGCATGGTGGACGCAGGATGCGAGTACGCCTTTATGGAGGTGTCGAGTCACGCTATCGCCCAGCAACGTATTGCGGGACTACGATTTGACGGCGGATTGTTCACCAACCTGACGCGCGATCATATCGACTATCATAAGACCTTTGACAACTACCGCGACACCAAGAAGCGCTTCTTTGACGAACTGCCGAAGACGGCTTTTGCCGTCACCAATGCAGATGATAAGAACGGCCTCGTGATGACCCAGAACACGCGGGCACACGTAGCGACCTACTCCGTACGTCAGTTGGCAGACTACCGCGCGCAGATCCTGGAAGAGGGATTTGACGGCATGCTGCTGCAGGTGAACGGACAGGAAGTGTTCGTACCGCTGGTAGGCCGGTTCAACGTGAGCAACCTGCTCTGTATCTACGGTGCGGCGCTGCAGCTGGGCTTTGAGAAGACCGAGGTGCTGCGGGTGCTCTCGACGCTGACGCCCGTGAACGGCCGCTTTGAGACCATACGTAGTCCGAAGGGCTGGACGGCCATCGTAGACTATGCCCATACGCCTGATGCGGTGGACAACGTGATACAGACGATACGGGAGATCATCGGAAGTGACAAAGTGACAAAGGACAATGTACAACGCCCCAAGTTGATAACAGTTGTGGGTTGTGGCGGAAACAGAGACAAGGGAAAGAGACCGATGATGGCGCAGATAGCCAAACGAGGCAGCGAGCAGCTGATACTGACGAGTGACAACCCGCGTGACGAAGAGCCGGCCGAGATCCTGAACGACATGAAGGCGGGCCTGACGGAAGAGGAGCTGCGCAGTACGCTCGTGATCGAGGACCGTGCGGCCGCTATCCAGACGGCTTGTACGCTGGCCCAGGCGGGCGACGTAATCCTGGTGGCCGGCAAAGGACACGAGGACTATCAGATCATCCGTGGCGTGAAGCACCACTTTGATGACCATGAACAAGTACGGAAGTATATATAGTCGAAAGTCAAAAGACCGCTTCGCTCAAAGTCGAAAGCCGAAAATCGTAAATCGTAAATGACTAAATCGTAAATAATAACATATGTTTTATCAACTGAACACATTATTGCAGGGACTGCCGGGTGCGCGACTGATGACGTATATCTCGTTCCGCGCCATACTGGCAGCTGTGCTGGCGATGCTCATCAGCATCCTGCTGGGCGAGTATTTTATCAACTTCATGAAGCGCCATCAGTTCTTTGAGCAGCAGCGCGACGAGAAGTTGGACCCGTTTAACGTGAACAAGAAAGGCGTTCCGACGATGGGCGGCGTGGTGGTGCTGACCGCCATACTGATTCCCTGTCTGCTGCTGGGCCGACTGAGCAATATATACATGCTGCTCATGATCGCGACGACGTTGATCCTGGGTGCGATAGGTTTTGCAGACGACTATATCAAGACCTTCCGCAAGAACAAAGACGGACTGAACGGCTGGGTGAAGATAGCCGGTCAGGTGCTGGTGGGACTGATGGTAGGCTTGACGCTGCGTTACAGCCCCGTGACGACGATGAACGAGCGGGTGAATACCTACGTGGAGGACGGCGTGACGTACGTAGTGAAGAGCGAACCGGTGAAGTCGACCCGCACGACGATTCCGTTTGTTAAGAACCACAATTTCAACTATGCAGACATGTTCTCCTTCCTGGGCGAAGAGAATAAGTACCGTGCCGGATGGATCTTCTTCGTACTGCTGACGGTGTTCGTAGTAGCGGCTGTGAGCAACGGTGCGAACCTGAACGACGGTATGGACGGTATGTGTGCCGGCAACTCGGCGATAGTGGGCATCGCGCTCATTGTGCTGGCCTATATCAGCGGTAGCGTGGTATGGGCCAACTACTTCGACGTGATGTATATCCCGCACAGCGAAGAGTTGGTAGTGTTCCTGGGTGCCTTTGTGGGAGCGCTGATCGGATACCTGTGGTGGAACAGTTTTCCGGCGCAGATATTCATGGGCGACACAGGTAGTCTGGCTATCGGCGGTATCATAGGCGTATGTGCCGTACTGATTCACAAGGAGCTGCTGATACCGATCCTATGCGGTGTGTTCCTGATGGAGAGTGTGTCGGTGATCCTGCAGACGCAGGTGTACAAATGGCACAAGAAGCGTGACGGCAGCCACGTACGTATCTGGAAGCGCACGCCGATACACGACCATTTCCGCACCTCGATGGAGCAGGTGCTGAAGGTGGATCCCACGTGTGTGGTGCGCCTGAAGGGCAAGAAGAAACTAGATCATGAGTCGAAGATCGTGCTACGATTCTGCATCGTGACCTTGATCCTCGCAGCATTTACTATACTAACGTTGAAGATAAGATAAGAGATGGAGAAACTGGTTGTATTAGGCGCCGGGGAGAGCGGCACGGGAGCTGCTATCCTGGGAAAAGTGAAGGGCTATGATGTCTTTGTTAGCGATATGGGCACGATCAAGGAGCCCTACCGCGCCATGCTGGATCAGCACGGTATTGCCTGGGAAGACGGCAAGCACACAGAGGAACGGATTCTCGGGGCCGACCTGATCGTGAAGAGTCCGGGTATTCCGGCTAGTGCACCGCTGGTGAAGAAACTGACGGAGCAAGGCACGCCCATCATCTCGGAGATAGAGTTTGCGTCGCGCTATACGAAGGCCAAGATGATATGCATCACGGGTTCGAACGGCAAGACGACCACCACCTCGCTGGTGTTTGACATGCTGCGCCGTGCGGGACTGGATGTAGGCCTGGCGGGCAACATAGGCAACTCGCTGGCGCTGCAGGTGGCCAGGGAGGATCACCGGTACTACGTGATCGAGCTGAGTTCGTTCCAGCTGGACAATATGTACGACTTCAAGGCCGATGTAGCCATTCTGCTGAATATCACGCCGGACCACCTGGATCGGTATGACTACTGCTTCCAGAACTACGTGGATGCCAAGTTCCGCATCACGCAGAACCAGACCAAGGAGGACGCCTTCATCTACTGGGCGGAAGATCCCGTGATCAGTCGCGAGATGGAGAAGCTGAGGTTGGGCGCTACGCTCTACCCCTTCGGCTTTGAGTTGCCCTCGCCGCTCCCGGTGGGCGTGGACGAACTGGCATTGCGCGGCAAGCACAACCAGCTGAACTCGATGGCGGCTACTATCGCGGCACGCGTGGTAGGCATCCGCAACGAGGTGATCCGCGAGAGCTTGACCACCTTTGCGGGCGTAGAACATCGTCTGCAGTACGTGGCCACGGTGCGCGGCGTACGCTATATCAACGACTCGAAGGCCACGAACGTCAACTCGTGCTGGTATGCGCTGGAGTCGATGAACACACCTACGGTACTGATCCTGGGCGGCAAAGACAAGGGCAACGACTACTCGGAGATCGACGAGCTGGTAAAGGAGAAATGTCATACGCTGGTTTTCATGGGTCTGCACAACGAGAAGCTGCATGAGCACTTCGACTCGTTCGGACTAAGGATCATCGATACCGACAACCTGCAGGACGCTGTACGCGGTGCGTATGAGGCGGCTCAGGAAGGCGATACGGTACTGCTCTCGCCCTGCTGTGCCAGCTTTGACCTGTTCCGCTCGTACGAAGATCGCGGCGAGCAGTTTATGCAGGCCGTAAGACAATTATAAGACATTAAAAACGCAAGGCATCATGGCAAATCGCACGGCAATCGACAAGACGTTCTGGGGACTTTTTCTGTTCCTGATCGGCGTAGCTATCATAGCGCTCCTCTCGGCCAGCAGTACGCTGGTGTATAAGAGCACATCGGTATTCAGCATCGTAGGACAGCAGGTGCTGTTTCTGGCGCTGGGTGTGCTGGTGGCGTACGGCGTGCAGTTCATGCCCTCGGTATGGATACGCCGCTTCGGCTACGGGTTGCTGGCCTTTGCGATACTGATGTGCCTATGTACGATGGTGCCGTCGTTGCCCTTTGTGAAGACCATCAACGGTGCTTCGCGTTGGGTACAGATATGGAAGATCTCGTTCCAGCCCTCGGAGCTGGCCAAGCTATCGATGGTGGTGGTGATTGCCGACCTGCTCTCGCGCGCCAAGGATGACGCTGAGAAACGGAAGTATTTCTACTGGTCGGCAGGCGTAGCAATCGTGACCACGGTGCCGATATTGCTCAACAACCTCTCGACGGCCGTACTGATATGGATCATCTTTGTGGCGCTGCTGTTCCTGGCGCGGATACAATGGAAATACATCCTGATGTGCGTATTCATCCCGCTGCTGATGCTGGTGGTAGGTCTGGGAAGTGCCAAACTGCTGATTAGCCAAGGGCACAGCCTGTCTGGTCCGTTTGAGCGCGCCAACACCTGGGTGCAGCGTATTGATGAGTTTAAGAAGAAAGCCCAGGAGAGCAAGGAAGAGCAGGCCAAGATGGCGAAGATGACGCCTGAACAGCAACGGGCCTACGAGAAGGCGCAGATCCGCAAGGACATGCAGAACAAGAACAGCCAGCGGACGTTCTCGCTGCTGGCCGTATGGCGTGGCGGTAAGTCGCCGCTGGGCGTACTGCCGGGCAATAGCAAGGAGCGTGACTTCCTGCCCGTGGCCTATGCCGACTATATCTTTGCGATCATCGTAGAGGAGTCGGGCGTGATAGGAGCGGCGTTTCTGATGTTTCTGTTCCTGGCCATACTGTTCCGGGCCTGCTACGTGTCGAGCCGGTTTGACGACTATGCCTCGATGCTGATGATGATGGGCTTGGCGCTGATGCTGACGTGTCAGGCGCTGATCTCGATGATGGTGGTGGTGGGTCTGGGACCCGTGACGGGACAACCCCTGCCACTGATAACCAGAGGCGGTACGAGCGCCATCGTGACGAGCTTGTACTTCGGCATCATGATGTGCGTGAGCCGCGAGCAGACCATGCTGCGCAAGCGCGTGAGCGGCACCGAGGAGGAGAGCAAGAACGACATACCCGAACTGCTCATCATGGAGCCGGAACCGAAAGAACAAGCACCTGAGCTGGTGATTGAACCCGTAATAACCGAAGAAGCATAATAGCTATGAAGTACCTAATTTCCGGAGGGGGAACCGGTGGACATATCTTCCCCGCAGTGAGTATCGCCAATGCGCTCCGCGAACTGGACAAAGAGGCAGAGATACTGTTTGTAGGTGCGCTGGGTCGCATGGAGATGGAGCGTGTACCCGAAGCGGGGTACAAGATCATCGGACTGCCGGTGCGCGGCTTCAACCGGGCACAGCCCTGGAAGAACGTGTCGGTAGTGATCGACCTGCTGCGCTCGATGATCCAGGCCAAGCGTATCATACGCGATTTCCGTCCGGACGTAGGCGTAGGCGTAGGCGGTTATGCCTCTGGGGCAGCGATGAAGGTGGCTGCCCGCATGGGGGTACCTATCCTGCTGCAAGAGCAGAACGGCTTTGCCGGCGTGACGAATAAGCTACTAAAGAACGACGCGAAGAAGATATGCGTGGCGTATCCCGATATGGAGCGTTTCTTCCCCGCCGAAAAGATCATACTGACCGGCAATCCGGTGCGTCAGAACCTGCTGAAAGGCGAAAGGCGAGAGGTGAAGGGCGAAAGGAATCTGCTGGTGATCGGCGGAAGCCTGGGTGCACGGACGATCAACGAAGCGATGAAACAGGCCATCAGCCATCAGCTGTCAGCCTTCAACGGTATCCACGTCGTTTGGCAGACCGGTAAGATCTACTACGAGCAATGCCACGCGGCATGGGAAGCGGCCGGCAGTCCGAAGAATATCGAGTGTCTGGCTTTCCTGAACGATATGCCGGATAGGTATGCCACGGCCGATCTGGTCATCTCGCGTGCCGGCGCCAGTTCGATCAGCGAGCTATGCCTGCTGGGCAAACCGGCCATACTGGTACCTTCGCCCAACGTAGCCGAAGACCATCAGACCCACAACGCGATGGCGCTGGTGAGAAGAGATGCAGCAGTGCTGGTGCGCGATGCCGAGGCCGGCGAGAAACTGGTGGGAACGGCTTTGGAACTGATCCAAGACAAGGAGAGACTGGAGAAGCTGCATGAGAACGTGCTGCAACTGGCCGAACCCGATTCGGCTAAGCGGATTGCGGAGGAAGTGATCCGGTTGGCGAGAGGGTAATGGTTTTATGGGTTACGGGTTACGGGTTATGGGTTATGGGTTATGGGTTATGGGTTATGGGTTATGGGTTATGGGTTATGGGTTACGGGTTACGGGTTACGGGTTACAGGTTATGGGTTATAGATAAAAAAGAGAGGCTTGCGGGCCTCTCTTTTCGGTTGGATTATTGGAAGATGATCTTGATCCACGGACTCTTGCGGTTCATCTTATCCTCCGGCATATACTTGAGCAGATAGAGTGCTCCGCGGCAGAACTCGCTATCGGGCAGCACCACGATATTGTTGGTCGGGCTGACGGGGATGCGCTTGGTGAGGTTGCCATCGGCATCATAGATGCAGAGGCTACCCTTCTGGAGCGACTGCGGCAGATAGACCACGTGGGTAGCGGGATTGTAAGTGATCGAGTCGTAAGCCACGGTCAGATGGCGCGAATCGCTGGCCTCGCCCTCTTTGGTGAAGACCAAGACCTCCATGCCAAGCGGACTGAGATGTTCGCTACAGCCCTTGTTCTCGGAGCACTGGAGACGTACGTAGTAGGTAGTACCCGGCGTGAGGTCGTAGGCATAGAAGACGGTATAGTCCTCAGCCAGTTCGCCCTCGATAGCCGTGATTTCCTTCTCGCGTCCCTTGTAGGTATAGACGATTTTCTGATTGAACGTAGTGCAGAAAGCATCCATGCAGACACCCTCACCGCCGATAGAGGTATAGACCATCTGGAAGCGGCGATAACCCTTCGACTCTTCGAAGGTGCGGGTGTAGGTATACTTCTTGGTGCTCTTGGTGATGGAGATATTCTCCAGCGTATCGATGCCGGCATCGCTATAGCCGATGAGGGTGAGGAAGCCGACTTCGGCATCGGTGGTAGCGGGAGCGCTGAGCCACATACTGAGTTGGGTGACGGGCAGCGAGTAGATCGGGGTGATCATGGTCTCGTTGTTCTCCTTGAACCACATAGATACGGCGCCATCCTCCTTGGCCTTGGAGGTAGTGCGGTAGAAGCTGGTGTACCAGCCGGACTCCTGGACGGTCAGTTCGTCGTCAAAGCCCTCGAAGCTCTCCATGGTGGTCTCCTGGCCATCCTCCATATGATAGAGGGTGACGTAGTAGAACTCGGCATCTGCCTGGGGTGTCCAGCGCACCTTAAACGAGGTGGGGGTAACCTCCTCTATCTTATCCACGTAGGGCGCTTCGATGAGCGTCGGACGCGGACAGGTAGCACGTACGGCGTAGGTACCGATCTTAGCGTCCTGGCGGACGGTGATGGTACCGCGCTCGGTGGTGCAGACCATCTTATTGGGACGGTAACGCACGAAGATATCCTGCTCCAGGTTAGCGGAAGTGGGACGTACGTTGAAGCCGTTGGTCCAGTTGATACTGTCGAGCGAGATCTGGAAGCCCTTGCCATTGATGCTAATCAGCACGTCCTCCTCGGTAGACATCTCTTCGCCTACGATCTTAAGGCGGCTACCCGGCGAATAGCTGACCTTGGTGTCAGGATTGTAGGTGCTCTCGATGATCGGCAGTTCGGTAGGCAGGATCATGAAGTCGCTGGACTTGAAGGTGAAGGTGATATGCTGTGCACTCTCGACGATGTCGTAGAGGGGTTGCTCTACGATGGTGCCGTTGTGGAGCATCGGCGTAAAGGTGGTGACGTTTCGGGTACCGGGATAGGGATCGGCACCGTCGGCATAGCCACGTACGCCACCGGCCTCCTCGATGTCGTAGCGGAGGGGTTGACCGTTGTTGGGCGTATTGTTGCCCCACGCGGCGGCGTTATAGTCGACGTGCCAGATGAGCATACCCGTACCGGGCAGGCTGGTGGAGTGGCGGTCCCAACCGATACGTTGGCGGTTCTCCAGGAGCCAGTACTCATTGGGGCTGGCCGACTCCCAACTGAGGTTGTGGGTGCCGTTGGCGATGAGGAAGATCTGCTTGGATCCGTCCTCAATGGGCGCCAGGGTATAGACACCGGGGTCGGTGATCTGGACGGGGGTGACCCAACCGAGCTGGAAGCGCTCACCGGCCGTGTAACTGGGCGGCGTCTTGCCGTTGCCGTTGTAGCTACCGGAGCACATGATATCCCATGAGCCGACGGTATACTGCTGGTCGTACTGGTCGTCGGTGTCGTAGTAGTCGGGCAGACCGAGCACGTGGCCGAACTCGTGGCAGAACGTACCGATACCGCACATGGACGTTCCGGCCGAACCGCGGAGCTCGGAGGTACAAGCATAGTCGTAGATCAGTTTGCCATCTACGCGGTCGCCGGTGCTGACAATACTGCGGTGGGGCCAGATGGTAGTGGATGCGCCACCCTCGGCCTCGTTGTGGCCGGCATAGTAGATGAAGACGTTGTCCAGGCGGCCATCGTTGTTGGTATCATACTGGGCCATATTGATGCCCAGTTCGGAAGACACCTTGTTGCAAGCCTCGACGACCATCTTGGCGGTATTCTTGTCGTAGTAAGCCGAATTGTTGCTCAGCGTGACAGGTCCGTAGCAATCGAAGATGGGCGAGAAGATACTGTCGGAGCTGGCGATGAAATAGTCGCGAGCGGAGCCTACACCACCGTTGGTGCTATAGCCCGACTCGTTGAGCATCTTCTGGAAGTCGGCTTGCGTGTAGCGGAAGGTCTGGTCGGAGAAATTGACCAGGATGACTACGCTATGAGGCGAACCGGACAGGGGGAAGGTAGCCGCAAACTGCTTCTGCTGGGCTACGCGACGTGCGCGCAGTGCGGAGGCAGAGGGAGTAGCCACCGAGGCATCGTCGACCCACATACCACGGCTATTGAGCCGCACGGGGGTACCATCCGGGCGGGTATAGTAACTATGGAACTCATCACCCACGAGGCGGAGCTGGACGGTCGTACCGTCGGCCTGAGTCCGGGTGATCAACTCCGGCGTGGCCATAACTGCCCATGCCGCAACGCTCATCAAACAAGCGCAAAGAATACCAAATATCTTTTTCATATGCGTAGAATTTTCCAAATTACGCGGCAAAGGTACAAAAAAAATCCCACATACGCAAATGTATGCAGGATTTTTTTAAAGAATAAGGCCTGAATTACTTCTTGATCAGCACGTTTTTGTCCATTTTAACAACTTTCGTGTCAAACTTCGGCATCTCACGACGCATCATCTTCATCGGCTTCAGCTCCTTCTTAGCAGCCTGATCAGGCAGCTTCTCGTAGTACTTCTCGGTCATCTCGCCCCATACAGCAGGCTGTACGAAGTCGTCACCAGCCTCGTTGAGCTTCAGACCATACTGGTTCTCAAACCAGGTCACGTTGCTGCGATAGTAAACCTCCGTCTCGTCGCCGGCATAAATACCGGTGCCACCGAGACCGAACCAGTAGTAACGCTTGCTGTTGTCCCAGTCGATGATCGAGAGCTCGGTACCGGTGAAGGCCTCAGAATACTCATAGGTCGACTCCTCGTTGGTGAGCATATCGTACCACTTAGCAGCATCACCCAGCTTGCCTGCAGGTGCGCAGTAAGCATAAGCGGTGTCGTTGGGGTTGAACTTAGCAGGATCCACAATCGAGAGGTAGCTGTTACCTACGTAGTAGCCCTTGTATTCACCCTCATCGATGACGTAGATCGGCATGTTCATAACCTCGAGTACAAAACCTTCGCCGCTCAGGCCGGTCATGTCCTTACCCTCGTAAACCGGAGTGATGTTGGTATCCCAAACATAAGCATTTGCCGGATACATAACGCACTTAACCGTACCAATTTTCAACTCGATGTCAACAGGGTCACAGAGCGGTTGCTCGCTGTCGAAGTTCCAGATCGTCCATCCGGCCCACTCGAGCATATCCTGAAGGCTCTTAACAGTTACGTTGCAAACTGCGGTCAGGTCACCCAACTTAGCGGTGATCTTAGCCTCACCTGCAGCCACACCGGTGATCACGCCGTTCTTAACGGTAACGACATTAGCGTCGCTCGTGCTCCACTCGCAAACCGGAGCTTCCAGGCTGGTCGGCTCCCAAACGAGCGTCAGCTTCAGCTGCTCCTCCGGGCTAATCGATACGCTTGCGTCCTTGAAAGCAATCTTGGTGTACTCCGAAGTCGGATTGTTGTTCGGATCCTTACAGCCGGCAAAAACCAATGCCAGAGCTGCAAATACAACTAAATACTTTTTCATAATTGATTTGTTTTTAGTGAATAAATCTATTAGTAAAACTTAACGTTTTTTCTTATTTGTTGGTGAGCGTAGTCTTATCTTTCAGGCTCGGGTTGTAACGAGTCTCAGAGGTAGGAATCTCACACTGGAACTGCTCGCCCTCGGCGCTGGTGATGTCGAGCGTCTTGTCGGCACGGCTGAGGTGGTTGGAACCCAGGGTACGCTGCTTCTGCAGACGGCGGAGCATCTGCATGGAGTAGCCCTCGCCCCACATCTCAACACGCCAGTTGTAGACGATAGCCTCTTTGACAGCACTTGCCGACGTGAGCGTACCGAGCCATGTAGCGTAAGCCGCCTCCTGGCCGCTGATGACGCGCTCGTCGCAGAGCTGCTTGAGGTAGTTGACAGCGGTGGTGTAATCATCGTTGCTCCAAGCAGCCTCGGCAGCAATCAGGTAAGCCACCTCCATACGCATGAATACGTTGTCGCAGAGCCAGTCACGATCCACCTTGTCGAGATCGGTGGTGTGTTTGTACTTCGGGCTATAGAACTTACCATCCGGGCAGTAGGGGAATTTCTGCGTCGAAGAGCGGAACCAGTTGACACGGTTGTCCCAACCCTTGGCTACGATCTCGTCGTAGAGCTTGCTGTCAATACCCTTGGTGGCACCAGCTGCAGCGTAACTATAGGAGTGGATATCCACCTGTCCGAAGAAAGAACCGAGTGCAGTTGTGGTCTCAACGGTCACATCCTGACCCCACATCCAGTTAGCGGCATTGACGTCGCAGAAGCCCGTGGTGAGCAGGTCGGTATTGGGCAGCATGGTATACTTACCACCTGCGATAACAGCCTGGGCCATATCGAGGGCGATCTGGTAGCAGTTCTTACCACCGGCGATCGTGACGCTCTTGTCACCATGGTTAAGCATAGCGTAAGCCAGCATCAGACGAGCCACGTCGGCATCGATCTCCAGCTTGGAAAGACGCTGGTTGTACTGACTATAATACTCAATGAGGTCGATAGCCTCGGAGAGGTCCTCGTAAACGCGGTCGTATACCTCACCAACGGTAGAGAGCGGAGCACCCAGGGTGTCGTTGATAATGTCCTTACCTACGTAGATAGGCAGTGCCTTGGCATCCAGGTCGGCATTGTCCTTATCACGGGGATCGGTGTAGATATCCAGCAGGTTGGCATATGCCCAACCGCGGATAGCCAGCACCTGGCCGTAGTAGTAACCGCTCAGCGCGATCTCATCGGTCGGTGTATCACCGGCTGCCATGACGTTCATGATCTGCTTGTCCATCGAAACACCCTTGTCGTCTACGTCCAGGATCATAGCCTTGTCACAGAGGTTGGCCAGGTTGATAATCTCGTAGAAGAACGACCAAGCATAGCTACGGTTGTAAGCGTAGTAGTAGCCACGCTCGTAGCTCTCGAACCAGCCGTAAGGTACTTTCTTCATCGCCATATCGCCAGACTGAATATCGCTATACATATCCAGCGAACGTTTTCCGAACGTCTCGTGGTCACTATACTCATACAGTTTGGAGTAGATACCAAAGATCGAACCACGCAGTTTGTCGGGCAACTGCTGGTATTGCTCATCCAGCAGCACGCCTCCCTCCGGATATTGGTTCAAGAAACTGTCACCACAAGAGGTGAGACCCAAACCCAACGCGAGGGTAATAAATGCAAATGTTAGTTTTTTCATTGTCGTAACCTCCTATGTTTTAGAATTGAACTTTAATACCTCCCATGATGGTGGACAGCGGGCTATAATCGTCGTAACCGTTGGAACCGCTGAACGACATCATCGGGTTGTAGCCCTTACGTGCGGTTGCGATAGCCAGGTTGTCGGCTGCTACCCAGATGTGGAGGTTGGTCAGTTTGATTTTCTCGATCAACTTCTTCGGGAACTTGTAACCCAAGTTGATATTGTTCAAGCTCAGGTAGGAGTTGCTGGTCAGGAAGCGGTCGCTGGCTGCGTTAGCATAGTCATCAGCGCCGTTGCTCAGACGCGGGATATTGGTATTGGTGTTGTTCTCCGTCCACGCGTTCTTAATATCCTTATGCCAGTTCATCGAACCGATCTTGTCGCTATGCATGAGGCTGGCGTACATGTTGTCGTAGCCATAACCACCGATACGATACGAGCAGCTAATGCTGAGCGTTACACCGTATGCTTCCAGGTCGAGGCCGAAACCACCGTCCAGGTCAGGCATATAGCTCTTGCCAACATAGTTGCTACCTGCGTAGGTGTACTCCTCGTTGGTAACGGATACGGTGCGGATATCAGCATCAGGGTGCTTGAGTTGGTACTCGTAAACAGACGAGATGTAGTTGTCGCCCGTGTTGTCGAGGTCAGCCGAGGTGTGACCGAAGCCACCACCGTTGGTTGCATCGTAGTATGCGGTGTACATAGCCTGACCCTGATTGTTGACACCCTCGTAATGAACCATATACCAATCGGCCGTGGAGTGGCCAACAGACATACCGCCCGACATGATCATACGCTCGGGGTTACCATTGTCATCATAACCGTCGATAGGCATGAGCAGCATCTTGTTGCGATAGTAGCCACCGTTGATGCGGAAGTTCAACTTCACGTTACGCAGGTCGATCAGGTGAGCCTTCAAGTCGAACTCGATACCCTGGTTCTCCATAGCTGCATCGTTTACATAATAGCCACCGTAACCGAGCGAAGGAGCCACGTAGCGCGGGAAGAGCATGTTGTCGGTCTTCTTATAGAAGTAGTCGAACTCAACGTCGAGGTACTTAGCAATCGAGAACTCGAGACCGAGGTCGATGGTGCTGGTGCGCTCCCAAGTGAGGTTGGGGTTGCCCTTGTATGCCCACGGATAACCCTGGATGTCGTTTACGTTCTCAATATTATAGTGGTCGGTATAGAGCATGTCGCCGATGTCCTGGTTACCCAGCACACCCCAGCTCAGACGGAGCTTACCGTTCTTGAGCCAGTCGGCAGCGGTAGTACCCTCGAAGAAATGCTCGTTGGTGAAGCTCCATGCTGCACCTACCGATCCGAAGTGACCCCAGCGGTGACCCTTAGCGAACTTAGACGAACCGTCGGCACGGTAGTTACCGGTAATGTGGTAACGGTTGTCGTACTCGTAGGTAGCGGTAGCCAGTGCCGACTCCAGGGTGCTGGTACGGGTGTAACCCTCTACGCCGTCCATACTGACGGCGTTACTCAGCTCGGGATACTCATCGAGCACGATATTCTTCTTGTAACCATACTGATAGTTGTAGGTGAAATACGTGGTCTCATGACCGGCCATGAGTCGGATAGTATGCTCGTTGAACGACTTGTTGTACTCGAGCAACTGGTTGCTGGTGACAGCCAGGTAGTTGTACTGCGACGTACCGATACGGCCGATACCTGCGGCATTACCGTAGTACTTGTTGGTCATGCTGTTGGAGCGGCTATTCATGTACTGAGCACCCAGGTTGAGGGTGAACTTGAGGCCCTCGTAGAGCTTGAACTCCAGGAAGGTGTTAGCCACGGTCTGGTGGCGAACAGTCTTCTGCTTATCCCACTCGAGTGCACCGGCAGGGTTGATACCGAACGAATACGGACGTCCGCCTTCCTCATCGATGTTGGGGTTACCGTTGTCACCATAGTCGTACATCTTACCACCGGTCTTCGGATCTACCATCGGCTTACCCGTAGCAGGATCGTAAACGTATACCGGATAGATCGACGGGATCTGGTTGACAAACAAGAAACCGTTGTTAGCATCGCTACCCTGACCCGGGTTGTTGATCGATGCGTACGAATACTGGATATTCAGACCACCCTTGAGCCATTTCTTAGCCTGGTAGTTGATGTTAGCACGCGTATTGAAACGCTGGAAATTGGAAGCGGTATAGTAACCCTCGTCCTTGAGGTAACCGAAACTGGTGTAGTAGTTCAGCTTCTCGCTACCACCGCTAATCTTAGCGGTTGCCTCCAGCTTGAGTCCGTTGCGGAACATGGTGTTGTACCACGAATCCATGTTCTGGAACTGAGGCAGACGATTGGCCGAGCGGGAGAATGTCGGGTTGACATTACCGGCAGCATCCGTTGCATCGATGAGCAGGTTGCCCGGCTGATCCCACAGGTTGTAGATTGTAGGAATACCGTTCGCACCGAACAGGTTCTTGTTGGCATAATTGACCGACTTGGTCTGGTTGTTGGAAGTGATCATGTTCTGGTTGTACAAGCTCTGCCAGCACATGGTAACATAGTCTTCCGGGCTATCGATCACGTCGTAGAGCGGGAGCAGACGCATGTTAGCACCACCCTTGACGTCGATCTCGATCTTGCCATCATCGCCGTGGGAACTACCCTTCTTGGTAGTGATCACAACGACACCGTTAGCACCACGGCTACCATACAACGAGGTAGCTGTTGCATCCTTGAGGACGGTGAGCGAAGCGATGTCACCCGGGTCGATCGAGCTGATCGAACCTGCATCGAGTGCGATACCATCCACTACGTACAGCGGAGAACTATTGGCCGTAATAGATCCGATACCACGAATATTGATCGAGGCTACCGAACCCGGCTGGCCACTGGAGTTAACCACCTGAACACCAGCCACCTCACCGGCCATAGCCTTGGTAACATCGGAGGGGTTCTTCTTCTCAATGTCCTCTGCCTTAACGGCTTCTACCGAACCGGTAAAGCCGCCCTTGCTGACGTTACCGTAACCGGTAACAACCACCTCATCGAGCAGCTTAGCGTCCTCACGAAGCACAATCTTCAGATTCTTGCCTGCAGCAACTTCCTTCTTCTCCATTCCCATGAAGGTAACGATCAGGGTCTTCACCGTAGCGGGAACGTCCATCTTGAACTGACCATCGATATCCGTAGCGGTACCGATCGTGGTGCCCTTGGCAATGACGCTGGCGCCGATAACAGGCTGGCCTTGTTCGTCCTCGACGACACCGCTAACCTCTTTCTGCGCATACACTGCCAAAGTTGCTGTTACAAGCAATAAGAGCGTAAATAATTTCTTCATAACATTAATTAATTATATTGATTTTATCGTATTACTATGCAAAATCGCCGCAAAATTACGAAAAAAAAATGACATGAGCAAATTTTTGCGCAAAAAAATGCAGTTTTTGACGCAATTTGCCCATTTTTGAGTGACAATTTGTAAAAATGTAACGAAAAACCGAAAATAAACGACAAAATGTTCGTTATTCGTAGCGCAGGGTTAGCAGGTTGTCAACCGAGAGGATTTCGCGGCTGATTTGGAGCAGTTGTTCGGAAGTAGTTTGTGCGATCTTTTGGTAGGTTTCCTGCCATGTAGGTGCGCAAGAGAAGTAGAGCATCGACTTGGCCATCGCCAAGGCACTATTCTCCTGGTTTTGGGCCGCGATAGCCATCTGGCCGCGTAGTTGGCGCAGGGCACTACGGAGTTGGGAAGCCGTGAGAGGTCGGTCCTGGAGGCGTTCGAGTTCATGACGAAAGACGGTCATACACTGCTCGGCATGTTCGGGTTCGCACGCGAAATAGGTGGCCCAGTAGCCGGTATCGCTTAGCGGTGTGTAGGTGGACTCGACCTGATAGACTAGTCCGTGCGTCTCGCGCATGCTGAGGTTGAGTCGGCTATTCAGGCTTCCTCCGCCCAGGATGTTGTTGAGCAGATAGAGGGGCAGTTGGCGTTCGTGACCAAGCGGATAGGCGCGTTGCCCGATCATAACATGAGTCTGGTGGGTACGGCGCCGGAAGGTGCGTTCTCGCTCTGCGAGTGTACTGACGTTGGGGTTGACTGTCGGTTGACCGTCGGTTGACCGTCGGTGAGAGGGCGACTCTGACAGGACTTGGAGCTGTCCGAACTCGCGCTCGGCCAGGCGGAAGATTCGGTCGGGCCGGACGTTGCCTTGACAGAAGACGACCATGCGGTCAGGTGTATAGTGGGCACGCAGCCAGTTCTTAGCATATTCCGGCCGGGAGGATATATGCCGGAGCGACTTCTTGGTGCCCAGGATGGGCAGCGCCAGACTACTGCCGGCGAAGATAAAATTCTCAAAATCGTCGTAGATGAGTTCGGAAGGCTGGTCGTTGTAGCTCTCAATCTCGTCGAGGATGACCATGCGCTCTTTGTCGGTCTCCTCCTTCTTGAAGGTGGGCTCCAGGATCATCTCAGCGATGAGGTGCAAGGTCTGCCGGATATGTTCGCAGAGGGTAGCGGCATAGAAAGTGGTCTCCTCCTTGGTGGTATAGGCATTGATCTCGCCGCCGATACCCTCGATGGCATGGATGATGGCGCGCGCAGAGTGATGGGTCGTACCCTTGAAGACACAATGCTCGATATAGTGGGCCATGCCATTCTCTTCCGGCAGTTCGTCACGCGTACCGGCACCTACCATCACACCGACAAAAGCTACCGGCGAATCGGTGAGTCGGTGCACAATTTTGAGCCCATTTGGCAAAATATGATAAAAAGTTTGTGTATTTTCTTGCATATGTCAAAATTTCTTCGTACCTTTGCACCCGCTTTTCAGTCGAAAGTCAAAAGATGCCTCCGGGCATTCCGATAAAGGTCGGAAACTCCTTCGACATCGAGAATGATTTTCGATTACCCGCGGCATTGGCGGAATTGGTAGACGCGCCAGACTTAGGATCTGGTTCCGAAAGGAGTGAAAGTTCGAGTCTTTTATGCCGCACAACTATGAAACATTTTCTTTATTTCTTCGTTACTTTGGCTGTTGGCAGTCTGCTGCTGAGTTCTTGTCTGATAGGTGAGCAGTCTTCCACACCTCGTATCCAAGTTTCCTATTTATCTCGCAGTACACCTGCGGGCGTGCGCGATACCATACATTATGGAGATACCGTATCGGTGGGCGACACCCTGCGCGGCAATATCCTACTGAATGGTGTTTATAATAATTTGACCGAATTTCGTGTAAGTTGCGACACCTCGGCCATGCAACTGGAGCTATTGGTTGACTCGGTCTATGGTCCGTTTTTGCTGACCGACTCGGATCCGAAGAACGGTCTGCTGCGTTTTACGGCGGAGACGTATATCTTCCCTACAGCCATTCAGTATGTGGTTAAGAAGTCGGGAACGCATCGTATCTCGTTGACCTTATCCTCCACAGCCGGTCAGAAATATTCGCCGATAGAAGCCTGGTTTGAACAGCCGGTCAAGTAGCGGATTCGTGCTGTTTGGCTTCTTGCCAGAGGTTCTCCATCTCCTCGAGCGTCATATCCCGTAGCGCCTTGCCCTGCATGTGCGCTTGCTCCTCTACATAATTGAAGCGGCGCATGAACTTGAGGTTGGTATGCTCCAAGGCGTTGTCGGGACGTATCTTGTAGAGCCGCGCGGCATTGATCATCGCAAATAGCAGGTCGCCAAACTCCGCTTCTTTATCTCCACCGTCGGCCTTACGGAGTTCGGCCTCCAATTCGTGGAGTTCTTCGTGCACCTTAGCCCAGACATCCTCGCGCTGCTTCCAGTCGAAACCGACGTTGGCCACCTTGTCCTGGATGCGATAGGCTTTCACGAGCGAGGGCAGGCTATCAGGTATGCCACCCAGTACGGTCTTGTTGCCGCCTTTCTCACGCAGCTTGACCTGTTCCCAGAGCCGGCTCACTTCTTCAGCATTCTGGGCAGCCTCCTGACCGTATACGTGGGGATGACGGAAGATAAGCTTGTCGCTGATGCGGTTGCAGACGTCGGCGATATCGAACTCGCCCGTTTCCGACCCCATCTTAGCATAGAAGACGACGTGGAGCAGGACATCGCCCAACTCCTTGCTGATTTCGGTCATGTCGTGACGTGAGATAGCGGTAGCCAGTTCGTAGGTCTCTTCGATAGTATTCTCGCGCAGCGAGTCGAAGGTCTGCTTGTGGTCCCACGGACATTTCTCACGCAGGTCGTCCATGATGTCGAGCAGCCGACCGAAGGCCTGCAATTTCTCCTCGCGGCTATGCATCTCGGTGGGTCTCAGCGGGTTCAAAATTATGCATTGTTAGGTTGCCGTGGTGATCCAACTTGGCATAGGTCCACTGACGGAAACAGTCACCCAGGATGATCACGCGTGCGCCCTTCTCCAACTGCAGATCAAGCTCGATATGACGATGACCGAAGATATAGAAATCACGGTGGTTCCCGAGCTTCTCCTCCTCCTTGGCAAAGAGCACGAGTTCCTCATCCTTCTCGCCCTTGAAGGGACAAGGGTTTTCAAATTCCTTACGACGACTCTTAGCGGCCCATCCGTAGCCGATCTTATTACCCAGTTTCGGGGGCAGACAACGGAAGCAGAACTGCAGGAACTCGTTGTGGAATATCTTGCGAAGCGTCTGAAAATGCTTGATGCGTTTGCGCGCCTCGCTGCTATAGATAGACGACTCTACATCGAAGGGCGTCAACCCGTCACCATGTGCCAGATAGAGGGTCTTGCCGTACCGCTTGATCGTGCAGGGCTCGAAGTGCACCTCCATACCCGTCAGCGCAGCCAGACCGCCGAAGGTCCACATATCATGATTGCCCGTGAAGTAGTGCACATGAATGCCGCTCTTGACGATACGACGGATGGTTCGGAACAGCGGCGAGAACTCCTTCTTGGACTTGTCGCGCGAGTAGTACTCGAACCAGAAGTCGAACATATCACCCATCATGTAGATGCTAACAGCATCTTCGGCCATCATCTCCAGCATGTTGATCAGTTTTTTCTGTTGCGCCCATCCGCGGCCGATAGCCTTAGAGCCAAGATGCGCATCGCTTAAGAAATATATCATATTGTTTCGGGTTTACGGGTTATGGGTTATGGGTTACGGGTTATGGGTTATGGGTTACGGGTTACGGGTTATGGGTTACGGGTTAGAGGAAGCCCAGCTCCAGTTTGGCTTCTTCGGACATCATATCCTTGGTCCACTCGGGCTCAAAGACGACATCCACCTGCACATCGTCGATACCTTCTACGCTTCCCACCTTCTGCCGGATATCCTCCACGATGAAGTCGCCGGCCGGACAACTGGGAGCGGTAAGCGTCATCGTGATGTGACATTTGCTACCGTCGATATCCACGCCGTAGATCAACCCAAGATCGTACACATTCACAGGTATCTCCGGGTCGAAGACGGTCTTGAGCATCCGCAGCACTTCCTCCTCTATTTCCAAAAATTCATTCATTTCAATCAATTCAGCCTGCAAAGGTACGGTTTTTTTTCGACATACGCAAAAAAAAGTGCACAACTACACCATTTTGAACGCTTTTGGCATAGAAAAACAGAAAAACAGCACCAAAAATAAACAAAAATTTGTGTATATAAAATATTTTATATAACTTTGCACGCTTTTAGTATTTATTTATATGAATATGAAACACGTGACATATAGACTATTAGTAGTTATGCTCCTGTTGTTCAGCACGGTCGGCACGATAGAGGCGCAAGCATGGCGAAACCGTGGCGGCGGACTAACGGGTGACAACTATCATTTCGGATACGTGAGCGGTAGTGTAGGCTACTCGATGTTGCAGATGAATGCAGCCGGTGCCGTATCAAAAGGCAACGTAGGCGGCAGTGTCGGCCTGGGTTACGAATTCAGAAACAGCGGTTTTTGGACCAGCATCGGTGCGCAACTGGGTTTTCATCGCTCCTCGCTATTGGTAGACACCTACACACGCCATTTTCCGGGGCATGATACTCAGGGCAAAGCCACGACATTCCACTATCGCGTGGATCAAGTGGATGTACAGGAGTGGAACTTCATCGACGTGCCTATCCTGTTCGGCTACTATGTACACGGTTTCTATCTGGGCGCCGGTCCGAAGTTGAGTTATGCCATCAATCCCAAGTCGCACATCACAGGTTCGTACAACCTGAGTGCCACCAATCAGGACTATAATGTCACCTTTGAGAACATGCCCGACCGCGGCTATACCGACTATGCGTTTGACAGCAAGCACAACAACCGTCTGAATATCGGTGTCTCGCTGATCGGCGAGATAGGTTACGACCTGCTATCGTCGGTGCCCACCCGCAGCGCCGTATGTCACGTGCTGAAGCTGGGTTTCTACTTCGAGTACGGACTCAACAACCTGGCCGGCAAATGGGAGACAAAGCCCGAACTGATCGTGCCGGATGCTGCCAACGCCACCAAGGCGACGGTATATCCGTTTATCAACACACTCCAAGACACCCGTATCGTTCCGTTCTTTGCCGGAGCGAAGTTGACCTATATGATCGGAGGTAGCCGAACGGCTCGTCCGGGACTGCATCAGGGATGTATGTGTTATCAGTAAGGAGTGAAGGAGTTTTTATAGAATTTGCGATATGAATAAGATACTACATAGACTATTCGTTGGTGTGATGATGCTGGGTGCGGTGGTAAACACCCATGCGGCCAACGGCGTTAATGGACAGAGATATCAGGCGCCCGGTGAGACGAGTTATCACTTTGAGGAGGCGATGACCATCTGCGAGAACGAGAACTTCTCTTGGCATGGCATGGATGGTCTGAACCGTCAGGGTATCGGAGCCACTTCCAATTATTACGACCGCTATGTAACCGCCACCGGCAAGGACAGCATTTACCACCTGGCCCTGACCGTGCATCCCGTCATACGCCGAACGCAGACTATACCGTTCTGCGGGAGCATCGAATGGAACGGTCGAACCTATACCGAGTCGACCGTCGTCGTTGATACGCTGAGCACCGTGTTGGGTTGCGACAGTATCATCACCACGATCCTGGTGCGCGGCATACCGTTCCATCATCACGACACGGCTACCATCGTGCCGGGCGAGACCATCACATGGCACGGGCTGACTATCCATAACTCCGGCCTCTACGAAGACAAGCATCAGAACTCGATGGGCTGCGACAGTGTCTATACGCTGGGCGTAGGCCTGAAGGAAGCCGTACCGCAGATGAACATGCGTACCGACTACGTAGCTATCTGCGAGGGTGATGACTATCTATGGCGTGGCCGGACCTACCGTTATGCGAATCGCTATGTAGACACGCTCTACACCGACAACACCAAGACCCAGATTGATTCGCTCTTCGTGCTGGTACTGAGCGTCAATCCGCGCTACAACACCACCGAGCGTGTCACCTTCCGCGACTTCCCGGTAGCCTATCGCAACACCCTGATCTCGGGACCGGGCACCTACCCCATCCACTATACCGCATCCACGGGTTGCGACAGTATCATCACCGTGATCGTGGACCGCGAAGTGATCCGCGACGAACTGACCGTCACGATCTGTCCGGGCGAGACCTATATATGGCGCGGACATGCGTACCAGGAGTCGCATCGCTACGTAGAGACCGAGACGGATGCCAACGGCATAGACAGCGTAGAGCATATCCTGAACCTGACGGTACGGTATATCCCCGAGACACGCATCACGCGTACCATATGCCGCGGTGCCAGCTACACCTTTGCCGACCAGACGCTGACCGAGAGCGGTATTTACACCCATACTTACCACGATACGGGGTGCGACTCGGTAGTGATCCTCTCGCTCAACGTGCTGAACGCCGACACCGTCAAGTATATCCACCACATGAACGAGGGTGAGAGTTACACCTGGCACAACAAAATCTACCACGAGACGGGCGTGGATTTCTACACCACGCAAAACCGCTTCGGTTGCGATTCCACGGAGATGCTTATCCTGACCGTCAACCACGTAGACACGATCGACTCGGTGGCCACCATCTGTCCGGGCGAGACCATCACATGGCACGGCATACGAGCCAGCCAGACCGGCCTGTTCACCAATCCTGAGCAGCAACCCTCGGGCGACTTCATCTACTATCGTCTGCACCTGACCGTTCTGGAGTTGCAAGAGATAGAGACCAGTTTCACCATATGCGGCAACGAGCAGGTGGAGTACAACGGCAAGACCTATAGCGATGCAGGCTACTACTACGACAAGTTAGGCTGCGACACCCTCGTACGCATCCACATCAAGAAGAACCCGATCGAGGTTCATGAGACCCGCGGCTCGCTGGGCGGTACGCACGGATTCACCTGGACCTATATGGACAACGGTACGGAGAAGACAGACGTCTTTAACCAGCCAGGCACCTACGAGTACGAGAGTCCGAACGCCGAGACCGGCTGTAGCGACCTATGGCGCCTCGTGCTGACCAAAGATGAGAATACCTACCATTTCGTAGAGAACCTGACCATCTGCGAGGGCGAGGACTTCAGCTGGCGCGGCCTGAAAAACCTGGGCCGCCAAGTGGGCAACAACATCCACTATTATGATCGCTACAAGACGCGTACGGGCAACGACAGCATCTACGAACTGGTACTGACCGTTCTGCCGGCAAAACGTACGGTCAATACCATCACGTTCTGCGGCCAGATAGTATGGGAGGGTCGCACTTATACCCATTCGGCCGTAGTATACGACACCTTGGCAGCTGCCACGGGTTGCGACTCGATCGTTCGTATCAACCTGGACAAGGCCAGCAGTTTCTTCAAGCACGACACGGCCACGATCGTTCAGGGCGAGACGCTCATCTGGCACGGACAGCAAATCAATACCGACGGTCTCTACCGCGATGCCCACACTACGCAGTTTGGCTGCGACAGCGTCTACGAACTGGGTGTAGGAGTGATAGCAGCTACGCCGCACACCAACCTCGTTACCACCCAGTTCTCGATATGCGATGGCGAGGTATATAGCTGGCGCAATAAGGACTACCAGATCGGCGGCACCTATGTGGATACCATATGGGCAGAGGGACGCTCGCAAGTGGATTCGATCTATGTACTCCGGCTGACCGTACTGCCGTCGTACCGCGACACCATCGTTCGCCACATGTACAGCTGTTCGCCGGAAGCCGGCATCCGCTACAACGGCCAGGACTACTACCAAAGTCAGACCGTCATCGAGAACCTGCGGACCATGGACGGTTGCGACAGCATCGTCAAGATATTCATGCATATCGGCGAGCCACTCTACCAGCGCGACACGGTACGCATCGGTGATACCAAGCTTCCCTATGCATGGCGTCCGAACAACGATACCACCATCTACCTCTCCACCGCAGGCACCCACACCCTGGAGAAAGAGGCCGAAGGCGGATGCAACAATATCTGGGAACTCTATCTGGATATCTATCCGAGCTTCTTGAGAGAAGACTCGATCGCTATTTGCGAGAGCGAACTGCCCTTCTATTGGCAGAACGGACCGGTAGAGCATCAAAACGACGCCATCAGCGGCCAGCCGGGCCAGACACGAGTAGTAGAATACAGTTATCCGGGCACCATTCCGGGCGTGGATAGTATCTACCGCCTGAAGCTCTATATCATGCCGCAGGCCAAGCATATCGAGCAGATCACGCTCTGCGAGGGACAGCAGAAGACCCTGCCGAACGGCAAGACCTACTATATGCTGGAGGCAGACAGCGTCTATCGCGATACCGTTTACTTTGCAAACCCGAACATGCCGGGTTGCGACAGCATCGTCTACTATGAGATCCAACAGTTTGCGGCACTCACAGAGCTGGAGACCAAGATCCTGCACGTAGGAGAGACCATCAGCTGGCACGGCCAGACGATCACCTCCGGCGGTCCGTATCAGGATATCATTCCGGGAGCGGCAGCTGGCGGATGCGACAGTATCTACCGTCTGAATGTGGTGCAGGAGATGCGCGAGGAGATGGTGGTCTGCAAGATCGACACACCGGATCTGTATCCCGTCATCTGGCGCGACGACACCATCTACACCTCCGGTCTATGGACCGACACGGTCTATGAGAACGGCTTTATCAAAGAGTACCACAGCCTCGATCTGACCATCACCCTGCCCTACGACACGACCATCTACCTGAAAGGTTGCGACCAGGCGGGCGTGACCTGGCGCGACGAGACCTTCATGCAAGACACTGCTTTCATCGACCGCGTACCCGTAACGCCTTACGATCCGAAGCATCCGTGCGACTCGGTCTTCCACGTCAACATCAAGGTCGGCCGAACCTACAACATTACCATCACCGACACCATCTGCGAGTCGGACCTGCCGTATATCCTGGGTCGCCAAAACCCGGACACGATCTGGACCGACGCACGCCATCGTCCGCAACCGCATACCGACACCACGGCTTGCGGATGTGACTCGACCGTCAACCTCGTACTCTATATCACACCTACCCTGGCCAAGAACGACTCCACCTTCGCTTGCGAAGACGAGATAGCCGAGCATCCGGTGGTGCTGGGTGATACGATCACTCCGTGGTTCCAATACCGCGAGGATGGACGCTTTGCCGACGTATGGCGCGGCAAGTGGACCGGTGTGGAATATACCCACGATACCATCGTATGGGATTGCAACCACCAGTACTTCCACCACATCATAGTTCGTCCACGTCAGACACAACTGAAAGATACCACCTACTACCTCTGCGAAGGCGACTCGGTGCAGCTCTTCTGGCCAAAGGACACGATGATCAAGACGCCGGGTATCTACTACGACACCGTGGTGAACGTTACACCTTGGTACGACACGCAGCACAGCCAGTATATTCACAACGATCGCGCCTACGCTTGCGATAGCATCGTACGCTGGACCGTGCGCTATGCGGATGCCTTGACCGTGGATACCACTGAACGTCACATTGCCCTGGGCGATTCGCTCTTCTGGGGCGGCGAGTACCACTACTTCACCGGCTATTATGATTCGATATGCGACAGCCAACAGGGCCTGCAAGACTCGGAGCAACGCCTCTGTAAAGAGCACCATTGGTTGCACCTCATCGCCGACACGGTATACCACTTCCTGGATACGATACATATCTGCCATCCGGCTTACCTGGAGTACACGCACACCTTTGCCGACCGGCATGAACTGAAGTTCAACACACCGGATCAGGATACCGCGATCATCCATCTGCAGGATTCTACCAAGCAGATCCAGTACAGTTTCTACGACCGCTACTACGAGCTGGTCGTATACTACCACCGTCAGTATCTCACCCAGATCGTGGATACCATCTGCGAGGGGGCCGAGTACCGCTTTGACATCCATCGCAACAACACCACGATCGAGCGTTGGCTCAACTACGAGGGCACCTACCGCGACACGCTGGAGGCCATGAACGGTTGCGACAGTATCATTGAGTTGCGCCTGCGTGTTCGTTACCGCAACGAAGTGACCCACCGGACCGACATGATCACCGATCGCGAGTTGCCGTACCTATGGTCGCACACCTGGCCTAACGGCACGACCGACACCACGGTGGTTGACACGCTCCATTACTCGGGCGAGTACCGCTTCGTCATGCCGAGCATCCACGGATGCGACAGTGTGGACAGCCTCCACCTGACGATCCACGAGACGCACGTCTTCCGTGACACCATCCAGGTTTGCTCTCCCGCCGACAAGACGCATACCCACGTATGGTCCACCGGCCATCAACAGCAGTTCACCGTGCCGCAGACCGATCAGCAGATCCACTACTACGACACGCTGCGCACCTTCATCCCGATGGACAGCATCTACGACCTGCTGGTAGACTACCACGTACAGACCATCACCTATCTGGATAGCACGCTCTGCGAGGGCGACTCCTTGCGCTTCGGTCTGACCAAGGCGCACATGCCGCGCTTCCTCACCAAGACCGGCGTCTACCGCGACACCCTGACACGCATAGAGAACGGATGCGATAGCATCATCGAGCTCCGACTCAATGTCTTCCCGCGCTACAACAACCATCAGGTGGTGAACATCGCCGATACGGACACGCCGTATATCTGGCCGCACTACCAAGGTGGACAATTGTTAACCAACGATACGCTGTATGCAAGCGGCGAGTATACTTATCATTTCCACAGCGACTACAGTTGCGACAGTATCGATAGCCTAAGTCTGCGTATCCACACCACCTATCTCTTCCGCGATACGGTACAGATCTGCCAAAGCGAGACGCCGTATACATGGTTCGACCGTCAGGATATCTACGAGACGGGTGAGTACACCAAGCACTTCCAGACGCATGACGGTTACGACAGCACCTACGTGCGTTATATCCGCGTCATGCCTGTGACCTACGATACGATAGAGGCATCTATCTGCGAAGGCGACTCGCTGCGATTCGGTCTGAGCAAGCATAACACGCCTCGCTTCCTTTACAACGCAGGCGTCTATACCGATACGCTCGTCAATAGTTATAACTGCGACAGCATCATCACCATGCGTCTGAACATCTATCCACGTCATCGCGAACACCATCTGGTGGATATCGCCGATACGGACACACCGTATATCTGGCCGCACTACCAAGACGGACACCTGTTAGCGAACGATACGCTATACGCCGCAGGCGAGTATGCATACCACTTCCAGAGCCATCTGGGTTGCGATAGTATCGATAGCCTGAGTCTGCGTATCCACACCACCTACCTGTTCCGCGAT